>JADJCA010000029.1 GCA_016703425.1 Myxococcales bacterium
TGCCCTTGTACGCGTAGTAATAGCTCGCGATGGAACGACGCCGGTGATGAAGCCCTGCTTGATGTCACCCCTTAAGCGCTGCGCGACTCGTTCCTTCGAGAGCACCGCCGAGGGCGCCGCCGCCGGCGGCGTTGGCGAGGCCGCCGCATACCCTGCGATGAGCGCGGCTTTTGCGGCGACGCGTAAGCTGCCGCTGACTATCGCTGTAAACACGAAGGTCGTGACGGCGGCCTGCACGGCGGCGGTCGCGACCGCGGCCGTGATGAAGCCACCGGTAAGGCCCGAGATCGCGGCGCCCGCGACGCCGAGGGCGGCGCCCGCGGTCATGACGATGGCCACGACGGCGACGATGGCGACGACGACGCGGAAGATGGTCCCCACTTGTGGCCGCTGGGGTCGACGAGGAGAGGGGATTCTGCCCGACGTAGAGTAGCGGTTCCAGCCTTGCGTGGAGCCGGCAAACTGCGTGACCGAGTCGGGCGAGAGGAAGACGCCGAAGAGCGGATCGTAGAGCCTGGCGTTCTGTGGACGAGGCCGAGGTCGTCGAGCATCTCGTGGCCGGTGAAGCCGCGCTGGGTGAGATCGCTCTGAGGATGCCGCTTACGTCGTCGCCGCCGCTGGCGAAGCGGCGCTTTGCCGAAGGCGTCGAAGCCGAGGCGCTGCACGACGTCGCCGGCTTCGTTGGTAACGACGGTGACGGAGCCCAGGTGGTCGGTGCCAAAGTAGACGGTGCGCTCGTTCGCGGCGGCTTGCCCGACGAGGGTCACCTCCGCGACGAGGCCGTGGCCTGCGCTGCGGCGGTGGATCTGATCGAAGTCTGCGCGTTTCTGGACCTCTTCGTCGGCGGAGACGTGCGTCGTCACCTTGCCGTTCGATTGCTCGTGGCGGAGTCGCTCGTGACTGGGGCCGTAGGACCACTGGCTGAGGTGCCTTTGGTCGCCGACTCGACGCGGACGGGCTTGTTGCAGCTTGTCCATGAGAGCGTGCGGCCGTGGCCGGTCCGCATGTTGCCGCTCGCGTCGTAGGTGAAGGTCGCGTTGACGTCCCCGACGACGCGCGTCACGGCGTGCGGCTGCGCCCGTCGTAGAAAAACTGCCCGAGGTCGGAGCGGAAGGCGAGGCGACCGACGGTGTCGTAGTGGTACGAGACGATCTTGCCCTGGTTGGCCTTCTCGAGGGCGGTGCCGTTGGCCCGCGAGCGTCGCCGGCCCTCATGCGGTTGAGCTCGTCGAGGTGAAGGTCTCGTCGAGGCCCGTGACCAAGTCGCGGCGCGCGGTGACGTTGCCGACGAGATCGTAGCCCGTGAAGTAGCTCTGGACCGTGGGGCTGTTGCATCCGCTGGGGACGCGTTCGGAGCGACCGTTGTCCTTGTTGAAGGTGCAGCCGGTGGCGTCTTTCTGCGTCGAGGTGTCGTACGACGCCATGTCCATGGTGCACGCCGCCGGCACGCACGAGGTGCTGCCCTCCTTGTTCGGGGTCGTGATGCCGAGCACGCGGCCCGTCTTCGGATCGATGTGCCTCGTCGTCACGAGGCCGTTGCCCGCGCGCTCAACCTTCACTTGCCCATCGGCGGTGACGTCCAAGGCGGTCCAATAAAGGGCGCCCGTCTTGGCGTTCTTGATGGAGGTCTGCACGCCGCGCGCGTCGTAGCCGTACGCGAGCACGAGCCCGCTCGGCGACGTCACCGTCTCGGGCCTCGAGAGCGCGTCGTAGGTGCTCGTGGTCGTAAACGACTTCGCAGGCGTGACGAGGGTCGTCGCCACGGGCCGGCTCTTGTCGTCGAAGGTCGTCGTGCGCGAGCTCGCGAGGGCGCCCTCGCCGGTGGCGATGAGCTGTTCGGAGACAAGTAGGCCCTTGGCGCCCACACCGACGTCGTACGTGTAGAGCGTCGTGCCCTCGGGCTCGATGCGCTTCTTCACGCGCCCCAATTCGTCGTACTCGAAGTGCGTCGCCGCGCCCGTCGCGTCCACGACCTGCTTCAAAGCTCGCCGAAGGCGTTGTGCGTCAGCGTCACGGCGCCCAAGTCGGGGCTCGTCTCTTTGATGCGCCGACCGCGCATGTCGAAAGTCGTCGTGTGCTTGACGTCCCGCGGATCGGTGACGACCACCGCGTGGCCCTCGGCGTCGTACGTAAACGTGATGGCGCTGCTGACCGCGTCGACGTTGCGCGCAACCCAACCGGCGGCGTTCTTGACGGAGCGCGCGGTGCGACCAAGCGCGTCGGTGGAGACCGTGAGCAGACCGTCGTATCGAGCGCTCGAGACACCGCCATCGGCTGCCGTCGCGCGAATCACGCGCCCCAGCGCGTCGTATTCGGTCTCGCTCCAATAGACCGGCTCGCCAATGTACGCCGGTGTCGATTGCGCCCGCACGCGGCCCGCCGCGTCGTAGCGCTTCTCGAGCGCACCCACTTGCCGTCCCACCCCTCGACTTTCGGTCGTGACCTCGCGGCCGAGGTTGTCCATGTACGCGCGCTGCGTCGCGCCGCCGGTGGTCTTCGATTCGCCCCACATCACCGCAAAGGGCGGGCACGACGCGTCGCAGAAGCGAAGCTCCGTCGTGGTCTCGACGCCGCTCGGGAGCTTGCCCCGGCGCTTTCGGCCAAAGGCGTCGTATTCGTCTTCGCTGACCAGGCCGTTGACGTCGACGGCGCGCGTCACCTTGCCAAAACGACCGTCGTAGCTCCCGCCGGTCGCGTGACCGAGCTGGTTCACGCTCGCCGTCATGAAGCGCGGATCGGCGTACTGCGTGCTTACCGTGCGCGGCGGCGTGCCGTCGGCGGCCGAGACGGTCTTTCGGACCACGTGGCCGAGCGCGTCGTAGTCGTAGTGCGTCGTGACCTCGAAGGCCGCGTTGCCGGGCTCGACGGTGTCGTTTTCGACGAGGCCGTTGGGCAAGTACGTCGTCGCCGCCGTGTGCACGATGGGCAGCGCGCCGGTCCACTCGCTGGTGGTGGTGCTCCTGACGATGGAGTTCAAAACCCACGTCGCCTCGTTGCTCTGGAAGGTGACCGACGTGGTCTTGCGGAGCGCCTCGGCGCCGAGCGCCGTCGTCAACACCATCGTGCTCGGGCTACCGTTTTGGCGCCCTGAGCTCACCGTCGTGATGCTCGGCAACGTGCCGCCCGAGAGGTCAAGCTCTCCTCCACCGCGCCCGTCTGCACGACCGCGTCGACGAAGCCTCCGATGCCCGGCTTCGGGTAGCCGGGATGAAACGCGACGTCGTTTCGGCTTCGCCCAATGAGAATGACGCGGCTATCGGGCGCGCTCCAGCGTCGCCCGAGTACTCGACGCGCCCTCAAAGGGCGGGTCCACGCGGAATTGCTGCATCAGCTCGATGCGGTTGACCTCGTCGCGCATCGTGACGCGGCGAAAGCCAAGAAGCCGCGGCCATCGAGCCGCGCGCGCGCCCCCTCGTATCGGTAGGTGCTCCGCGCGCCGTCCGAGCCGCGCACCTCGCGCACCAGGTACATCGCGCCGTTCGCCGCCACCGTCGGGTACGTGAGCGCCTCGTCGAGCGGTGCGTACACACCAGGCGATGCAGGAAGCGACGCGTAGTCGATCTCCGTGCGCGCCCCCAAGCCGTTCGTGACCGCGCGAATCACGTCGAAGTGCGGCTGCACGCGGTTCTTGGCAAACAGCAACGTCCCGCCATCGCCACGCTGCAAAAGATCCGTCGCTCCGTCGCCATCGAGATCCGCCAGCTGGATGCTGAAGCGGTCGATGGCCTGCTGCTCCGACGTATCCGCCGTTTGGCAATCGACCGAATCGATGACGTCGCCGGCCGGATCGAAGTGCCGCGCCGACGCGTCCCAATACCCCGTATCCCGCGACGCCACGGTCTCCCACTCGGCGCCCGGTGGCCCGCCATACGGATCGGAGGGACCTGGATCGCTGGGCCCGCCAGCACCATCGCCGTCCAAGGGACGCAGCGATGCGCCACCGGTGCCGCCCGGATCCGACCAGACGACGCAGCGGCTGCTCTCGCTGCAATCGACGGCGCCGCTCGTGTACACGCGGCACCAAGGCTGATTGCTGTCGCAATAGCTCAAGAGCTGTTGCTTGTGCGTCGCCGCCGCCGTCATCGAGCCGAGCCCCGCGCAAAACTGCGCCGCACCGCCCGTCGTGTGCACCGGGTAGCCCCACGGGTTTTGCGTGCGCGGATACACGCGCGTCGTCGCGTACCGCGTCGGCGCCTTGCTCCGGTCCGTGAGCTTGACGAAAGCGTCGAAGCCGCTCCTGCCGTTCGAGAGCGAAACGTCGAGCCGCGTCCCCGTCGCGTCGTATTGAAAGAGATCGCTCTTGCCGTCGCTGTCCAAGTCAGCGAGCTGCGCCGTCGCGTTGTAGCCGCCGCCCCAAGAGGCCTTCGCAAGAAACGACCGCCCCGTGCCAAGGTGCACCTTCGCCGTGCCGCTCCCCGTGATGAGCACCAGATCGGCCTTGCCGTCGCCGTTCACGTCGCCCATGCGCACCGCGCCCGAGCCAGCCTCGTCGTCGGTGCCCCACAGCTCCGTCGTAAACCCCGTCGGCGCCGGTGGCGGCGGCGGCGGTCGACGTCCCGGCGGTCCGGGAAGAGGTTCGTTGTCAATCTCAACAGCCGACACCGCGTGGTAGGCGCGATGCACCCAAAACTGTCCCGCCCTCACGTGCAACAGATCCGCTCGACCGTCCCCGTCGAGATCGCCAAGGCGCAGGTTGTCGAGCACCAAGCCGCGCGGTCCGCCAAACGGTCCGCGCGTCGTCCCGCCGTCGGAAAGGTGAAAGAGCGCTTCGCCCGTCGGTGTCACGCGGAGCAGATCGCTCCGGCCGTCGCCGTTGAAGTCGGCCACGCGAAGCCGCTTGGTGTCGCTGATGCCGTTCGCGAAGAGCGACGTCGTGAAGCCCGCGCCGTCCGAGGTCCATGCGTACGCCGACCCGTCGCTGCGCACATCGAGCAAGTCGGTCTTGCCGTCGCCGTTCCAATCGCCGCCAAGCATCTCCCCGAAGAAGCCCGCGCCCCACGACGTCCACCCGAGAAATCGCCGCCCATCGGCCACACCAAGGTTGACCGAGACCGTGCCCCCTTGGAGCTGCGCCAAGTCGCTGAGGCCGTCGCCGTTGAAGTCGCCGCTGATGGCCGTGCTCAAGAGGCCCGTGACGTTCGGCGCCGTCTCGAGCGGCATCGCCCACAGCGAGTGCTGCTCCGTCCACTCGAAGCGCGTCGGCGGCAAGCACGTCGTCTGGCCTGCGTTCGGGCCGCTTCGCTCCGCTGCGCACTCTTGTGCCGACACGAGGCGCGCGCGGCCGCGTTGGCCCGTCGCGCTGTATTCGAAGTTGACGCTGTGAAACTCCGAGCCCCCCTCAAACGACGCGATCGATTGAAGAAGCTGCGTCGTCGTCACCGTCGCGCCAGCCACGTACGCGGCCGTGGCGTCTTCTCGCGGGCGATACCGAAACTCCACCTTCGACGTCGGCGCGATGCCCGCCGCGAGGTTCTCCGTGTACTCGATCGTCGTCGGCCAATAGTCGCCGTTGGCCAGGTCTTGCGCGTAGCTGTACTTGATCGCGTTGCCGAAGCGATCGCTCGAGCGTGAGAGCGCCCAGCCGCGCGTCTTCATGGGGCCCGCGACGCCCACGACGCCGCCGACCACAGCGATGCGCGCGTCCGACGTCGTGCCGTACTCGAGCTTCTGCCCGCTCATCGTCTCGACGATGAAGGTCTCGCCGACCTGCCGAATGCGCGAGAACGACTCGCGCGCCGTGCGGTATTCGGCGCCGTCCACGTTGTACCGGCCGTTGACGCCCACGAGCCGCTGCCCGTCGAGGCACAACCGGTCGGTGCTCGAAAACGTCACGTCGGCGCCCACGCCGTCTTCCGCCACCGTCATCGGGCACGGCGCAATGACCGAGAGGCCCAACAGCGAGAAGCCCTGACCGAGAATCCCGTTGGCGCCGTGGCTCGAGTACTGAATCGAGAGCGACGGCGCCTGGCCGGAGATCCCAGGCGCCAGCGTGACGGGCATCGCGTACGAGACCGAGCCCGCGGGCGAAACGTCGAGCTGGCCTGAGCTCGTGCCGGGAACGAGAACGGTCGAGCCGAGCGCCGCTTCGTTGGCGCGTTGGTCGTCGCCGTCGCAGCCGACCGCGAGCGGTAAGCAAGAGACGATGAGCGCGAGCAGGCCGAGACGGTGCGGGAGGAAGAGGCGGCGAGAAGGAGAGGTCGACTCTCGTGCTTGAACTGTCTCTCCCAACCATCCCCGAACGCGTGTGCGGCCCATGGGCCCCACGCTGCAGAAGCAGTGCCCACGGTGCGCGACTTGCGCACAGTGCGTGTCGTCGCGAGTCCACGACACCGCGAATCGTGTGCGCCGGCGCGCGCGACGAGTCGTCGTGGGACTCCGTGAGGACAAATTCCGGGCGCGACTCGCTTCGCCTCGCGGCATCGTTCAGCGAGCGCGGAACTCGATGGCAGGGAATACCCCGCCGATGGATAGTGGCGGTATCACCAGTCAGCGCTGACTACCGCGCTCGCGTTACGTCCTCGATGACGCGCCCATCGCGAAGCACGATCTGCCGGTCGGCGCGCTCGGCGAACGACACGTCGTGGGTGACCATGATGATGGTGCGTCCTTCGCGACGCGCGAGCTCGGCGAAGACATCGAAGACGAGCGCGCCGTTCTTCGAGTCGAGGTTCCCGGTGGGTTCATCGGCCAAAATGAGCGCCGGATCGTTGGCGACGGCGCGCGCGATGGAGACGCGTTGCTGCTGGCCGCCGGAGAGCTGGCCCGGCCGCCGTCGCCAAAGGTCGGCGAGGCCGAGCAACGACAACACGTCGTAGGCGCGCTCCTCGGCGCCGTCGCGCGGCACGCCGCGTCGCAACATCGGCAACGTGACGTTTTCGAGGACGTTGAACTCGGCCAGGAGGAAGTGAAATTGGAAGACGAAGCCCAGGCGCTCGTTGCGGAACTGGGCGCGCTCGTCGTCGCCGAGGCTCGCGATCTCGCAGCCGTCGAGCCAGATCTCGCCGCTCGTTGGGCGGTCGAGCGCGCCCACCAGGTACAGCAACGTCGACTTGCCGCTTCCGCTCGCCCCCGTCAGCGCCACGAACTCGCCGGCCCCGATGGTCAGTGAGATGTCGTGGAGGATCGTCTGCTCGGTGGTGCCCTTGCCGCCGAGCGTGCGAAAGACGCCGCGCGTCTCCACGACGGCGTTGGCATCGCCTCGTCGCTTCTGCGACGTCGCTGAGGCATCGCTCGACGTTGCGCCTTGGGCGTTCATCCGATTTGCCCTCGCAAGACGTCGACGGGCTCGACCTTCGAACCACGCCACGCGGGAATCATCGACGCGATGACGCCGACGACGAGGGCGAAGACGATGCCCCACACATAGAAGGACGGGTCCTCGTAGATGAGGAAGGTGTCGCTCTTCACGAGCCCCTCCGTGTGAACCTTGAGGCGAGCGAGTTGCCCCAGGGCGATCTTGCCGATGCCGTCGCCGAGGATGCCACCGAGCAGCGCGAGGATGACGCCTTGAAGGAGGAAGATGCGGAGGATGTCGCTCCGCCGAAACCCGACGGAGCGCATGATGGCGATGTCGCGCTGCTTCTGGAGGACGATCATGATCTGCACCGCCAAGATGCCGAAGCCGCCGACGAGCAAGATGGCCCCGATGACGAACCTCGTGACCATGTTCTGCATGACGAAGAGCGCGAGGAAGTTTGCGTTGGCCTCCTGCCAGCTCTCGGCGTCGTAGCCAAACATGCGCTCGACCCTTGCGTTGGCTGCGAAGGCGTCGTCCGGGTCTCGGAGGCGCACCTCGATGCGGCCTACCGTGTCGGGGCGACCGAGGAGCGTCTGGGCCGTGCGCAGGAGCACGTAGCCGCGGCTCTTGTCGACCGGCGGCACACCGGCCTCGTAGACGGCCACCACCTTCAGGTCGAGCGGCGCACCTCCGGGGGCGGCGGCGTGGACCACGTCGCCGACCTTGATGCCGAGGTCTTGCGCAAAGCCGCTGCCCACGGCGAGGCCGTCGGTCGCGATTCCAAGTGTCTGGAAGCTGCCCGACTGGGTGTACTGGCTGATGGGCGTGACCTTCTCTTGGGCGGCCATCTCGATGCCGCGAAGGTCGATGGACTTGGTCTTTCCTCCGTATTCGATGAGCACCATGCCTGCGAGAGACGCGGCCGCGGCCTCGACCTCGCGGAGCTGGCGGAGCGCGCGCACGATTTCGTGGGGTCGCTTGATACGCGCTTGCCGATCGCTCGGGCTTTCGTGGGCCACGCGCGCCGCGACGAGGTGGCCTGCGTAGCGGCTGAGGAGCGGCGCCTCAGGGTGCAGCTCCGTGTCGTAGAGCGTGACGTGTGGGCTGATCTTGAGGATCGATTGCGTGAACTTCTGTTGGAAGCCCTGCATGATTCCGTTCATCGCGATGAGCGTGAGGACGCCGAGCGTTACGCCTCCGATGGCGATGCCGTTTAGAAGCTTTCGATCCCAGAGTTGCCGGAGGGCGATAAACCAGATGGTCCGGAGCTCGTAGGCCGGCGCCCGCGTCTCGTTTGCTCGAGCCTCGTCTGGCGGAGCCGTCACAGGGAGCCTCCGCCGCGGGCCGGCGCCCGCGGGGCCGCCGACAGGCTGTCGGGATCCTTGTGGGTAGCCTTGACGCGGGCGTCGACGACAAGGTCGGCCATCCCCAAGACGACGATCTCATCGCCATCGTTCAGGCCCGAGAGGACCTCGACGGTGAGCATGTCGCGGACGCCGGTCACGATGGCCTGCTTGGCGGCGCGGCCGCCACGGATCACCCACACGCTGCCGTTGGCGTCGAGGGCTTCCGTTGGTGCGAGGAGCGCGCCGGCGTGTTCGTCGACGATGATGTTCACTTCGGCGCTCATGCCGCTTCGCATGGCCGAGGGCGCATCCACGACGCGCACCTTGACGAGGAACGACTTCTTGGCGCGGTCCGCGTCGGGCAAAATCTCGATGACCTCGCCGCGAAAGACCTGCTTCGGAAAAGCGTACAGAGAAACGGCGGCTTTCTTGCCGACGTCGAGGCGACCAATGTCGGCCTCGTCGACCATGCACTCGAGCACCAGCGTCTTGACGTCGCCGATCTTGAAGAGAGGTCCGTTCTGCGGCACCAGCTCCCCGGGCTCCACGGTCCGCGCGAGCACGACGCCGTCGATGGGCGCGCGGACCTCCGCGTCGGCGACCTTCGCCGTCAGCTCCGACAAGACGGCGCTCGACCCGCTGGCCTTGGCCGTCAGATCAATGCGAAGGGCGCGGCTCTGCGCTCTTTGCGACGCGAGCTGCGCTTCCAAGACGAGCACGTTGCTCTTGGCGCGGTCGAGCTCGGCGGCCGGCGTGGCCCCCGTGGCCGTCAGCTGTTGGAGGCGCCCCAGCTCGTCCTTGGCGTTCTTCAGCGTGGCCTCCGTCATTCGCGCCTGGGCCTCCACGACGGCGAGCTGCGGTGACGAGGAGGAGGCCTGCTGCGATGCGGCCCACTGATCGGCCTTGCCCCGCTGGAGCTGAAACTTGATCGCCGGGCTGTCGATCGTCGCGAGCAGATCGCCTTTTTTGACGACGTCGCCTTCACGCACGCGAAGATCGAGGACCGAGCCCGGGACCTTGGCCTTGACGGTGACGCGATCGCGCGCCTCGACGGTGGCGATGGCGTAGACGGCGTCGATGGCCGTACCGCGCGTTGCGTGGGTCGTGGTGACAGCTTTGGGCCGCAGCCGGTAGGCCACGCCGCCACCAACGGCGAGCAGCAGGAGGACGGACGCGACGATGCGCCTCGCGCTCCGTCGCTTCGCGGGCCGAAAAGGCGGTCGCCGCGGCGCGTCCGCTACCTTGTCCGTCGTCGTCGCGGGCTGCGCTTCTTGCGTCAAGGGCCACCTCGGGATGGCCGCCGTGGCTCTTCGTCGCGGCGTCTGCGCAACGTATCACGTTCGTCGTGGGCCACCGGAGCAGTGGCGCCGTTGCGGGGCCTGCCATACGCTGTTGCTTCGCGGTGCTGCCGCACGCCTACATGGACGATCCTAAAAAGCGCGCCACGCTCGAAACGAGAGACAAGGAAGATCGCGAAGCGATCCTCGCGAGGCGCAATCGTTTCGTGGCGGCTGCGCTGAGCGGCATGGCGGGAGCGGCCGTCGTGGCCGCGTGCACGCCTCGTCCGTGCCTCGAGCCCATGCCGAGCCCGGGCAACACTGGCGCCCCCGACCGCGACGCCGCCGAGCGCAGCGATGGCGCCGTCGACGCGTCGGCTACAACGGTCGACGCTGCCGCGCCTCCCAAGCCCGACGAAGAAGTCCCCGACGGAGCTCCGCCCGCGAAGCCGGTTCCGCCGAAGCCACCGTCGCCCACGCCGATGCCCCCGGGGCGCGATGGCGGGAGCCCGGCGCCATGCTTGTCGATGCCGCCGCCGCGCGTGGAGCCCGGAAAGGGACCGGGACCGATGCCTTGTCTCTCGGTTGCACCGAGGGTGGCGCCGGAGCCACCGCCTGCTCCGAAACCGCTGCCGAAGCCCTTGCCGAAACCCAAGCCGTAGTCGGCGTTCGGGTTTCACCTTGTGATGCGGTTCGCTCACGTCTGTGGCGTCGTGGGCCTGCTGCTCAGCGGCGCGTGCGCGCCCGCGCCGCGGCCGCGGGTCGGCCCCATCGCGCCGCCCACGGTGGCGGCGCTCGCTAGCGCTTCACCGCCGCCGCCAACTCCGGCTCCGGCTCCGGCTCCGGCTCCGGCTCCGGTTCGAGAGGTCTCTAGGTGCACAGAGCGCAAAGTCAACGACGTGTCGTTGGAAGAGGCGGCGCTCACGCGTCAGCTCGTCTTCTGCGGCGTCACCACGAGCGCGGTTCCGACAACGCTCGTCAGGCCAGAGAGATGTTTCGATGAAGATGAAGCGACTCGAGTCGTCGATGCATCGGTGATGCCATGCGCGCACCGAACGGAGCCGCGGGTCATTGTTGCCGTCGACTTTGACGGAGTCACGGGGCACGCGGCGCGCGCCAACGCGTATGCGTCGACCGCCACCGAGGCCTGTTGCGCAGCGTCGGCGGGGGCTCAAGCCAAGGTCGCTCCCTTTCGCGGACACGGTTACGTGCACCGGCGCTCGTGGGAGGTCGCAACGGCTTCCCTCCCGCCGCCGGCGCCTCGGAATGGTGCACGCGTGGCCCAGTGTCGGTATCGAGCCGCGATGGATCCTGGCGTGCGAGCCGCGGAGCCGCTCAAGCTTCCCAGTGACGAGCGATTCGCTGCGGGACTGCGGTTGGCCGTAGAGGAGCGCTGCGGCCGCAGTGGTGCGGCGGAGGTCACGGTGCGGTTCGGCGCCGACGGCTTGCCCGTCAACGTGGACGTGGATGGCGACGCCGTGGTGGATGCTTGCTGCGTCGCTGCGGTGACCGCCGGTGCGAAACTGCAGCCTCGTTCGCCAGGGCTGTTGCCCCGCAACGCCTTCTTTCGCGTTGGCCCGGGCCCAAGATCGCTCTAGACCTGCCGTTGGACCAGGCTCATGCCTCCCGCGATCACCAAGACCAACGCCGTTCGCGCCCTCGACAAGCTCGGCGTGCGCTACGAGCTTCGTCCCTACGACGTCGACGAGAGCGATCTGTCGGCGACGACCGTCGCCGCGAAGGTGGGCCTTCCCAGAGCGCAGGTGTTCAAGACCCTCCTCGTTCGCGGCGACAAGAAGGGGCTCGCGTTCGCCGTGGTGCCGGGCGACGCGGAGCTCGACCTCAAAGCGCTCGCACACGCGTCTGGTGATCGTCGTGCCGAGCTCGTTTCGCTCAAGGAGGTGCAGCCCTTGACCGGCTACATCCGCGGCGGCGTGACGGTCTTCGCGGCCAAGAAGGAACTCCCCGTGGTCGTGGATGAGAGCGCCATGGCCTTCGAGATCATCTCGGTCTCGGCCGGCGTGCGCGGCCTGCAGATCTTCCTCGCGCCCGGCGACTACGTGCGTGCGTCTAAGGCAAAGCTCGCCAATATCGCGCGACCTTCTGGCGCCGCGGCGACGCAAGGCTAGGCGCTCCAGAATTGGCCCGTAGCCAGGCGCCACGAAGTCGCCGCTACGTGCCGTCCCAGCCAGGCGGAAAACGCTCGCGCAACGTGTCCGCCAGGGGCCGGGCCTTTTCGAGAGGCCCTGCGAAGAGGTCGCCGATGCTGTTGTGCAGCACCTCCTCGAAGGTAAAGCCGAGCGACGTGGGGTCGTGCTCCGGTGCGACGTCGAGCTCTACGCCCCGGCGGCGCGCCAACTCGCTATGGCTCGAGCGAAGCGCTTCCGTGAGCGTGATGGCACCGGCGGGCGTCGCGTCCTTGATGGCGGCCTCGAACTCGCGGATGCACCACGGTTGATCGATGGCGGCGAGGAGCGCGGCCACTTCGCCGACGGCGAGAGGAACAGGGGAGCGAAGGGCGCGCCGGACCAAGCCCATGGCCAGCGAGGGCGCGTGCGTGAGGGCGAGCACCGCGTAGGAGCCTATGAATGGATTTCCGCCGAAGCCCGTCACGTGCTCCACGGCGGCGAACGTCGCGAGGCGAGCCAGGATGTGCGGGCGATCGATGTCACGTTCGAAGAGGTAGGCCAGAGCTTCGTGGGCGGGATAGGGGAGATGCTTGTTTGGGTCGACGCGGTCCAGAAACGCGCGAACGGCGCCGTCGACGGCGCTCGACGGGTACCTTCGCAAGCGCGCCAGCGCGAGGCCGCACGTCGGATCGACGGGGCCGTCGAGAATGGCGAGCCACAGAAGCCGCGCGTCATCCGCGGGCAGAAGCGCCTCGAGGGCCGTGATCACTCCGCCCTCGCGTCTCCGTGCCAACGTGGCGAGCCATTCGCGGTGCGCGGCAGCACACGTGTCGTCGCCGTCGGAGAGGGCGACGCCCCACCTTGCCCGCACTTGTTCGTTGCCGAAATCCTCGCGCGCCACGCGGTCTGCCAGCGCCTCAATGGGCGCCGCCAAGCGGAAGAGGTGACCCTTCGGCGGCTCAAGAATTCCCGACGCCTTGAGGTCTGCGAGCGACCAAACGAGGAGCTCGCGCGTCGCCACGAACTCGAAGACGCGCTTCTCAGGGCCTTCACGTTTCGAGAGGCTCTGGGCGCGCGTCGCGAAGAACCAGGGGTCGATGACCGCTCCGTCGGGGTCGTTGGCGTCGACGTCGAGGATCTCGCCGTCGGGCGCCGTGAGGCAGCAGCCGCTCCCGTGAAACTCGTAGGTCCAGCCGGGCAGCGCCGGCACGTCGCCCGTGTCTTCGTACTCGTCATCCTCGCTGGCCGAGAGGTCGAGTCGAAGCTGGCGCACCGTTTCGTGGTGCCATGCTTGCCGGACGCGTTGCCGTTGAAGCGTGACGATGAGCCACATGAGCCATGGCGCGGGGCGCTCGCGTGGCGCGGCGTCGCCGGCGAGACCGGCTTCAAGGACACGGGCTGCGGCGGAGACGGTGAGGGGGGCGATGGGGGCTTTCATAGGAGCTTGGCGGAGGGATGCGGCCAAGGCGAGCTCAGCGCGCGCTTAGCCGAGTCTTTCCCGACGGCTCCTTCGACATCCAGTATCCGCAGGCGCACCGCTCTACTGGTGGGGCGCCGCTCCTCGCCACTCTTGAGTCTCCCACGTTGCGCTGCCAGCTTGAGTCGGCGCAAACGAGGTGCCTTGAAAGCGAGGACCCGCTGGAGCCGCCGAGGCCGAAGCAAGCCTTCCTGTCTACGGTCACCACGGCGCAACCATGGCTGCTCTTCTCAATGCCTTCGATGGCGTCTCCGTCAAGCGGCGTTGCGGGAACCTTGTCGCTCCCGATACGCACGCGGAAAATCGTCGGCGGGACCCAGCGTGACGGTTGGTCTTCGGTCCGACGAGTCCGATAGGTCGCCGTTCCAATAAAGAGCGTCCCGTCAACGCCGAGCGCCACGGTCGGCTCACCCTCAAACGTCGGCGTGGGTGACCATAGGCCAGTTCGCTCCGTCCAAATTCGACCGCGCTCCACGATCACCGGCTGACCGTCCATGTCCGTGAGGAGGTGTTTCCAGTCGATGCTGCCGGGCCAGGCCGCGCGCATTTTCAGCGTCCGGCCCCGGACCTCCAAAAGGATTCCGGTATCGTCGGGCTCGCGCGTCAGGACGAACAGCGTACCGGCTGCCGCGTGGATGGACCGCGCTCGCTCGGCGACGACGACCTCGCAGCGGTCGACTTCTAGACCGACGCGCGTGACCTGCCCGCCCTGCGATAGGACGTAGGCGCTATCGCCAACGAAGGAAGCCATGGCCACGCCTCCCGCGACACCGGCGGGGAGCTCACATCGCGGGTCGCGGACAACGGGGAGACCCGGCGCCTCTGCTATGAGCTCCTCAAGCGTCTTCAGTCGTGGCGGAGGTTCCTCTGGCGGGACGTCGAGCGGCGCGCCAAAGAAGCCCCGATGTTCGCTCGACGGATGCATCGCCGGTGACGCGTCGGGCGCTGGCGTTGGCGCCGCAGCGCAGCCGAGCCACCCGCCGGAGAACACGAACGCAAGGGCCCGAACACGCACGGCAGCGATGATAGCGCTGCCGCGTCGCTGTTCTCCTCTCTCCCTCGATCGCGCTACTTCTTCAGCAGCTTGAACGCGTGCGACCAGCTTCCGCCGCGGAGGCCCGGGATGCACCAGAGCATGCACAAGGGCTCAATGGCGCGCGCCGCGGGCGCCTCGCCCATGTCTTCCGTGTCCCAGCCGAAGCTCGTCAGGATCTGCGTCGCGTCGGCCTTCGCGCTCGCGTCGTTGCCGCAGATGAACATCGTGGGCTTCTGACCCCCGAAGTCCGGCTTGAACATGAACGCGTTGCCTACGCACGAGAACGCCTTGACGAAGCGCGCCTCGGGGAAGCGCTTCTGCAGTCGCTCCATGAGCGACTCGTCGAGGTTCGTGAAGAACTTGAGGACGCCGCCGGTGGGCGCTGCGTCGGCGATGGGGTTCGTTGCATCGAGGATCACCTTGCCCTTGAGCGCGTCGCCGCAAGGGCGGAGGGCCTCTTCAGCCACGTTGCCTTTGACGGCGAGCACGAGCACGTCGCCAAAGGCGGCCGCGTCGGCGAAGGTGCCGGTCTGAGCCTTCGCACCGGCCGTGGCCTTCCAATCCGCCAGCTTGGCCACGTCGCGCGAGCCGCGCATGACGTCGTGACCCAGTGCGAGAAACGCATCGGCGAGAGTTTTTCCGACGACGCCTGAGCCGAGAACACCGATCTTTTGCATGGCCGTTTGGTGCCATGTGGCCGGCGCGGTGGCAAGTCGGGCGAGGCGCTCGTCTAGTTGCCGGTGTCGTGCACCTTGAGGAGCTTCATCAAGTACGAGCGATCCATCTGCGCGACGCGGGCCGCCTGGCGGATGTTGCCGCCGGCTCTGGCCAGCAAGGCCTTCAAGTAGTCGCGTTCGAAGCGGTCGAGCAGCGTGCGCCGCGCATCTTTGTAGCTGAGGCCATAGAGCGCTGTGAACGGTTCGTCGCCGGAGACTGTCGCCGGAGTGTTGGCGTTGCCGTCGGCCTCGAGCGGTGAGGTCCCCATGACGAGCATCGACTCGACCACGTTCCGGAGCTCACGGACGTTGCCGGGCCACGAATGCTCCGCGAGGCGACCCATGGCCTCGTCCGGGAAGACTGAGCTGACCGGGCCGTCGAAGCCCGCTTCGCGAAGGAAGTGCTCCACCAAAAGAGGAATGTCTTCCCTGCGCTCGCGCAAGGGTGGCACCTGCAGCGTGACGACGGCGAGTCGGAAGTAGAGGTCCAGGCGGAAGCGCCCGGTGTTGACCTCGGCTCGCAGGTCTCGATTGGTGGCGCTCGTCACGCGGACGTCGACCGCTTGATCGGCTCGTGCGCCCAAGCGCCGGAAGCGCTTGCGTTCGAGCACGCCGAGCAACGTCGACTGAATCTCGACGGGCAGCTCGCCGATCTCGTCGAGAAAGATCATGCCGCCGTCGGCCTCTGCGAAGGCGCCCTCGCGGCGCTGCTCGGCGCCGGTGAAGGCGCCGCGCTCGTGGCCGAAGAGCTCGCTGGCGAAGAGATTTGGCACCGTCGCTGCGCAATCGACCGTCGCGAAGGGGCGCGCCTTGTCCCAGAGCGCGTGGATGGCTCGCGCGATGAGCTCCTTGCCCGTGCCTGATTCGCCGACGAGCAAGACCGGCGAGGTGCCCTTGGCGACGCGGGCCACGTTGGCAAACAATCGTCGCATCGCCGGCGAGCGGCCAAGGAGCTCACCCACCTGGTCGGGGCCCGATGCTTCAACCATGACGACGTCGCCGTCGTCGATGCGGAGCGCCGTGTCGCCGAGGCGCACGACCGTTCCCGGTGACACCGTGGCCTCGCTGTCGTGGAGCAGCGCGGCGCCGATGCTCGTTCCGTTCGTGGACCCTACGTCGCGAACGACGATGCGGGCGCCGCGCCGCCGGAGCTCCAGGTGGAATCGCGACGCGGTGGGATCGTCGACGCGAAGGTCGTTGCCCTCGGCGGTGCCGACCGTGAGGACGTCTTCGTGGGCCGCCGACTCCAAGCCCACGTTCGGCCCTTCGACGACTGTGACGCGGAGGCTCTTGACCGGCAGGCCACCGACGCGACGCGGGCGTGTGCGGTCCTCGTCCATGGGCAGCGAGACTACCACGCGACCCGAGAGCTAAGGCGTCAGCGCGATGCGAGTGGGGACGCGCTTCTCGGCTTCACCAGTGGCGTAGCCCGCCTCTCCTTCGCGGTTGTCGCCCCAGCAATAGAGCGCCCCGTCGTCGGTGGCGCCGCAGGTGTGCTTGGTGCCGGCGGCGACGAGGCTCCAGTCATTGCGCTCGCCAACGCGCGTCGGCAGTGGCGCGCCGGTCACTGTGTCGAGACCGAGTTGGCCGACCGTGCCGGCCCCCCAGCACCACAACGTGCGATCGCTCTTCAGGGCGCACGTGTGCTGGCCGCCCGCCGAGACCGACGCCCACGCGCCCTCGGCGCTCACGCGCGTGGGCGTGGATGCGCCACCGCTCGTGCCGAGTTGCCCTTCGACGGCGCGCCCCCAACACCACAGGGACCCGTCCATGGCGATGGCGCACGCATGCGCGCTGCCGGCAGAGACCGCGGCGAATGGCACCGTCGAAGCGATCGGCGACGGCGCCGGTGACGTGGCGGCGCCGCCGAGCCTTCCCTCTTCCGACGAACCCCAGCAGTAGACGGCGTCGTCGGCTCCGATGGCGCACGCAAAGTCGATGCCGGCGCTGACGGACTTCCACTTGATCGGCGCGCCGACGGGCACCGGCTCGGGCGAATACTCCGCCGTCGTTGACGCGAGGCGTCCGGAGCCGTTCCAACCCCAACACGACAGCGACCCCGCGCCACGGAGACCACATCCGAAGGCCGTCCCGAGTGACACAGAGCGCCAGTCGTTGCCATCGCCCAGGCGCGTCGGTGACAAGACCGGACCCTTCGTTGGCTGGCCGCTCTCGTTGTTGAAGTTCGCGCCCCAACACGCGAGCCCTCCGTCGCTCCCGATGAGACACCCGTGGCCATCGAAGTCGCCGCCGACGTTCACGGCGCGCACGCCGCCGGGAACGCGAATGCCCGGAAGCTGCCGGTCGCCGGAGACGGGGCCCAAGCCCAGCTGCCCTGTCCGATTCGAACCGAAGGTCCACAAGGCGCCGACCCGGTCGACAACGGCCGTCACGGTGCCCGTTGCCGAGAGCGCCACCACGCCTCGCTCAACGACACACCGACCCATGGCGCAGTACGGGGTTGCCAGCGGACACGCCCGGCATTGGGCGCCGCCTTGACCGCACGCCTCCGGAGTGTCCCCCGGCAGCGCTCGCGTGCCGTCGGTGCAGCCACCGAGGTTGGCCGCGTCGGCCGCTGCGGCCGCGTCGCGTCGGAAGCTCTGGAGAAGCGACGGGTCAAACTCGGTCGTGCAATTCGCCACCGCGATGACGAGCAAGAGGACCGTGAGCGGCGCCGCGACAAGGCCCGCCCTCACGGCGGCCTCCTCGCCAAGACCACCAAGTCGAACGTTGCGAGCGCCGCACCGACGGCGGCCACGACGATCGATGTGTTGGTCAACGTCCGCGACAACACACCGTCGTCGCGCGTGGCGATGGTTGGCGCTCGCACGTATTCGTCGTGAATGGCCTCTGTTCGAAGGCCGAAGACAGCGGCGCCGGTGGCGCCACCGAGGGCCAACGCGCCGCCAGCCCACGTGAGCCATCCGGGCCCGCGTCGACGAGATTCGATCTCGCGCGTAGCGGCCGGATTGCTCGCGCCGATCGCGGCGGCCGGCGGCTTCTTTTCCAACGCGAGATCGATGGCGAGCTCGACGCCTGGCTCGATGCGTACGGTTCGCTCCCTTTCGCCTGCCAGGGCCAGCACCACCGTGTAGCTGCGCGGGTCCAGCTCGAGGCGGCACGGCACATTGCATCGAACTTCGCCGTTGATGGCGACCGGCGCGCCCGACTGAGGGCCGCGCACGATGAGCGTGCCGAGTTCTCGGCGCGTCCGCTCCGCGAACGTCCTCGCGCGTTGACGTTCCGCGGCCGATAGGGTCGTGCTCTCCGCAGCTCGCTCGTATTGCAGCGTGGCGTCGCGGTAGCGCGAAAGGCGCTCCAAGCAGACCCCGATGTTGAATCGCACCGCGTCGTGAGGAACGAGGCCGAAGGTACGCTCGAATTCGCTTAGCGCTTGCGCGTAGTCGGCTCGCGCGAAGGCGCGCTCGCCCGCGGCGAAGGCCTCGCGGGCCTCCTTCTGAACGGGGCTCTCATCTTGTGGCGCCGCGCGCGCCGTTCCGCTCGCCAGAAACGCGCAAAGGAAGAACGCGGCGGCCGCGCCAACCATGGCTGAGGAGCGGAGGAGGGGCATGGCTCAAAACGGGTTCTTGATGAGGGGGTTGCTCATCGGCGCGGACGATGCCGGTTTGGGGCCGCGCCTGATGGGCGATGGAGACCGGGAGCGCGTCGTGGCGGACGCAGATGGCGAGGCGGCCAGTAAGGACGGCGGCGCGGACGTCGCCTTCAGCGCCGCGTCCTCGTCGGGGAGCGCGTCGGGCTTCGGCGACGTCTTCGCTTCGGTGCTCGCCGGAGTCGCCGGGCTCGCGGGCGCACTCGCCGCAGGCGCGGTCGAGCCTCGAAACGCGACCACCGCCGCGAACGTCGCCGTCGCCGCAGCGACGAGCAGGGTCACGACGCCGCGGCGCGATGTCTTCTCTCCTTGGCTTCGCGGCGTATCGACCTCGGTAACCGTCGTGAGCGCCGTGCGAGCTGCCGGCACGAGCGCGTCGGCCTTGGCCGCGTCCGTTCCCGAGGCGTCGCCTTCCGCGTCGGCGCCGCCATCGAGCGCTGCGACGTCGCGCGCAACATCGGCGAACATGGTCCGCTCTCTCGCGAGCGCGTCGCCAAAGCGATTCGCGAGGGCGCCAGCGAGGTCGACGCCCCCGGGGCCCGCTAAGTCGCGCGCGCCTTTCGCGAAGACGGCGCCGATCTCTTGCGCCGACTTCGGGCGTCGCGCCGGATCACGCTCGAGGCAACGGCGAACCATGGCGGCGCAGGCCGCCGGGAGCGATGGCGCGAGGGCCGCCACGTCTTCGATGGGCGCTTCGACGATGTTCCAGAGCGCCGTCGCTTCGTTGGCCTCCGTGAACAACCGGCGGCCGGTGAACGCCTCCCAAGCGACGACGCCAAGCGACCAAATGTCGGCGGCTCGCGTTAGCGGGTGGGCGAGCGTCACTTGTTCAGGCGCGAGGTAGCGAAGTTTGCCCTTGAGCTCGCCGGTGCGCGTGTCGCTGAGGCGCCCGCGCGCCGCGGCCACGCCGAAGTCGACGACCTTCACCTCTCCGTCGGTCGTGACAAAGATGTTCTGCGGGCTCACGTCTCGGTGAACAACGTCCAGCGAACGGCCGTCGGCGCCGAGCGCTTCGTGCGCTGCATGAAGCCCTTCGGCGGCCTGCGCGAGGACCGCCAAGGCGACAGGAACGCGCGCGTCTGGTGTGTCGCCGAGTGCCGATAGGAGGTGCGAGAAGCTTCGACCCGACAAGAGTTCCATCACGAGAAACGGCAGCTCATTCCAGGTGCCAACGTCGAGCACCTCGACGACGTTCTTGTGCTGGATGTGCGACGCGATGCGCGCCTCGTCGAGGAACATGTTTACGAAGCGCGCGTCGAGCGCGAGGTTCGGCAACATGACCTTCATGGCCAGGAGCTTCTCGAAGCCGCCGATGGAGGAGCGCCTAACGGCGTAGACCACGGCCATCCCGCCGAGGCCGATGCGGGCCACGATGCGATAGCGGTCAACGGTCTCGCCGACGGTTGGCAACGAGCGGAGTTCGGGACCGAGATCCACGGGCAGCGAGGCTACCACGCGGTGGCCGTGGCGACTGGCAGGCTAGAGACATCCATGGAGGCTTGCGGCCTGCCGGAGCGGGCCGTGAACGCGGGAAATAGCGCTGAAAGCTGCCGTGTGCGCCGCGGCCGATGACTTGCTTGGAGGGCGAGCATGCACAGCCGCCCACCCCAAGTGATGCGTCCGCACGTCCTTCCGTTCCTCGCGTTGCCGCTCATGGCGTGCACCCTTGTGCCTGTCGGTTTCGGGAGCGACGGCGGCGCAGGTGGTGGCGGCGCCGGTGGTACGGAAGACGCGGGAGCCGCTGCCGTGGACGCCGGCGACGCTGCGGCGCCTACCGACAGCGGCACCGGCGGCGCTCCTGGAACCATCGATCCGTCGGGGTCGCTCAAGGCCGCGACGTGGGTCGACCTCTCGTCGCCGAAGTCGGGCACGTTGCCCTTCTCGTTCGGGATCGCCTTCAAGAAGGGCGATGTGCCGAGCACCTTCGCGCTCGATACGCCCGATGCGCAGGTGGAGGTGAAGCGACGCTGGCCTGACGGCAGCGCGAAACACGCCATCGTGACGGGAACAACGACGCTCACGGCTGGCTCTGCGAAGCGACTGAACGTGATCGCCGGAAGTTACGCGGTCACCAATCCTTTGACGTGCAACGACATCGCGTTGGCCGCACCGACGGCTACCGTGTCGCTCGGCGCCAACGGCACCGTGTCGCTCACGCCTTTGCTCGCGAAGCCGACTCGAACTTGGCTGAGTGGCGATCAAGCGGCCGAGTGTCACTACACCGGTCGTGCGGGCGCGCTCCTCGTGAGCTTTCACGTGCGCCTCCACCGCGGCGGTGCGACGTTCGTGCGCGTCATCGTCGAGAACGGGTGGCTTGATGCACCGAGCCCCGATCTCAACTACACGCCGAGTGTCATCATCGGAGGCGCAGCGGCGCTTCCGGCGAAGCCGATCGCTCACACCGCTCACTCGCGCTGGGTGGCCGAGAAGTGGCTCGGCATCGATCCCGAGGTGACGCCGCGGCACGACACCGTCTACCTCCGCGACACGCGCCTCGTGCCGAACTACTGGCGCACGAAGAAGGCCGATGCGAGCAAGCTCGACGCTCTCACGCAGACCTACGAGCCCATGAGCTCCGGAGAGTTCTCGCGCCACATGTCTGACACGGGCTACCAAGAGCAGATCGGCCTTCTGCCGAACCACGACGCGCTCTATGTCATGTCCGACGCGGACCCGCGGGCGTTTCGTTCTGTCGTGGCCAACGGAAAGGCGCTCGCCAGCTTTCCGGTGGTCTGGCGCGACTCCGCCGATTCGCTGCCGACGCGCCCGTCGGGGCGAGCGCACTGGACGGTGAATGGTCCCGATCAAGGTGGGGAGAACGGAGTGGGGGTCGAGCTTGGCGGCCTCTACTGGGAAGTGGCCCACCATCCGAGCGGGGGCTACCTCGCCTACCTCATCACCGGGGAATACGTGTTTCTCGAGACGATGCAGCACCAAGCGTCGACGGTGTATCTCGTGCAATCGACGTCGACCGGCTACGGCACGTCGCGCCAGCTTCGTGGGCAGACGCGCGGCTCGGCCTGGTCGTTGCGTACCGTTGGGCAACTCGCCGCCATCGGTCCGACCGGTGACGGAGTGACCGACGATTATCGGGAGCTCGTTCAAAAGAACGGCGCCGCGCTTCTCGCTTCCGCTCAATTGAGGCCGACGAGCGTCACGGGCCTCGTCTACGTAGACGACCTGAACCTCTACGGCCCCGCCACCCTCGGAGCCTGGCAAGCGAACTTCCTAGTGCAGAGCATCGGTCACCTGAGCGATCTCGAACCGCTCGCCGACATGACCGACTGGAACCGACTTCGCGACTACGTGTACCGGCTCCCCGTTGGCATGCTGGGCGATGGCTCGTCGAGCAGCTACTGCTTCGCGCAAGCGGGAAAATCCCGCCTCATCCTCGCCCCCGCGGCCATCTCGGACCTGAGTCAGCAGCTCACCAACTGGGGCGACATCTACCGGCTGAACTTTGGCACGACGCCGTGCACCAACACGCTCGGCTTCGAGCCCTCATGGGCGTCGACGAACTACTGGGGCAACATGTTGCCGGCCCTCTCGCACGCCGTTGACCACGGCGCACCGGGCGCGCAGGCCGCCTTCAGTCGGCTGCGCGGCGCCAGCAACTGGCAGGAATACCTCGGAGCCGACTGGGGACAGAACGCGCCCTTGGGCGTCGTCCCTCGCAACTCGCAGCTCTGAGCGACCGCGCCGGACTCGCTAGCTCCGGCGCCGGCGCCGTCAACGACACCGCGCATCGTCCGTCGCGAGGGCGAGCGCCATGGCTCTTCACTCGACAAGAACCTGGAGGACACTCTCATGCACAAGCTCGTCGCCCTTTCGCTCACGGCCACGCTCTCGCTCTTCGCAGGACGCGTGCTCGCCGGGCCTATCGACACGCTCGCTCCTGGTCACTGGTACGAGATTCCAAACTCCAAGTTGCGCGCCATTGACCCCTGTCCGGCGAGAAACTGCGGCTACAGCGGCGTGTCGGGCATCGCGGGGATCATGGAGGCGTGGAGCGGTGGAGGCTACGACACGGCCCGTGATCGACTCATCGTGTGGGGCGGCGGGCATCGCGACTACGGCGGCAACGAGCTCTACGCGTTCGACCTGAACGCGCTCGCGTGGTCGCGGCTCACGGACCCCACGCCAACGCCGCCCGACAATGTCCCGTACGCGGCGCCCGGCATTCCGTCGTCGAGCCACACGTACAACTCGGTGCAATACGTTCCGAGCATCGACTCGTTCTGTGGCTTCGGTGTCAACGCGATGTGGGGCATCGGCAACTCCGACCCGGCGCCCACCAACTGCTTCAGCTTCCAAACGAACAAGTGGAGGCGCATGGTCGACACGACGTCCGGCGGCCTCGGCACCATCACAGCGGTCGACGAATCGACGGGCTTCATGTGGGGCAAGGGCACGGGCTACACACCCTCGTACCAGGCCGCGACCGCCCTCGCGTGGCTCGACGCTGCCGCCAACACCTACAACGTGAAGCCCGGCGACAACTCGGACCTCGCGTACGACTACTACCTGACGGCGGCCATCGATCCCGTCTCGAAGACGATGGTCGCCGTCGGCGCCGGTGCGGCGTGGGCGTGGAACCTCAACACCGGCGCGCGCACGACGCTCGTGACGACGGGGCCGAAAGACATCGAAGCCGCCATCAATCCAGGCCTTGCGTGGGACAGCAGCGTGAAGAGGCTCGTCGGTTGGAAGGGCGGCTCGGAGGTCTTCACGCTCGACTTGCCCACCAAGACGTGGACGAAGGTCGCTGCCGCCGGCACCGTCGTGCCAACGACTGCCCAGGAGAAGGGCACCTTCGGGCGCTTCCGCTACTCGCCGGCGAAGAACGTCTACGTCCTCGTCAACAGCGTCGACGACAATGTCTTCGTCTACCGACTCTCGAACGGCACCGGCGTGCCTCAGCCGCCGCCACCGCCGCCGGGAACACCTCCTTCTCCGCCTCCCGCCACTGCGGCAGACGCGGGAATGCCGCCCGCGCCGCCCGCCGCTGACGGCGGCGTGTCTGGCGTCGCGGACGCAGGCTCGCCCGACGCGACGACCGGTGGCGGTCCCGTCGATGCGGGCGCAGGTGGTGGCGGCTCCAGCGGCGGTGACGCCGGTGACGGTGCGGGCCCCGGTGTCGTCCTTGCGTGCGGTGTTGCACCTGGCAGCGCGAAGAGCAGCCTTGGCATGGTCGCCGTCTTTGGGCTGGCTTGCGCGGCGTTCTTCACTCGGCGTCGCACGACGCGAAAGGGGGAGAGGTGATGCGCATCAGCAAGTCGTCTGTCTCTCCCTTCGTGGTCGCCGGCGTCGCCGTCGGCAGCGCCCTCGCAACGCTTCTCGCGGCCCATCCCGCCTCCGCGGCGACGCGTGCCGTAGGTCCCGGCAAGACGTACGCGAAGCCGTGTGCCGCCATCGCCGCCGCGAGCCCCGGTGACGTCGTCGAAATCGACGCTGCGGGGACCTACGACGGTGACGTGTGCGGATGGTCCACCGACAAGCTCACGATTCGCGGCGTTGGGGGACGCGCCAAGATCGATGCAGCGGGGCAAAGCGCGCAAGGGAAGGCCATCTGGGTCGTGGGCGGTGACGACACAGTCATCGAGAACATCGAGTTTACCGGTGCAGCGGTGCCGGACCTGAACGGTGCGGGCCTGCGCCTTGAAGGCAGCAACGTGACGATTCGCGGTTGCTCGTTCCACGACAACCAAGAAGGCATCCTGGGCGGCGCTGGCGTCGTGCTCATCGAGCACTCGGAGTTCGCGCGCAACGGCAACTGCACCGACACCTCGGGTTGCGCCCACAACATGTACCTCTCGGCGAACGTGACGAAGTTCACGCTTCAGTTCAGCTACTCGCACAGCGCGAGGAGCGGTCACGAAGTGAAGACCCGCGCCCGCGAGAACTACATTCTCTACAACCGCATCTCCGACGAGAGCGACGGCACGGCCAGCTACTCCATCGACGTCCCCAACGGCGGCACCACGGTCATCCTTGGGAACATCATCGAGCAGGGCGCCGGCACGGAAAACCCGTCGCTCGTGTCTTACGGCGCCGAGGGCCTCTCGAACGCAGGCAAGGACCTCTACGTGGTCCACAACACCTTCGTGAACAACCTCGGCTCGGGGACGTTCATCGATGTGGCAGGGGGCGCGGCGCCGGCGGTCGTGAGGAACAACGTCTTCGTTGGCGGCGGGACGCTCGTGAACCAGGCTGGCGCCGTCCGCGACGGCAACTTCACCGGGGCGGCGATGTTCGCCAACGCGGCGACCTTCGACTTCCATCTTCTGCCCGGCTCTCCCTGCGTGGACAAGGCCGTGGCCGCCGGGGTCACGGCCAGCGGCGTGTCGCTCACGCCCGTATTTCAGTATGTGCATGCTGCAAGCAGAGAGGGGCGCGCCGCGGTGGCTGTGCCGGACATCGGCGCCTTTGAGCTCGGGGGCGGTGGGGGGACGGGAGGCGAGCCGCCGGGCGACGGCGGCGGCGGCGGCGGTCAACCCGGCGCTGACGCGGCGGCGATTTCGCCCGGAGCAGACGGTGGCGGTACTGTCATGGACGCTGGTGGCGGCGTTGGCGCGGACGCAGGAGGAGGCGGCGGCGGCGCCGCACCGGAGCCCGTCACGTTCTCGTGTGCCATGCAGGCAAACAAGCGCCGCGACGTCGGGGGAGTTCTCGTCCTTGTCGGCGCGCTCATCCTTGGTCGTCGTCGCTCTTCTCGCACGGGGAGGTCGTCATGAAGGCCACTCGTTCCGGGCGGTGTCGGGGCCGCGGCATCTCGGTCTTGGCGCTCTTCGTTGCGTCGACGCTGATGGCGTGCAGCGGTGGCGACGCTGCCGAGCGGCCGGGCGCGGTGGATGTGAACAAGGCGAAGGTGAGCAGCGAGAGCGTGCTTGGCGGAGTCTTTCGCGCGGCACGCCAGAACGACGCTGCCGGCGGTCTCGAACGTCTCGTCGCGGGCGCCATCCAGGCTCAGAGCATCGTGCTCGTGGGCTCGAAGCCGGCACCTGCCCCGGCCATCACTCCGCCGTCGCCGGCCGCGCCGTCGGCGACGGCGGGACCATCGGCATCAGCGGACCTGGTCGCTCCGCTCCCAGAATCGCCGGTCCAATCGGCGGCGCCGAACGAGGTCGTCGCCGGCGGCGCCTGCGCTTGCGACGCGCACAAGTGCACGTACGTCGACTGCAGGCCCGTCGGTACCAGCGGGATCGTCATCAATGGGACCTTCTCGTTCTCCAAAGACGCAGTCGTCTGCGAGGGCCTTCGTTACGAGATGACCTCTCGCGCCGCGACCGTTTCGATCACCCTCGCGTGCGACGTGAAGCTCGCCGGGATGACGATGGCAGGCACCATTCGAAGCGCGGGCGTTGTGCGCATGCAGGCGCAACCGAACGCGAAGGTCACCTTCGAAGACCTCGGTTGGTCGTCGTCTACGACGCTCGATGTTCTCTATGGTCCGAGCGGTTCCACCTACCGAGCGACGGCCGGTAGCGCCGCGGTGGACGCGACGGCGTCGTACGGCGACCAGACCTTCACGGGGCACGCGGACGTTCGCTTTCCGTGATCCTCAAGGCCGTCACGCTCCTCGCGCTGCAGCTCGCACCGCCAAGCCCCCCTCGTCATGACGTCGGCGTTACGACCCAAAAGGGCGAGGTAGCGCGCGACTCCACGCCGCCACGCGTGCGCCACTCGGCGTTCCTCGAGCTCCTCGGCAACGGCGTCCTCTATTCGCTGAACTACGAGGCGCGCTTTCGCGGAGACGTCTCGCTGCGGGCCGGTGGCTCGTACCTGGGAGCGGGCGCTGCGAGCGGTCTCAGTCGAGGCCGCTTCTCGCTCGCAACGGTGCCTCTCCTTGCGGGCATCGCGTTCGGGCGCGGCGAGCACAAGCTGGAGATTGCCGCCGGCGCCACGCTCGTTTGGTACACCGGCGAGGTTCGGGTCTTCGTGGCGAAGGTCGCGGAGAGCGGGTTCTTTCCCGCTGCCACGGCCTTCGTCGGCTACCGCTTCGTGCCGGAAAAGACGAGTGTCCTCGTACGCGTCGGCGTGACGCCGCTCGCGACCTTCACCGATTCGGTGCGCGTCCTGCCGTGGGGCGGAATGGCCGTCGGTGGAACCATGTGAAGCGTTCGAGTGTCGGCACAACGCTGGCGTCACCAGGGGCGGCGTCATTTTACTGGCCGCTACCCGGGCCCGGTGCTTGAACGCCTCGATGCGCCGACCTTGGCTCGTTGCCCTTTGGCTCCTCGCAGCGTGCTCATCGCCGTCGAACGGGGCTCCCAGCGCCGCTGCGACGCCGTCCGCGTCGCCGGCGAGCTGTCCGGCCAGCACGAGCGCCGGCGCCGATGCGTCGTGCGTTCCACCGGTCGCGCCGTCTTGCGACGCCGGAACCATGCCGCTCCTTGGCGACGCGTCGTGCGTCCCGGTCGGTATCGCCACTTGCGCCAAAGGCTTCACCCGCGACGCTCGCGGCTGGGGCTGCGTGCCCGTTGTCGCGAAGGCGTGCGCTGGCGCCACGCGCGCGAAGCTCGGCGAGTCGTCGTGTGTCGACGTCGGCGATTGCAACGCCGCGTTTCCTCCCGCCGGGGCCACGCACTTTGTCGGCCCGCTGGTGACAGTGGACGCGACGCACTTCAGGACCATCGCGGCTGCGCTCGCCGCGGCCCCAGCTGGCGCCGTCATCGCCGTCGACGACGGCACTTACGCGGAGTCGCTTGTTCTCAAGAAGCCCGTCACGCTCGCGGGGCGTTGCGCGGCACGCGTGCACATCGAAGGGAGCGGCGTAGGGATTAGCGCAAAGGCTGACGTCGGCGTCTCCGGCGTGAGCCTCGCCGGGTTCACGCCGGCGCTCTCTGTCGACGCGGGAACCACGACGGTGCGCGACGCCGTCTTCGAGGACAACACGCAGTCGGCCATCGATGTCGGGCCTGGCGCGAGCGTCGACGTCGCAGCCTCTGTGATTCGCGGCACGAAGCAGAAGGCTGATCGCCAGGGATATGGCGTGATCTTCCTCTCGGGAACGGTTGCGATTCGCGACAGCGAACTGTCGGCGAACACCAGCGCGGAGGTCGCCGGCGGTGGTGCCGGCGGCGAGCTGACGCTGGAAGACGTCGTGCTTCGCAAGACAACGCCCGACGCGAACGGTTCGGGGACATCCCTGTTGCTCGACCAAGGTGGCCACGCCCGCCTCGTTCGTGTAGCCGCCGCCGACGCGACACGCTTCGGGCTTCACGCCGAGACGGGCGCGGAGCTCGAGCTCGAGGACGTCACCGTTGAGCGGACGCGCGCGGGACGATTCAAGGCGGGCATGGGGCTCGCCGTGAGCGGTGGGCGCGTGCACGCCAGGCGGCTTACGCTCCTCGAAAACGAGGGCATCGGGCTCGCTGCCAACCGGCCCGACACGGACGTCGTGCTGGAGGATTCGGTTGTGGCGCATCAACGACTCGCGCCGACCAAGAACCTTGGCACTGGCGTCTATCAGTTCAGCCAGTCGACGGTGAAGCTCGTCCGCTCAGCCGTCGTCGGCAACCGGTCAGCGGGCCTCGAGTGTTGGACCGAAGGGACCACGGCCAGCCTTGAGCGGTCCCTGGTGGCCGACACGTTGGGCATCGCGTCAGGTGAATACGGCGACGGTCTCGTGGTCTCCGGGGGTCGCGTCGAGGCGGCCGCGAGCGCCTTCGTTGGCAATCGCCAAGCGGGCCTCTACGCCGCCATCGGCGGCTCACTCTCGCTCAAAGGGTCGGTCGTGCGGGGTACGCTCGCCGAAACCTTCGAGGGCCGTCTGGGCAACGCTGTCATGGCGCTCGACGCCGGCGCCGTCTCGATCGACGGCTCGCTCCTCGAAGGCAGCGCCAGCGGTGGGCTCGTCGTCGACAACTCGCGCGTGCTCGTGTCGCGCTCGACCCTCCGCAAGAACACCGTTGGCGTCCACGCGCAGGGCACGGCCGCGCTGCATGAGGTCGAGCGGGTCCCCACGTCCGGGACGGACCCCGGCGTCTTCGTTTCCGCCGACACGCTCTTCCTTGAAAACGGAGCGCGTGTCGGCACCGGGACGTTGTCGATCCCGCCGCCGGTATCGTCGTTCTGAGACGCCGCCGGCGGCGACACGAGCCCCCCGTCGTCGCCTTGTTTCGCGAGGCTCGCGGGGCGGCGCGGCGAGCTACCGCGTCGGTCGCATGGCTGCCGTGAAGAGCGCCCGCAAGGGGGCCGCGTCTGCCGCGCCAGGTCGCGACAGCGCTTCTCGCATGTCTTCTCCAGCGCGCGCCAGACTGCTCGCGTAGGCGAACGGCGCCGTCTGCTCGAGCGCCAACTTGGGCGTGCCGTCGCTGCCGGTCCGGACGACGACGCGACCAAACGCTCGCTCCGGCGTCGCCGCGACGAGCGGCATGATGGGACGAAGGTCTTCGGCGACGCCCTTGGTCCAGTGAACGCCCACCGCGACGGCCACGTCGTCGTCGACGAGAACGATCGGACTCCCGCTCATGCGCCCAATGGAGCGGTAGGTCGCGGCCATCGACACGGGCGACCAGTCGGGTCGCGACGCGAGAAACGGCGCCGCGACACCATCACCGAGCGTGAGCCCGTCGGGATCGCGAAGCGGAGCAACGGTGCCCTTGGCGACAATCTCGAGCGGGGCGATGGCAAAGACGTCACCCGCTCGCGAGGCCTCGTCGGCGCGGTCGTCCTTGTTGGCATCGGCTTCCGCCTGGGCGGCGACCCAGAGTTGCTTGGCGAGATCACCGTAGATCTCGGGCCTCGCTTGGACCTCCTTCATCGCGCCGCTGTAGATGGCGCGCCCGGCGACGAAGAACTTCGCGCGAGGGTGAGCGGCGATGAGGCCGTCGAGGGGCTCGAAGGACCAACGTACCGGGGTCACGTTGCGGAGGCGCGCCACCACGGGAGCGGGGAGCGCTGCCACCGCTCGATGCACCGCGACATCGCCAGCGACGCTGGTGAAGAGCGGCTTTTGCTCGAGGGGCACCTCAAACTTTTCGCCGTCGAGGTGTCCAAGCTCGACGGCGCGCGGCGTGCGGCCGAGGCCCACGTGTTCGGAGAAGGCGAAGAGGTGCTCGCCGGCGAAGACTCCCAGGTACATCGCCGTGGCTCGGAAGGGCGCCGCGTCGACCTTCACGACGCCCACGCCCGACAGTGGCAACGCTCGCGGGTATGACGCGTGGTCCCGCGCTCCGGCGAGCGGCAGCGGCGCCGCGTAGCCCCACGTCGACTTGTGTGGCGAATCGCTCGACGGGGCGCGAAGAGCGCCTTCGTCCGAGCCACCGGACGGAGGGGCCTCGCCGCACGCGGCGAGGAGGGACGAGAGGATGGCGGCGAAGATCGGGAGGCGATGGTTCATGACGAGCCATAGAGCAACCCATAGGCCACGCCGCAGCGGACCAGCGTGAGGCTTGGGCGTGGGAAAATAGGCTGACTTAGCGAGAGGCTCTCCCGCCGCAGTGGGCATCGCCCGACGTAGAGCGCCCTTGACGATGCCTCACGCGGGCTGTAGTTAACCAAATGGTTGATAACCATAAGGTTCAATGCATGACACCCGAACGCCTCGACGCCACCTTCTCCGCCCTCGCTGACGCCACGCGCCGCGGGATTCTTGCGCGCCTCAAGACCGGTGACGCCACCGTTGGCGAGCTCGCAAAGCCCTACGCCATGAGCCTCGCAGCCGTGTCCAAGCATCTGAAGGTCCTGGAGGGTGCTGGGCTCATCTCGCGCACGCAGGAGGCGCAGTTTCGTCACTGCCACCTGGAGGGTGAGCCGCTCAAGGCCGTCGCCGCGTGGGCCCTCGGCTACGAGCGCTTCTGGAACACCAACCTAGACAGCCTCGGCCGCTACTTGAACGCCCTTCAATCGGACGTGCCCCAGAACCCCAAGAAGAAGAGGAAGACCCGATGAGCACGCAAACCGAGATCGCCCCCAGAGACCCCACCGTTGTCATGACGCGCATCTACGACGCGCCGCGCGCCCTCGTGTGGGCCGCCGTGACCGATCCAAACCACGTCAAGGAGTGGTGGGGAGGTCCCGGCACGACGAACCCCGTCTGCGAGATGGACGTCCGCCCCGGCGGCGCGTGGAAACACGTGATGCGGTTCCCCAACGGGATGGAGATCGTCATGAACTTCGTCTTCGTGGAGGTTGCCCCACCGCATCGTCTCGTCTGGCAACACGCGGACCATGGCCAACGCACGAGTGGACCACCCACCTCCGTCACCACCATCACGCTCGACGAGGTTGGCCAGAAGACACGCTTCACGATGCTCGCTCGCTGGAACTCGCTGGCGGAGCGCGAAGCCGCCCTGGCGATGGGCTACACCCGCCCCATCGAAGCGAGCCAAGAGCGCCTCGTCGACTACCTCCAGACGATGGCGCGCTCCTAGCTCGACGGTCTGCGCGCCGCGCGTCCACGACCGTCCAGGTCGAGCGGGCGCATCGGCTCCACGAGCAACGAGAGCGCCTCGAGGAAGACCCGAACCTTCGCCGCGAGGTACTGCCGGCTGGGAAACACCGCGTAGACCGCGCTCTTTACCGCGGCGGACGGGCCGAAGAGGACCTTGAGGCGCCCCGAAAGCACGGCGTCTCGACAAACGAGCGCTGGAAGGCGCGCGATGCCGACGCCGGCGACGGCGGCCTCGCACAGCACTTCGAGATCGTTCACCACCAGCGCCGGACGTATCTTGATCGACTCACCGGCGACGCTCCACGTCTCGTGGTCCTTGGTGCCCACGCAGCGGCCAAGGCTCAGCTCCGCCACGCTGGGCGTTCGGTGTCTCGCCAGGAACGCGGGACTGGCCAGGTAATAGACGTGTCCCTCGCCGAGCTTCCTCGCGGCGAGCGAGGAGTCGTCGAGCTTCCCGATGCGAATCGCCAAGTCGAAGCCCTCTTCGATGAGGTCGACGCGCCGGTCCGCGAGGACGATCTCGACGCGCGTTTCCGGGTACTGACTGAGGTAGCTCGCCACCACCGGCGCGAGATATCGGCGACCGTAGAGCACGGGCGCCGAGACGCGCAGGAGGCCGACGGGCGTCGCTTGCCGTTCCTTCACCTCGACGTTGGCCTCGTCGACGAGCGAGGAGATGGCGGCGCACTTGTCGTAGTAGGCGCCACCGGCGCCGGTCACGCGCAGGCGGCGTGTTGTGCGTTCGAGCAACCGGACGCCGAGCTCGGCTTCGAGCTTGGCGATGCGTTCGCTGGTTGTCTGCTTGGAGATGCCGAGCTGCCGCGCGGCGCCGGTGAAGCTTCCTTCGCGAACGACGGCCGCAAAAAGGAGCATGTCCGACGGGGAAACCACGACTGTCAGGAATAACAGGACAATATGTCGCCGAGAACCCGTATTGGCGGATCGCCCGCGGCGCCTCACGATGACGGGCATGCAAAACAAACTCGTTGTGGTGGTGGGCGGCGCCGGCAAGCTCGGTCGCCTCGTGGTCGATGCGCTCGTCTCGGAACCGGGCGTGAACGTTCGCGTGCTCGTGCGCGATCCGAAGAAGCCCGACGTAGCCTCCATGGCCCGAGAAGGCGTCGAGCTCCGGACGTTTGACGCCGCGAGCGCCACCGATGCCGACCGCGCCGGGGCGGTGCGCGGCGCCTTTGCCGTGGTTTCGACGCTCCAGGGCGGACCCGACATCATCGTCGACGCCCAGCTCGGGCTCCTCCGCGCGTCGAAGGCGGCCGGCGCGCGCCGGTTCATCCCGTCGGACTATTCGTACAACGTCTTTTCGTTGCCCGAGGGCATCAACATCAACTCCGATTGGCGGCGTACGCTGGCGACCAAGGCCCGCGAACACGTCACCGAGACCTTCGAAGTCGTGCACGTGATGCAGGGCATCTTTACCGATCGCTACGTGCTCGGCTTTCTCGGTCTACTCGACGCCGACAAGGCCATCGTGCGCTACTGGGGCGATGGCCTGACGCGCATCGACTGGACGACGTGGGAAGACACGGCTCGCTTCACCGCTGCGGCGGCTACCGACGACCGCAAGGTGCCAGAGCGACTCTTCGTCTCCGGCGATCGTATGGACGTCCTCACGTTCGCGAAGACCTGGGAAGCGGCTCACGGAAAGAAGCTCACGCTCGAGCGACTCGGGTCCGTCGAGGAGCTCGAGCAGGAGACCAAGCGGCGCCTCGCCGCGGAGCCACACAACATGTACGCGTGGCTCCCGCTCATGTACGCGCGCGGCGTCTTCGGTGGCCAGGCGCTCCTTGGGCCCACGAACAACGGTCTGTATCCGCGGATCAGCGCCGAGAGCGTCGCCGCGACCGCTGCACGCGGCGGTGTTTAGGGCGCCGTTCCGAAAAGCCGCAGGCGACGAGGGGCTGACCGCATAGGCGCCAGCCGTCCTGGCTCATCATGACAATGGCGCGAGGTGGCTCTCGCCCTTAGAACCGCCGGAATGAAGTACGCAGTCCTACGCGCCGGCCTTTTCGGGATCCTCCTCGCTGGATGCGTCGCCGAACCGGTGCCTCTCCCGAGCTCCGATGGCGCGGGGCGAGTCGCAGCCAAGGCCGAGCCTTGCGCTGCCGTCGCGGCCGCCAGCGAGACGGTCCGCGTCGCCAACGACTTCGGCCGCATCGAGGGAACGCTCGAGGTGCCCGAGGGCTGCGGGCCGCTCCCGGTGGTGCTCATCCTCTCTGGCTCCGGCACCAGCGACCGCAACGGCAACGTCCCCGGCGAGCGCGAGCAGCCGCACATCTACCGCGTCCTATCGGAGACGCTCGTCGCTGGGGGCTTCGCCGTGCTTCGCTACGACGACGCGGGCATCGCCGGTAGCGTTAGCGGGGCCCCCGCGAAGGTCGAAGACTTTCGGTTCGACCACGAAATCGCCGACGCCGCGCGTTTCGTGGCCGAGCTGCGCAAAGACGCGCGCTTTGGCGCGGTCGTAGTGGCGGGCCACAGCCAGGGGTCCCTGACTGGGATCATGGCGAGTCAGTTGCAGCCCATCGACGCCTTGATCTCGTTGGCTGGCACCGGACGACCCATCGCTCAGCTTCTGCGTGAACAATTGGAGAAGCGGCTCAACGAGCAGGAGCTTGCCCTCTTGGATGCAGCGCTTGCGAAGCTTTAGAAGGGTGAGCTGGTCGGCAAGCTCGCGGCCCCGCTCGACTCGATTCTTCCGGTGGAGCAGCAGCCGTACATGATTTCCTGGATGCGCCTGCGCCCGCAAGACGAGCTTCGGAAGCTCAAGGTGCCGACCCTCATCGTTCAGGGCAAGATGGACCTGCAAGTCCAGGAGCTCGACGCAGAGCTCTTGTTTGACGCCAAGCCCGACGCCACGCTCACGCTCGTCGATGACATGGGGCACATGTTGCGTCAGGTTCGAGCGAAGACCGCAGCGGCCCAAAAGGACAGCTACGCCAAGGCGCTGCCGCTGCATCCGGCGGCCGTCACCGCGATGAGCGACTTCATCGCAAAGGTCGGCGCCGTCCCGAAAAGGTGATGCGCGAACGTGGCCGCACCGGTAGCGCGCGGTCGCCGTTGCGCTAGCGTCCAGCGGTGCTCGTCTCGCACCGCCACCACGCTCCCTTTGGCGACGTGCGACTCGAGCTCGACCGCGTCCTCACGCCCACGTGGATCGCGCGGCGCGTGCGCCTTTCGGGCGTGACGCAAGACGAACACCTGACGAAGGGCCTCGGCCGGGGAACGGCCTCGGAGCGGTACCGACTCAAGATCATGTTGAGCGGGCGCCTCGAGGCCACCGTCGGAGATCGAAGCTTCGACCTAGGCCCCGGCGACTTCCTGCTCATGCCCCGCATCGCCGAATGCCTCACGCGCGGCGGAGACGACGAGACGCTCGAGCTCGATTGGGAGCCTGGCGCGGCCATCGCCAACGGTGCCGTTCCGTCGGTGGAGCAGGGCCGCCTCGGCGCGGCGACGGCTGTGGCGGTGAAGCGAATGACCGATGCGCTTCGCGCGGAGCGTTCGGTGACCGTGCTGCCCTTGTCTTCGCGGGAGGATGGCCCCTGCTTCGCGCGAACCATGCCGGTCGCCCTGGCAGCGCTCGCCGCCGAGGGACTCCCCCTCGAACCACGGGGCGCAACGCTCGACCTTCTGGCACACGACGCCGATGAGCAGAGACTGCTCGACGCCATCGACGAAACGCTCATGCGGCTCGGCGAGGGGCCCGCGGCCGTCGAGCTCGAGACACGACTTGGTTGGTCGCGTCGTACCGTGTCGCGCCGCACCGCCTTGTTCCACGCGCGTTATGGCCTCTCGGGCGTTGGCAGCCGTCACTGGCGCGCCGTCCGCGACTTCTATCGCGTCCTCGTTGGGACCATCGTGGCCTCGAGCCCGCTCGTGAGCACGAAGCTCCTCGCGCGCGTGCTCGGCTACGCCTCGCCTCACGCGCTGTGCCACGCCTTCGCGAACGCGGGCCTTCCGTCGCCGGCGGCGTTCGGGCGAGCGGCCCGACGCGGCGGCGCAACGCGTTGAAGGCGATCGCTCGCGTCCGCCGCGCGTCACGACGATGCGGACTGGGACGATGCGGGGCGCAAAACGTTGACGTGGCGGTCGCGCGGAGAAGGCCCGTTGCTAGGGTGAAGGCCGGTGCTACCGCCACGCCATGACTCGTTGGCTCGCGCTCGCTCTCGCATGTTCAATCACCACGGCCTGCGGCGGGGCTGAAGAGGCGACGACGGCCGACGAGGAAGCGAGCGAGCTTCGCGGCGGGAGCCTCACGGCGGCAGAGATCACGCGCTCGGCGGGCTTCGCGCCGCCCCCCGCGCCTGGAAGCTGCGTGCCGCAAGGTCACTGGCTTGTGGACTTCGTGACATCGCGCGTGACCGGTGAGGCTTGCATCGACGGTCATGCGACGACGCTCAACCGTTCGCTTTCCGCGGCCGAGGTGGCGTCGCTCCGGTTGGCCCTCTCGAAGGTCCGCAAGGTGAAGAAGCCGCGCTCGTGTCCTACGGATGTTCCCGTGACGACGCTCTCTGCCACAGGCGCCGGTAGCGTGACGCGTTACGTAGACGCGCGCTCGGCGTGCGACCGCGGTGCAACGCCGGCAGGGGAAGCAGGCCTCGCCAAGGTCGTTGATGCGCTGGAAGCGCTGTCGGGTGCTGGTGCCGGCGGAGGCCAGGGAGGCGCCGTGACACCGGCCGGTCCCTCGGGCCTCGAGGTCTTGGCGCTCATCGAGAACATGCCCGCCATCACCGACCCAGCGGCACGTTTTGCCGTGGCGCCCACGACTGGCGAGATGGCCCTCTTCATGTTGCGCCGAGGCATGTCCCAGTCGGCCGACATGCTCGTCGGAACGCTCGCCAACGCGCGCCACATGCAGCGCTACCGCATCTGGGATCTCCGCGCGAAGGGTGGCCAGCTCGTCGACTACTTGTACGATGCGGGTCTCAAGGAGATGTTCATCCGCGTGACGGAGGGCAAGCGCACGGGGTTCTTTGGGCCCTGGCCCGTCAACACCGCGTGGGCCGAGCCCCGCGTGACGCAAGCCGAGCTCACGCTCTTCTTGCCGCCGCTCCCCGGTCAGCCGCCGCGCATGGACTGGTACGACCGGGCCATCGAACACGCGCTCCTCGAGGGAACACGCTTCGACGAGTTGCTCGTGTCGAGCGGCCTCGCGCTGGTGGTGGACAACGGTCCATTGGCGCTCCTGCCGAACGATCCGCGGATCGTCACCACGCCGTAGGCGCTCCGAATGTTTCGAGCGGCGGCCGCCGCTCCGCATAACATGGCTCTGGTGGGTGGCACGCCAGGGAGGGAGCCGTGAGTGACGTCGTGCGACGTTTGCGATGGGCTGGGGCAATCGTCAGCGTAGCGGCGTGCGGAGGCGCTTCTGTTCCCGCAGCAACGGGCCAGGCCGACGGGCCACCGCCCGCGGTCGCTCGCGGCAGTGCGCCTACGGACGCCGGGGCCGAAGGCTCAGCTCGCCGAGCCGGCGCCGAGTCTCACGCTGCGCTCGAGTGCATGCGCGAGGCGCAAAGCGCGGGTGACGTCGACGCCGCCTTGGCTCGCTGCGAGGAGGAGCACTACGGGACGGCGTGGCGCATCGACGCCGCCAAGCGTGATGGCGGAACGAACGGCGTCTTACTGCCCGAGCTGATCCAGGCGGTCGTTCGTGGCGGTTTCGGCGCCTTTCGCCGCTGCTATGAAGAGGGCCTCCGGCGGAATCCAAAGCTCGCAGGCCGGGTCTGCGTCGGCTTTCGCGTCGGCGCCGTCGGCCAAGTCTTCGACGCGAAAGTGTGGTCGGAGGATCCCTGCGTGACGGGTCTCGCCGACAACGAGGCCGCCACCTGCGTCGCGAAGGCCTTCTCGCCGCTACGCTTCCCGAAGCCGGTCGGCGGCGTGGTGACCGTCGTGTACCCCATCACCTTCAGTCCCGGTGACTAGCGTGCCCAACTCCTGGCCCTAAGCTACGCTCCCAGGATGGTCGCCCGGCGCACCGATCGAGTCGCAACCTATGCGGACATCGAAGCGCTGCCTCGCCACGTCGTGGGCGAGATCATTGGTGGCGTGCTGCACGCGAGTCCTCGCCCAGCCGTTCGCCACGCCCGCACCGCGAGCGTGATCGGCGGAAAGCTCGGCGCGCCCTTTGACTGGGGTGACGGCCCTGGCGGATGGATTCTGCTCGACGAGCCGGAGATTCATCTGGGCAGCGACGTTGTTGTCCCCGATCTCGCCGGCTGGCGCCGCGAGCGCTTGCCCGAGCTGCCGGACACGGCGTTCCTCGTGGTGCCACCGGATTGGATCTGCGAGGTGCTCTCGCCATCGACCGCGAAGGTCGATCGAACGGAGAAGTTGCCCATCCACGCACGCGAGCGCGTTGCTCACGTCTGGTTCGTGGACCCTATCGCAAGGACCCTCGAGGTCCTTCGCCTCGATGACACGACCCATCGCATCGTGGGTCTCTGGCACGACGACGCGAGCGTTCGGGCGGAGCCGTTCGACGCCATCGAGCTTGAACTCCGCGCCTGGTGGACCTCCGTGGAGACCAGCAGCGCCACGCGCTGAGGCCTTCTCCGCGCGCGAAATTGGCCCACTTCGCGGGCTCGCGCCCTCGGCCCGCGCTGGATCGCGAGCACCCCTCATCGCATCGGGCCGCGGCCCACGACGCTGGAAAATCCCAGTCCCATTGGCCGCGCCGATGCGGCGCACAACGTGCAGTCGCTCGAAGCACTTCCTTCGAAAGGCTGCTGCCATGCTCGTCCAAAGGTCGCGGAGACACCTCCTGGCCGTCGCGCTTCTGGTCGCCGGTTGTGCCGGCGGCGATGGCGCGGCCATCGACCCCCTCGCGCTCGGTGAAGCGGAGTCGGAGTCCTCGAGCGCGAGCACGTCGACGACAGACCGCGCGGACAAGACGACAGAAAGCACGGCGGCCACCACCATGGCCGGGCCCGTCGTCTCATCGGCCTCGGGCGCCCTCACGCTGACCGAGCCGCGCTCGTCGCTGCCGGGCACGTCGCGGTTCGACATCTACTTCTCGCTGCCGGGTACCGGCGCGACGCCGCCCGTCGACCCTGTTGGCGACGATGATCTCGCGAGCCTCATCGGCGCCGCGACCGCGTCCGTCGACATGGCGCTCTTCGACTTCGATCGGCAAAACGTCATCGACGCTGTGCTCGCCGCGAGGTCGCGCGGCGTTTCGGTTCGCATGGTCGGCGACGGCGACAACATCGCGGAGGCCGGTTACCAGCAGATGCAAGCGGCCGGGGTCCCGATGGTGCTCCGGCCGCCGAGCTCCAACATCATGCACAACAAGTTCGTCGTCGTAGATGGACGCTACGTGTGGACCGGGAGCACGAACGTCACGGACAACGATTTCGTTCGCAACAACAACAACGCGCTCCTCTTGGAGAGCGCCGAGATGGCCACGGCGTACACCGGCGAGTTCGACGAGATGTTCGTCGGTCAACGCTTTGGCGGAGCGAAAACGCGCGTCGCCAGCAGCAACACGACGACCATCAACGGCACGAACGTCGAGTACTACTTTGGTCCCCACGACCAGCTCATGAGCCGTGTGCTCGCGAAGCTCGACACGGCGCAGCGCTCGGTGCGCTTCATGATCTTCACCTTCTCGCGGGACGATCTGAAGACCAAGCTGGTCTCGCTCAAGACCGGCGGCGTGCCGGTGTACGGCCTCTTCGACAACTTTCAGGGCGGCAACCAGTTCTCGCAAGACGAGGCGCTCGCCGCCGCCGGCATCCCCGTGTGGCTCGACGGCAACAACAACGGAAACAACGGCGGCATCCTGCACCACAAGGTGCTCATCATCGATGGCGACACCGACTCGGATCCGATGGTCATCACCGGATCCTTCAACTGGACCGCGCAGGCCGACGCCGACAACGACGAGAACCTGATCGTCCTTCACAGCGCGCGCGCCGCTCGCCTCTTCACCGAGGAGTTCTGTTCCCTCGTGTCGCTCGCGACGCCGTCGCCGGCCTTTGTGGGAACCAGCGACGCCGGATGCGGCGCCAAGCTCATCGTCAACGAAGTCATGCCGAACCCCGTCGGCACCGATCTCGGACAGGAATACGTGGAGCTCTTGAACGTCGGGTATCGGCCCGCCGATCTCTCGCGTTGGTCGCTCCTCTCGGGCGGCGCCCTGCGGCACAAGTTTCCCCCTTACTTCCAGATGCCCGGCGGCGCCGTCACCACGGTCTTTGATCGCGGCGCGCACGCGGGCGTGCCCGGCGCGGTGGTCTCGTCGAGCGGCAACCTCTCACTGGCCAACACAGGCGGCACGGTGGAGCTTCGTGACGCGGCGAACGCGCTCGTCGACACCTTCACCTTCGGCGCGGCGCCCGTCGAGGGCTTGGCCAAGAACCGCGCACCCGACATGGAGCCGGGCGGGGTGGTGGTCGAACACTCGGCGGTGCCGATGGCCCAGGGAGCGAGCTCGCCGGGCAAGCGGGCCGACCAGACGGCCTTTTCGTCGGTCGGAGCGCTCGTTGCCCCGACGAGCCCGAGGCCCCTCGCGCACGAGCTGCTCATCACCCAGCTCGCAACGCGCGGGCCGCTGTCGGCCGCCGACGAATTCATTGAGCTCTACAACAACACGGACCATCCGCTCGATGTCGCCGGCATGCGTCTCCAGTACCAAGCGGCGAGCTGCTCCGGCTGGTCGGACCGATTTGTCATCGGCGCGGGCACGTTGCTCATGCCGGGGCAGTTCTTCCTCGTCGCGAACCAGACCGGTTACGTCTCGCCGGCCTCGGGGCCTCTCGCCAACGGCACCTTCACGACGGGCCTCGCCGACTCGGGCTCGCTCCGCTTGCTCGACGGCGCGATCGAGGTCGATCGGCTCGGATACGGCGCGCCCGGCGCGGCGTGCACCGGCGAGGGCGGCACGGCGGCGCCCAACCACGGCACCACGGCCAACGGCGCCAGCGTAGGGCGCGCCCCCAACGCGTACACGAACGCTCGGCCCGCTCGCGACACGGACACCAACGTTGTCGACTTCGTCGTGCGCAGCGCCCGTGCGCCGCGGAGCAGCGCGTCGCCAGCCGAGCCCTCGTACGGTGTTGTCGAGCTCACCGCCGGCGCGCTCTTGGTGACGCAGTTCGCGTCACGCGGGCGCCTCGCCGCGACCGACGAGTTTATCGAGCTCTACAACGCGACCGACAAGGTCCTCACGCTCGACGGCGCGAAGGTCCAGCAGCAGACGGCGTCGTGTGGCGCGTGGTCCAATCGCTACGTCGTCCCGGCGGGCACGCGCCTCTGGCCCGGTGAGTTCTATTTGATCGCCAACGCTGCTGGGTATGTCGCGCCGGCGTCGGGGCCCGTCGCCGATGGAGCGATGACTTCCTCCCTCGGCGACAGCGGCGTCTTGCGCGTGCAGTCAGCGAGCGCGGCGCTGCTCGACGTGGTGGCCTACGGAACGGGCCTCGCCTGCTCGGGCGAAGGTGGCACCGTCGCGCCGAGCAGCGGCACGACGGCCAGCGGCAGCAGCGTGGCGCGCAAGCCGTTCGACGCCGCCGTGGCGTACTCACCGGCGACGCCGGCGCAGGACTCGAACAACAACCAGGCCGACTTCGCCGTGCGCGTTCGCGCGCCCCGGAGCCGCGCGAGCGCGGCACAGCCGAGTCGGTAAGCGCGCTCGTCCGCCGCCAAGGCTCTCCTCGCGCGACGGGCGTCGGCGTAGCCAGCCGTTTCCAAGTGGGTAAGCTCGCTGCGTGAGCCAAGATCTCCTCGCGGACGCGCTCAAGGCGGCGCCGCACGCACCTCACGACGCCCTCGCCGCCTTGGTGGCGCTCCGCGGCGAACTGCGGACCAACGCCGACGCGGCTCGTGCGTTGGCGCGCCGTCTCCCCGAGCGGGTCGCCGCCCTTTCGCCCGAAGTGAGCCTCCTCTTCTCGGAGCTCGCCGCCGAACTCGCTCCGTATGGGCCTCGCCTGCCAACGGATACGGCGCGGCTGGTGCCCAGACTCCGAATCGCGTGGGCTCGCACGGCTCTCGTCTGCGGCGCCATCGACGAGGTTGTTGCGCTCGACGACGCGGGCCTCTTGGCCGTGGTAGCGGGCTTTTCGCTCGGGGCGTTGCCGATGGCGCTTCCCGTATTTCGTCGCCTCGGCGCCGCTCGGGATGCGCGCCTTCGTCAAACTCTCCTTTCGTCGCTGGCGGCGGCCGTCGAACACTTGGCGGTGACGCCCGAGGAGGCCTTCGATTGCTTGCTCCCGTTGGTCGACGACGTTGAGCCGCGCCTCCGTATCGCGGCGCTTGAGCTCGTGCGTGAGCCCTGGCTACGGCGCCTCTCATCGAAACGCGCTCGCGATCGCGACCTCGCCGTCGAGCGGGCGCTCACGAGCGCGGAGTCACCGGTCGCCAACGCGGCCGTCGTGACCGCAGGGCACCTCCGCCTCCACGACCTCCTCGCGACCGTTCTCGACGACGACGCGCCCTCCGCTTTGGGCGCCGAAGTCATGGCTCGTCTCGCGCCGGTCGCCGACGCGACCGACCTGGATCGGGTCGTCGCCCTCATGAACACCGAGCCGCTCCGATATGGCGGGCCGGCGCGTCTATTCCTCCTCGAGGCTCATCGGCACGGCACGTTCCTCCGTGAGTCACACCTGGAGGCTGTCCTCACGGCCTTCGACGCTCATCGCTTGTGGTCGGGCGAGGAACTCGTGCGTCTCACGCACATCGCGCGGACGAACCTCATCCGCGTGATGGAGCCGCTTGACGCCGATGATCCACGGTGGCGGCGCCGCGCGTCGATCCTTGCGGCGAGTCCGGTGGTCGCCGCGTCGGAGCTCCTGCGGCAAAAGCTCGTCCAAGTGACCGACGACGAGAACCTCTCAGCCTTCGTGGACGCGGCGGGTCGCGCCGCCTTTTTCGCCGACGAAGAAGCGCTGCTGGGGGTGCTCCCACGCGTCCCGGCGGCCGCCATCACGGCCTTGCGCTACAAGGGCAGCCTTCGCTCGGTGGGGCCTCTCGATCGCTTGGTGCGAGACCCGTTCACGCCCTCGCCCCTTCGTTCGCTTGCGATGGCCACATGCTGGGCTCACGCCGAAGACCGCCCGGCACTGCTCGCAGGCTGGGTCGGAGCGCTCGGCCCCCGCGAAGGTGGCCTCCTCTCCGGCCGCTTCGTCGCGCGGCGCGACGCAGAAGGGGCGCGCCTTCTCTGTCAGCGCCTAAAGCTCGGACTGGATGCCGATCTCTCTCCCCTCGACGCGCTTCGGCTCCTCGCTGAGTCTGGCGATGTCACCCTCCTGCCGGAAGTCTCGCGCCTCTTTCGCGAAGTCTTTCGCCACTACGTCACGTTGGCGCTCGCCGGCGACTTCACTGTGAAGCGCGTCCGCATGCCGGAGCTCGAGCAGCTCGTGTTTCGCTACGGTCGGCAATGCATCAAGGACGGTCGCGTCATCCGGCGATGGAATGACGATGCGGCGGAGACGGGACGCGATCTCGTGCTCTCGCTCGTCTGCGACTGGCTTAGGGAAGAGCCCTCGGAGGCCATCGCGGTCGCGCTCCTCGAAACGGCGGGCCGCCACGCGCCCACCGGTGCTTGGCTGCGTGCCCTGGAAACGTTCTGGCGCCATCCCAAGGCGAGCGTCCAGCGGGCAGCCGTCGAGGCGATTCTCGGCGCCGGCGACGGAGCTCGCGGGCTCGAGCTCTCGTTGTGCCGTCTTGCCGCATCCAGTGAGCCGAGGGTCACGGTGCAGGCGCTCGCGGCGGTGCGCGCTCTCCGCGCTAGCTGGGCCGAGCCCATCGTCGTGCGCGCGCTCGAGAGGCCCGAAATGGCCGTCAAGAAGGAGGCCGCAGAAGCGCTCGCCGAGATCGGAACGGCCTCGTCCCTCGCGGCCATCGTGAACTGGCTAGCGCGGCACGACAACGCGAGCTTTCGCGCGCCCCTCAAGAAGGCTTGCGGCCGCGTGGCGGGGCCGTCCCTCGTGGCCGTCTTGGTCGAGGCGCTCGAGGCCGACGGACGCGAACCGCGCGAGCGCGAGCTCTTGCATGACGCGCTGAGCGGGCACATCACGCTGGTGGCGGTCGCGCGGCTCGCCCAATCCCCTCGGCCCGCGCGGCAAGACGTCGTGGAGGCATGCATCGACGGCCGCATCGCCGTCGTCGGAGCGACGCCCGACGACGTGGCCGCGGCGCTTCATCGGGCAGGGCTGCGTCCTGCGCCCAAAGATGCTGATCCAACGCTGGCGTTGCGGACCCTCGGCTTTTCTCCTGAACGGGCCCGCGCTGTCGTTGAGGCTCGTGGGCCGCACCTCGACGCTCGCCTCTTGGCGGCCGTCCGCCAAAGCCTACCCGACTGGCTAAGGTGGCTGAAGGCGGAGCCGACACCGTCGGCCATTGCGCTCGTCGTCGACGCCATCGATCGCAGTCACGCGGAGCTCTTTGACGACGTCCTCGACATCCTTCAAAAGGACGGCGCCGGCGTCGAGCCAGCCCATGTTGCGGCGCTCTGCGAGCGTGTCTTTCTGATGGCAGCCCCGCACCACAGGGCGCGAGCGCTCGCGGTCCTTCGCGCGGTACGGCCTTCGCCAACGGTCGACGGCCGGCGACGCTATCGGATGCTCCAAGCTTTGGGAGCCGTGCGCACGCTGTCCGATCTCGAGGCTTGCCTTGCGGCTTGCCGGCTGGGGCTGGACTTTGCGGGGGAGAGCGAGCGCCTTCTCGCGGAGGCCTTCGACCTCCCGCCAAAGGTCCCCGACGAACACGGGGAGCTCGTGCGCCTTCGCGAGGGCATCCGCGCGTACGCTCGCCTCAGCGACGCGGCGGCAGGGGAGTGGCTCCTGTCAACGCAAGCAGCGCGTCCGCTCGACGTGGCCTTTCCGCCTTCGCCCGTCGCGCCTCTCGCAAGACAAGCCTTCGCGCCCGACTCGCGCGCGTCGCTCGAGGCGCTCGTTGTCACGCTGCGGTCTGCCGGGGCCGACGACCGGACGCGTGCCGCCGCTCGAATTCTCGCTTGGGAAGACGCGCGCGCCGCTTGGGGCGACGTGCTCGAATCGTTTCTTGCCGGGGACGTGGAGCTTGAACCCTCGCAACGTGCGAAGGTCGCATCGTGTCTTGGCGCTTGGCCCGATCCGTCTCGACACGGACGTGCGTTGCTGCTCGTGCCGCACCTCTCGACGGCGCAGGTGCGCGGCTTCTTGCCTCAGTGGCTCGCCGAATGGCAATCCGGCAGCGGCGAGGCTGAGCTCACGCTCCGCGCTCTCGGAAACGAGCCGCTCCTCGCGTGGGCTTTTGAACGCGCGAAAGACGGCGACTTTCGCGGCGCCCGCCTCCTTGTGCGCGACGCGTCGCTGGCGCTCGCCGCCCTTGTCGAACTTGGCAAGGCGCACGCGCCGAAGGAGATCGCGCACCTCTTGCCGCCGGTGGCGGAGGATCGACCTTCGCGCCCTTCGGGCGATCCCCAAGATCCCGTCGCCGGCCAGGACTTCGAGGCGCTCGTCCGCCTCGCGACGGACCGCCACACCGAGCGCGGCCTTGCCGTTCGCGCTGTTCATGCGCTCGGTCACCATGGCGAGGCTGCGGCCGCGCCGCTCGCTCGACTCGCCCTCGACCGCCGACCCGAGGTTCGTAGTGCCGCGCTACGCGTGCTCAAAACGGTCAGCTCGCGCGAAGAAGCGCTCCGCGTTGCGACGGAAGTTCTCGCCATGGAGACGCGGGTCGACGTGATGCTCAGTCTGATGGCGAGCCTCGGACACGGGCGCCATGGTGAGGCGTTGCCGCTCCTCGTCACCCACCTCACGGGACCGAGCGTGCGGCTCCAGGATGGTGCCCGCGACGCGCTTCGCGCATGGGGGCGTGAGGCGATCCCGCTTCTGCGGCGCGCGGCGCGGCGCGCGCGGCCTGATCGACGCCGCCGCATCGAGGCGGTACTGCGAGAGCTCGAAGGGTAAGCGCGCCGTCGCGTGGGGCGCGAGCCTCCCCATCGACTAGAGTCCCCTACAGCGCGTCGATCCACGTGCGAAGCGCGGCGAGGCCGCTCTCGTCGACGACGTGGCTTAGGCCCGGCGGCATTTGCCCATACGGGTTCGCCTCGTCGCGGCGCCCGGCGAGCGTGGGGATGGCGCTCATGGCTGCGTTGCCCTTCGCGATGCGCGAGTACCCACCCGCGGGGGAGGAGGCGGCCACACCGACGGTGGTGCGATACGCCGCGAGGTTCGTGACGGCGCCGAGCTGGCTGTCGCTGTTCAATTCACCGAACTGCAGCCGAAGCACCATCCCCTTGTAGGCCGCACCAGCCCCTGCGTTGGCGTTGTGACACGAGAGACCACAGTTGACGTGCAGCCACCCGATGGCCGCTTCGGCCTTGCCGGTCGCGTCTTCGGGGATCGTGACGGCGCGAGCGGCCGGAGGGTGCGTGAGGAGTGCGCTTCGATCAAGGCGATCGAGCGTGAGGCCGCCCGCGCCCGGTAGCCCAAGGCCGACGGCCTCGAAGCCCAACACGTGATCGGCGCGACCGTTGTGGCAGCCCGCACACTTGTCGCGCGACGGGACCTCGTAGCGTTGGGCGCCCGTGCGGCCGGCGATGGCTAGTCGCTCGCCGGTGTCGAGGCGAACGGCCTCTCGCTGGTCGTCGGCCCATCGGTAGACGGCGAAGTGCCATTTGTCGGCGGCAACCTTCCAAGAGAACCGCGTCTCGATGCGCTTGCCGTCGAGCGCGAACTCCTTCCAGAGCTTCGTGCCCACGGGGAACACCCACTCGTCGATGTTCGACGTGTCGATGCGCGCGCCCTCCGGCAGGTAGATCCATCGCGCCTTCTTCGCGTCGTCGCTGAAGAGCTTGTGGGCCGGCTCGAACCACTCCACGCCGGGGGCGACAGTCACGAGCGACGCGTTGGCGTAGAGGCCCGTGCACGTGAGGCGCATCGGCGCGTCGGAGGTGCCCGCGGGGCAGTCGCTGGGAGTGGACGCGGCAAGCGCGAGCGCACCGGCTCCGCCGTCGGCGCCGCCACCGGACGCGGCGGCACCGAGCGCCGCGGGAGCGTCGCCGCCGTAGTAGCGGCTCGCGGTGCCGAGTGACTCTTGGGCGAGGCAGCCGGTGGCGGCGGTGGCCGCGAGGACCGATGCGAAGACGAACGGCGCGGAGGAGCGGAGCGTATCGGTCATGGGGCGGGGGAGTGCACCTCTCGTTCCATGGCGGCGCCACGCGCGGGCCGCCCCATTGCCCGCGAACCTGCGAGGTCTCGCGCAGTTGCGCGGGCACCGCCGCTGTAGTTTTCGCGCTGCGACCTCGATGACGCACCGGAGCCTCCGAAAGTCGCACCGGGCCGGCCGTCTTGGGCAACGCGATGCATGTGGCCTGCATGCAACGAGGAGTGCGCGCGGTGCGGCCTGACCGCGCCTTCGCGCATGGACTCTCCGGGCCCCACCGCCGGTCGTCGGGCCGCCGTATGCGAAAATTACGGCGCTACGCGGTCGTAAATTCGGAGCGAGCTCCGGGAGCTTCACGCTGCGACCGCGTATGACCTCCGCGATGCCTCGCCCTCGCCCCCGCTCCTTCGCCGCCGCCCCGCTGGCCTCGCTTGGAGCGTCGGCCGCACTCGTCGTCGCGTGCAGTGGCGGCGGGGCCGGGAGCCCGGTCGCGCTCGCCGACCTCGCGAGCGACGCTGCCGCGAGCGACTCGAGCTCTCTATCGAATGGCGACGCCGGCGCGAACTCGAGCAGCAACGGCGGCGGCGCCGTGCCGCCCTTCACAAGGCACTCACCGGCGACCGGTTGCCGGAGCGGCTTCTCCGCGTGCGGCTCCGTGTGCGCCGACGAGCAGACCGACAACCGCCACTGCGGCGGCTGCAATCACTCGTGTTTCGGCCTTGTCGACGCGGGCGGGACGCCCAGCTACACCGGGTGCGTCGAGGGGCGCTGCGAAGCACGGCCCGCGGGTAGCTGCCTCAAGTTGCTCTGCAACGGACAGTGTCTCTCCTTTTCGGGCATCGACAACTGTGGGAGCTGCTTCAACGAGTGTGCCGACAATGAGATCTGCGTGAAGTCGCAATGCATCGGTGGCAAAGGTGACGGCGCATCCTGCAAGACCGCGCTCGTGGCGCCAACGGACGAAGCCCTCGAGTTCCGGTATCCCGCGGGTCTTACGGACAACCACGTGTTCCGCTGCGGGAGCGGCGCGGCGGTGCCGACGCGTTGGTTCCGTTGGACCGCGTCACGCGACCAGTCCGTAGGGTTTACGGTGCAGGGCGCGCCCACGACCGACGACTATGTCATGGAGCTCTTTGATGCGCCCGACTGCGGCGACATGGCGTACGTCGCGTGCAACGACGACAGGCGCGCGGGGACCAAGTTGGCGAGGATCGACGTCGATGTGAAAGCAGGGACCACGTACATCGTGGCGATCGGGCGCGTCGCCGCCCCGTCGGGAGTGAGGCCAGCGTTCCGCGTTGACGACTGAGGGGCGTGGAGAGGTTTTCTGACGCGCTCGCGCGGCGTCATCTTCCGCGCCTTCAGTCCGTCGACACGTTCACCGTTGGTGCGATCGCGTAACCACCGTCGCCGCTCTGGAGCAGGTCCTTCAGTCCGCCCTTTCTCAGCGTCGCGATGGCCACGTAGACCCGGTTGGCGGCCGACGCCGGGCTCATGCGCTCGTCGGGCCACGCGGCCGCAACGAGCTCGTCGAGCGTGCACCCCTGACCGGGGTCGGTCTTGCGACGCTCGATCAGGAAGTGTGCGATGGCCCGAAGCGGCGCTCGCCGTGACAGGTCGAGCACCGCCCTCGAACCATCACCGTGTCGGACGTCGAGGGTGCTCCCTCCGTCGCGCACAACGAGCTTGGGGCGCGGCATGGCGCGAGACCCAGCGGGCTTGCTCGTTCCTACCCTCAACGCTCGCAGCGCGAAGCGCGGATCGTCGTTGGCGTGTGACTCCGCCAGCGCGCGCGCGCGCGCGATCGCTTCCTCGGCGCTGCCGCGGCTCTCGAGGGCTTCGACGTGCAGTCGATGAATCGCCAGCGTCGCGCTGAGTGACGTCTCCGTGGCGCACGCGGCTGCCGCTGCGTCGCCGCGTGCGAGCGCCGCCTTGGCGCCGGCAACATCGCGAAACATGGCGTCGCTGGCGAGCGCGATGGCCCCGAGCCCTTCGTACAGCGCCACGTAGCGCGGGATGCCCAACTCCCGCGCCGCCGGGAGCGCACGCATCACGATGCTCGCGGCCTCTGCCGCATCGCCGCGTTCGAAGTAGGCGCCGGCGAGGTAGTAGAGCGTGCTGATCTCGCCGTAGCGATGGCCCGCGTCGCGGTAAAGCACGACGGCGTGGGCGTGAAGCGACAGCGCAACCTCAGGCTCCCCTTGCTCTTGCAAGAGCGTCCCTCGTGCCGTCGTGAGCGCGGCTTCCACAACCGGCGCGCCCCGGGCGCGCGCCAACGCGAGGCCTTCGTCAAAACACCCGAGCGCCGATGGATCTCCACGAAAGAGACCGAGAACGCCGAGCTCGTAGAGCGTGGTCGCGAGGTGCTCGTCGCGCTGGGCTCCCCGGTAGATCGCCATGGCGCGTCGCAGATCGAGCTCCGCGGCTTCGAGCCTTCCCTCGCGCCGAAGCGCGTGAGCCCGTTCGACGCGCACTTCCGCTTCGGCCAGCTCACCGCGCACCGAGGGAGTCGGTGTTGCCAGCACCTGGAGCGCTTCGTCGAAGAGGCTTCTGGCGGCGGCCGTTTCGCCGCGAAGCTCGATGAGCACCCCGAGCTTGCCCAAGAGCCGACCGCGATGAACGTGATCGTCGGCGTCTGAGAAGCGGCTCCGCGCGCCTTCCAACACAACCGTGGCACCGCGCATGTCGCCGCGTTCTGCGCGCACCCGGCCTTCTGCGAGCGCCAGCGCGAGCGCGTCATCGTGCACCGCCACGCGAGCTAGCTCGCCGCTGAAGAGCTTCGCGGCCGCCTCGATGCGCCCCCTGCGCAAAAGCGCGGGTTCGAGGGCGAGCGCGAGGGAGATTCGCTCGCTGGCGTCAGCGCTCTCGTAGGCCAGCATCAGGTTGTCGATGTCGATGGCGACGAGGTCTTCGGCGTCGCCGTCGCCCGCGTCCATCCGCGCGACGCAGGCGCGCGCGTGCCTAGCGAACGTGCTCTTGTGGCGCTCCGCGAGCGCGGAGCTTCGGGGGTCCACTTTGAGCTTGCGGCTCGCGTGTTCGAAGATCGTCTCGTAGTGCGCGAAGCGCCGACCCTGCCCATGTGTCGTGGCAACCACGCGCAAGAGCGAACGACGCACCAGCTCGGTGAGCGCGCCGACCAAGTCGGGGTGGTCGATGACCCTCTCAGCGTCCGCGACGAAAAAGCCGCCACGGAACACGGCCGTCGCGACGTAGAAGCTCTGAAGGTCCGTTGGCAATGACGCGAACGACTCGTCGATGACGCGCTCCATGGACCCGTGTCGGCCGGCGTCGTCTTCGCGGCCCACGAGCGCGAGCGTCATGCGCGCGAGGAGCTCTTGCGGTGCGAGGGCCGTGGTGCGCGCGGCCACCAGCTCGATCGCCAATGGCACGCCGTCGAGGCGGCGTACGATCTCCGCCACAGCGGCAAGCTCGGTCTCGGTGCCGAGCGGCGCGGCGCCGGTGCGGAGGGCGCGTTGGACGAAAAGGGTGACGGAGGGGTTCTCGCCCAGCGCTGCGTCGTCACCGTGCAAGGGCGGTACCGGGAGTCCTTCGAGCCTAATGACGTGCTCGGGCCCGATTCCCAACGCGACGCGCGACGTGATCAGAAATCGGATCGATGGCGCCGCGGCGAGCCACGACGAGAGCAGCTCGCCGGCAAGCAGGGCCACGTGTTCAGCGTTGTCGAGGAGCACCAACGTGTGCCCTCTTCGCGTGAGCGCTGCGCGCACGTCGGTTCGACGTCCGCGGCCGAGCACCGCGCCCACGGCGGCGGTGAGTCCCTCCGCGTCGCGGACCGCCGTCAGGTCCACGAACCAAGCACCGCCCCCGCCGTTCGACGCGTACACGTCGACCTCGGTTTGCGCGTAGTGGAGCGCCAAGTGCGTCTTGCCGATGCCGCCGGGCCCGAGCAGCGTGACGAGTCGTGCGCCGCCGTCGAAGGCTGCAGCCAGCGCAGACGCCTCAGGACCACGCGCCAAGAGCGGCGGCGGCATCGGGAGATTCGTCTTCGAAGCCGCGCGGGTCACCCGCGGAAGATAGCGGCGCGGCAACTTTAAGGTGCCTTAAGGTGCGCGCGGGTCCGGCCGCCGGCATCGTCGCGGCATGTGGAATCGAGCTCTGCCTCTCGCGCTCTTGGCCTGCGCTTCGTGCGGCGAAATTGCCCCTACCGAGGCGCCTGCGCTCGTACCGACGAAGACGACGACGACGGGTCCGCGCGCGCCAACGCCGCCCGACTCTCCTCCGCCGGCGCCGGCGCCGTTGCTCGATTGCTCCGGGCTCGCCTTCGCGCTCGCGGGGGTCGATGGCAAGCTCACGCCCTACTACCGCGACGAACGAGGGACCTGGGCGCCGGGCTCCACGCTCGGCTCCGCAGCGCGGCCCTTCGCGCTCTACCTCGTCCCCTGGCTCGCGTTTCCCTTTCTGTTCGCGGTGGACCCACAACGGGACCGCGGCGGCTCCGGACCCGTCGAATCGGGCATCCTGGATATGGGCTGGGATGAGACCACTTGGGCGCCGAGTCGCAGCGTCTTCTGGGCCGGGGCTTCTACGCTCGTCGGGCTGAGCTCGCGCGTCGGCGGCGTGGCCTTGACGGCCGCGCGCCAGGTTGGGAACCGTTGGGCGCCCGTGGCGACGGCGGACGTAGGCGAGCTAGCGCACGCGAGCGTGGGGCGTGATCGCCGCGGCGGCGTCCACGTGGCGGCGATGGGTGACTCTGGCGCGTTGCTCTACACGTCGCTCGACGGAGCTCAGTGGTTGCCCATGTCTCCGATCCGCGACCTTCGCGTCTGGCGCAACGAAGTCGAAACGGGCGGGCCCGTCGTCGCCGTGCGCGAGGGCATGGTGTCGGTGTTCTTTCTCGAGCATCCCACCAAGCTGGTCGCGATTTCGAAGACCGACAGCGGGTGGACCGCGCCGTCGCGCGTCGCGATCCCGGAGAGCGTCGAGCTCGCCGTGACGGCGGCCTCATCGCGGGGCGCAGTTGTCGGCTTTCGCACCTTCGACGGTCAGCTCTTCGCCCTTACCTACGGCGTCGAGGCGGACGGCTCGTTCGGCCCCATGTCGCGCGTCGACGAAGGCCTGGAGAACTACGACGGGCCCGGCGCGCTCGCGGCCACCACCGGCCTCTGCGGGGACGACGCGCTCTTCGCCTATGGTGCCAAAGACGCGCTCAAGGCGGCGCGGTTCAAGGCGGGCGCGACGCCGCAGGTGGAGATCGTGGGCCCAGCCGCGGGGCCACCGTCCTCGGTGCTGGTCGAACGACACGTTCCCTATCGCGATTGACTACGCGGAGACTCCGCGCTCGCCTAGGCGCTGGGAGGCTCGCCATGAAGGTGCTCGTGACTGGCGGAACGAACGGGATGGGGAAGGGGGTCGCGCGAGCGCTCGCCGCGCGCGACGACCGGAGCCACCACGTCATCATTCTGGGCCGCTCGAAAGAGCGAGGCGAGTCCACCGTCGCGGAGCTTCGGCGCGTCACCCAGAATCCGAGCCTCTCCTTCGTCCAGTGCGACCTCACCAAGCTCAGCGACGTCAAGAAGGTCATCGCGGAGCTTCGTGCCGGTCACGAGTCCCTGGACGGCGTCTTTGTCAACGCCGGACTCGGGTACGCGGCGAAGCGGGAAGAGACCGAAGACGGAATGGACCCGCATTTTCAGGTGAACTACCTCTCCCAGTTCATGCTGACGCTCCACCTGCTCGAGCCGCTCGAACGGTCCGCGAGCGGCGGCCGAGTCGTCTTCAACGTCACCGAGGGAGGCCGCATCTTCTGGGATGACCTGCAGATGCGGAAACACTGGGGCTTTGAAGACGGCATCCATCAAGCCATGGTCGCCAAGAGGATGTTCTACCGTCGGCTGCATGAGCTCGCTCGGAAGGTCGCGGCGACGCGGACCTCCTTCTACGGCTTCGAGATACCGAAGACCGTGTGGACCAACCAGATCAACATCATCCCGACCCCGATGCGCGCGATGGCCACGGTCGTGAAGTGGTTCGGTGGATTCATTTCCATCGAAGAGTGCGGCGAGCTCATGGCGCCGCTCTTCACGGAAGATCAGGAGACGAGTTTCGGGCGGTCCGGCAAGTTCATGACGTCTCGCAAGGGGCGTTTCGTGGAGAAGCCGGAAGACGGAGCCGTGTTGGACCGAGCGATGCAGGAGAAGCTTTGGAGCCTCAGTCTCGAGCTCTGCAAGGACGACGAGACGAGGCGAATCGCCGACGAGCTCTGTCGAGCCGCGCAGAGCGGGTAGGCTCCGCTCTTCCCCTCACGGCGTGGGCGCTTGCAGCGAGACCCGCTTGTCGAAGAACGCAACGTGAAGCATCAGCGGCCAGTCGGGGCTCGCGTCGATGAACGGCTCAAGATTCACGGCCCGCACGGCGTCGGCGAGGCAGCGCTCACCCTCGGCCGAGAGCTCCGGGCCCGGCAGGCGCCTGGCGGCCTGGTAGCCCCGTCTGGCTTCTGCGCGGAAGATGATCGCGCGGCCTGGGTCGAAGGCCGCGCAACGTTGCGCTACCGAACTCTCGAGCGCCAAGCGCGCCGCGCGACTGGCGACGTTGACCGCGTACATCTTCTTCGCGGGGCTGCTGCCGGTGCCGAATCCCGTGCTGGGGTGTTCACAGAGCTCTCGGCTTGGCGCCACGAGCGCGCTCGCACGCTCAACGATGCATCTCGTGAGCTCCACCGAAGCCGGCCGATCGGCGGGGACGCGTGGGGCGGAGCACACCGGGTCAAACGTCACGTACGCATTGATCTCCGTCGATGGATCGCGGTGCACGCGCTCGCCCTCTTGAGCCACGCACTCGGCGAGCGCGACGTGGGCGTCTTGCCAGACGATGTGCAGCAGTTCCTCGTCGCGTGTCTTGATCGTGTCGAGCCAGGGAATCGGTTTGCCGACGGCTGGCCCGGTCTCGCCGGTCGCCGGCGCGGAGCCGCAGCCCATCACGAGCGCGAAAGCGAACGCGGCACGCCTCATCGGCTCATCGTCCCACGGTTTCGGAGAGCGTCGGCCTCCCGTACCGCGACTGAGCGCGCGCAGAAGCGCGGCCTATTTCCTGCGCCTTTCGCGCACCTGGGTGGGGCTCCGCAGGCTGATCTGGATCGCGCGCCCACGCGCCGCTGCGCACAGTGTACGCATGAGGCGCGATTTGCCCATTTCATCGGCGAAGCGGCGTGGCATCGAAGCTGCAGCCACCCTCGCATCGAAAGGCAGGTCTCCGATGCGCTCCCTTCTCATCCTTGGCTCCATGGTCGCTCTGTTCTCCGTGGCGTGTTCGCAAGGCGAGGAGGCCGCCACCGGTGAGAACGAAGGCGCCGTCGTTGGCGGAACCAGCGAGACCGGCTGCAGCGCGCCCGCGGGCAAAGCCATCGTGACGTTCTCGACCGACCGGCGGTCCGCGACGGCGACCGCGCCCGATCCGAACGCAATGATGACCGAGTGCGTGATCAACGTGCAAGAGGTCAAGGTGCTCGGCCTCGCCGCCGCGCCGCAGGAGAAGATCAACCGTGCCCTCGGCACAGTCATCAAGGCCAGCGGCTTCAACATCAGGGCTTGCGAAGAGCCCTTCGAGGTGGATGGTCGCGCGCAGGTGCAATACAACGCCGACAATCTCTTGAGCGTCGCCACCTGGATCGGCTCGTATTCGTCTGGCGCGGCGCATCCCAACAGCTACGGCGCGTTCATGTCGTTCGACCTCGAGAGCGGCGAGCGCCTCCAGCTCAAGGACGTCATCACGCCGGAAGGCAAAGAGACGGTCAAGGCCGAGCTCCTCGCTGCCATCAACCGCACGAAGGACGACGCTGACACCAAGGCCCTGTGGGTCGGAGCTGCGACGAGTCTCATGTCGCAGTCGAGCAACGTCATCGAAGACTTCACCATCGCGAAGACGGGTCTTCGCTTCCGCCTCGACAACCACGTCGCCCACGTGATGCAAGGCGCCGTTCGCGACAGCGGCTACATCGTGCCGTTCGCGAAGATCAAGCAGTTCATCAAGCCCGGCACCTCCATCGCGAAGCTCGCCGGCGTGCGCTGAGTTGGCAAAGGAGGGGGCCTTCACCGCTCCCTTCTCACTCTGGTCACGCGGACTGGTCACGCAGACTGGTCACGGGGAGATGCGTCGCTTAGGCTGCCCACTAAGTTCGGGCCGCCGTGAACGACGCTCTGCTCCTTGTGATTGGCGGTTTCTGCCTCTACGTCGGGGCCGAGTGGCTCGTCCGGGGTGCCTCGGGTCTTGCCGCGATGTTGGGCGTACGTCCGCTCGTGATCGGGCTCACCGTCGTCGCCTACGGGACCTCGGCTCCGGAACTCGTCGTGGGCATCGGCGCCGCGTTGTCACAGAAGGGAGCCATCGCGCTCGGCAACTCGGTGGGCTCCAACATCGCGAACATTGGCCTGATCCTGGGGCTCACGGCGCTCATCGCACCGCCGACCGTGGAAAGGGGCCTGCGACGTCGCGACTTGCCAGTGCTGGCCGCGTCGACGCTGGCGGTACCCGTCGTGTTGCTCGACGGTCGCGTGAGCCGCTGGGAAGCCGGCTCGCTGCTCCTCTGCGCCTTCGCCTACTCGGCGTGGACCCTGATCACAGCCAAGGCGCAGAATCGCTCCGCACTCGAGGCCGTTCGCGACGCGAGTGAAGGAGCTGGGGGTCCTGCGCCACGCAAGCGGCTCGCCCTTGTGGCCACGACCGTCGTCGGTTTGCTCGCGCTCCTGGGCGGTGGCAAGGTCTTCGTCGATGGCGCCGTCGGTGTGGCCCGCGTTCTCGGGATGAGCGAGCGCGTCGTTGGCTTGACGATCGTCGCGGTGGGGACGTCGGTGCCGGAGCTCATGACATCTGTCATCGCCGCGCGCCGCGGCCACCCGGACGTCGCCGTGGGCAACGTCGTTGGCTCGAACATTTTCAATACCTTGCTCATCCTCGGCGCGGCGGGCCTTGTCGGCAGCGTCAGCCAGCCGCTCCGCGAGGTTTGGCTCGATCTCACGGCCCTCGTCGCGCTCACTACGGTCGGCCTGATTGCGATGCTAAAGCCGCGGATCACGAGGCGCGTCGGCGCGCTTCTCGTGGCCGGATACGTGGCCTTCTTGCTCGCGCTCGTGCTGACGCCACTGGCCGGGTGAGCGAAGCGGCCGCGGGCCGAGGGTCGCGCTCGTCGGATGTCGGCGACGTTCGCCGAATCGATGCGACACTTTGCCTCGAACGCATTCGAGGGCGAGGTCTCCATGAAGGTCGAACGTGTCGCTTCGTTTTCCGAGTGGGGGAAGCCGGGCTCGAGTCCCGTGCTCGATCCGCTCTTCGCCTCCGTAGGGTCTTGCCCTGCGGGGAGTCGAGCGGATCGCGAGGGGCAGCGATTGCTCTGGCTCTCGTCGTCTCGCGTGACGTTGCACACGGCGCCGCCAGAAGACGCGCCCAAGGCTGCGCCCGCCGTCAAGAGCAGAACGTGGAAGCTCGCGCCCTTCGCCAAAGGGGGCGACATCCTCAACGTCGCGCTCGCGGCCGACGCGAACAAGGCCTGGGCGCTCCTCAGTGACTCGTTCATGCGCGCCGTAGGGCGCTACGTCGCGAGCGTCACGTTGGACGGCAAGGTCGCCAAGTGGAGTTCGCTGAAGCAACCGCTCAAGTGGTCGCCGTATTCGCACGGCGGCATGACCGTCGATGCCATCGGCGCCGCCACCGCGAAGAGCGTCTTTGTGTACGCGAGCAGCCACTCGGAGGCGTCGCTCGGGCCCCTCGGTGGGCGAGCGGCGCGCGTCGCGCCGGGCCGCGCGACGTTTGACGCGACGAGCGTGATGGTATTTCTCCCGAAGAAGAAGCGCATGGTCTTCTACGACGCCGCCGGCCAAGAGTGCGACGGCTTCTCGCTCGTGCCGCGGCTCCTCGGGCCGCTCAAGACGATCGGTTCGGTGGCGGCCATTGGACTTCGCGGACGTGACGTATGGCTCTACGGGTATCGCGCCATCGCGCGCCTCCGGCTCGACGTCGATCCGCCGCGCCTCGTCATGCCGACGGCGCCGAAGCGCGGTTCATCGGCGGCCACGCCGACGCTCCCGAAGGGCTCGTACGGCGCGGTGGAGGACGGCGTGAACTTCCTGCGAGGCGGCTCGGCGCCGCCGCTCGCGCTCGAGTTGGTGCGGGCGTGGGATCTGAACGAGACACCGGTCTTCTCAAAGCCGTCGCGTTTCGGAGCGCTCGCGCTAAGCGGCGACGTCGTCACGTTCTACAAGCGCAAGGACGACAAGCTTCGCGCGAGCTTCGATTTTCTCGCGCGCGCCGTCGAGGTCACGCTCGTGGACGCGCCCGCCAGCGCACGCACCAAGACGCCGGATCGCGTCGTGCTCGCCGAGTTGCGCACGCCGTCGGGCCTCACGCAGGTGCTCTGCCGCGAGGAGTTCGGAAAGCGCCTCCGCGACCACTGCAACGCGTTTCGCACGAAGCGAAAGAAGCGGTAGGCGGAGGGCGCGGCGACCGACGTCCGCGGTCAGAGCGCCCGCGCTAGAAGCACTTCTCTGCGAGGCCCTCCATCGCCTTTGGGCCGCAGAAGGTGAGCTCCGTGCCGCCTTGCTTGAAGCGGCAGCACGACGGGTAGCCGGGCTCTGTGCAATCGGTGCTCGCGGCGCAGAGGCGCAAGACCTCCGTCGTCTCGCACTTCGTGTTGAGCTCCGTCGGGCACGCGGCCGCGCACGCCTTCACCATAGTCTTGACGCTGCACGCGGGCGGCGAGCCGGGGCCCGTCTCGAGTCGCGCGCAACACAAGGGCGCGCTCGCGGTGCAGTCGGCCGGGCTCGCGCACGCGGCCAGCGAGGCGTCGCCCGCCGCAGAGGCGGAGCCCGCGTCTTTCGGCGCCGACGACGCCGTTGCCGCCGAGGTGGCGCCGCCGTCCGTCGACGAGGTCGAACCGGCAGGAGGTTCGCCGACCGACCCTCCGCAGGAGGCCAAGAGCAGAAGACCCACGAGCGCGAGAGCGCCCACCTGGGAAAAGCAAGCTGCGGAGTCGAAGGGGAGAGTGGAAGTCATCGTGATACCTCGCGCGGCCTCGAGCAACGCGCGTGCCGCGGTGAGACTGCAGGCGGGCGCGCTCGTGCCGCGCGAGATACGCCGGAGACCGCCTCACGCGCGAAGTATCGGGGGAGTTCGTCGACGACTCTGCGCCGTTGCACGCCGAGCTGCGCGTGATGGGCACGCGCGCGCGTCCGGACGCGTTTGTGTTCAGCGGCCCACCGAGGAACGGCTCGCGTTGATGCTGCGAACGATCGAGGACTGCCTTAGCTCACGCGCGCGGCGCACGCCGCCGTCTCATCCTTGTGGCTCGCAATGTCCGAGGCGCAAAGACCCGTGCGCGCCGGCCGGTCCGCTCACGCCTCGCGGCGTCACGCACGAGAGACCGGTTCGACACGCGATGTTCGGCCGGCCCATCGCTCCGTCCCCGCAGGTGTCCCCTTCGTCGGCCCGCGCCTCGCAGCGGCCCGCGTGCGCGGAGCCCGCAGCGCCAGGCGGACCGCTCGGTCCGTCGGTTTCCGGCGTGACGCACTCGAGGCCCGAGCGGCACTCCACCATGGGCCTTCCAAAGGCTCCATCTCCACATGCCTCACCTTCGCCGGCCTTGCCTCTTCGAAGCGCCTCTTCGTCCGTCTTGAGCTCGTCGGATGACGCCGATGCGCAGCCGAAGAGGAGAGCGGTCGAGACGGTGAGAAGCATCCTGAGCATATGACCTCCGCAATGCACGACCTCCGCAAAGGGCGCGCCACGCGGTCAGCCAGCCAACGCATGGAAATCCGGGCGGGACGGCTGGGTCGTCGGGCCTATTGCGATGAGGTCGCCAAGCAAGCGCCCACGGCAGGCGATCCAAGCTGGCTCGCGATGCGCTCTTAGCGCAACGGGCCAACGAGCGTGAGCGTTCAACGAAGCGCGACCCGATGCGCGTTGTGCGCGACGCATCACCGAGACTCGCCGCGAGGTGGCAGCTCGGTAGCGCGCGGGCGTCACTCCGATGGTCGCGCGCCCGATCCCTCAGGGCGGGCCCGGGTTCGACTTCGGAAAGCTCGGCGTGAGGAGCGGCACAGCGAAGTCGAAGATGGCGACGGTGTTCGGACTGAAGAGCGCTTCGGCGCGACCAACGAAGGTGCCGTTGCACATGAGGCCCGTCGGCATCACGACGTTGTACCCGGCGATCGTCACAACGACCGTCTGCGTTGGCGTCGCGTAGTTGCTCCAGCTCCCGAGCGCCGCGTCCCACTTGAAGACGCCCATCATGCCTTGGTATTGGCCCGGCCCCGTGACGCGCGGCAAGAGAAGGCGGATCTTCGTCTCGCCGGCCGTGCCGCCGTAGGCGTAGTCCGTCACCGTGGTGCGCGAATACGCGTAGACCTCGTGTTGACCGCCAGAGTAGATGGCGAACCCCGATTGCACCGTGGGCTTTGCACCGTTCAAGTCGGCGGCGAGCGTCGTCAGTCCTTGGCACTCCCCGACGGTGGCGCCGCCAACGCTCGTCGGGCTCGAGGCGTCGGGTGCGCCCGCCTCCGTGGAGGACGCACCGGAGTCGTTCTTGCCGCCTGCGTCGCTCTTCCCGGCGTCCTTCTTTCCTGCGTCCGACGCATCCGTCTTACCCGCTTCTTTTCCACCGTCCTTCTTCGTGCCCGCATCGGCTTTCGGATCGACCGCTTCGTTCTCGTCGTCGGGCTCCTGCGCCTCCGGCTCGCGCGCGCATTCGGCGCCGACGCAGCCTTCGTCGTTCGCGCCAGGCGTAAACGAGTTCACGGCGCACCCGGCCGCGCCGACGAGAAGGCCAAGGAAAACGAGCTGGCGAGACGGCGAGACCGAGCGAAAGCGGAACATCGGGCGACTCCTCGCCTACCTGGAGCCACACGAGGGAAAGCGGTCGCGAGAAATCGACGGAGGCCCGCCCCGTACTTCGGGAGGGTCTCGTCCAGCATCGAGTACCCTCTCCGGATGTCGCGCTTTAGCGCCGTCCTGGTCGGGCTCTTGTGCCTGGCATGCGGAGCGCCATCGGCGAAGCCTGGTGCAGTCACCGGTCCTCCGGCGGCGTCGACGCCCATCGAGCCCTGCACCGCCGCCTCGAACGCCACTTGGCCGAGGTTCGACGCGGGGGACGAAGGTCCACCGTTCAGTCCCGCGCTCGCCGCCGACGCACTTGGCGCGATGGTCAAGACGGCCTTGGGGTGTGCACCGCGGGGTGAAGTCGGCTGCTTGAAGGTGCGCGTCGAGTTTGCAGGCGACGGTCGCATCCTGCGCTCGGACACGTGTGAAACCTCGCTGCCCGCGGACGTGCGAACGTGCGTTCAAGCCAAGTTCAGCGCGGCGGTGGGGCAGCGATTTCGTGGCGCGTCGGTGGTCGCAGGGAAACGGGTCTGCCTCAACGGTGGGCGCTAGACGCTCGGCCACGAAACGCTCCCCGCACTCGGGGGGAGCACATACGATGCCCGGCATGTACGTGCCCAGGCCTGCGCTCCTTCTCGTCCCCATTCTCGCCCCTGCGTTCGTTCTCGCCGCTTGCACGCCCGGCTCGCGCGCGGAGCCGCAGGCCGCAGCGAGTGCGTCTGGCGCTGTCGTTAAGCCTGCGGTCTCCGCCGCGCCGCCGGCAGCGTCCGCAGCGTCATCTGGGGCGTCTGCCGCAACGCCGTGCGCGCCGTGGGGCGGACGCGGCTTCGCCGTGAAGGCGGGGCACCAGGGCGGGCACGGCGCGTTCTTTCGCAACTTCGAGTACGACGACGCGACGGGCGCTCTTTCCGTTCACGACTCCGATCTCTACGACGGCAGCGGCAAGGAGGTCTCGCCGCCGCGCGTCACCCGGCGCACGATCGCGCTCGCAGGCGCCGATCGCGATCGCGTCGCCAACGCGCTCTTCGCCGTGTGTCCCGACGACGCGGCGCGACGGGCCACATGCGCGCCGGGAGGTTGCTCGCGCCTCGAGGTGACGCCCAAGGTCGGCGGCGCAGCGAAGTTCGAACACACGCCCACGGTCACCCCCGTGATGGCCGCGTTCGAGGCGTTCTTTCCGGAGCTGCGGAAGCGCTGAGTTGGCTCGGCTGGACGACGACGACCAGCGCACGGCGACGTCACGGTATGCTTCCGTGAGCTTCGAATCAGCGTTTCCCGTCCGCCATGTCACGCCGAAAGCGCTACACGAGAAACCTTGGCCGGGCCGTGCCCTCGCCGCTTCCTGCTCGCGTCACCGTCGAGTGGGTGCGCTTCGAGCATGAGCACCAGCCCTACGGCGTGTTCTTCTGGCTGGACGACGCACGGTCGAAGCTGGGGCCGGAAGAGTGCGCGGAGATCACGCACCTGCACCGCTGGTTCGACGAGCACCTCCACGCGCCCGACCTCGATGACCGCGCGAAAGATCGCTTCTGGTTCTGCGCCGAAGCGGAGGAACATGTGACGCGCGCTCGGCGTCTTGCAGAGCTTGTGATTCAAGCTGGCATCCCGATCGTCGAGCGGCGCACAACGCGCGTTCCAGGGAAGGTGCGGTGGCACGACTCGCATCAAGTGGGCGTCCTCACCTACCGCGACGCCCCGCGCTCGCGTCGCGGTGCTCCGTGAGCGGCGAGCCCCGCGACGTGGATCGCTTGTTCATGGACTCGATCGAGCGTGCGCGCGTAAGCGCGACTCGCGCCGATGCCGGCACCCTGTGCAGGTCGATCTCGCTGGCGCGCAGCTTGCGTCGGGCGGTCTATGCAGCTCCTTCACCGTTGCCTTGCCTCGACGGTGTTGGCGCTCGCCGCCTGCACCAACACGGTGGACGACGCGTCCGGCGACGAAGCCTCCGCGATGATCGGAGGCCAAGAAAACGCCACCACAGCGCCGGCAGTGGGCGCCCTCGTTCACTACTTCAACGGCGCTGACGGTCCCCTTTACGACAACTTCTGTACCGCCACGCTGATTGCCCCGAAGCGCGTGCTGACGGCCAAACACTGCACCATGGCTACGCGAGGCAAGTTCGGCTTCGCGCTGGGCCCCATTGCCCGCTCCGACGTGCTTCAGCGAACCGGGCCGACCCGCGTCATCGAGGCTGACTCGTTTGTCGAAGTGACGGCCGTTGGCGAGGGCGGCGCCCTTGGCATCGGTAGCGATGTCGCTGTGGTGCGATTGAAGCAAGCGATCATGGACATCGCACCGCTGCCCGTTGCCGATGTGCGGCCCACCGATCTTGGCGAGACCATGACCGTGGTTGGCTACGGCATGCGAGAAGACGGAACGAGGGGCGCCCGCCGCGCTGGCAAGGTGACGATCAAAGCGTTGCGGGGCAACGCGCTCGCGTCGCTGGTGCCATTCGAGGCGTATCAGCAAGCCTTCGGCGGCGACGTGGCTGAAAGCCGTTCGGCGTACGACGCGACCACGCTGCTCGAGGGCTACGAACTCGCGGTTGCGCGCGCGCCCGGAGCCAACGGCGCGCAGCCCTGCGAAGGCGACTCTGGTGGACCTTTGCTGCGTAAGAAGGGGCGTTCCTTCGAAGTCCTCGGCGTGGCGTCTTTGGTCTTTCAGAAGCCGGGCGAGGAATGCACCTACGGGACGGTCTACGCCACGCTCGGCCCAAAGGCTCGCACGCTCGTTGAGGCAGAGCGCGGAGCGCGGTGAGCTGACGTCGCTTGCCCGAGTTTTCGTCTGGGACACGCCCGACCAGATGAACCCGCGCTCCGTCGGGAGCGACGAGACCTTCGACCCCGCGTCGTTGCTTCGGCCCCGGGGGCACGGGCCCCCCGCCCGGGGGGGGAGGGGGGCCCCCGCCCCCGGCCGGGGGCCCCCGGGGCAGGGGGGGCCGCCCCCCCGGGGCGCGGCGGGGGGGGGGGGGGGGGGGCACCCATCGCGCGTTCACCCGCACCGAGCCGGCGCGCGATGCACGCCGCCGCCCGCCGCCCGCGTGCCGGCCTCGCGTCACGGAACCAAGTCGCGCGCTTCGTCATCGAAGACGCGCTGGACGGCGGGCGCGTCGAGCCGGACGTCACCCTTGGCCTCGTAGTCCCCCTCGCGCTCGCCGGCGCGGTTCGGGATCGAGAAGGTCGCGTTCACCTTGCCGGCGGGCGAGTCACCGCAGACGTACGTGAGCTGGCCGACGTCATCGTGGCCGCGGTAGAAGGTGACGCGGTGGTTTGGTGGGCAGCGCGTGACGGGGCCTTGCGGCAGGAGTTCGGCCTCAGCATCGAACGCGGCGAGCACCTTGGCGAGGTTGCGCCCTTCGCTGACCTCAACCTTCTTCGCGCTCGGGCCGAAGCCCTTCTCGATCCCGATCTTGGTGACGTTGAACAGGACGTCCGCCGGGACCATCGGCTCGTCGAGGACGGAGAGGTCGCCCGGATGAAAGTACACCCTCGTTTCTTCGCCTGAAGCCGCAAGCTTGATGGTGCCGCGAAAGCAGACGTAGCTCCCCGTGGCGACGACCTCACCGCCCTTGTCAAAGAAGGTGACCTTCGTTGCGGGGGCGATGTTGCAGCGAGGGAGCACCTCGTCGCCCGTCGCCTTCTTGAACGCGGAGAGGGCCTTCTGCACCTTGGCTTTTGCGCCGAGCGTGGTGACGCCGCCTCGGGTCTCGAACTGGAGCCGCGCCGCGTCCGGAACCAGCGTGCGCGCGCGCGCGAGCGCACCCTCGTCCGCGGCGGAGTCTTCCCGCTGCGCCTCCCCGGAGCACGCGGGAAGCAGAGCGCTGAGTACGAGGCCGAGAACAGGAGCGACGGAACGGTGGTGCATGGAGATCCTCTTGGGTCGGGGACCGATTGGCCCGCGGTGCGATCCCTTCATCACGGATCGGGCCAGGAGTGCACGCGCCTGTTCTCGCGTGGTTAGCGTGGTGGGGTGCACCCAACCGGTCTCCGCCCGTGGCCGACCAGAGCGGAAGTAAACCGCGGAACGGGTGCCTCATCGTCAGCGGTGCGCTTCTCGGACGCTCACAGCCGGGCGTTTACCTGCACCGAGCCCGCGTGCGAGTAGCGGCCGTATTCCTCTTGGCCGAGGAAGATGTGCACGTCGTACGTGCCCGTCGACGAAAACTCGCAGCGAACGCCGCGCCCCCGTCGGTCGCCGCGGCAATCGGTTTGGTGTCCACCGTACGTCGGCTCGTAGCTGATCATCACGAAGCGACCGCGCGGGTTGTCCAGCAACACGTCGAGGAACGCGCCCGCGGCGACCTGCGCGCGGTCGGGACTCTTGAGGCTCAGGCCTTCTGCGAAGAAGTTGGGCCGGAGCGCGGGGCGACGGAAGAACTCCTCACGTTCAATGGGCGGCTCCGCGAGCTGCCAGGCCCGCTCGTCGGGGTAGTGCGTGAGCGAGAACGTTTCTGCTGGCGTGAAGAGGTAGTCGGTGGAGTAACGCTTCTCGAAGCGATCGCTGTTTACGCCGCCGGCGTCCCAGGTCGCGTCGATGAGGTAGTAGCGCCCGTTGATCTTCGCCGCGTTCCACGCGTGCGGTTCGCCTTTCATCGGCTCACGGTACGAGCGCGCGTCGCCGACGACATAAACGATCTCGTCGCCCGTCACCTTGCCGAGCTCCTCGAGGAGGCGGGCGTAGCCAGCGCAGACGCCGGTGCGACGTCGAAACACGGACTCGGCATCGCCGTCCTCGTGGGGAATTCGCGGAAGCTTCAAGCTCGGTGCGTTGTAGGCGATGCGATCGGCGGCCCAATCGTGGAGGGCCTTCACGCGCTGCACCGGGTCATGCTCGCGCTCGGCGATGTATTTGCCGACCGCTTCGATGCTCGTCTCCGCATCCGCCGGCATCGCCGCCACGACGGGGTGAAGCTCCGCCTTCATCGGAAACGAAGGCTCCAGCTTCGTGGTCGTCTCTGTTCCCTGTTCCTGTTCCTGTTCCTGTTCCTGTTCCTGTTCCTGTTTCGGTCGAGGTCGAGGTCGAGGTCGAGGTCGGGGTCGAGGTCGAGGTCGAGGTCGCCGCCGGCTTGGCCGGCTTCGCCACCGCCGCGCCATCGGGCAACACCTTCTTCGTCGTCTTCTCCTGCCGATACGGGTTCTCTCGGGCGGCCTTGTAGAGCCACTCGAAGGCGCCCGTGACTTTGCGCGTCGCGTACCGGGCGCGCTCGCTCGACGGGCCGCTCGTGCCGTCCAAGAACCAATCGCCCCGGGCCGACAACGCCACGAACATGCGCTCAGGAAACGCGCCGAGCAGCACCGCGAGGAACACGCCGTTGACGAGCAACGTGCGCAAGACCAGTCGGTCCACGAACTTGAGGAAGCGCGCCGCGCCCTTCTTGCGGCGCGCCTCGCTCCACAAGTCCCACGCGAGCGGCAACCCCGGAAAGAGGAGCGCGCCCGCCGCCAGCGGAAGCCACGTGGCCTTGTTCGCGAACGCCGCGAGCGACGAGGCCATCCACACGCCCAAGAGCGGAGCGGCGAGCATGAGCGCGACCGCGACGAGCTTGAGGACGAGCGTGAGGGCCGCCGCGATGAACGAGCGGGGCTTTGGGCGGGAAGGGTGAGCGGTCACGGCAATTCGAGCACGTTAGGCACGGCGCTAGGCGCCCGCTAGCGCGGTTCGGAGATCGGCGAGCTTTTGCAGGAGGTCCTGCTGGCGGTGGAATCCTCGCGCTTCGATGAGTCGGAGGTTCGCTTCGAGCTCAGGCATGGAGAGGCCAAGTCGCAGGAGCGCGAGCGCGTCGCCCTGATCCCGCGGCCGACGGTCGGTCATGGAGAGGACCTTGAGCGCCACGAGCTCCTCCACGCGAGCGACGGGCAAGCTGAAGGTGTCGTCCCACGCCACGCGTTCGCTTCGCGACACAATCTCCGCCTCGATCCCGCTGCTCGCCGCCAGCAGGTCCACCGTCACGCCGAGCGGCGAGCCCAGCCGTACCGTGGCAATGCGGGCGGCGTCGTCTTGCTCGACCAGTGCATCGACTTGATACCCGCGAGCTCGCGCTTCGCGGACGAGCGCCTCGACGGCAGCGTCGCTCGTCGTCGCCACCGCAAAGTCGATGTCACGTGTGAAGCGGACATACCCCCGAAGCGAAACGGCGAGTCCGCCTACGAGCGCGAAGGGGACCCCCAACGCCGTGAGATCGGCAGCGGCGCTTCGTAGGGCGCGCGCCAGCGTGTCGCCCGTCACGGCTCGTCCGATCGCACCCAGCGTTCGACCTCGGCCTCGATGGCCTCGGCGCTCCACTCGGGGTGCCTAAGTCGAAGGCTCCGGCGCTTTAGCTCGAGGCCAAAGGCGAAGGTGTCGAAGGCTTCCTCCAGGCGCGCACGGAGGAGTTCTTGTGACGTCTGCGGCGCCTTCACGCGGTGAAGTCTAGCACGGGGCGTCTAGCGAGCCGGGCGGCCCATACCCCGCGAGACGTGCGCGGAAGGGCTACTCTCCGCCGTGACACCACTGCCGGAGCTGCACCGGGGCGTCCGCGCGTTCGCTCCAGTTGCACGCCTCTCCGTGCAAGATGACGACTCGCGGCAGGCCGGTGGAACTCGCGGGCCACGGCGTCCAGCCGTCGGCGGGCCCGAGGTCGAAGCCGAACCAGTCGCCTTTCTGCGGGACGAACGCACTGAGCCCTTCGGTGTCGATGGCGCCAGCGTCGGCCACGAGCGATGTGGAACGAAACACGCACGCCGCGGCACGCGTCGTCGCCGCTTGCAGTGCGCCGAAGATTTCCCCTCGCAAGGTCGCCTCGTCCTTGCCCGTTGGATCGAGCGAGCGATGGCATTGCGTTGGCCCAGGCGACGCACCGACGCACGCATCGCCGCGCTCCGCGATGCCGTGAAGGAACGGGTCGACTCCAGCGCCTACGCTGATGGCGAAGGTTCGGACGGGCGGCGACTTCTTCGCTTTCTGCGCGGCCACAACGGCGCCCCACGTCGCTTGCTCGTCGTTCGCAGTGAGCGCAACTCGCCCGCTTCGGCTCAGGAGCACCACCGAAGGGTTTTCGCCGTTCGCTTGAGCCGCAAGGAGCTGGTACGCGCCTGCGAGTGCGGCCGGGGTCGCGTTGGTGGCGGCGACCGTCGGTGATCCGGCCAAGCGAGCATCAAAGGCCGCGCGCTGGGCGCCATCTACGACCCTGATCGGCACGTCGAACGCAGACGGGTAGACGGCGGCCGGAGGATCGAGCGTGTCGCCAAACACGGCGAGGCCGACGGAGAGCGGCGCGCCCCCATCGGCGGACGCCGCCAGCGCGAAGTCCGAGAGCGCGCCGCGCATCGCCGCCCACTCGAGGTTCGACGCGACGCCGCCGCCGTCGCCGGCAGTGGTCGTGCCATCCACGAGCAGGACCACCGATGGAGTCACGAGTCCGAGATTGGCGACGGGCTGGCAGTACGTCTCGAAGATGTTGACGCGCTCGGGAGTCGACGCATCGATCGGCAGGAAGGTCGGCGGCAAGGGCGCTGCATCCGGCCCCGCGTTCGCCGCTGACGTTGGTGAGCTCGGCGTCTGCCCGCAGCTCACTGCGAAGAGGGCCGCTCCGAGCGCCGCGAGTCCCGAGAGCGCAGCGCAACGTCGCATCACCGCCCCGCTCCCGTTGGACAACCCGCGACGAGCGCCGCGGACGCGAACGGCTCGTCGTCGTTGCAGCTCTGACCGTGCAGAAGAACCGCCTCGGGCATGCGATTCGAAGGAGGGGGCCACCACGACCACCCGTCGACGTCATCGATTGGCACAAGGGACGGATCGCCGTTCTTGTCTTGCGCGACCAGGTTGAGGGACTCGAAGGGCAAGACCCCCGCGTCGGGTGCACGTGGCACAGGCTGAAAGACGCACGCCGCGGCGCGTTGGGCGACCGCCGAGAGCGCGACGAAAACCTCCGCGCGGAGGGTTGCCTCGCTCTTTCCCGTCGGGTCAACCGCGCGATGGCACGGGTTCGGCGCTGGCGCTGGCACCGCCGCGTCGCACGTTTCGCCTCGCTCCGCGATGCCGTGAAGGAACGCATCGGTGCCCGCGCCAACCCCGATGGCAAAGGTTCGCACGGGTGGGGAGGTCGCGCCCGCTCGCGCCGATGCCACGACATCCCACGAGGCTTGCCGTGCGTTGGTGGTGAGCGTCCCGCGCCCGCTGCGACTCAGCAAGATGACCGACGGGTTCCATGCGTTCGGTTGGGAAGCGAGCGACGCGTACGCGCCGGCGAGCGCAGCGGTGGCGTTTGCGCTGCTCGGCGCTGGTGAGCCCGCGAGGCGAGCGGCGAAGGCGGCACGCTGCGCGTCGTCGACGATCTTGATGGGAACGTCGAGGGGCGAGGGATAGCCCGCCGCGCTGTCGAGCGCGTCTCCGAAAGCGACGAGGCCAACCGCGAGCGGTGAACCTCCGTCGCTCATCGCGCCGCTCACGAAGTCAGCGATGGCGCCGCGCATCGCCGCCCATTCGAGACTCGTCGCGGCACCGCCATCGGCGCTCGCCGCCGGGCCGTCGACGACCAAGACGATTCGCGCGGCCGCGCGAGAAAGGTTGGCTATGAGGTCGATGCACGGGCCGCCGACGGGCGGAGGTTCAGGAGGTGGAGGCGGGGGCACGTTCACGGGACTTGTCACGATCGGCGGAGCACGTCGCACGTCCTCTCCCGCGTCCGCGTAGACGATCGACGAAGGGGCCTCGACCCGTCCGCAGTGCGCCACCACGGCGAGCGCCGCGATCGCGCCAAGTGCTGTCCCGCGCCCCATGCTGGGAGCGTGGCATGCCTTCGAGAAGGTGGCGAGGCATCCGGCTACGGTCGAGTGGTCAAGGATGGCGCGCGTGACGGCGCCCGCAAAGAACGGTCCGCTCCGATCAGATCGGTTCGATGCAGACGACGCGGTTTGCCCCGCGATCGGCCACCATCATCGTGTTGCCGTCGGGCGAGACCGCGAGGATGTTGCCGTCGTAGTTCGTGAGCGTGAGGCCGCTGGCGAGCTCGGTCTGCGCCCCCGCCGAGTCGATGCGCGTCAGCTTTCCCGTTGACCAACTTGCAACATACACGTTGCCGCCGAAGGCGCCGCCGGTGCTGTATGTCACGGCGTGGATGCCGGGGAGCGTCGTGGCGAGCGGTGTGCCGAGCCCGCCATCGGCGAGCAAGCGCGATACCTCGTCGGCACCGGCGTAGCCGCCACCCGCGGGCCGCGACGCGAGCAGCGTTCCGCCGAACGACGGGAGCTTCACGAAGCTGATCCCCTCTGAGCCGGCGACCTCCGAGAACGCGACACCGGCATCGACGGTCGAGAGGTACACACCCCAGTCGACGCCCACACCGTCCGTGTCGCCGGTCGCGTAGAGGCCTTGGGGGTAAGCGCTGCCCTTTGGCGCGAAGGACAAGCCGAAGATGTCGTCGAGGCCCGGTCCCGGGCCAGTCACGAACGTGGACGCCGTGCCCGAGGTCCCGACACGGTAGATGGTGCTGTCGCCATCGCCGTCGCCGCCTTGGTCGCCCACGTAGAGCTGACCGTCGAGGACCGACTCTTCGTCCCACGTGATGGTCGTGAGGACCACCGGCGCCTTCGCGCCCCACTGCGCTGCCGCCGTGAACGACGACACGACGCCTGTGTTGGTATCAATGCGCCGGAGCACGTTGTCGCCTTGGTTGATCACGTAGAGAAGGCCGGCGTAGGGCCCGCGCGCGAACGTCAGCGCGACCGGCTGGTTCAGGCCGTTGTCTTTCGCGAGCACGACGGCACGGAAGCCCGCCGCGACGGTCCAGCCTGGGCTCTCCGAGAACGCGCCGCAGCTGTAGCGGATGGCCCCGTCTGGCGCTCCGTCGGAGTTTGACGCATCGCCGGCATCGGTGGTCTTCGCGTCGGAGGTTGTCGCGTCAACGGTCGTCGCGTCGCCGCGGCCAGCGTCGCCCGTGGTGGACGGCGGTGCGTCGATCGTGGCTGCGTCCGGCGACCCGAGCTTCGGAGTGCCGTCGTCGTCGGTGCAGGCGGCGAAGGCGGTCGGAAAGATCGACGACGCCACCGCCAGGACAAGGAAAGAGAGATGGCTGCGGGTGATGCGCATTCCAAGAGCGTAGCGACTTCGCGTTCGCGATGCGCGGCATACGCGCGCCACCTGGAACGAGCCTCAACCGCCGAGCTTCGCGAGCATGGCCCGCGCGTGCGCGACCTGCGGCGCAAACTGGGGCGGCAAGTCCACCGAGAGGAAGCGTCGAAACGAATCGGCTGCTGCCGCCGTCCGCTGCAGCGCCATCTCGGCGGTCGCCTTGTTGAACCACGCGTGCGGTGAATATGCGTCGATGGCCAGCGCCGACTCGTAGGATCGGAGCGCCTCCGCCAATTGGCCCATGCGGCCCAAGACGTGCCCGCGATCGCACCATGCGTTGATCCGCTTGGGGTCCTGCTGGAGCACTTGATCGTAGGCGACGAGCGATTGGGGAAGGTGCCCGAGCGTTTCGAGGAGATCGGCCTTCTCGAACCACGCGTCCGTGAGCGAGCCGTCGACGGCGAGCGCTTCCTCGAGACACTGAAGCGCCGGGCCCGGGCGCCTTAGGGCTTTCAAGTGCTGAGCCTTGGCAAGGAGCAGGTACGGATCGCGCACGAGCATCAGCGCCTCGTCAAAGGCTACGAGCGCCTCTTCGTGACGTCCTGCGTCGATGTGCCCAATGAGCTTGGCCTTCGCCGCGTCGAAGAGCCGCTCGCGCTCGGCGGCTGTCATGGGTTGCGCCGGCCGCCTCATCTCGTCGAGCTTCGCGGTGATCGACGCGGCGGGATCGGACGACTCCGCTCCCCCGACCATCACGTGCACTTCCTTGGGACTCCCGCCGCAGTACATGCACCGGCTGCGCGCTCCCGCGGCCGCGCTCATCGGACGCCCGCAGCCACCACAAACGATCTTTCCGCCGGACATGACCCCTCCGCGAGTGCGCGCCAAAGGCAACGTTGCCAGCGTACCGCGGCTTGCGCGTCGGTCGCTACGCGGCTCGAAGAGCGAAAGTTCGCCGATGTTTGTAACCATGGGCGCATGACGCGTAGTGCTCCTCAAGAAAGGTCACACGAACCATGAAGACTCTCCTCGTCGCCGTTTGCCTCGCCGCCCTCTCCGGTTGCTCGAGCCAACTGGCCCGCCCCGCCACGTCGGCCACCGCGACCACGAGCGCTGTGATGTGTCCGGAAGGCTCCACGGCGGAAGGCAGTCGCTGCGTCTCTAGCGACGTTGCGGAGTTTTCGTCGCCCTGACTTGAGAATTCAGCGACTCACCACGACGCGGACCGTGACGCGAGGGCGACTCGCGTCGCGCCACGGCCTTCGAAACGGGAGGACGGACCGCGTCATCAGTCATAGCTTGGACAACCCTTCACGAGGATCGCCGAAGCAGAGCGTTCGTTATCGGCGCACGCGTGCCCGTGGAGGATGGTCGCCTCGGGCATACGCTTCCACGCGATCGGCCAAGGCAACCACCCATCGGTGTCGTCGATCGGAATCAGGCGTTGACCGCCGTTCCTGTCATGGACGACGAGGTTGAGCGCTTCATGGGGCCAGGCACCCGCGTCGGGCGCACGGGGCCCCGTGTGAAACACGCAGCCCGTCGCGCGACGCCCTGCTGCCGAGAGCGAAAGCAAGAGCTCCGCGCGCAGCGCCTCCTCACTCTTGCCCGTCGGGTCCACGGCGAGGGCGCATTGCGACTTCGTGCTGCACGCATCGCCTCTCTTGGCGATGCCGTGAAGAAACGAATCGCTCCCGCTGCCAACGCCGATGGCGAACGTGCGCACCGGCGGGCTCGTCTTGCCGCCCTGCGCGAGCGCCACGGCGGACCACGACGCTTGCTCGTTCGTCGAGGTTGCCCCGCGGTCGCTGCGGCTCATGAAGACGACCGACGGGTTCCATCCGTTCGCCTGAGCAGCCAGCCACTTGTACGCAGCCGAAAGTGCCGCGGAGGCGTCTGCACTAGCTGCCGACGGCGAACCCGCGAGGCGAGCGGCGACAGCGGCGCGCTGCGCGTCGTCGACGACCTTGATGGGGACGTCGAGAGGCGCAGGATAGTTTCCTCCCGCGCTGTCCTGCGAGTCTCCGAAGGCGATGAGGCCAACGGCGAGCGGCGAACCGCCGTCGCTGATCATCGCGCCCAGGAAGTCGGAGATGGCACCCCGCACCGCCGACCACTCGACGCTCGCGCCGCCATCGAGGCTCGCAGCCGAGCCGTCGACGACCAAGACAAGCTGCGGCGGCGTCCGAGAGAGGTCGACGGTCTCGGTCGCGCACGTTGCCGTGAAGACGTTGAACCGGTCGGCGCCCGCCTCCCGCGGCAGAAAGTCCGGGGGCTCCGACGCCGCGTCAGCGCCCGCGTCGTCCGTTGGCGCCGCGGGGATCGCCATCCGCCCGCAGCTCGCCACGACGGCGAGCGTCGCGCTCGCTCCGAGTCCCCACCCACGGCTCATTCAGCGAGCGTGGCATGTCTTCGTCTGGGTGGCGAGCCGCCCCGGCGCGCCCTCTTCCGCGCTACACTGAGCCCCATGGCCGATGCCGCCGAGCGCCGCGCGACCTACGCAGACATCCTGAACGCGCCGGCGCATCACGTCGCCGAGATCGTATTCGGTGTACTCCACACGCACCCGCGACCCGCGGCACGGCACGCCCGTGCGGCTTCGCGACTCGGCGGGGAGCTCGACGGTCCCTTCGATCGTGGGCGCGGCGGTCCCGGTGGTTGGATCTTGCTCGACGAGCCGGAGTTGCACCTAGGCGAAGACGTGCTCGTGCCCGACCTCGCCGGGTGGCGACGCGCCCGAATGCCGCAGTTTCCCTACGACGCAGCGCACTTCACGCTCGCGCCCGATTGGGTTTGCGAAGTTCTCTCTCCGTCGACCTCGAAGCTCGATCGGGGCGACAAGCTCACGGTCTACGCGCGCGAACACGTTTCGCATACCTGGCTCCTCGACCCGCTCGACCGCACCCTGGAAATCTTGCGCCTCGAGGGTGAGCGATGGGTACGGCTCGCCTTCTACAAGGACGCGGAGCTCGTGCGCGGTGAGCCGTTCGACGCCATTGAGTTTGCGCTTAGCGGCCTCTGGCCCGACTGACCATCAAGCCGTGCTCTCAGAAGACGCCTTGCCGTTCGCGCTCTACGGAGGCCTCGCGCTGGCCTAACAGGCGCGGACGTTTGGTCGCCCGCTCGGCGCGTCATGCCTGCCCAAGGTCGAGCTTCTCTTGCGTCGCCCTCCATTAAAGGAGTCGAGCTCTCGGGAGCTCCGGCGTTGATGTCGTACCTTCACGCTAAGATCCACGCGCAACTCCGCTGATCCACTGAGGCCCACGCGATCTAATGGACCGCGTTTTCGTGGTCGAAGCGCCGATGTAGGGCAAAGTCAACGCGACGAAGTTGTTCGGGATGACCGGCTGGCATTGCTGTTGCTCGTTGGGAGACAGCCATGAAGAAGCCCATCTCCGCGGATGCGAACCTCGACCTCGACGCCTTGGATGCGGTGGCCGGCGGCCGTGCCGTGTACGCCCCCGTGCCTCACCAGCAGACGCAGTCGTCGCAGTTCGGTTTCGCCGACCCGCAAGCGATGTACGGCGCTCCGGCGTCGCCCTTCGGGGATCTCGTGCAAATGAGCCGCGAGGCGAACGCGTACGTGAACCAAACGCACCGAGCCGTCGCCGCGACCGCGAACTCGACGTTTGCGGCTGACCAGCTCGCGGACCGCACGCAAGGTGCGATCGTGTTCCACGAAAACGGCGACGGACGAATCACCGCCGAAGACTTCTTGCGCAACGGCCGCGTGGTGAGTGAAGCCAACGCGGCGCGCACCGTCGGTAGCATTCTCGATCAGCTCACCCCACGCACGACGGCGGCCCAGACGACAGCTCGACCCGCGGCGCAGCAGCAGGCTCAGAACCCGATGTCGCAGCTCTCGAGCCTCTTGGGTCAGTTCAACCAAATGCTCGGCCAAGGACAACGCGGTGGTGGCCAACAGCAGCGCGCTGGTGGTCAGCAAAACGCAGGGCAGAGTCGCAGCCCCGTCGGGGGCAACGAGGGCAACGATCGCGCGCCCGCGGGCCTCGGCGAACGCGACGCAGGCGACGAGCGCACGGGCCTCACGCCTCACGCGGACGGCAATAGGCCTGGTGCGCCAACGTCGCGCGAACCATACGGTCCGCCCGAGCCCTACGGTCCCCCGGCACCGCCGGAGACGTACGGTCCGCCCGGAGCCCTACGGTCCCCGGCACCGCCGGAGACGTACGGTCCGCCCGAGCCCTACGGTCCCCCGGCACCGCCGGAGACGTACGGTCCGCCCGAGCCCTACGGTCCCCCGGCACCGCCGGAGACGTACGGTCCGCCCGAGCCCTACGGTCCCCCGGCACCGCCGGAGACGTACGGCCCGCCCGAGCCCTACGGTCCCCCGGCACCGCCGGAGACGTACGGCCCGCCTGCGGCTGCGCCCTACGAACCTCCCGTTGTCGAGAACGCTGTCTACCAGGCGCCAGAGCCCGACCCGGCGCCGCTCATGGACGCCTGAGTCTGCTGTCGACTACTTCACTCGCGTTAACGCGAACTCGATCTTGTACGGCGCGCCGCCGTCGGGGGCGGCGCGATCTTCGAAGTAACTCAAGGACGCTCCGCTCGCCGTGTACGTCCCGGGGAACACAGCCGGCGGCGCGGCCGGACACGTTCGCGTGTGCGTGAACGCGGTGCCGCTCACCTCGTGCCGATAGGTCTCTTGCACGTTGAAGGTGCTGTCGCCGTAGTTCACTTGCAGCTCGCTGCCCTTGTAGATCGCCGTCTCGTGAAAGGTCTCTCCGGCCTTGGGCCCGCTCGGGCCGCCAACGCCCGTGTAGAGCCGGTACGCCGAGAGCGTGTACGTCCCGTCGGCGATGACACCACCTTGGGGCACCGGCGCTGCGGCCGCGACCTGCTCGAGCACGAGTTGCCCGTCGAGGCTCGGCACTGTGTTGCAAGCGGGCGCCGCCGGCGACGGCCCAAGGCCCCCATCGGGCGCGACGTCGAGCTTGATGCTGACGCGGTCACTCGTGTTGCAGCTCTCGTTCGAGACGACGAGGTGAAACGTGTAGCTTCCAGGTTCCGTTGGCGCGGTGCCCTCGTAACGCCACACGCCGTTGGGAAACGCTTTGCCTTGAATCCCGCGGAAAGGTGGCGCCATGGCGCGCGCCCAGCCGGTCTTGGTCTCCGCGAGCAAGACCTCCTCGGAGAGCGGATCGGCGTCAGGAAAAGTGGCTGGGCGCCCTTCGCCGTCCACGATGGTTCGGTCGGGGCGGAAGTCGCCGGCCGGCGAGCGCACGAGCGCGGTGAAAACGATGTTGCCGCCCGGCACGACGACGGTGGGCTCGACCTTGAATTCGGTGGCCGTGGGTTTGACGTCATCCGACTTCATCGCTTTGACCGTGAGCTCGAGCTGCTGCGGAGCGCCGTTGGCGTCGAGCTTGACGAGGTCGGTGCCGTATTTGTAGCCGTTCTGAAAGGTGTGGAGGCCCCACTCGGCCGAGACCTTTCCGTCTCTCACACCCGGCGGCACGGTGAGCTCGAAGACGCCGTCGGCTCTCGTCGCCGCGACGTAGCGATAGTCGGGGTGTCCCTTCGACGGATCGGGGTTGGGGATGTATCGCCCGCCGACCTCGATGACGACGAGCGAGTCGGTCAAGGGCGCCTTGGTGTCCGCGTCCACGAGCCGGCCGCGCAGGGTGAACGGCCCTGACGCCGTCAGCGCCGGTGCACCGGCGATCGGACCCTTCTCGGGCGGCGCCTCGTAACAAGCACACGCCAGCCCGACGCACGAAGCGAGGATCCACATCAAACGCATTCGCGTACTCTACGCGCGACGCGCTGGGTGGTTTCCAACAAATGCCGAGCCGCGTCGGTGCACGTAACCCTTCACCCTCGAGCTCGTTGACCCCTCATGCCGCGCTCCTGGCTCGTTCTCGCGTGCGCGCTCCTCGGTTGCGACGAAGAGCTCGGCGCCGTGCGCGAGCCGGCGCCCGAGTTCACGCCGTCGGCGAAACGCACCGCCGAGTGCCCTCCCGGGGATCCCGCGCAGGAGCGCTACGGGACCGACTGCGCCTGCTGCCATGGCACTCAATTCTCCGCATCGGGCTCCGTCGCCGAGGAAGCCCTCGCGCTCGTCAGTCACGTCGAGATGGTCGACCGGGTCGGGCAAGTGTTCATTCTTCCGCCCAACCGCTATGGGAATTTCTTTGGGCACCGCCCGACGCCGCAGCCGCCGCTCCGCGCGAAGGTCGTCTATCGAGACGGCCACGAGAGCGCGATGCAAGGCGAGATGAGCGAGTCATCCTGCAATCACTGCCACGCAGTCGACGGAGCGACGCCGCTCATCGGTTCGGTTCGCTAGTCCGGCGCCCCATCAGAGGCGCCGGCCCTGGGACCACGGCTCAGTAGGAAACGCTTGGCGAGCCCGCCGAGAGAAATTCAACGAGCTTCGCCCCGCCGACAATGGTGGCGCCGGGAACGAGCTTGGCCTCGTCGAGACCGCGCTTCTTGAAGCAGGGCGAGCAGACGAAGATCTTCCCTCCCGCGGTGGTGAAGTTCTTGATCAGATCGGCGAGGGCGGCGAAGCCCTCTTCGTGGATGCCGTCGGCGTACCCGACGACGGCGAGATGAACGGCTTCCGTCGACAAAAACATCATCGTCTCCTTGTCGGAGGCGACGGCCGCGTTGGCGACTACGAACGCGACGGTGGCGCGGTCCGCATCATCCTTGGCATGCGTGAGCGTGACACAGAATTTTCCAGCCATGAGCGCTAGCCCTCTTTCGTTTGTAGGAGATAGATCGGCGGGATCGCCGACAACAGCACGTGTCCCGTCATCGAGCACCAAGCGGGGATGTCCAGCGGCGCCGCAGCGTCGGTAGCACGAACACGGAGAACGGTGTGAGGTGGCAAACGCTTCATCCTGAGAAAGAGCTCGAGGACGAGGTCACCGCAGCTCATGTCACCGGCGTCCCAGTCGTCGTGCGGTGTTGCCATCGCGCTCTCCGCGCGTTGCGGCGGGACATTGGCGACCCCCGTCGCCGCGTCAAGGCAGCGAGCGTTTTCGAAGACACATTGCGGAGCAAGCTGACGACCAAAGCCCTCCCGCTCGCTTGCGATACGAAACGCCGTCGAAAAACAGTCGCGGCGCTTGATGTGCGCGAAGAGGCGGCCCGCCAAATCGGCGACGGGCGTGTCGAGCGCCAGTGCCACGCACCGCAGGCAAAGCGGCCTCGTTTGTGGCCCATCATCACAGCCACGAGCGCCTCGTGGCCGCACATCGTGTTCGCGCATCGACAACACCTTGTGCCGGAAATGCGATCGAGATCGGCCATGAGCTTTGGCAGCGGAACTTCTTCTTCTTCTTCTCCTTCACCGTGGCTCACATTGCACCTACTGTCAGCCGCTATGGACCCGCGGACGACTGCGCGCAACCTCCTCGAAGAGGGGCTTCTTCGTCAAACGCCGCGAGCGTCCCGTGTCTACCATGCGCCGAACCTCGTCGTGCTCGAGCGCGACGGCGTCTCGCTCGCGATCGCGCCGTCGCGCCCGCACTGGATCGCGACCAACGCCCGCGGCGCGGAAGTCTTGCGGCTCCTCGATGGGCGCACGACGGTTCTGGAAGTCGCCAACAAGCTCGCCCGAGAGCGGCGCGAGCCGGTCGAGGCGACGCTCGAAGAGGTCGCCGGGTTTCTTGACGCCGCCCACGCAGAGACCTTCGTCACGCTGCGACCAGACCTCTCGCCGCCCTACCGCGGTCGCGGTGAGGCCGTCAGGCCCGGCCGGCTGTCGGAGCTCTACGTCTTTGTCACGAACGACTGCAATCTCCGTTGCACCCACTGCTACGTCTCCTCCGGCGACTACGTGCCGCCGGAAGAGCTGACCACCGAGGAGCTCAAGAGACTCATCGACGACGCGAAGGAGCTCGGCGTCTCGCGCTTCTACTTCACGGGCGGCGAGCCGTTCATGCGCAAGGACATCTTCGAGCTCATCGACTACGTGTGCCGTGACGCCGAGCTCGTGATTCTGTCGAACGCGATGTACTTCGTAGGGAAGAACGTCGAGCGTCTTCGAGACGTAGCGTCTCGCGCCAACGCGGAGTTACGCCGCCTGTTCTTCCAGGTGTCGCTCGATGGGCCTACGGCCGAGCTGCACGAGCAGGTGCGCGGCCCAAATAGCTTCGGCAAGACGATTGAGGGCATCAAGACGCTCGTCGCCCTCGACCTCACGCCGGCCGTCAGTACCTCCATCAACGTCGACAACCAGGACCACATCGCCGCGACGACACGGCTCGTGGCCTCCCTCGGCGTCAAGGAGCACCACATCCTTTGGCTTCAGGAGCGCGGTCGCGCCTACGACAACGACCAGCTCCTCATTGCCCCGTCGGCGGTGACGCGCATCATGCGCGAGCCCGGAGCGTGGCCGACGAGGTGGGCGTCGTCGTCGACAACGAGACGAGTCATCGCGTCCGGGTACGCGGCAAGCGCGACCGAAAGACCGACCTTTGCAACTGCGGCTACGAGAGCCTCGACGTGTTCAGCGACTGCCAGGTCTACCCTTGCGTGTGGTTCAGTGGCGCGCCGACGATGGCGTGCGGCTCGATTCGTGAAAGGTCTCTCCGAGACATCTGGCTCGAGTCCCCCATTCTGGAAGGCATCCGCCAAAACTCCGTGCAGAAGCGCGAGGGATGCAGCGACTGCCACCTGAAGTTTCTCTGCGGCGGCGGCACCAACTGCTCGTCGTACTTTGACAGCCTCGCGAGTCGAGGGCGGGGCAGCCTTCAGGCGGCCGAGCCCTACTGCGAGACGTTCATGGACATCACCTACGACCTCCTCTGGGAGCTCGCGCTCGAGCGAGCCGACCACCGGGTCGAGGGGCCGGCCCGTGTGCTCGCGTCGATGGAGGGCGAGGGCGCGCACTGCGCGCGACCCCAGACGCACCAGCTCGATGCGGCCTTCGAGGTCGGAAGCTTTCACTGCGCCTGCGTCCTTCAGGAGGACGTTGAAGAAGGCCGCAAAGTGCGAACGCAGATCGCGCGCGCGCGGCCACGCGCGCCGGCGACCTTCTTGCCGGCCCTAGCGACGATCTGTTCAGCGTGAGGCATCGTCGCGACGGCGAGCGCAAGGTCCCGAAGCGCGCGCTCCCCGTAGTTCCGCCGACGCCGACAGTCAAGCTGACGCCGACGCCGGCGCAGCCCGCGACCGCGGAGCCCGCCTTCGACGCTACCTTCGACGCGATGGGGCAATCGTGCGTCGAGCTGCTCTTGCCCATGGCCAAGCTCGTCAAGGGCCTCGCCACAGGCGCCGTCCTGCGCATCGTCACCGATGACCCGGCGGCCCGCGAAGATCTTGGCGCGTGGTGCAGCATGACCGGCAATGAGCTCGCCTTCGTGGACCGGAAGGTCGGGTACGCCACGTACTACGTGCGCCGCGGCGCCCTTTCCTGACTGACTCATCGCACCTCAAGTAACGGAGACTCAACCGAACATGACGCCCAGCAAAGCAGTGACTTCGCTTCTCTTCGTTCTCGCCGGGTGTGCAGGCACGCCGCCGCCGCCCCAGACCCCGGCCGTGGGGCCCGCGATCGCGACGTCTCCGGTACCAGCCAGGAGCGCCACGTTCGCCGCGCAGAATGAGGTGAAGATTCAGGTGCCCGAGGGCGCCAAGCTTGTGCGCCTCTGGATGGCGATGCCACAAGAAGACACCGCTCAAGACGTGCGTGAGTTCCAGGTCACGGCGCCGGCGCCTCACCGCGTCGAAGGCGACAAGGACGGCAACAAGTTTGTTTATGTCGAGTTCAAGGAACCCAAGGACAAGGAGCTCCTCGTCCGCGAAACCTTCGTGGTCACGCGTCGTGAAGTGAAGAGCGGCGTCGATGCGTCGAAGTCTCGGCCCATCACCGACGCAGAGCGCGCCCAATACGCAGCACACTTGGGGCCGAACGAGAACGTCGTCATCGACGACGAAATTCGCAAATTGTCTGCCAGCATCGTCGGAACGGAGAAGAACCCGGTCCTGGCGTCGCGGAAGCTCTACGACTGGGTCCTCAACAACGTGGAATATTGGGTCAAGGACCCCAAGAACAAGAAGGCCTCCCCGATCGGAAGCACCACGTACTGCCTGACCAACAAGACGGGCAACTGCACGGACTTCCACTCGCTCTGGACGTCCCTCGCGCGCGCCCAGGGAATCCCGACCCGCATGATCTACGGCTCCTTCTTCAAGGCCGAGCTCGACGGGCAGAGCGAAGATCAGAGCTACCACTGCTGGCCGGAGTTCTACGCGCCGGGCTTCGGTTGGGTGCCCCACGACGTGGCCATCGCGGACATCTTCGCCGGCGACTTCCAAACGACCCCCGACAACGAGAAGCCCGTTCGGCTGACCACCGGCGACGGCTACCGAGGCGGCGATCGGGCCAAGGTTGACTACTACTTCGGCAACATCGACGAGCGTCGCGTCACGTGGTCGCGAGGCCGCGATCTCACGTTGTCCCCCAAACAAGAAGGCGGACCGGTCAACGCGCTGCCCAAGGCCTACGTCGAAATCGACGGCAAAGTGGCGGCAGAGAAGGTCGCGTGGACCCGCAAGCTCACCTTCAAAGAACAGAAGAGCAAGTGAGCACGGTCGTGCCGGCGTGGCGGCTCCTCGTCGCCGCGCTCGCCGCCGGCGCAATCGTGGGCTGCACCAAGGCCGTCGCACCGGCCGCACCTCTGGCGCAGCCCGTCCAGCTCCGTGAGGCTGCGGCGCCGCCGGTTAAGTGGAACGCGTTCGCTGAAACGCTGCTTCGGCGCGCCGACGCGGAGCATCGCTTGGTGCTGCTCGCGCTGGAAGCTGGCGATTGCGTGCACTGCCGGCGCATGGACCGACTGACCTACCGGAGCCCACGGGTCGAGCGCCTCGTGGCGGCGCGGTTCCTCGCGGCGAAAGCCGATCTCGACGCGCGCCCCGATCTCGAAGCGCGCTACGGGGGCGCGTCACCGATCGTCATCGTGCTGCGCCCCGACGGCGTTGAGCTGGCCAAGCACGTCGGCTTCATGTCCGCCGAGGAGCTCGAAGCGCTCCTGCTGCAGGCGTCTTCCGCGACGGGCTCGCTCTGATCCCACCCCCGCCTCGTTTCGCCTCGCGCCGCCCCAGGTTGCTCAGCTCTTCGCGGCGAGTAGCAGCGCAATGATCGACATGCTGTCGATGATCCACCGCTTCGCGCCATGGCGATCGCCTCTGCCAAGCTAAACACCTGGGTCGTGATCGACTCCGTCTCGTCGTGCTGGGCTTCGACCGCCGTCAAGTCGCGAGCAACGAAGAGGTGTGCGACTTCGTCCAGGATGCTCTTGCTCGGCGTGAACTGCGTCAGCGGCACGAGGCGCGCGGCGTCGTAGCCGGCTTCTTCACGCAGTTCGCGACGGGCCGCATCAACGACGGCTTCGCCTTGGTGGACGCCGCCCGTGGGGATCTCCCAGGTGAATCGCCGCGCCACGTAGCGAAACTGCCGAACGAGGAGCACGTGCGATTCGTCGACGAACGGCAGGATGCCGACGCAGGGACTCGTCTCGACGACGCCGTAGAGCGTTCGGTGACCGTTTGGCAGCGTCACAACGCTCTCGCTGACCCGCATCCACCGGTTCTCGTAGACCGCGCGCGTTGCGAGCGTCTGCCAGTGTTCGTTGCGTTCGAGGTCTCCTGCGGGCGGGAGAGACATCGAGCGGAGCGCGGCGGCCGTGCGCCGTGGAAAGCCGGGCGTTGCGACGGGGCGCCGCTCGAGCTCACGCGCGAGGCCCATTAGGTCGGCGGGCGTGTCGATGTCACGCCAGCTTTGCAGGAGGTGAACCGCGAGCTGGTTCGCGTTCGCGCGGTCGAGCGTCTGACTCAGCACGCGCGAGGTGCTCCACGCCACCCCTTCGAAGAGCTCCTTCCAAGGGGCTCGGAGGCCGATCAGGTAGTAGCCCCCGTCGGCTGCGGGCCCGAGGACGACGTGCGCGCCTCCAGTCTCCAGCGCCGCGAAGGCCTCCTCGAAGAACGTCGGTGGCAGCGTCGGCGTGTCGCTGTCGACGATCAGGAGCGGCGCCGCGCTGGCCGCGAAGTGGCGCTCTGCCAAGTGGAAGAGCCGCGCGCCGAGGTCCGCACCCTCCTGCGCAACCAACGTCACGTCATCGCCGGTCCACGGCGTCACGGAAGCCGGCGGGTCCGGCGGCGCGACGGCGACGACGACGCGCGCGCCGCGCACCGTCCGCACCTGTTCGATCTTGTCGCCAAGGAACGCTTCGTAGAGCCGCAGTATCTCGTCCGCCGAGAGCAGGGGCCCGAGCCGCGTCTTGACGGTGCCGAGCGCAGGCCGTTTGGCCATCACCGCGATCGTGGGCAACGCGCTTGCCTCACGTTCACCGAAGGCCATCAGGCACCAACCTCGGTGCGAAACGCACGAACGGTCGCCGCGAAGAGCTCGAGCGCGTCGTGCGCTCCCATGTCTTCGCCCTTCTCGAAGTCGCCCGGCTCTCGCGCCATCTGGTTGGTCACATGAGCAAAACACAGGACCCGGCGTCGGTTGGCGGTTCCGAAGGCGTAGAGCGCTGCGGCTTCCATCTCGACGGCCAGGATGCCGAGTCCTTCGGCTCGCTCGATGGCCGCGCGCGTCTCGCGGAAGGGCGCGTCGGTCGTCCACGTGGCGCCGCGGATGAGCGACGGCATGGTCCCCAAGAGTCGCGCGGCGCCCTCTCGGACGGCGGCGGGTAGCTCGCTGAACTCCGACGGCGGCAGGTAGTGGTAACTCGTGCCTTCGTCGCGGAGCGCGCGCTCGATCAGCACAAAATACGGCGTCGGCCCGGCGGAGACGATCTGACCCGACGAGGTGATGCTGATGAGGAGCTCGCAGCCACTCTGGAACATCTGCTCGGCGATCAAGACCGCAAACGAGGACCCGACGGCGCAACCGACCACGCCGCAGACCTCGCCGGCGGCCTCGAACTCGTAGAGCTCCGTGTGGTAGCAGGCCCAAGCGTCGCTCACCCGACCTGTGCCGCGCCGCTTGAGCATGCGAACGACGTCGCCGTCGGGGTCGAGGAGGCAAACGCGAGGGATCGGGCGTTCCTGGAGGGACTTCTGCCTTCGCGCCTCACGCAAGAGGTTCTCGGGTCGAAATTCCGACGGCGCGTCGTGAGCCTTGCCCTCGAGGAGCGGCGTGGTTGCCATGGGTCCTCTTGGCATAACGGCGGCGCGCCGAAAAGCGAAGCCGTGACCAGCACGAGGCGCTGCGAATCAGGGCGGACTCCGTCGTAGGATGACGCATGCGCGCGCTCGTGACCGGCGGAGCCGGCTTTATCGGATCGCACCTCGTCGACGCGCTCCTCGCGGGCGGCGCCGAGGTTCGCGTGCTCGACAACCTCTTGCCTCAGGCGCATCGCACGGGGCGTCCGGTAAACGTCGCCCCCGAGGCCGAGCTGCAGGTCGCTGACCTTCGAGATCGCGACGCCGTCGACGTCGCGCTCCACGGCGTCGACACGGTCTTTCACTTGGGCGGCATCGTCGGCAATGGCCAGTCGATGCTCGATGTTCGCCGCTACGCGGACATCAACGTCGTGGGAACCGCCACGCTGCTCGAAGCGATGATCGGCAAACGCGCCCAGTTTCGACGCCTGGTCGTGGCGTCGTCGATGGTCGTCTACGGAGACGGCGCCTACGCGTGTCCCCAGCACGGGGCGCTCAGCGTTCCCGTCGAGCGCGAGGTTGCGCGCCTCACGCGCGGCCAATGGGAACCGACCTGCCCGCTGTGCGGGGCCGAGGTGTCCGCGCGGCCTACCGACGAGTCGCAGCCGCTAAGACCGACGAGCGTCTACGGCGTCAACAAGCGCGATCAAGAGGAGCTCGCCCTCGTCGTGGGACGCGCGCACGAGCTTCCAACGATCGCGCTCCGCTACTTGAACACCTATGGCTCTCGTCAGGCGCTCTCGAACCCGTACACGGGCGTCTGCGCGCTCATGGTCACGCGAATGCTCGCGGGTCGACGGCCTACGATTTTCGAGGATGGCGCTCAGCTCCGCGATCCCACCCACGTCTCGGACATCGTCCGCGCCACCCTCGCCGCCGCCGACGCGGGCGAGGGCGCCCTCTATCGCGCCATCAACGTCGGACGCGGCGAGCCCGTGTCGGTCGCCGCCATGGCGCGTGCGCTCGCGCGCGCCCTCGGTCGCGACATCGAGCCGCACATCACGGGGGAGTTTCGCGCTGGCGACATTCGTCACTGCTACGCCGACGTGAGCCTTGCCAAGACGCTCCTCCATTGGAGCGCGCAGGTGTCGTTCGAGGAAGGGGCGCGCGAACTCGCCGCCTGGGCGGCCCATCAGGCGCCCGACGACCTCACCGACGTCGCCAATGATGAGCTGCGCCAGAAGGGGCTCATCCGTTGAAGCGGCTCGCGGCAGCGACCACGCTCGCGTTGCTCGTCTACGCGACAGCGAGGCTCGCGCTCGACGTGTCGCTCGTCTCGTGGGCCCGCGTGCGCTTCCCCCTCGATCTCGATTGGATCGAGGGCGGGCAGCTCGCGCACGCCCTTCGCATCCTCGAGGGGCGGCCGATCTACGGTGCCGCGGAGTTTCTGCCGCATCCGTACCCGCCGCTCCACTACCTCGTGCTCGCGGCGGTGGGCAGCGTCGCCGGCCTCAGCCTCACGATGGCGCGACTCGTCTCGGTCGCCATGTGGCTGCTGACGCTGGCCCTCGGTGCCGCCGCCCTCTACCGCGCGGCGCGCGGCGCGCGAAGCGATGCGGCCGTCGCGCGCCGAGACAGCGTCGCGTTGGGCGTCGGCGCAGCTATCGCCGGCGTCGGCCTAGCGTTGCGAACGTACCCCTACGCCGACGGGTGGTTCGATCTCGCGCGCTCCGACACGTTGCTGCTCGCTCTTGTCGCGGCGGCTTCGGCGTGTGCGTGCCACCGGCGCGGAGCGATCGCTGCGGGGCTCCTCCTCGCCGCGGCGCTCTTCGTAAAGCAGACGGCGGTCTTCTTCGTCTTCACGACCGTCGTCTTCGTCTTGGGCAAATCGCGGCGCGAGGCGGCGCGGCTCGTCGTCGCGCTGCTCGTTCCTTCTACCATCGCGTTCGCATGGTTGGAGTTCGGCTCCGGCGGCGCCTTTCGCGCGTGGATCTTCTCCACGAGCGGCCATCCGATCGATGGGCGCCGATTGATCGGGGGCATCGGAGAGATCCTGGCGGCGTCGCCACACCTCGTCGTCGTACCTCTGGCTGCCCTCGCGCTCCAGGGTCGCCTCGGCACGACGAGTCGGGCGCTCCTCTTTATGTGGCTCGCAGCGGTCCCAGCGAGCCTTCTGCCGTACGGAAAGATGTATGGCGCACCCAATAACCTCGTCCCGCTGTTGGTCGTTTCTGCCTTCTTGCCGGTGTCGGTGGGCCTCGACGTGGCTCGCGCTCAGCCGCGCGTTTGGCTCGTGCCGGTGATGGCGGTTGCCGCCGCCGCCTTGATCGCGGCGGGCCGATTCGAGGCGAGTCGCTTCGCACCCAGCGAGACCATGCGGCAGGGCGTGCTCGCCAACTTAGCCGCCGTCAAGGCGCTCCCCGGCACCATCGCTTGCCCGGTCCATCCGTTTTTGGCTCACCAGCTCAAGGGGCAGCCGGCCCAATCGTCGTGGTTGTCGTTCATCGACGCGCGCGCGGCCGGTCGGCCGGTCGACCGCGATCGCTTCGTGGCGGACCTTCTCGCGCAAAGGGCCGACTGGATCATCCTCACGAACATGTCGGTCGAATGGGAGGGCAAGCTGCAGGAGGGAATCTCGGACGTCTACGCGTGGGATCACAACTTCGAGACCACTCCTACGGGCCGGCCCGACACGTTTCATTCGATGCCCCGCATGGCCTTTCGGAGGCGGTCGTCACGTTGACCTCGCGGGCTACCGGCGTCTTCGCTTCGCCTCCCACGCGTAGCGGCCCACGACGGAGAGGATGCGAACGGCGGCCTTGGCGCTCGCGCGCAGGTCTCCCGAGACCTTCGACTCACCGGCGGCGCGTGGCCGATAGTCGATGGGCACTTCCGTGACCCGCAAGCCGAGCGCGTGCGCGCGAACGAGCAGCTCGATGGTGAAGCCATAGGTCTCGTCCTGAGGGGCGAGGCGAAGGAGCGCCTCCCGGCTGAACACTTTGAACGACGGCATGTCGGCGTAACGCGCGCCCGTGGTCAAGCGCAGCAAGAGCGGCGCCAACCAGTTGCCGAATTTCTGAGCCTGGGGCATGGCGCGCCAGCCGCGGCTAAAGCGTGGCCTCGTCCCGAGGACCACGTCGTAACCCTCCAGGGCCTCTACGAGGCGCACGAGCTCGTGGGGCGGATCGCTGCCGTCGGCGTCCATGAATGCAATGACATCGAAGTCGGCTTCGAGGGCGGCTTGGAGACCGCTCTTGCACGCGCGACCGTAGCCGGCGATGGGTTCGCTCACGACCGTGGCGCCGGCCGCTCGTGCGACGGCCGCCGTGTCGTCCGTGCTGCCGTTGTCGACGACGATGGCCGCTACGCCCAGCGCGGAAAGGGCGGCGACGAGGGGCGCGATGTTCGCCGCTTCGTTCATGGCCGGAAGTACGACAGCGCAGTTCAAGGGCCGCTCACCACGTGCATGCGTGAGCGTTGACGGCGGTGTGCGAGGCGCGTCCAAGACTTCGTGTACCTAGCACGAGCAATTCACCGCGTGGCTGCTGAGAGAGGGCCCTTCGCGAGCGACACGAGCAACGCGGCAAAACGCGCCGAGCCGAGGCGTCGCGTCAACATCGGCGTGCGCCCCCGCGCCCGCATGGCGCGCCGCGCGTAGGTCACCGCGTTGTGGCTGTTCACGTCGGTGACGATGATCACGAGATCGGAGCGATCGATCATGGCGTCGAGCGCGCTCCCGGCGCGGCCCACCACGTGGCCGTCGTGACACTCGAGCTCATGCCCCGCCCTTTTCGCGATCTGTTCGAAATGTTCCTTGCTGCGGTCGACGCCGCCGATGATTCCAACACGCATGACCAGACTCCTCGTTCGGGGCGCGCGCGGCCGAGCCGGGCGCAAACGCCGCGCGCCCTCGATGGCGACACGGCCGCGGACCTCCCGGGGGACGCCGACGCCGACCCGGTGCGGAGCTACCGCACGCGCGCCAACGCCGGCCGTCGACAGAGGCAAACCTCCGGACAGGCACTGGGCGAAGCGCGCATGGGCTTCACTCTAGGGCGTAACGGTACCTCGTCAAGTCGCGCCGACGGCGTCGCCGAGGTGAAACGAAGAGGGGCACCAAACGACCAGGGGCCTGGTCAATCGCCCGTGGTTTGCGCGTTCCCTCGCCCGGTTCCGTCCTGGACGAAGTTTTGCAGAGTTCGCCGGCATGCACAGGTTCAAAGCTGCCGCCCTCGACTCCCACGCGCTCGACGCCGTTCACGGCGGATTCAAGTGGGAGGACTTTCGTCGTTCGGAGAACGTCATCGACATGAGCGGCGCGCCTCCGCTCACGGGCCTGCCCCGCGGATGGGAGCGGCAGATGGAGCGCGACTACAACTCGTACTTGGATCGAGGCGACTTCAGCAAACCCTACGAGCCGAGCACGCCCGCTCTTCGTGACGTTCAGCAGCGTATCGACGACTACCAGCAAGAGTACGGGCGTCGTCCCGCCGATCTGCCCGACAACAAGCAGGAGCAGAATGAGCCGCGGCCCGGCTCTTCGTCGATGGGCGAGCAGGACCGGTCGCAGGACTTCGCATCGAACAGCCCTCAAGGCGGCGCGAATGGTGGGGCTGGCGATCAGCCGTACGGTGGTGAGCAGCCTGCCGGCGACCAGCCCTCCGGTGACGACTCGCTGGGCATGGGCGCCCAGCAGCCCGAGCCCGACGCTGGCGGCAACGACTACGCCGGCGATCCCGGCGGAGACGCCGGCGGTGATGCCCTAGCGTAAGAGACCGCGGCTCAGGGAGCGCTTCGCGCGCCACCCGAGTCCGCTAGCATCGAACGCTCGGATGAAGGTCGTTTCGCGTCTCGTGCCCCCTGTGGCGTTGGCGTGCTGGGTCTCGACGCTCGGGGCGTGCATGTTCTTTCGCTCGCTCGACGAGCTCTCCGAGGGATCGGCGACCACGCGCGGCGAGCTCGACGGCGCGGCTCCCGGCGATGCCCGCGGCGGCGAGGGTGGAGCGACACCGGATGGGTCGTCGGTGGCCGACGCGCCGTCGTTCGAGGCCTCTCGTGACGGCGGCCAACCGTCGGCCACGAGTCCTTGTGACGCGGGGGCTCACGCGCTGTGTTTCGACTTCGACCAAGGGCTTGTCGACGCGGGGTGGACCGAGCTCATCGTCGATCCGGCCGGGGTGCTCGCGCTCGACCCATCGCGCGCAGCGTCACCGCCGCGGTCGCTTCGCGCGGAGCTGCCGCGTCGCAGCAGCAACAACGTCCACGCGATCGCGTCGGGCACCGTTTCCGGCAGTTTTCAGCGCGCGGTGCTCGAGTTTGACGCCTACGTCGAGTCCACCACGTGGCTTGGCGGCGACGTGGGGACAGCGCTGGCGGTCCTTTCGTTCAACTCGGAAACGACGCGCACAGGGACTGTCTTCTTCATGAACAAAGGTCCCTCCTACCTCTCCATCGAGGACTCCGTCTCGCCGACGTATTTCGATGCCCAAGCGGTGCCCTTCGATCGCTGGTTCCACGTGCGCTTCGACTTTTCGGTCAGCGGCACGTTCTCCTATTCCATCGACGGAGTCACGGGGACGAAGCCGTTTCCCGCCGTCACGCTCGGCGCCTCGCCTCGCCTCGGCCTCACCATCGGGTTGTCCGGCTTCAACGCCCCGTCGCCGGCGACGCGCGCGCAGTTCGACAACGTCGTGCTCGATCTCCAGTGACGTCGCGTTCGAACCTCTGCCCAACGACGCGCCCGATGGGAGGTCAGAGCACGCGTCGTCCCGAGTCGGGGTAGTTGGTCGGCGTCGGCGGCTCGTTGCCGAAGATCTCGCTCTTGCCGAGGTAGTAGTCGTTGATGAACCCCTCGAGGGCCTCCCGGTGATGCGGCATGAGGTCCGGTCCCATGTTGTCTAGGATGTCTCGGGCAAGCTCCACGTCAGCAGGCGTCGCCGTGCGCGGATCGTTCAAGAAGGGCTCGTCGGCCAGTCGCGCCTCCAAGCTGTCGACCGATGAGATGTCCGTGTAGGTCCGGCCCGATGGATACGTCGACGTGTCCGTCACGAGCTTGCTGCCGTCGTCGAAGACTTGAACGTTCTGTTCGCGTGCGTACGAGATCGAGGTGCCATCGTCGAAGCGTGTGGTCGTGAGCGAGGTGCCGTCATCAAAACGCTGTACGTCACGTCCGACGACCTCCGCCGGCCGCGGCGTGGCCGACGTGGTGCCGTCGGGGCGCGTCGTTAGCGTACTGCCGTCGTCGAAACGCTGCGTTCGCTCTTCCGCCAGCGCTTGGTCGCTGCGGGCGGCCATTGGCTCGTCGCCGGGTTTGGTGTCGTTCGCGGGCTCGCGCGTGTCGCCATCGCCCTTGCCGCTCGCGTCGCCGTCGCCGTCGCCGTCGCCGTCGCCGTCGCCGTCGCCGTCGCCGTCGGAGTCGGAGTCGGAGTTCTCGCCGTCACCCTCGTCTTCCTTCTCCTCTTCTTCCTCTTCCTCCTCTTTCGGGGCGCAGCTTGCGCATGGAGCGGCGGGGACGGGTTTCGGCGGCGCTTCCCACGGATTGGCCATGCCCGCGGATGTGCACCGGCCGTGCCCTTCGCCCGTCTTCGCGTGTCGCCGCGCGGCGACAGCTCGGTGCGCCTCGCGCTGCAATTTCAGGCGAATCGAGCGCTGGGCGAGGCCCCCCAGCTTGCGTGTCTCCGCGCCGAGACCACGTGCCTTGAACCTCTGGGCAACGCCGTGGGCCTTGGTGCAGTCGTTTGCAGCGGCGCCCGGTCCGCGTCACGCGCTCGCGCCAAACGAGGTCGGTGTCGGCGTGCGAGGCGCGGTCGATTTCGGTGAAGACTTTCGAGTCTGCGCCGTCGCTCGCGGCGGCCTTGCCGCCGGCGGTCGCTCAGACAATGAAGCGGTGTGGAAGCCCCCGCCCAAGAGCCGAGCCTCTGGTCCACGGTGCGCGAAGCCGTCCGCGGCAGCGAACAGGATCTGACGTCGATCCCCATTCGGCGCGCTGTGATTCTGTTGGCCGTCCCCACGGTGCTCGAGATGTCGATGGAGTCGCTCCTTACGATCGTCGACATCATCTTTGTCTCCAAGCTCGGCCCGAACGCCATCGCGACCGTCGGCCTGACCGAGTCGATGCTCTCCATCGTGTACGCCTTGGCGATGGGGCTCGCGGCAGCAGCGACGGCCCTCGTCTCAAGGCATGTCGGCGAGAAAGACCTCGAGGGCGCCGCCACCGCCGCTGTGCAAGTCATCGCCGTCGCCACGGTGGCGGCCGGCGCGCTCGGCGTCGTCGGTGCGCTGCTCGCGCCTCGCCTCTTGAGCCTCGTGGGCGCCACGCCCGAGGTCGTTGCCTACGGCTCTAGCTACGCGGCCGTGATGCTTGGCGGCAACGTGACCATCTTCCTCCTGTTCGTCGTCAACGCTGTCTTTCGCTCCGCCGGCGACGCGGCGGTGGCGATGCGCTCGCTCTGGCTCGCCAACCTCCTCAACATGCTCGTCGCGCCTTGCCTCATCTTCGGCCTCGGCCCGTGCCCCAAGCTTGGCGTCCTTGGCGCAGCCGTCGCCACGACGGCGAGCCGCGCCGTGGGCGTCCTCTACCAATTCGCCGCCCTCGCGCGCGGCCGCGATCGCCTGCCCGTCGGCGCGCGGCACCTCGCTCCGGAGCCTCGCGGTCTTGCGGCAGGTCGCTCGCATCGCCACGAGCGCGACGGGACAGGTCCTCGTCGAGACGGCGAGCTGGCTCGGTCTCGTGCGAATCCTCTCCGGCTACGGGAGCGTCGCGCTCGCGGGCTACACGGTGGCGATGCGCATCGCCATCTTTGCCATCTTGCCCTCGTGGGGGCTCGCGGGAGCAGCGGCGACGCTCGTGGGGCAGAACCTCGGCGCTGGCGAGCCCGAGCGCGCCGAACGGTCGGCCATGACCATCGCCAAGTACAACGTCCTCTTCCTCTCGGTCGTCGGCGCGATCTTCGTGCTCCTGCCGGCGCCCGTCGTGGGGCTCGTCACGAGCGACGCCGCGGTCGCGGGCTACGCGACCACGTGCCTGCGCATCGTCGCCGTCGGCTTCGTCTTCTTCGCCTTCGGGATGGTGGCGGTGCAGGCCTTTAACGGCGCCGGCGACACAAGGACGCCGCTCTACGTGAACGCCATTTGTTTCTGGCTGTTCAAGATCCCCGTCGCGTACCTGCTCGCGCGCGGCTTCGGCCTGGGGCCGGCCGGCGTCTTTCTCGCCATCACCGTCGCGTACTCCGTGCAGGCCACCGCGGCGGCCGTCCTCTTTCGGCGCGGCCGCTGGAAGACGAAGACGCTCGAGCCCTGAGGCTTACGCGTCCGTTCGCCTTAGGAGCGCCGCCGAGAAGTTCTGGCCGAGACCCAGCCCGAGCAGGACGATGTGTCGGCTCCTGAGCGAACGCTCGTGAAGCGCGAGCGTGATGACCGCCGTCGCGATGGTCGAGTTGCCGAGGTCTTCGAGGACGCTCGGGACTTCGGCGACGGCGAGCGTTCGTCGCCAGGCCTCGAGCAACGCGCCGCTGGGTTGATGCCCAATCAGCGCGAGGTCCGCGGGCGCGAGCTTGTTGCGCTCGCAGAGCCGCCGCACGAGACGCTCGGGCACCGACGTGGCGAGCTCGCGGAACGCGACGGCGCCTTCCTCGCCGAACACGAAGGTGGGGCGACTTCCTTCGGGAGCTCCCGGCGTCGAACGCCTCGCGACGCGCATCTGGACGGTCATCGCCTGTCGCCACATCGCGTGCGTCTCACCCACGTCATCGATGAACTCGAGGCGCGGGCCGCGCGAGACGACCACAGCTCCGGCGCCGTCGCCGATGCCGGCGGCTCCGGCGTCGGCGTAGTCGACGACGCGGCTCCAGCCCGTGGCCACCACGACGAGGGCGCGCTCCGCTCGGCCCGCCCGGACCGCGTCGACAGCGGCGCCGAGGGCGTCGACGAAGTTCGTAAACTCCGATTGGATGGGAATGACGCGCGTCTCGCGAGCGAGGCCCAGCGCCTCGTGAATGGCGAAGAGGCCGCTTGGGAGCGCGTGCTCGCTCGGCGAGACAGCGCCGTAGAGGCGATCGATCTGGCCGGCTTCGAGCGCGGCGTCGGCGAGGGCGGCGCGCGCGGCCCTCGTTCCCAGGTCCTCCACCCTCTCACCAGGCGCAAGGACGCGGCGCTCGCGAAAGCCCACAAAGAGCTCGCGCGCGAGCGCGACCTGTTCGCCCGAGAAGAGCGGGTCGTCGTTCCTTCGAATCAGCTCGGGAACCGCGTGGCCGACGCCGACGATGCCGATGCCGCTCACGCTCAACCGGCTCCTGCGGGCCCGCGCGTCGCGTCAGGCTTGCCAAAGAACTCGGCGACCGACTTGGCGCGCCGTCCGAGCGTTGGCGCCACGACGGACTCGTCGACCAAGACGTTGATCACCGTCGGCCCCTCGGCGTCGAGCGCGTCCTTGAGCGCCGCCTGGAGCTGGGCCACCGTAGAGACCGTGGCGCCGCGGGCGCCGAGGCCGCGGGCCACCGCCGCCGAGTCGATGCGGTGCGTGAAGGCGTAGAAGCCCTCGTCTTTGCCGAAGGCAAGGCGCTCGCCCTGCTGAATCATGCCGTGGCCCGCGTTGTCGAGCACCACCCAGACCACGGGCACCTTCATCTCGACGGCGACGTGCACCTCGAAGCCGTGCATCGCGAAGGCCGCGTCGCCTGTGAGCGCGACGGCCTTACGGCCCGGCGCCGCGAGCGCACCGCCCACGACGCCGGCGACCGAGCTGCCCATGGAGGCGAGTCCCATGTCGATGAAGTACGTGCCCGGCGCGCGCGCTTCGAAGTAGTGCCCCGCCCATAGCGAAGAGTTGCCCGTGTCGACGAAGAGCATGGCGTCTTCGGGCATCGCCGCGCGAAGCTCGGCCATGACGCGTGGTGGCGAGACCGGTGACGCCTCCGACAAGAGCTCGGCGGCCTGCTCGTGCCGTGGGACCTCTCTTGCGATGGCGTCGAGGACCTGAGCCGTCTCACGCTTCACCGGCGCACTCTTGCGAAGCGCCTCCGACAAGAGCTCGAGCGTCAGTCGTGCGTCGCCCGCGAGGCCGACGGTCACCGGGTAGTTCTTTCCGATTTCGCCCGGGTCGACGTCGATTTGAATGAACGCCCCTGTGGCGCGCAAGCGTTGGCTCCATGCGCTCGAGGCGAACTCGTTCAAGCTAGAACCCACGACGAGGATCACGTCGTCGTCGTCGAGGTAACGGTCCGCGCGAGCGTGGCCGCCCATGCCGAAGGCTCCGAGCGACAGGCGATGGTTCTCGGGAAAGACGGACTTGCCTTTCGGAGAGGTCACCACGGCTGCGTCGAGCTGCTCGGCGAGGCGCAAGAGCTGCCCCTCCGCTCGCGCAAGGGCGACGCCGTGCCCAGCAAATATCGTCGGGCGTTTCGAGCCCCTCAGGAGCGCCGTCGCCCTTTCGATGGCCCCTGCGTCGGGAACCGAGAGCGCGCCGGGCCGGTACCCTTCCGGGTCTTGCACGTCGAAGGGAACGACGGCCCTCGCCAAGTCGGCCGGCACGTTGATGTGCACGGGGCCTGAGCGTCCGCTTGTCGCGGCGCGGAGAGCGTGTCGCAAGATGCGCATCCCGGTCTCTGGCGCGACGATCATCGTCGAGAGCTTGGTGACGGGGCGGAAGATGTCGACGACGTCGATGCCGTGCCACGTGCTCTCTTGAATCGCGCCGAGACCAAACATGCGCGTCGCGACCTGCCCCGTCAGGTACAGCACCGGCAACGAATCGGCGAACGCGCCAGCCACGCCGGTCAAGGCGTTGGTCGCACCGGGCCCCGACGTGACGCAGCAGACGCCTAGGCCGCCGCGCACGCGCGCATACGCGTTGGCCATGAACGCAGCGCCCTCTTCGTGGCGCGCCAGCACGTAACGGATGCGGTTGCGCGCGCGGAGCGCACCGAAAAACGCCGTCAACGGGCCGCCGGGAACACCGAAGATGTGCGTCACCCCCTCGCGCTCGAGCTGCTCCAAGAACTGATGGATGAGGGGCGCTGCCGTGGTCATGCGCGCGAGCATAGTCACGGCGACCAAAATTTCAGGACTTGATCTCCCACGCGAAGCGGCGGGCCCGGCGGCGCGCGAAGACGAACGGAAGCCCTCTTTCGCTACTTGGCCGCCGGTGGCGCGTCGGGACGATCGGCGGCGGCGGCCGCCTCCTCCACGAGCCGCGTCTGGCCGCTCGGGACCGCCCACGCTGCTGCGAACGTCGGCGCCGTGGGCTCCGGCTTGTCGACGGCCTCGAAGTGAAACCACGCCGCTTGGACGCGCTCGGGCGTTACGTCGAGGATGACAAAGCCGCGCTTGGTCGTGTCGAACCATCGAATGTGCGGGTTCCGAGGTCGCGCCGACTGGACGAGCGGCAAGAGTTGGGGCGGAATTCCCGGTGACGTGATGCCCGGCGCGACGAACTCGACGGCGAGCGAGCCGCGGCTCGTCGCCGGATCGTAAGCGTTCGGGTCTTCCGGGTTCGTGACGATCTCGTTGGCCCACGACGAGTGGATGTCCCCCGTTAGGACCACGACGTTCGCGATGGCCGAGTCCTTCAAGAAGGAGAGAAAGCGCGTTCGCGACTCGGGGTACCCGTGCCACTGGTCGAGGTTGGCGATCTGGCCCGGCGCCAAGATCAGGTTGCCGAGCATCACTTGCTGCCCCACCAGCTTCCACTTGGCGGTCGACTTCTTCAGGGTGTCTTCCATCCAGGCGGCCTGGTCGTCGCCCAAGAGAGTCCGCGAAGGATCGGGGTCGGGGACCGCACCGACGGCCCCGCCGGCTTGCTTCGTGCGACCCCAGTGACGCGTGTCGAGCATCACGAGGTCCGCGAGGTCTCCGAAGGCCAGCTTGCGGTACACGTGGCCGTCCGCTTCCTCGCGGATAGGCATCCACTCGCGGTACGCCCGCTTTGCGCCCGCCTTTCGGTCGACCCAAGCGCCTTCCACCGATTCCGTGTGGTTCTGGGCGCCGTCCTTGTAGGCGTCGTTGGCGATCTCGTGATCGTCCCAAACGGCGATGAAAGGATGCTGCCGATGGACCGCTTGCAGATCCGCGTCCAGCTTGTAGTGCCCGTGACGCGTTCGGTAGTCCGCCAGCGACAACGTCTCGTGGGGGGGCTCGTAGCTTCGTACGGCTCCGTAGTCTTCGTTGGCGTATTCGTAGATGTAGTCGCCGAGGTGAAGCACGGCGTCGAGGTCGAGGCGCTCCGCGAGCGCTCGGTAGCCATGAAAGTAGCCGTGCGCCATGCTCGCGCACGACACGACGGCGAGCCTCAGGCGCGGCGTTGCGCCGCTCGGCGCGGTCCGCGTTCGACCGATCGGTGAAGCAGCGCCACCGCTGTGGAATCGGTAGAAATAGGTGCGCCCTGGCGCGAGGCCGCGCGCGTCGACCTTGACGGTGAAGTCACGCTCGGCGTCGGTCGTGACTTCGCCGGAGGCGACGACGCGCGCCATGGTCACATCGTCGGCGAGCTCCCACTTGACGACGGGCTTGCCTTCGCCCGGCAACGTCACGCGCGTCCAGAGGATGACCGCGTCGGGGAGCGGATCGCCGCTCGCGACGCCGTGAAGGAAGGCGTTCGGCTTGGGAGCGACCTCGGGGGCCTCCTCCTTGGCGCAACCCGAGAGCACGCCCGCCGGTGCGACGAGCAGCAACGCGCCCCCGCGTAGCAGGTCTCGTCGAGCTAGCTCGGGGCTCTTTCGCGGGCGATCGGTCATGGTGCTCCTCGGGTCGTTCGCCACGTTCTAGCAGCGCCTGTGGAGCGACAGAAACGAATGAGGGCGACGCGCGCTCCAAACCGCGCCGATATCTGCGAACGCCGCCTTGATTTCGGCTATCAAGCGGCCGTTCCGATGGCCCTCTGTTACTCCGCGCAGCCGCGAAGGGCGCCACCTTCGTGAACACCTTCAGGAAGAACGTCGCCCTCCTCGCGTCGTGCCAGGCGCTCCTCTTCATCAACAACACCACGGTGATCTCGGTGAACGCGCTCCTCGGCGCTCGCCTCGCCAAAGCCACGGGGCTCTCGTCGGCTTTTGCCACCGTGCCCGCCATGTGTTGGGTCATCGGCGCGGCTGCCGCAGCCATGCCCGCGGCGCAGCTCATGAAGCGTGTGGGCCGGCGCAACGGCTTCACCGCTGGGCCGCTCCTCGGGCTCCTCGGCGCGCTGACGGTGAGCGGCGCCATCGTCTTCAGCAACTTCTACCTCTTGTGCTTGGGGACGCTCGTCTTCGGTGGCTACAACGGCTTCGCGCAGCAATACCGCTTTGCCGCCGCCGACGCGGCCCCCGACGACTTGAAGGCCAAGGCCATCTCGTACGTCCTCGCTGGGGGGCTCGTGGGCGGCGTTCTCGGGCCACTCTTGAGCCAGCGAACGAAAGATCTCTTCGGGCCGGGGCGAGAGTTTCTTGGCTCCATCGCCGCGCTCGTTGCGCTCATGCTCGTCGTCGTAGGGCTCCTCCGGCGCCTCGACATTCCACTCGTGGCCCTCGCGGAGGCCAACGACGCGCCGCGCTCGACGGGGGCGCTCGTCCGGCAGCCCAAGTTCGCCATCGCTGTGCTTGTCATTGCCCTCGGCTACGCCGTGATGAACCTGCTCATGGTGTCCACGCCGCTGGCCATGACCGCGCACTGCGGCCACCCATACGGCGCGGCGGCGTCGGTCATTGGCTTTCACGTCATCGGCATGTTCGCGCCGTCACTCTTTACGGGCACGCTCATAAAACGCTTCGGCACGCTTCGCGTCATGGTTGTCGGCGTCCTCTTCAATTGCGTCACGGTGATCGTCGCCCTCTCGGGGGTGACGGTCGCGCACTTCTGGTGGGCTCTCTTCCTGCTCGGTGTGGGCTGGAACTTCCTCTACATCGGGGGCACCACGTTGCTCACAGAGACGTATCGCCCAAGCGAGCGGGCGCGGGCCCAGGGAATCAGTGAGGTGTGCACGTTCTCCGTGATGGTCGTCTCATCGCTCTCGTCGGGCGTGCTCCTCGAGGCGCGCGGCTGGAGCTGGCTCGCGTACGTGTCGGCGGCCCTCATCGCCGTGGTCGCGGGCGCGGTCGCATCCCTGTGGCTTCAGCCGCCCGAGTCGGCGGCCTAGGCAGCGGCCGGCGGCAAGGCCCTAGTATCGTGCCGTGTCTCTTGCCGCGGAGCGAAGTGGCGGCAATCCTCGCCGCCGTGATCACACTGCACACCTTCCCCGGGAGACCGGGCCTCGAGAGCCTCAGCCCGTTCTGCATGAAGGTCGAGGTCTACCTGAAGGCTCGGAAGCTGCCCTATCGAACGATCCTCGGAAACCCACGCGCGGGCCCCAAGCAGAAGCTCCCGTTCATCGAGGTCGACGGCCAACGGATCGCCGATTCGGCGACCATCCTCGAGCATTTCGAGAAGAGCGACGGCGCCCTCGACGCGGGGCTGGACGAAGTCTCGCGCGCCCGAGCCCACGTGATTCGCCGGACGTTCGAAGAAGGGCTGTACTTCGTGATGCTCTGGAGCCGCTGGGCCGAGGACGCGTCCTGGGCCGTCATGAAGGGCTCCTTCGACGCGGTGCCGGCGGCGCTTCGCTTCGTCGTGGCGCCAATCGTGAGAGGCGTCATCGTCAAGTCGACGGTGGCGCAAGGTACCGGTCGCCACTCCCGGGACGAGATCTACGCCATCGGCGCGCGTGACCTGGCGGCGGTCTCGGCGCTCTTGGGGGAGGAGCCCTTCTTCGCGGGGAACACGCTCCGCACCATCGATCTGGTGGCGTACGCTTTTCTCGCCAACATCGTTCGCTTCGAGGTCGACACGCCGCTCAAGGAAGCGGCCGCTCGCCACCCGAACCTCGGTCGCTTCGTGGATCGCATGGGTCAAGCGCTCGCATGACCGTCGTCGCCGCGCCGCTCGTCGCCCCCCCGCTCGTCGCAATGCAGCGCATCGCCGTGGCGCCGCGGGGACGGCGCTTTCAGCCGGGCCGGCTCCTGCAAGCCCCGGTGGTCGCACTCCGCGGCGGCCCCGAAGGCATCGCCGCGGCTTTCGATTGGGACGGCGAGGCGCTCGGCATCACCATCTTGGGTCACGGAGCGGTGCACAGCGACGAGGTCGACACGGCGCTCGCCACGGCCCGAGCCATGAGCGGCGTCGACGACGACACGGCGCCCTTCTTTGAGCAGGTGCGCGAGCATCCGGTGCTCGGGCCGCTGGCGAAAGACGGCCGCTTCGACGGTCGCCTGCGGCGAACGCGGACGGTCTTCGAGGCCTTCGCGGAAGCCGTCATCGCTCAGCTCGTCACGAGCGTCGAGGCGCAGCAAGCGACGCGACGACTCTTCGCCCACGCGGGCGCGCTGATTCCGGGCACCGATCTCCGCGCGGCGCCAACGCCGGAGGCGGTGCGTGACACGCCGGCGTGGCAAATGCACGCCATGGGCATCGGGTCGAGGCGAGCGCAGACGCTCCGTGAAGGTGCGCGTCGCGGCGCGACCCTCGAGCGCATCGGTCGCGACGAGCCCGAACTCTTCATGCAGAAGCTCCGCTCGATGCCTGGCGTTGGCCCGTGGACGGCCAACCGCGTCGCGCGAAACGCGCTCGCCTACGCTGACGCGGTCCCCGTCGGCGATCTCCATGCGCCGCGCATCGTGACGGCCGCGCTCCAAGGGCAAGCGGCTTTTGGCCCCGACGCCGACGAGGCGATGCTCGCGGCGCTCGAGCCGTTCCGGCCGCATCGTGGGCGCGTCGTGATGCTGCTCGACTACGCTCACTTCGTGCGAGACGCGGTGCCCAATCTGTCGCCTCGCGAGCGGACCCGGGTCGACGCGCACCGCCGCGCGCCCTGGCGCTACTAGAGAATGAGCGGCGTCTTGCGAGCCGTCCCAAGATCCCGTCTAACCTTGGCAGCGCCATGAACCTCACCGTCGCGTCGCATCGGACCCTCGCCTTGGCGGCCTTCGTCACGGAGTTGCCGTCCCCCTTGGGGGCGCTCTCTGCGCCGTCGTTGGTGTCGCTCCTTCGTGGTGACGCGACGGCGCCGGTCGCCCGAAGCGAGACGCTTCGCGCGGACGTTCGCGACATGCTCCGGGAGGGCGGCTACAAGCCCACGGGGCGCGGCAAGCCCGCCTCCGAGTACCTCGTTCAAGCGGCCGAGCGCGGCGCCCTCGGCGCCATCAACCTCGTCGTCGACGCTTGCAACGTCGTCTCGTTGCACAGCGGACTGCCCATCAGCGTCGTCGACCTCGCACGATGCACGCTCCCGCTGCGCGTCGACGTGGCTCACGGCGAGACGTATGTCTTCAACGCAGCCGGGCAGACCATCGACGTCGATGGTCTCTTGTGCCTCTTCGACGCGGCGGGGCCGTGCGCCAACGCCGTGAAGGACAGTCAGCGAACCAAGACCTCCGGCGAGACGCAGCAGACGCTCTCCCTCGTTTGGGCCCCGCGCGGACACGAGCGGCACGTCGCAGCGAGCGTGGTTTGGTACCGGGAGCTTCTCGCGTCCCTCGGCGCCGCAACGGGTGACGTGACGTTCGAGTACTGACACCGCCGACGCACCGACGGCGAAAGCCCGGGGCGAGACCAGTACGTCGAGTCGCTAAACGCCCGGCGGCGCGTCGACGACGGCCGTCTTCCTCGCATCCGCGGCTTGCGCTCCGCGCCGCTTTGCCGTGAACCGTTCGCTGCGCGCACGCTCGAGGGCCGCGCGGTCGGCGAAGGGTTGTGGCGCCTTGGCCGTCTCGCGCAAGTACGTGGGCAGGTCGACGACCGAATAGCCGAGCTTCTCGGGCTTCTCCGGGTTCCAGGCCTTCTTCTTCAAGTGAGCGAGCACCTTCGGCAGCGCGCGTACCGTCACCCCGCGAACGTCGTGCAGGAGGACCGTTCCGCCCTCGGCGTAGTCGATCTGCGCGATGAGGCTCTCGGCGAGGCCGGCCTCGTCGTCGCGGGTCATGTCGCCGGCCTCGACGCTCCACAAGACGAGCTCGTCACCACGGCGCGCGAGGGTGCTCTCGATGAAGCCGTCGAGGCCGCCGTAAGGCGGGCGAAAGAGGATCGGCTTCTTGCCGATGGCCCTCTCGATGGAGCGCTCGCCGGCGTCGATCTGCTTGAGGGCGTCGGTGCGGGGCATCGAGGTCAAGAGCGAGTGGTCGTGCGTGTGATTGCCAATGATGTGACCGGCTTGGACGATCTGCTTGGCCAGCGCTCGGTTCTGCACGGCCCGGGGCTCGTCGCCGTCGAGGTAGCGCCCGATGAGGAAGAACGTGGCACGAACGCCGGAGCGCTCGAGGGCGCGGAGCACCGCCGGGGTCGTCTCCGGCGACGGGCCGTCGTCGAAGGTCAGCGTCACGAAGCGCTGACCGCTCGTCTCCGAGCGCGCGGGCCCCTCCGCGAGGAGCCAAGATCGCGTCCCCCTCGCGCTCGCGTTCAGCCTGGGCCACGGCACCGGATCGGGCAGGTCGCCGCTCTCCACCGGCGAGAGCGGCGCCACCGCGGGCACCGACGGCGCTTCGATAAGTGGAGCGTGAGCGACGGGCGGGAGCGCTCGCTCAGCGACGTGAACCGTCGCAGTGCCTAGACGAGTGCCGCTGGGCCGGCCTAGGCCAACCCAGCTCCCCGCGACCAGCGCGAGAATCGGCACCACTGTACGTACAAGCACTCCCGCCATCGAGCTCCGATGGGATCGTATGTAGGGCGCGCCCCTTGGGGCCAACTTCGGCTCACTCTTGCGAGGCGACGGTGGGGCGTCGGTGGCGTCGTTCGGCTACGAATCCCTCGAAATTCGGAGGTGGCCGGACGCCACGAGCGCTATACGAGACGGCGTGATCGGCATCGCCCCCCTCGTCCTCAAGAGCCAAGTCGAAGCGACCGCCGGCTGGGCCCTCGATTCGGATTTCTGGCCCGCGGAGGTCGTTCGGTCCGCGGCGGCCATCGAGGAGGCGTGGCGCGCCGACCCGGCCCATACCGACTACGCGCGGCTCCTCTTCGCGGCTCACTACCTCACGGTGGCGACCTTCTGCCCGACCGACGTCGACGCGCGCATTCGGCACCACGTCTGGGTCGAGGCGGACTCGGCGCGCGCCCTCACCTTGGTCGCGCTCGTCGACGAGGTGGCCGCCCTCGACGCCTCCTTGGTCTCCGCACGCACGGTGAAGGGGCCCGACGGCGCCGCGATGTCGGGGCACAACGGCGAGTGGTTCTCGGTTCGCGCCGGCGCCCTCGGCCGCGCCCTTTCGCTCGGCGAAGGCGAGCTCGCCGCCCGCGTCGAAGCACAAATTGAAGACGAGCTCGGTCGTGAAGCGGAGGCCTTCCGCGCCGCCGTTCGCGAGAACGATGTCCAGGCGATCCTCGAGGTCTCGTGCATCGTCGCGCACAACACCGGCGACCTCTCCCGCGTGGTTGAAGCGTGGCCCAAGTCGGAGGCGCACAACCGCCTTCGCGGCCGCTTCGCGCGTCTCGGGCATCCGGAGGGCGCGGTGAACCACGGCGGCGTCTTCGCCGCTGCCGGACACGTCAACAAGGCGGTCACGGCCGTTGAAAACCATCGTTTTCTCGGCCTGCGAAAGGCGCGCTCGCTCCGTCGGTCACGCGACCTCTTGCTGCCCATCGGACCGTTCTTCGAGCCGTGGGGCCGCCGCGTCGCGTTGGCTCTCGATGAGCCGGAGCGCGTTGAGGTCGTGGATGCGCTCATGGAGACGCACTTGCGGGGCGAGGACCAGCAAGGACCGTTGCGCGCCCTCCGCGGCATGGCCGAGGCGAACCGCGGACCATGGTCGAAGATCGTCGATGCGCTGCCGGTGCGGCTTCGGAAGGCGGCGACGGCTGGCCCCGTGCAAGCCGGCCTCCGTGTGACGCACGAGGCGTTCTTCGCGCGCCTCGAGAAGCGCACGCGCGCCGCCCTCGAGAGCGCCCCCAAGTGGAGCCAACGGTGACGGAGGCCTCGCTCGATGCACCGCGGCAGCGGCTCTTCGATGCACTGTGCGCGCTGAGTCCGGCTGACGACGAGGAGCGCCGCCACGTGGAGAGCGTGCTCGCGCTCGTTCGCGCGGAGGCGCGCTGTTTCTCCCGTGATGTCTTCACTCCGGGCCATCTGACGGGCAGCGCGTTCATCGTCGACGAGCGAGGTCGCTTGCTCTTGCACCACCATCGTCGCCTCGATCGTTGGCTCCAGATGGGTGGCCACGACGAAGGGGAGTTCGATCCCCTGCGAACGGCCCTTCGTGAAGCGACGGAAGAGTCGGGCCTCGCGTCGCTTGAGCTCGCCTGGGACGGAATCCTCGACGTCGATGTCCACGCGATCCCTGAGGGCAAGAAGGAGCCCGGGCACTTGCACCACGACGTCCGGTTCCTCTTCCGTACCCGCACGCCGGAGGCGATTGTTCACGACGACAGCGAGTCGAAGGCCCTCGACTTCTTCGCCCTCGAAGAGGCGGAGCGCCTCCTCGGTGACGCGAGCGCGGGCCGCGTCGTGCGCAAGATCCGCAGGATCCTCGAGAACGCCGGCCCGTGAGCGGCGGCCCCGCAACTGGGCGCGTCCACGCCGACGTCGACGCGGACGTCCCGATGTCGCTCCGCGAGGAATGGAAGCGGCTCTTTGTCCTCGCCTATCCCATCACGCTCGCGCAGGTGGGGCTCATGTCCTTGCACCTCGTCGACACGGCCATCGTCGGCAAGACCTCGGTCGACGATCTCGCCGGCGTGGCGCTCGGTCGGTCGCTCGCGTTTCTGACGGTGGCCTTCGGCATGGGCGTGCCGCTCAGCCTCGAAGCGCTCGCGACGCAAGCCTTCGGCGCCGGTGAGCGCGAAACGGCGTGGGCCGCGCTCTTGGGCGCCCTCCGAGCGTCGCTCCTCGTGTGGGTGCCCATCAGCTTGGTCGCGGTGCTCCTTGGGGCGGTGCTCGTGCCGCTCGGCGTGGAGGCGCCCGTGGCGAAGCGGGCGCTCCTCTTCCTTGTGGCCAACGTGCCCGGAGCCCTGGGCTTTCTCGTGTTTCTGACGGCGAAGACGTATTTGCAAGCGCAAGGTCGCACCACGCCTGCGCTCGTCGCAGCGCTCGTGGCGAACGTCTTCAACTTCCTCGCCTGCATGCTCCTCGTGCGAGGCGACGACGCGCTCGCGGCCGTTGGCCTTCCGGCCATGGGTGCCCCGAAGTTGGGCGCCCTCGGCGCGGGCCTGGCGTCGAGCCTCGCATCGCTACTCTTGGCCGGCCTCACCTTGCGCGCCGCTTGGCTCCTGAAGCCCACCCGCAAGGTGACGCCGATGCCGGTCTTGCGGGTGGCGCGGCTCGGGTTGCCCATCGGCTTTCAACTCCTCGCGGAGGTCGGCGTCTTCTCCGTCGTGGCCATCGTGGCGGGGCGGCTTGGGGCCCAGGTCATCGGCGCACACCAAGTCGCCATTTCGTTGGCGAGCCTCACCTTCATGATCGCCATCGGCATCAGCGGCGCGGCGGCGGTTCGTGTGGGCGCGGCGGTCGGCCAGGGGCGCTCGCCGCGGCGCGTCGGATACACGGCGACGGCCCTCGGCGTCTCGGTGATGGCGCTCGGCGCGCTCACCTTTCTCTTCTTTCCTCACGTCTTGGTCGCGCCCTTCACCAACGACGCCGAGGTCCACCGGATCGCGGTTCGCCTCCTGCGCATCGCCGCGATGTTTCAGCTCTTCGACGCCACCCAGGGGGTCCTGGCGGGCGCGCTCCGCGGCGCCGGCGACGTGCGCCTCCCCTTTCTACTCATGCTGCTTGGCTACTGGGGTCTCGCGTTTCCGTTGGCCCTCGCGTTGGCCTTCGGTCTCGGCTGGGGAGCCGAGGGGCTCTGGTGGGGGCTTTCGGCAGGTCTCTGCTTCGTGGCCGTGGCGCTCTTCCTTCGCTTCCATCGGTTGACGTCGCGCCCCATCGCGCGCGTCTAGCGGCACGCGCTCGTTCGCGCGAATGAGACCTTGCCGAGTTCGCGGGACCAGCCACAACTAACTGAGATGCGCATGCAGTTCGGCGCGCTCGCTGGCCTCGTCGCCCTGCTCGGTGTGGGGTGCGCGAGCTTGCCGCGGGCGCGCGCACCCTCGGAGGGAGAAGGGTTGCGCTACGAAGTCGCGGTGCCCGGTGACGCTTCGGTCCTCGTCGTCGAAGCGGCCGTGCCCGCCGGCTTGCCTCCGTACTTCGGCATGGCTCGCGGGGCCGTTCCCTTCGTGCGCGAGCTTCATGTGACGACCGACGGCGAGCGGTGGTCGCGCGTCGCGGCGACCGACACGTTCTTCTTCATCCCCGAGTGCGCCCCGCGAGGTTGCCGCTTGCGCTACCAGTTCGCGCTCGAGACTGCCGCGCGAACGCTTCGCGACGTTGACCGTGCGCGCGTCTTGGCGCCGTCGGTCTTCGAGGCGCCACCCTCCACCTGGCTCCTCCGCCCCATCGGTCACGCGTCGGGCCCCTACACCTTGCACGTGATGCCCACGGCCGGCGTGCGCTTCGTGACCGGGCTCTTCCCACTCGAAGAGGACACTTGGACCGGCGACGTCGGTCAGCTTGGGCTCTCGCCCTACACGGTGCTCGGGCGCTTCGGCGTCGAGCTTGTGCGTCCCGACCAGCACGGCGCGGCGATTCAGGTCGTGGTGCCGCGAACGCTCGAGGCGTCGCGCGCCGTTCTCCGCGAGTGGGTCGAGCGCTCGGCGCGCGTGGTCGCAAACTACTACGAGCGATTTCCCGTTCGGCACGCGCTCGTGATCGTCGCGCCACGGCCCGGCGCCGGCGTGCGGCACGGGCGCACGCTGGGCAACGGCGGCGCGGCGACGATCGTTTGGGTTGGCGAAGACACGTCGGCAGAAGACCTTGAGCGCGATTGGGTGCTTCCCCACGAGCTTGTGCACATGGCGCTGCCGTCGGTCGACGAGAGCCATCGCTGGTTCGAAGAGGGGGTGGCGACCTACGTTGAGAAGGTGGCGCGCGTCAGCGCCGGCGAGGTCGCCGAAGAGGCGTTCTGGGGAGAGCTACTCGAGGGGCTTCCGAAGGGCTTGCCGCACCAAGGCGATCGAGGCCTCGACCACACGCCGACGTGGGGTCGCCGCTACTGGGGAGGGGCGCTCTTCTGCTTCCTCGCGGACGTCGAGATTCGCCGTCGCACGGAGGGGCGCGCATCCTTGGCCGATGCCCTTCGCGGCATCGTCAAGAGCGGCGGCAGCGTCGCCGTGTCGTGGGATTTTCGCCGCGCGCTGGCCGCTGGCGACGCGGCCGTTGGCGTGCCGGTGCTGCGCGAGCTTCACGATCGCATGGGCGAGCGGCCGATGCCCGTCGACCTCGGTGCGCTGTGGTCGAGGCTCGGGGTGAGCGTCGCCGACGGGCGCGTGGTCCTTGACGACGGCGCGCCCGCGTCAGCCTTTCGGCGCTCGCTCATCCCGAGAGACGAGTAGCTCGGCCACAAGGACGGGGCGCTAGTCTTCCCCAAGCACTTCGCGCAAGAATCGCAAGGCGGCTCTATCGAGGGAAGTCTCGGCGAGCTTCTCGAGGAGGTTCGTGACGTGTCTTTTGAGCGTTGTCTCCGCGATGCCGCGCGCGAGCATGAAATCATCGCGCGAGACGCCGCGCGCCGTGGCAACGAGCAGCTCGCATTCCGTCTCCGTCAGGCGAAAGCGCGTCACCCAATCGTCGCTGCGTAGCACGATCTTGTTCTGGATCGTCGTCGGGCGCACGAGGCAGCGGCGTGCAAAGCGCAGGATGGGCTCGGCCACGACGGGCTTCGGCAAGAACGTGACATCCATGCCGAAGGCGAGCGCGGCGAGAGGCGCGTTCAAGTGCCCGGTGACCATGAGCGACGGCAACGCAGGGTCGAGCGTCCGGGCGCGCTCCACGACCTCGAGGCCGCTGCCGTCGGGCAACTGGAAGTCGATGACGAGACCGATGGGAGCGCCGAAGCGCAGGAGCAACTGGTGCGCCTCTGCGCACGACGCTGCTAGATCGATCTCACACGTGCCCTTGAGCAACCGAGCGAAGGCGCTACGCACGTCATCTTCGTCTTCGACGATGAGGAGGCGCTGGCGGGTCCGCCGGGCCGCGTCCTGATCGCCCTCCTGGTCACCGTCCGAGCTTTGGCCCATCGATGGCTCTCTCCCCCCCGGGCCATTCAAGACAGCACCACAACTGCGGCCCCGTGGAAATCCCACCCAGGTAGTAGAAAACTCGCCCCTTTGACTACATGCACCGCGCCGACTTCCGAGCTCGCGAGGCGATTACCTCAGTAAATTCCAGGCGTGCGCGCCCGGAGGGCCGTTCCCCAGCGGCCGTCACCATCGGCGGCCCAAGTGGCTCGAAATGCGTCCCGAACGACGAGCTCGGCGCGTTTTCCGCGAGGTGAGAAGCCCCACTCGGGCTCTTGGGAGACGTCCTCGGGGTCTGCGTACACGCGCCAGACGAAGAACCCAAAGAAGCGAGGCTCGTCGAGCAACGGCTTGAGCAACGCCTTGTACGCGAGCGCTTGCGCCGCTTCGTCGACTCGAACGTTCTTCATGCCATCGGGCCACTCCCACGGGCGATACGCCGGATCGGGCCGCGTCGTGTAGCCGATCTCGGTGAACAGCACCGGCTTGCGCCACGCGTCGGCGACCTTCTTCACGCGTTCTCGCACGCGCTCGCCACCCTTTTCGAGCTCGGCGAACGACGCGCCCTCTTTGTCCGCCAAGGGGAAGAACGCGTTCACACCAATCACGTCGAGCTCGCCGAGCACGATCGTGTCGTCGACGTCGTCCCAGTTGGCGGAGTACGTCACGAGGCCCCGATAGAGGGTTCGGACCTCGTGCACCAGGGAGACGAAGCTCGGTGCACGGCCGCTCGTCACCCACGAGCGGAGCTCCACGCCCACGGAGAACATCTCTGCGCCGGTCTCGGCCGCGACGGCAGCCCATCCTTTCACGAAGCGGCCATAGCTCTTTGCCCAGCGCTCCCAGGCGGCGTCGGTCTTCGGATCGATGAGCGCGCGCCACTCGTGCGACTCGGTCCAAAGGTGCGGCACCAGGAGGACCTTCAGCTGGCGCTCGTGCGCCATCTCGATGGCGCGCCGCACGGCCCGCTTGTTCTCTTCGTAGGGGACCTCGAAGGTCGGGTCGACGCCGCGGCCCTCGAGCGACCCCACACGCCCGAAGGGCGTGATCGAGATCCACTCGGCGCCCGCGCGACGGCATTCGTCGAGGGCGCGTCCATACGCCGGGGAGCCGTAGCCCACGTCGGGGTGGTATCCGTTCTCGATGGGACCGATGGTCATGCCTCGGACCGCCGCGAGGCCGCGCTCGCGGGGTTCGGTCGGCGCGTTGAACGCATGCAGCGTCGCAGGCGAAAGCGCGAAGAGGCCTGCGAGCGCGATGGGCCTTAGCGCAGCGCTCGGGCGTTTTGGGCGAAGACGCATCAGAGGCCCACGTCGTAGGAAAGTCCTAGGCTCGCGCCAAGACGAATCCACGGCCCCGTCGCGTCGGTGGGGGAGGAACGTGCGCCCTCATAGGCGGGATGAATCGCGAAGGTGACCGGGGTCAAGACGACGCGGAGCTCCTTGGCCACGCGAAACGAAGCCGAGGCGCGGGCGAGACCCAAGGGCACCAAGCCCGGCGACGGCGCGCAATCGGCTACGAAGGCCTCGCCACCGACGGCGCCTGCGCCACCGACCACGAGCGACTCGAGGCCTCCGCCCAGCTCGATGGCGGCTCGCAGCGAGCGCGTGGGGTCCCACGCGACGCCGCCCGTCAGCGCGCCGGCGAGACCGACGGCACGGAACCGGTCTGGCAGCGCGCAACCCGCCGGTGAGGGTTCAGCGAGACCTCGCCAAGACACCGAGCGAACTTCGGCGCGCGCGCCCAGCGACGCGGAGATCCGAGGCGGACCGAACGCGACGCGAAAGGCCACATCGGCCGTCGGCGCGACGCGCTGCGACGCGTCGCCAAGCGAGGGCACTTCGAGGCCCCCCTGCGCCTCGAGCTCAAGTCGCTTGGTCCGAGCGGCGCGTGGCGAAGGGTCCGGCGCATCGGTCGCCGTGATGTGCACGAGCCGGCCCAAGCGCGCGTCAACGACGCGCTCACCCCCTCGGGTATCGCGAGGCGCGTCCTCCGTTTGCCCTTCGCGCACGAGGCGAACGGTGTGGCGCCCCGGCGCGAGCTCCGTCGCCAAGGGCGCGACGCCGACGCGCCTTTCGTCCACAAACACCGTGGCGCCGGCGGCTTCGCCGTCGACGAGGAGGCTCGAAGGCCTGCGACGAAGGGAGGCGAGCGCTCGCGTTGCCTCCGCGCGGTCAGCGGTCGAGAGGTCGGGGGCGGCGAGGTAGAGCTCGAGCATCTCCGCGGCGTCTTCCAGCTCATCGAGTCGCTCGTGGCATCGCGCAATGTTCCAAAGCGCGACCGGCGGCGCGCCCCGCCGATAGGCGGCGATGAAGAGCGCGAGCGCGCTCCGGATGCGGCCCGCAGCGTAGGCTCGCGCGGCCGACGCATCGAGCTCTCGCGCTCGCTCGAGGTCCGTCTCCGCCGCCAACGGCAGCGCGAAGGTGGGATGCGCCGCTCGCGCTTCGGTCGTCGCGAGTAGCGCCGGCAGCGACCAGAGTGAGGCCAGCGCCGTGAGCGTTGTTCGACGTCGCATCGCCTAGCCCGCCACGAGGACGATCTTGGTGACCTCCGGTGGGGCACCGACACGCGTCGGCGGACCCGCAGTGCCGAAGCCGCGATTGACCCACATCGTCGAGCCGCTCGCTTGGTAGCGGCCGGCGACGTAACGAAGCACGTAGCTCGCGGGCCTGAAGCCGGGGTTCACCTGACCGCCGTGCACATGACCGCTCAGTTGGAGCGCGACTTTGCCGGCCGCCTCGTCGAAGAAGCGCGGCTGGTGCGCCAAGAGGATTCGAGGCCCGTCGGGCGCGTCGCGGAGGGCGCGAGCCAAATCAGGGCCTACACCTGCGAAGCGCGGCCCCGCGTAGTCGTCGACGCCCGCGAGCACGATGCCGCCGCCATCCTTGGGCCTTAGGACGGCGTGCTCGTTGATGAGCGCGCGCACGCCAGCGGCTCGCAGGCCCTCGGCGACGTCGATGCCGTCGGTGTAGTAGTCGTGGTTGCCCAAGATCGCCGCAACCCCGTCTCGCGCGAGCGAGCCGAGATCGCCGAGGGAGCGGGCCATCAGGCCGATGTAGCGCGGGTCGAAGTCGACGAGATCACCGGTGGCGACGATGAGATCGGGCTTCGCGCCGCGCACGAGCGAGAGGCCGCGCGCCAGCTCGGCTTCGCGCACGAACAAGCCGACGTGAAGGTCCGAGACCTGCACGATCGAGTAGCCCTCGAGGGCGCGCGGCAGGTCGCGGATCTTCACCACCACCTCCTCGAGCTGAAAGTCCAGACGCCCCCGGACGACGCCCCAGCCCACCGTGCCGCCGCTGGCGCCGAGGACGGCGAGACCAGCGGTTCGCTCGAAGAGCACACGCCGTGAGACGCGTGGCGCAGGATGCGACGGCGCCTCGGGGAGCGGCGCGCTGCTCTTGCCTCCGGCGAGGGAGGCGTCCATCGCGGCCGCCTGGAGTCTTTGTTCCCGTCGCGCGTGCAGGTGAGCGACGAGCCGAATGAGTGTCAGCGGTCCGAGCGCCAACACGAGCGCGATCAGCTCGGCCATGACGAGCGCCGTCACCACGCGGGCCGCGCCGGCGTCGAAGCGATAGACCACCAGCCGCGCGACGGGGATCGCCACGACGACAACGACGAGCGCCGCGGCGAGTCGCTTCCTCCTCGCCGCGAGCCATGGAAAGGCCCGCACCAGCCACGCGTAGAGCAGGCCGTGGCAAAGGCCCGCAAAGAGGAGGTCGAAGACGCTGCGCACGGCCTCTCATTCTTAGAGCAAACGCGGCCCTCCCGCCAATCGAGGCAAGATCGGGCCGCCGGAGCCCTCCTCGACGCACTACCATGGCGCGGTGAGCTCGTTCGAAGGCGAGGCGCTCGAACGCCTCAAGCTGGCGGCGGAAGAAATGGCGTTCCTCGTGGGACGCGGCTACGCGCCCCTCGTTGTGCAATCGCTCGTGTCGGCGCACCGCCGCGTGACGCCGCACGAGAACGCCGTCTTGGCACGCGCTGTCTTGTCGGAGGCGCAATACCGACAGCGCGCGCTCAAGGAGATGCTCCCGGAAGACATCGCGAAGCGGCCGCTCGTCATCGACGCCCACGACGTCATCGACGCGGTCGCGGCGGCCCTCGCGGGGAAGGTCGTCATCGAGACGCTCGATCAGACGCTCTCGCCGCTCGAGCCCTTCGAGCCGACGGAGGCGGAGGTCGACGCAGCGTTGTCGCGACTCTTTACGGCGCTCCGTGAGATGCGGCCTTCGAAGACGAAGTGGATCCTCTCGGCCGCGCGCGATGACGCCCCGCGAACCGCCTCACGGATCCACGAGCTGGCCAAGAAGGCCAAGGTCGTTGCCGAGACCGAACTGTCAGCCGACGCCAAGGCGACCTTGAAGTCGCAACCGAACGTGGCCACCAGCGACGCCGACGTCATCGCCGCGTGCAAGAGTTGGTGCAACCTCGGTCAGCCGGCGCTCATGGACCTTCGCGACATCGCGAAGCTCAAGTTGCAGTAGAGGGGGCTACGCCCGCTTGAACGTGTCGTAGCGGTTCGCGTCCTTGGCGATGCGCGCTTCGAGCGCCCTCTGCTCTTCCAACGTGAGAGGCTCGTGCTCACGACCAGCGCGGAGGTTCTCTCGCACTTCGGCGGGGGTGCTGCATCCGATGATCACCGTGTCGGCGAAGGCCGCGGCATAGCGAATGAGCTCGACGGGCTTGGCAGCGCCGCCGCTCACCAGCTCGCCGTGCGCGAGGGCCTTCATCCCGATGATGCCCAGCCCGCGTCGCCGGGCCTCCGGAATGACCGTCGTGAGGAAGGGCAGGCGTCGACCGTCGGCGGGGTTCATGGCCGCGAGGACCGCGTCGAAGTCGTAGCGCTTCATCGCCTCCATCAAGATCGCCGGATCGTGGTGGCCCGTGATGCCCACGTGGCGGATCCGCCCGTCGCGTTTCGCTTGCTCGACGGCTTCGATGGCACCGCCGGGGGCGAAGATCGCGTCGAGATCTCTCAGCGTGCGGAGATCATGGAGCTGCCAGAGATCGAGCCGCTGCGTGCCGAGGCGCCGGAGGCTGTCGTCCAAGAGACGCAGCGCGCCGTCCTTGGTGCGCTCATGCGTCTTTGACGCGAGGAACACCTTGTCGCGTGCGCCGGCGCCGGCTTCGCGGAAGGCCGCTCCGTAGTAGTCCTGGCTTCCGTCGTAGGCCGGTGCGGTGTCGCAATAGCGCACGCCCATGGCGAGCGCTTCGAGGATCATCGGCACCGCCTCTCGCGCTCGGCCGAAGGTTCGTAAGATGCCTTCGCCGCCGAGCGAGACGCGCTCCACCTGGGCGCCGGTCTTCCCGAGCTTGCGGAGTGAGCCCGCCGCGACCTCGGTGCCGGCGCTTGCCTTTGCGGGGACCGATGGCGATGTCGCGTTGGCGCTCGCGCCCGCCGTGCCGGCCGCCTTCGGCGTGCACGCCGCCACTGCTAACGTCGCACCGCTCACGAGCAAATCGCGCCTCGTCGTTTCGCGCATCCATGCACCTCATGCTGCAAGGTACTTCAGTCCGCGCCGGTACACCGGGCTTCGCATCCTCAAGTCGAATGAACACCGCTGACGACGCGCTCGATGCGGGCGTAGTCGCGGTGCAGCTCGATGTCGCCAAAGCCTGCGTCGGCAAAGAGCGCTCGTACGTCCGGCGCTTCGCCGGCGCCGACCTCGACCGCCAGGACGCCGCCGGGCGCGAGGTGCTTTGGCGCTTCGGCCACCAGACGTCGCATCAGCTCGAGGCCATCGGCGCCGCCGTCGAGCGCGAGGCGGGGCTCGAAATCACGAACGTCGCTCATGAGGCCCGCGATCTCTCCCGTGGCGATGTAAGGCGGGTTCGCGGTGATGAGGTCGAAGCGCAGGGGGGCGCCGAGCTCCCACGGATGCCGCGCATCGGCCAGCGGCGCGAAGAGGTCGCCTTCGCGCACCGAAAGATTGTACGCGCCGAGGCGCGCCGCGTTTTCGCGCGCGAGCGTCACCGCGTCACGCGAGAGGTCCGTCGCGAAGACAAACCCCGTGGGCCTCGCCGCCGCGAGCGAGATGGCGACGCAGCCGGTGCCGGCGCAGAGATCGAGGGCGAGGGTGCACATGGATAACTGCGACGTGCGACGCAGCGCGACCTCGACGAGGACCTCCGTGTCGGGGCGGGGGATGAGGGCGCGCCGGTCGACCTTGAACATCCGGCCCCAAAACTCTCGCTCGCCGAGCACGTAGGCCACCGGCTCGTGCGAACGACGACGCTTCACCGTTTCGCGAAAGCGTGCGAGCTCGGGCGCCGTGAGCGGACGTTTCGCGTCGACGATGAGCTGGATTCGTGTCGAGCCGAGGGCGTGCGCCAAGAGGACTTCGGCGTCGAGACGGGGCGACTCGATGCCCCGGCCCTTGAAGTCGTCGGTGGCCCAACGCACGACCCGTTCGATGGTCCACGGCTCGTCGCTCTGCGTCGCCTCCGTCATCGTTCGTGGCGTTTCCGCGCTTCTTTGACCTGGCCTTCGACCTCGGCTCGGATGCGATCGCGCTCGGCGGCCGATCCTGCCTCGAAGCGCATGACGAGGACCGGCCCCGTGTTCGATGCGCGAACGAGCCCCCAGGCAGGCGCTTCGGGCGTTCCGAAGGAGACGCGCGCGCCGTCGATGTCGATAACGCTTCGTCCCGCGGCCTTGTAGTGCTCCGTCACGGCCTTCACGACGTCGAACTTCACGGCGTCGGGGCAGTCGACGCGCAGCTCGGGGGTCGTAAAGGTCTTGGGCACGTCGGCGAGCATCTCGCTCAAAGAGCGAGGGTCCTTCGAGAGGATCTCGAGGAGCCGCAGCGACGCGTAGATGGCGTCGTCGTAGCCGAAGTACCGATCGGCGAAGAACAGGTGTCCGCTCATCTCGCCGGCCAAGAGGGCCCCGGTCTCCTTCATCTTGGTCTTGATGAGCGAGTGGCCCGTCTTCCACAGGATGGGCTTGCCGCCGTGTTTCGCGATGTCGTCGTAGAGCGTCTGCGAGCACTTCACCTCGCCCAGGATCGTCGCGCCGGGGGTCTCGCGGAGCAGCGCCCGCGAGAAGAGGATCATGAGCTTGTCGCCCCAGATGATTTCGCCTGTCTCGTCGACGGCGCCGAGTCGATCAGCGTCGCCGTCGTACGCGATGCCGACGCGAGCGCCGGTCTTCTTCACGCGGTCGACGAGCGTGGCCACGTTGTCGACGACGGTCGGATCAGGGTGATGGTTGGGGAAGCGGCCGTCCATCTCGCAAAAGAGCGGATCTGGCTTGAGGCCGAGGCTCTGCATCACGGCCAGAGCCGCCGGTCCGCCGGAGCCGTTGCCAGCGTCGACGACGAACGAGATGTCGGTGTGCGCCAGCGATACGCGCTCCTTGAGCGCAGCGACATAGGCGGGGAGCACGTCGACGGTCTCCAAGCGGCCGTCGCCTTCGGGCCCCAAGTCGCCGGCCTCGAGGCGCGCACGCAGCGTCTGAATGTCGGCGCCGAAGAAGCTCGCCTTGCCGCGCATGATCTTGAAGCCGTTGTCCTCGGGCGGGTTGTGGCTCCCCGTGATCATCACGCCGCCGTCGACGCCGAGGTGATGCACCGCGAAGTAGAGCATCGGGGTCGGCACGACGCCGATCTCAACGACGTCAATGCCAGCCTTGCGGAGGCCCGTGGTGAGGGCCGCAAAGAGGCGCGGACTCGACACGCGACAGTCGCGCCCTACGGCGAGGCGCGTGCGTCGGCCGGAAACCGCGAGGGTGCTCCCCAGGCCGCGGCCGAGGAGCGTGGCGAAGGTGTCGGTCAGATCACGGTCGGCAACGCCGCGAATGTCGTACTCGCGAAAGACGTGTTTGGGGATGCTCATGGCCACGCTCGTATCGCCTGCAGCGCGCCCCGCGGCAAGGGCCGCGAGGCTAGAGCTGCGCGGTCACGCCACGAGCTGCCGCTGCCGGGCGGCGCGACCGTTTCGTGGGCCCGCCTCTTGGTGTAGAAGGGCGTTTGGATGGATGCCCTCCCGCCCGACGCAACGAAGGCCCACGGCGACGTGCGACTGGGCTCCTTGGTGGCCCCGACCGACCTCCATCCGCGCACCGACGAGGAGCGCGACCTCTGTTCACGGGCCTCGCACCCCGACTGGCTCTACCTCGGCGGACTCGTCGCGCTCGACGTCGGCGCCATTTTGCTTCACCCGACGTTGAAGCAAGAAGACTCGCAGGCCGTCCGTGCCTTGGGGCCTGGGCTGCTCGGGCTCACCTGGGGCGCGACGCTCGGCGGAGCCGTGCTTTCGCGCCCGACCTGCGATCCGAATTTCGTCTGGAGCGCCCCGCCCGATGGCGACGTGCGCTCGAGCTGGCCGCTGGCCACCGCCCTCGCGCTCGTCTCCGCGGCGACGGCGCCGCTCCTCGTGGGCATCGTGACGGGGCCCCTCTCGACGCAGTGGGAATACCCCGAGCGGAGCTCACGGCTCTGGATCAGCGCCGGAGCCGGCGCCATCGGCTCGCTCTTGCCGCGCATTCCTTGGATCGCACCCGCGCCGCACCGCGCTGGCCTTGAGCTGGAACGGTTGCGCCTTGAGCCGCAGAAGTCCGGCGCAACGGCCACCGTCACCTGGCGGTTCTAAAGGCTTCCTCGGAGCGCGTCAGCCGGCGCGGCGGCCCACGACGAAGCGGGCGAGGGGACTCAAGAGCTCGAGGCCGTCGGTCGTGCCGCGCGTCGGGAGCGCGAGCGCCTTTTCGACGAACGCCTCGCGGCGCGCGTCGTCATCGATGTCACTCGCCAACCGACCCACGAGCTCAAGCCACCGCGTGCGCCCGATGAGGCCGCCTTCGCCGCGCAGGCTCAGCGTGGCCTGCGCGAAGACGAAGTCGCCGGCGAAGCCGAGCGTCTCGAGCGTGAGGTCGCGCAGCGCATCGATGGCGCTCTCGGCGATGGTCTCCTTCGGCGCCTCGACGCGCGCGAAGAAGCCCGACTCCTTGCGCTCCTCACGGGAGGCTGAGACGGGAGCCGACGACGAGGCGGAGGACGGGAGCGATGCCGGCGCGCTGCTTCGTCGCGTGGCGATCTCGGCGGCGCGCCCGAGGTGCGCCGCGACGATGTCGACGTCGCACGAAGGCGCCATCACCACCACGAACGCGCTCGCGAGGCTGCGACGCACGAGCACACGAACGAGTTGACCTTCGAAGAGCGCGACGTGTTCGTCGAGCGGCGCACCGTCGGCTTCGACGACGAGATCGCGCATGAGCGGGATGACGCGGCCTGCGCCGAGCGTCGCGAGCTCGTCGCCGACGACGCACGCCAAGCAGGTGTCGCCCTGGAACGCCGCGGTGGCGTGCACACCGGGAACGTCCGCCAAGCGATCGACCAGCGCCGCGTACAATCGGGTGGGTTCCAGGCTCACACCAAACTACATAGCTCGTGGCGTGTGGGGCCGCAATCGATCCTTTGGCGCGAGGCTCAAAGTGCGGATTAAGTCCAGCGCGCGGCCTCTACGGACGGCGCAAGAAGCGGGCGATGACCTTCTTTTCTCCCCATCCAGGGAAGTCCGCCAAGACTGCCGGCTCGCCGAGATCGATCACCTTCTTCACGATCCCTTCGCCGAAGCGGTCGTGGAAGACGCGGCTGCCGCGGCGCAAGGGCACCGCGTCGCCGTCGCCGACGTCGTCAGCGAAGTACTCGCGATCGACGTATCGCTCGCCGGGCGCGACGGGCGGCTCTGAGCGGCGAGGTGGCTGCGACGGGGGCATCGAGCCGGGGCGACGCGTGCTGAGCGGCGAGACGAGGTCCCATGGCAAAGGCTCCATGCTCCGCTCTTCGCGTTCGACGTATCGCCCCTCTTGGAAGGCGCCGGCGCCGAGCTTCGTGCCCTTGTGCACGACCACGTCGCGCGGCAGATCGCCGAGGAATCGGCTCGGGCGCCCGAAGCGGGTCGTACCGAAGATCTGGCGCTGCGCCGCGTGCGTGAGCATGAGCGACTTTCGCGCGCGCGTGATGGCCACGTAGGCGAGGCGGCGTTCTTCTTCGAGCTCGTCGCGGCCGCCCGGGTCCATGCCGCGGTACGGAAACATGTCCTCCTCCATGCCCGTCAGGAAGACCTTCTCGAACTCGAGGCCCTTGGCTCCGTGCACGGTCATCATGGTGACCTTGCCCTCGTCCTTCATGCCGTCGATGTCGGCCTGCAGCGTGATGCGCTCGAGGTACGCGGCGATGGTCGGCGTCTCACCGGCCGCCTTCGCCTCCGTCTCGAAGTCTTGCAGCGAGCCCACGAGCTCGTTCAAGTTCTCGAGGCGAGCGTCGGACTCGGCGCTGTCTTCGCTGCGCAACGCCTCGCGGTAGCCAACGTGGTCGAGCAGATCGCTCAAGAACTGACTCGGCTCGCCGTGCTCCGAGAGGGTCGCGAGGCGGCCGATGAGCTCGCGGAATTGCACGAGGCGCTTCTTGGCGGCGGCCGCCAATTCGGTCACGTCGCCGACGCGAAGCAGGGCCTCACTCAAAGACAGGCGGTTCTGCGTGGCGAAGCTCGAGAGGCGCTCGACGGTCGTCTGCCCGATGCCGCGCGGAGGCGAGTTGATGATGCGGAGCATGTCGACGTCGCTCTTCGGATTCGTGAGGACCCGCAGGTACGAGAGCGCGTCTTTCACCTCGGCTCGGTCGTAGAACTTGGTGCCGCCGACGATGCGGTAGGGCACGTTGCCCTGACGCAGCGACTCTTCGAGCACGCGCGACTGCGCGTGGACGCGGTAGAAGATCGCGATCTCGCGGAGGTCGGTGCCCTCCTCGCGGGCGGCGCGAATGGCGCGAAGGATCGTCGCCGCCTCTTCGTGCTCGTCGCGCACGGCCACGATGTCGACGGGGGCGCCGCGCTCGTTGTCCGTCCACAGCTCCTTGGGCACACGCTCGTGCGACGGCGCGATGACGCCGAGCGCCGCCTTCACGATGCTCGCCGTCGAGCGGTAGTTCTGCTCGAGCTTCACCACGGCGGCGGTGGGGAAGTCCTTGCGGAAGCCACGGATGTTGCGCACGTCGGCGCCGCGCCAGCGGTAGATCGATTGGTCGTCGTCGCCCACGACGCAGAGGTTGCCGTTGTCTTTCGATAGCGCCCGCAGGAGCCGGTACTGCATCGCGTTGGTGTCTTGAAACTCGTCGACGAGTACGAACTCGAAGCGCCGCCTCAGCGCCGCTGACTCCTCCGAGTTCTCAAGCTCCAGCAGCCGAACGGTCTTGCCGATGAGGTCTTCGAAGTCGACGGCCCCGGCGGCCGATAGCGCCTCGTCGTAGCGGCGGAAGATCTTCTGGACCGCGTCGTCCATGTAGGAGTCGAGGTTCATGTCCTCGGGGCCGCGGCCCTCCTGCTTCTCGGCGAGGATGCGGTGGAGCATCGCGCGCGGCGGGTAACGCCGATCGTCGAGGTCGAGCTCGCGAATGACGCGGGTCAAGACGGCCCGCTGGTCTTGCGTGTCGTAGATGACGAAGTTCTTGGCGAGGCCCACGGCGGCCCCGAAGCGACGCAAGAGCTTCGCGCAGATGGCGTGGAACGTGCCGACCCAGAGGTCGCGCGCGATTTCGCCGCCGAGGAGCGCATCGAGGCGCGCCTTCATTTCGCCGGCGGCCTTGTTGGTGAACGTCACGGCCAGGATGCGGTAGGGCGCGATCCGCTCTCGCGCGACGAGGTTCGCGATGCGGTACGTGATGACCCGCGTCTTGCCGCTGCCAGCGCCGGCGAAGACGAGCAGCGGCCCGCGGACGTGCGCCACCGCTTCGGCCTGCGGTTCGTTGAGAGGAGCGAGCGAGAGCGTCACGACGACGCATCAATTCCAGAGACGGGACTCGGCGGCAATGGCCATCGGGAAGGGCAGGGGCGGCGGCCCGGCAGACCTGGCGCGGTGAAACGTGGCCGGTAGCGCCTCCCGGCATTCCAGGTACGCTGCTTCCTTCGTGCCGTTGGGCGTTCTCCCGCCGCGGAGCCATCGATGAATCGACTACGGACAGCCGCGTGGGCGTTCTGCGGCCTCGCCTCCTGCGGTGGACGCACCCTCGACGACATTTTCGTGGCCCCCGATGCGTCGCCGGCGGTGGTGTCCGTCGTGACGGACGCAGGGGCCGAGACGGGGCCGAAAGACGCATCGGTCGACGCCGACGCCGCCCCCGCTAAGGTGCCCCTGCCGGACAGTGCGACCGTCGTCGACCTCGGGCTCCGGACCACGGGCGAGCTCGTGACGTTTCCGATTCCCGCGGGCACGCTCGGCTTCCAGCTCGTCGTGCAAGCGCCCGACGAAGATGCGCTCGTGCGCATCGACCGGCTCGTCAGCCCGAGCGGACAGGTGCTCTTCGAGGAGGGTAAGCCGCGAGGCACCGAGCTCCCCACGGCCGAAGGGTTCGGCTGGGCCACCGCCGCCGTGCCGCAATCGGATGTGTACTCGAAGAGCCCCGTCGAGAGCGGCGTCTTCAGCGCGAAGGTCTTCGGTGAGGTGTCAGGGAGAGTTCTCCGCGTCTCGCTCGTGCTCCAGAAGACCAAAGACGGCTTCTTCCACGGCGGCGAGCTCGACTTGCACGTCTACGTGCCCAAGGGCCTGATGCTCTCGCAGCCGGGCCTCCGTCACGAGGTGACGGCGCAAGGCGCCGCCGCCGACGACGCGCTCCAGGCGCGCATCGACGCCTTCTACGAGCTGCTCGACGCGCTCGTCGGTGTTCAGCGCGGCGCCGTCTCGTACCACGGCATCGGCGCCCGGTTTACCAGCGTGCTCGATGAGCCCTCGCTTCGCGCCGCGTTCCAAGAGACGCGGGTGACGCCGGCGGGACAAGCCTTGCACGTCGTCTTCACCAACGATCTCGGCGAGGCCTTGGGGGTTGCGCCCGCGATCCCGGGCTTTGCGGTGACGACGGGCACCAGCATGTCGGCCATCGCCGTCACGCAATACGAAGACTCTTCGCCCGAGGTCGACGCCTTCACGATGCTCCACGAGATGGGGCACTTCGCCGGCCTCAGTCACACGACCGAGATCAAGTTCGACACCACCGACGCGGGCGGGCCGCCTTATTATGATCCGCTGGCGGACACGCCGCGTTGCAACGGCGGCGTGACGGCAGAAAACGCGCTCGACTGCCCCGACTATCGCAACGTCATGTTCCCCACGGGCGATCAGTCGACGGGCCTCTTGTCGACCGGTCAGGAGCGCGTGTTGCGCGGCTCGCCCATCTACCGTGCGCGCGCCAGCGGCCCTTCGGTGTTTCCGCCTCGGAGGCCGCTCGCGGACCGGTTTGTGGTGGCGGGGCACTCGGTCCTTCGGCGCTGCGTGCTGCTTCGTGGTCGGCGCTAAGGTGCTTCTCTTGAGACACAGGCGGGAAGGTTCGCGGGGCCCTCACGGTTCGCGGGAAGCACGAGGTACATGAACGTCCAGGTCGCCGTCCTCCTCGTGCCCCTCCTCTACGCGGCGTACGCGCTCTACGCCGTCGCTCGAACCGTTCATGCGGTGCGCCGCTTTCCTGAGTGCCAGCACAAGGACGACGACCTCCCGCAGCTCTCGGTCATCGTTCCCGCGTGCAACGAGGCCGACACCATCGAGGCCGCCCTTCGGACGAAGCTCAAGGCTCACTACCCGAAGCTCGAGCTCATCGTCGTCAACGACCGCTCCACCGATGAGACCGGTGCCATCGCCGAGCGCGTGGCCGCCGAAGATCCGCGCCTCAAGGTGGTTCACGTCACCGAGTTGCCGACTGGCTGGCTCGGCAAGCTCAACGCCCTCGAGTGCGGTCGTGCCGCGGCGACGGGAGAGATCATCCTCTTTAGCGACGCCGACGTGAACTTCGGCCCCGAACTCTTGCGCCGCTCCGTGTCGGCGCTCATGGCGCAGAAGCTCGACTTCATCACGGTCATCGCCGAGATGACGTCGCAGTCGTTCCTCCTCGATAGCAGCCTGACGACGTTCCTGCGCGGCTTGCTCATCGGCGGCCGCATCTGGAACATGCGCGACCCGTCGTCGCCCATCGGCGTCGGTGCCGGCGTCTTCAACTTGGTTCGTCGCTCGGCGCTCGAGAAGACACCAGGCTTCGAGTGGATCAAGATGGAGGTCGCCGACGACATCGCCTTCGGGCAGATGATGAAGAAGAGCGGCGCGCGGTGCGCCGTCTACAACGGCGCCTACGATCTTCACCTCGCGTACTATTCGTCGTTTCCCGCGTTCGTTCGTGGCCTCGAGAAGAACTCCTACGCGGGCTCGAGCTATCGCCCGTCGATTGCGCTGCTCATGCTCTTCATACTCGCGTATGGCGAGCTCACGGCGGCGGCGCTGCTGCCATTCGCGAGCGGCGTCGCGATGTGGATGGCCGCCGCCTCGCTGGTCTTGGTCGCGATTTCCCAAGCGCTCGTCGTCTCCTGGGTGCGCCGGCCCATGCTCACCGCCGTCTTGCCCGCGCTCGGCCCACTGCTCGTCATCTTCATCGCCGCGCGCGCCGTGCTCCTCATTCACCTTCGTGGGGGCATCTCATGGCGAGGGACCTTCTACTCTTTGGCCCAGCTCCGCGCCGGCATGCGCCTCGAGCGACTCTGAGCCCGCCGCCCCCGCGCCGCCGATGCGCTCAGGCCTTGCGCTCGCGCGGCCTTCGCCCCATGAACGCCCGCATGCGTACGGTGGCTTTGACCGCCTTCATGGCGCTCGTCCTCGCGGCGCCCGACGCGGAAGCCTGCGGAGGCAGCGGTCCCGGCGGCACCGGCGTCTGCGATCTCTCGAGCGGGCCCCGCCGCTCCCCGCGCGTCGGCGCGAGCGTGGTCGCCACCGACACGACGATCCTCTTTGGTCAGGGGCGACGCGCCGAGTCGACTCGCCTCGTGGCCTTCGCGTCGCTGGGCTTGCCCATCTCGCGCACGTTGACCTTCGAGTCTTCGCTCGGAGGCGTCCTTGGCGGGGAGCTTCGGACGCCGGGCGGGAACAATCGCCTCGGACCTGGCCTCGCGACGGCGTTTGGCTTGAGCTTCCGCGCGGTCGATGGCGCCGGCGCTCGTCCCCTCGTCGTGCTTGGCGTGACAGGCTCGACGACCGCCACGCAAACGCGCGACGCGGCGCGCCCCTACGAGGCGTACGACGTTCGCGTAAGCGGCCTGTTGGGGAAGACCCTGTTCGGAACGTTTACGCCCTACGCGCTCGCCCGCGCCTTCGGCGGTCCCGCCATCTATCGATGGGACGATGGCGCACGAGTCACGGGCACCGACCTCTACAAGTACCAGTTGGGCGCTGGAGCAGGCTTGCGCCTGGGCCCCGTCGACTTCTTCGTCGAGGGCGCCGCCCTCGGGGAACGAGCGCTCGCTTTCGGAATCGGCATCCGACCCTGAACGCGAGTTCGCTCGTCGCGCAGGCCGACGCTAGAACTCAGGCGGCGTCGCCTTGGGAGTGCCCCCGTGCGACGCGGGCTTCGAGCTTCGCCGCCAGCTTGTACTTCTTGGAGTAGACCGTGCCGCCGCTAATGCCGAGGCGCGTCGCGAGCTCCGCCGGCGTGAGGCCTTCGATGAGGTAGAGCGAAGCAAACTCTCGCTCGCGTTCGGTGAGGTTCTCGAGCAACTCGGCGATGAGGCCATGGTGCTCTCGCGTCGCCGCGTGCTCGAAGGGGTTGGCGTCCTCTTCGACGACGTCAAGCGCCGCATCCAGCGTGGTCAGCGGCGCCTGTCGCCGCAGTCGCCTTAGATGATCGTACGCGGCGTTGGTCGCCAGCATCGCGATGTACGAAGCGAGGCGGCAGCCGCGCGCCGGATCGAAGCTCCGGAGCTTTGCGCGATCGTTGGCCAAGAGCGAGCACAAGAGCGCGCTTCGAATGTCGCGGGTGTCGTCGCCGCGAAGATCGCGAAAGCCTCGTGTCACGCGAGCGATGGCGGCGGCGATGACGCGCTCGTAGGCGCGCCCGAACTCTTGCCAAGCGGCGGGCTCGTTCTCGATGAGGCGCCGCACGAGCGCGAGGTCGGCGTCGAGCGTGGCCTCGGCAAGAGCTGGCGTGACGGCGCGAAAGACGCCGCTTTCAGTGGACGACATGATCGGTTGTTGCGGGCCCCAGCCGGCGAGTCGCCGGGGAGAAAATTGACTCGCTGGGGGCTGCCTCGAACCCGCGACCTTTCTCGAAGTGCGGCAGCACTGTTCAATTAGCGTCCCGCGAGAAGCGTGCACCTTACGAGGGCCTTACATGACCGTCTCGGCGGATTAGCCCGCAACGAAGAAGGCCCTTCTCGTCGCGCGCTAGCGCGGGGGAGGGGCAGGCGTAAACGCTGGCGCCTTGGTCGCGACGCAATGCCAGTCCGCGGGCCTGTTGCGGTCTTGCCCGACGCACATCTCGCCGGTCGCGCATTTGCCGCCGCAGCGGCCGCAATTGACGTTGGTCGTGAGCATCACGCACTCACCACCGCATAGGCCCTGCTCGCACGCGCACTTGCCCGCCGTGCACTTGGTGAAGGTGCCGCACTCGGCGTCGTTGGAGCACGACTGCCCCACCTTCACGCCCGCCTTCAACTTTGGAGAGGGGGGCACTTGAGAGACGGGTGCTTTCGGGCCCTCGGCGCGCTTGTCGGTCGCGCTTGGCGCGGCGCTGACGACGCCCGACGGGGCCACTGGGGCGAGTGGCGCGGCGTCCGCGGAGGCCGCATCAGGCGTCGGCGCAGCCGCCGGCGCGTCCCTCGTGAGCACGTACGCGGCCGTGCCCCCGGCCACCACGACGCCTGCGCCCAGACCTACCGCGAGCGCCACGAGGCCGAGGTTCGTCTTCGCTCTGGACTGGCCCTCGCTCAACGTGGGCGCGGTCATGGAACGCGTTGGGGCCACGCCGGGGGCGCTGCCCTCGATTCGAGTCGGGGGCGATTGGCTCACCGGCGGACCGTAGGCGGGCTGTGCAAAGGCCGGCGATGGCGCGACAAAGGGCTGCGAGCCGCGCCCCGCGAGCCATGCCTCGAGGGCCGCCGCCATGGCGAGTGCGCTGCCGAAGCGTTGCTCGCGGCGATACGCCATGCCGTGTTCGACGATGGCCACGAAGGCCGGATCGAGATCGGGCCTCAGCTCGCCGAGCGAGCGCCGATCGTTGGAGAGGATGGCCCGGAGAGTCGTGGCGGCGGTGTCGCCTTCGTAGGGCTTCTTGAGCGTGCACGCGACGAACATCGATGCGGCGACGGCGTAGACGTCGCTGCGACCGTCGATGGTCTCGCCAGCGGCTTGCTCCGGCGCCATGTACGCGATGGTGCCGATGAGGCCGCTCGCCGAGCCCGAGGACGTGGTCGCGTCGCTGAGCTTGGCGACGCCGAAGTCGAGGACCTTGGCCACCTCACCGAGCGTTGCCGATGGGACCACGAAGATGTTCCCGGGCTTGATGTCGCGATGAATGATCCCGACGGCGTGGGCTGCGCCGAGCGCGTCCAATACGTGCCTCGCGATGCGCGCCACGCGCTCGGGCCTTAGCGGTCCTTCGGTCTTGATGAGGTCTGAGAGCGACGCGCCGCTCAAGAGCTCCATGACGAGAAACGGTGGCTCGTCGGGCGGCGATTGGAAGTCGTAGATCTGAACGATGTGCGCGTTGCCGAGCCCCGCCGCGGCGCGTGCCTCTCGCTGAAAGCGCGAGACTGCGGCCGCGTCGGGTTTCATGCCGATGATCTTTACGGCGACCGTTCGGCGCAGATCTTCCTGCCACGCTTCGAAGACGGCCCCCATGCCGCCTTCGCCCACGCATCGCCGCAAGCGATAGCGACCCCCGAGAAGCGTGCCGGACTGCGGAAGCATGAGCGCGACGAAGGTAGCCCAAGGGCCGCCGGAACTCGAGATAGGCCTCTGCGCGTACCCTCGACCTCGAACATGACTGGACGGAGTCCACGCAGTGGACGGAGTCCAGTCATAGAGGGGGGGGGGGGGGGGGGGGGGGGGGGGGGGGGGGGGGGGGGGGGGGGGGGGGGGGGGGGGGGGGGGGGGGGGGGGGGGGGGGGGGGGGGGGGGGGGGGGGGGGGGGGGGGGGGGGGGGGGGGGGGGGGGGGGGGGGGGGGGGGGGGGGGGGGGGGGGGGGGGGGGGGGCGGCGGTCCGAAGGACCCTGGTCACCTCGACCTCGACCTCGACCCCGACCCCGACCAGGACCCTCAGCCAGCGAGACCCATGGGGAGCGTTTCGGCGATACTCGTCCGCATGGTGGACTCTCGTCACTACGTCGCCGCGGCCGATCCGGGCATCGACGTTCGCGTCGTCTCGCGGACGAAGCTCCTTTACAGCGAGGGGCCCGACGCGGCGCTCGATCGCCCAGGGCACGTGCGGGCGGCCTCGGCGATGGCCCGCTTTGGCGATCGCGTGGCCATCGTTCAAGACGACGCGAACTTCGTCGCCCTTGTCGACGCGAACGGCCGCGTTACGGCGATTCCCTTGCCCCGAGGCGAGGGCGGGCAGCGCCTCTTCGACGATACGCGGGGAAACAAGGCGGCGAAGCTCGATCTTGAGGCGTGCGTGGTCCTCGAAGTCGGCGGCGGTCCGTGCCTCGTCGCTTTCGGCTCCGGGTCGACGCCGCGGCGCGAGCAGTTCGCGCTCGTCTACCCCGACGGCCGTGCCACGATGTTCGACGCGAGTGCATTTTACACGAATCTTAGGGGCGTCCCGGCCTTCTCCGGCAGCGAGCTGAACCTCGAGGGGGCGACGCTCCTCCGCGTACCGGGCGGCCTACCAGGCGGCGGGCGCGACGACGTCGTCTTCGCGTCGCGCGGCAACGGCGCCGCGAAGGGAGCCCTCGCGCCCATCGACGCCATGGGGCGCGTCTCCGCGACGCGGCTCATCGCCTACCTCGAGGGGCGCGACGACGCGCCTTCGCTCCGCGACGTCGAGACCTTCGACCTCGGGCGATTGGACGGCGCACGCCTCACGTTCACCGATCTCGCGGCCCACGGCTCGCGGCTCTTCTTCGTGGCCAGCGCGGAGGCCTCACCCGACGCGGTCGCCGACGGCCCCGTATCCGGCGTGGCCATCGGTGAGCTCGGAGCGGCGCCGCGCTACGGCGTCGTTCGAGATGAGCGCGGCGTTCCCCTTCTTGCGAAGGTGGAAGGTCTGCTCGTGGAGCGAGAGACATCGCCCGGGACCTTCACGCTCCGCGCCGTGGTCGACGTCGACGACCCCAACACGCCCGCCGAGTGGCTTGAGCTCGAGGCCCGCGGCTTCCGGCTCTAGTCGCCGTTGCGTTTGATTAAGGGCAATGATCGCAAGATCTTGCAAGACCGCCCCATTTCTCCGGTTGCGGAGTCGCTCCGGTGTGGCATGTACGCCGCCGATGTGCGACACGGTGGGATGTCGCGAAGGAGATCTCCAATGAAGGCTCATGCGGCTCTCGTGGCTCTTGGCGCAGCACTCTTGGTCACCGGTTGCAGCGGCGCGGCCGACGATGTCGCGCCGGCTTCGCAAGACGTTTCGCAAGACGAGCTGCGCGCCTCCGCAGGGAAGCGCTTGGCGAACGCGAGCGTCGACGAGGTCGTCGACGCCGGTCGCGCGATGCTGACCGAGCACCTCGATGCGGTACGGGCGGCGCACCCGCAAATGTCGCGGATCACGTCGGCCAATCGCACCGCGTTCACGACCGTCGGCTCGACGTCGTACATGGCGCTCGGCGAGATCATCGACGCCATCTTGAAGACGCAGTCCTCCGTCGCGCCGTCGTCCATTCTCGGCAAGCTCGACGACGTGGCGCGCCCAGCCATCAGCGAAAAAGCGACGCGCGGCATCGTTAAGTGCGACAGCGGCGGCGACGTTGGCCTCTTCGTGTACGACGCGTGCAAGCGCGCCGAAGAAGAGAACGCGTTCTCTCGCGCCGAAAAGCCTGCGGGCATCGACTTCGACGCCATTCGCGCCGCGTGGAGGGCGACCACCGAGTCGTCAAACCTCGACAACGAGCTTGTTCTCCCGGTCGCGTTTCCGAGCGAGCCCAACCTCGCGCAGCTCCGCAAGATGGCCGACATCCGCGTGCCCTACGCCGCCTCTGCCTTCGACGCCATCGACGCTTTCGCGACAGCCGACGAGAGCTCCGCGGCCGACAACGCGCGCGAGTTCGCCCCCATCAAGACCGCGCTTCGCGGCGCAGGCATCAAGAAGCGCTACGCGTTTTCCGGTCGTGGTGACGGCTACAGCCGCAACTTCCTGATTGTGGTCGACGAGCACAACCAGGCCTGGGGCTTCATGAGCGGCTACTCCGAATAGGCCTCACAACGCCGGCGCCACGCCGGCGCAGCGCAAGCGGGGGAAGGGTGGGGGCGCGCCGCTCGTACATTGCGGCGTGCGTACTCCCATCCTTACGGTCGCGTTCGGTCTCTTGCTCATCGGCCCGTCTGTCGTGGCGTGCAGCTCTGCCTCGCGTGACGTAGGCGGCGCCACCGCGAAACAATCGGGCGAAGGCACCGAGCCGACGTTCGCCGATTCCGGGAGCCCCAAGGTCGAGACGTACACGCCCGACGAGATTTGGGCTGACGATCCGCCGCCGCAATGGTGCGGACCAAAAAATGGCGGTCCCGCGCCCGAGCCCCCGGGTGGAACGCCCGAGTGCCCCGACGACAAGAACCGCGAGGGCTGCGCGTGCAAGAAGCTCGGAGAGGAAGCGTCGTGCTGGCCGGGCAAACGCGTGAACCGCGGCCTCGGTGCCTGCAAAGACGGCAAGACCAAGTGCATCGCGCAAGGTGAGCTCGGCAAGGTCTGGGGCAAGTGCGAAGGCTTCGTCCTTCCCGAGAAGAGCGCCACCAAGGGCAAAGACGCGTGCAAGTGCTTCTCTGCCGGCACGTGGAAGATCGACGATCTTCGTCCGTGTTTCGTGCAGGGCTCGAGTGGCAGCTACGCGACCTCGGCCTCCTGCGAGACGGGCACCGTGCCGCCCAACACGAAGCCCGCCGCGCCGTGGACCGGCGACACGCTCACGACCGACTGCGCCGGGCACTTCAAGCTTTGTTATTCGATCAAACAAGGCGACGTGAAGAACCCCAAGGCGAGCGACTGCTCGCTGATGACGGTGTGCACCGAGGACGACTACCTCGAGGCCGACAAGCCCCAAGCCTTCCCGAAGCTCCCGTCGTGGGTGAGCAACGACTCGGCGTGCGTCGACAAGATGCTCGCCGGCGCTCCCGTCTACGGCGAGATGAGCGTCGTTGGGAAGAGCGTCCTCTGCGACGAAATCGGCGACAGCGGCAAGCCCTACGTCTTCAACCGCGTGCAGTACTGCCCGATGGATTGCGGTGAGCGCCCCAACGACGCGGACTGCAAGTCGTGCGGGAGCGGCGGTTCGGGGTCGTTCTGAGAGGACGTGACAACCTAGGCCCTCACCCCTCTTCCGCCTCGAGCGGCGCGAACCCCAACGTGACGATGTCGCTGCGTCGTTGATGATCGGCGCACTGGCCGCGGCGGCGATCGGCGTCGCCGAGCAGCACGACGCTGCAGTGCGAGCAGACCTGCAGCTCGCCGCGGTAGTCCTCGGGGCGCAGCAGGTAGTCGCAAAGCACCAGCGATTGAACGCGCTGCGCGAGCGAAAGTCCGCTGCGGTGCACCGGGGCGAAGAGCATGACGCCGTCGTCGTCGACGACGCGCGCCAGCGTGCCCCACTCGGCGGCTTCGTCGACGAACAGGTGTTCGCTTCCGTTGGCGCAGGCCTCGATGCATGAGATCGCGTCCTGCCACGCCGGATCCAAGAGGCTCATGATGCGCCCGTCGGCCAAGCCTGGGACCGGCGTCTCGTGCCTTTGACTCGACGGGGGCCTCACCGATGGCGGTGGCGGCGTGTCTTCGCTCGACGTGAGGTGCGCGATGGCGGCGTACGGCCCTGCGAGCCACTCGGCCAGCTCACGCTTCGTCCAGCCCCCAGAGACGCCTCGGCAAAAGGCAATCACCGCGCGGCGGCAGTCGTCGGCGAGGTCCTCTGCCGTGACACCGTGGATGTGAGGAGGCGCACATGCGGGAAGCATGGCGTCTCATCGTGCAGGCGCCGTGCCATCGAGGGTGACCCGGCGCGCCGCCCGAAGCCCTTGATCTCCGGTTCGCGACGCTCCTGAATTTGCCCGGCAATACGCGAACGCGTGCGTGTCCCATGGCGAATGTCACGGGACATTGGCCTGAGCGTTCAGCAAGGGATACGCATCCGTGGTGGTCACGTCGCGACCCGACGCAACGGTCACACGTGCTGTTCTCGCCAGGTCCGGCAATCCGAAAAGCGTTCCGTGCCGGTGAGCCGTTGGATCGCGCCCTGCCGAGGCGCTGCAGGGCGAGCGCCGCCCAACCCTGGAAGCAGGGGGACTCGGTCGCGTCTCCGATCGGCCCGCTCGCTCCGAGCGCCCCCGCCACGGCCATCCTCGACCCAAAGTGCGTGAAGCGATCGAGCGCCGCCAACGCGAGTCGCCCTGCGTCCGGCGCGTTGAGGCGAAGGAGAGCACCATGACGACGAGCCTGTCGTCGTCACCGTTCGCAAGCTCTTCGAGTCGAGCGATCGCCGACGTGTCGCCGAGCTGACCGAGCGCGTTCGCGGCCGCTCCGGCCCTCGCGCTGTCGAGCTGCAAGGCTCTTTGGAAGAAGGGCACCGCGTCGGTGCCGGCGATCGCGGCGATCGCTTCGGACAATTCATCGGCGTGGTCTTCACCCTCAGCGCTCTCGAAGATCTGCTGGAGGGCGGGAAGTGCGGAGCGGGCGCGCATCTGGGCAAGCGACGCGCAGGCCGCCGTCGGCACCGTGTCATCCCCAAGCGTCTCGCGCAGCGCGCGGACGACGGCGCGGATCGCATCGTCATTGTCACGCTCGGCCAGGGCTGCGATGAGTGCCCGAGCGAAGGGGAGCTCGCCGTCCTCGAGTGAAAGCTCGTTGAGCGCCGCAGTGAGCGCGCTCGTCACGCTGGCATTGTTGACGTTTGCCAGATCTTCGGCGGCCCAGATCTGATGCCACGGGTCTCGTGAGCGCAGCGCTTCGATGCGCTGGGCCATGGTCGTGACGGTGTCGTTGAACGAAACTCGGCCGCTCATGGGTGACGCTTAGGCCACAGAACACGCGCCCGCAAGGCACGTCGACGACGCGCGCGGAAGACCGCAGCCGACGGGGCCCATCGAGGACGATCCGAACCTCGCGGACGAGAAGTTCCGCGCGCCTCGCACCCGCCCCCGGCAGCCTCAGCGCCTACTGCAGATAGTCGAGTAGCGCGGCGTAGTAGCTCGTTCCAAACTTGGCCGCGAGCGCAGGACTCGCCGCGAGATGCGACTTGATGGAGAAGGACGCGATCGCTTGCCGTCCTTCCGCGAGCCCGGTGGTGAGCCAGTGAAGCCGAGCCTGGTCTTCGAGCATGCCCCCAAGCCCGTTGTTCGTGACGTAATACGACCAGTCGAACACGCGCGCATCGAGGACCTTGAACGCGCCGTGGAGAGCGTCGAGCGCGCCCGTCACTTGCTCAAGCGTGCCGACCACGTAATACGACTTGAACTTGTAGGTCCCCGCCGGGAGGTTCGCGACCCGCAGCGAAGGCATCAGCGTGTCCATGCCGTTGAAGCCAACGTGGAGGTACCCGTTCTGCGTGTCGGTGCCCTCGCCCTGAAGCGCGATTTGAGGCGTGTAGACCGCGAGGGCGTGTGCGTGGTTCGGCGAGAACGCGACCACCGGGTTCTTCGCATACGTCTCGGCGCTGTCGACGAGGCTCTTCGAGCGAGGGTCGTAGCGCTTCTTCTGCGAGAGTGACCCCGGGTCCGCGTTGTGGGGGTACGCGGCAAACGCTGGGTAGAGGGCCGAGAACGAGTACGCCTTCGACGTCGCCATCACCATGGCGATGGCCACGACGCCCGGAATTCGAAGGGGAACCGCCTCGGTTCCGACGTCGCCGATGGTCATCGTTTTTCCGAGGAACACGCTGGAGGTCGCCGCATTGTTGTGGGACGAGAACTTCGGGTTGTTGATCTTGCCGACGAGGCAGGTTGGGCTCGTCCCCGACACCGCGGTGTTGGTCGGCTCCCACCAATCGGTGGGGCCAGCCGGGTCGACGTAGTAGGCGAGCTGCGCGGCGCTCTGAAGTACGCCCGGGCGAGGGCTCATCAGGTTCGTGGGACTCGTGAGCCCACCGTTGGACGTCGTCGTGTCGGCGACGCCGCCCGTCTCGAGCGGGTTGTTGCAGTCGTTGTAGTAGGTCCGATACGTGCCAGAGGCATCGAGCGGCGAATCGAAGAAGAACGTCGCCTGGAACGAAGCTCCGCGGATGTGGTTCGGGTAGTCGGGCGGCTCGTTCAAGACGTACTCGTAGCCGCCACGAATGAGGGACGTGATCGCCGCGCCGTTCTCGGCGAGTGTCGTCGCGATGTAGACGTCGCCGTCGGAGGCGTAGGGCGCGCTTCCTGGGCCTGCGGGGACCGTCGGAAAGATCGGGTCAAAGATCTCGATTCGTGCGGCGCTCGAAAGCGCGTTGGAAGCGGTCGCGTCGGGGCCGGTGCCACCACCGCCGTCCGCTGCGTTCGCCGCACTGCTCGCGTTAGCTGCGTTCGCGTCAACGGCGCCCCCCGCGCCGCCGTGGCTGCTGGCGCGCTGCGAGGCCACGGTGTCGGCGCTGCCACACGCGACCCACGCGCAAGACGCCGCCATCAAGAGAGCACTCGACGCGACGGAGCCCGCTGCGCGTTTCGCTCTCGCGAGCCCTAGACGATTCACCATGGTCGCCTCTCAGCAAACGCAGGGCCACCCATCGTCTGCCCGTGAAGCCCGGGCGCAGAAACGGCGAGGTGCGCGCCACGCTGGATCACGCTTGCGCCGGGCCCGCGCGGGCGACGTCCACGGCCGCTGTGCGCGAAGCGTCTACGGCGTCACACCAGTGAGCCTGCGCGAGGCATGAGACCGGGGGAGGGGCATCTCGGGCTCCCTGCCCGAAGAGGACGTGACGAGTCTCGTCCTCCGTCCCCGGTGCCGCTGCGGACCGCGAGGTCGTGCTTCTCGCGTCCGCCAGCGGCGATGACTCGTCTCGTCCACGGCGCCCTCCAATCCCCTGCCGTGCGAGGATGCCTCGCATGGAAACCCTGAGGACGCTCACCTACGAGACCACCGGGCGCATCGCTCGGCTCACCCTGAACCGGCCCGCACGAGGCAACGGGATCACTCCGGAGATGCCGCGGGAGATCGCCCAGTGCGTCGAGCGCGCGTGCCTCGATCCTTCGGTTCACGTGATCGCGCTGTCGGGCAACGGCACCGGCTTTTGCGGTGGCTACGATCTCGTGTGGAGCGCCGAGCAGAACGTCGCGCCGGGTGACCTCGAGCCGGTCGCGCCAGGCTCACCGATCGATCCCGCGGTTATCGCGCAGAACCACGATCCGAGCCGCACCTGGGATCCCGTCGTCGACTGGCAGATGATGAGCCGCAACGTGCGCGGCTTCATGTCGCTCTTGCACGCCGACAAGCCGGTGGTGTGTAAGGTGCACGGATTTTGCGTCGCCGGCGGCACCGACATGGCCCTCTGCTCGGATCTCTTGGTCGTCGAAGACCGCGCGAAGATCGGCTACCCGCCGGCGCGCGTGTGGGGCGTGCCCACCACGGCGCTCTGGGCGCAGCGGATAGGGATGACTCGCGCCAAGCGCCTGCTCCTCACCGGCGATTCGATCTCGGGCACCGAGGCCGTCGAGTGGGGCTTGGCGTGCGAAGCCGCGCCGATCGCCGCGTTGGACGCACGCTTCGAGGCGCTCCTCGAGCGGGTCGCGCGGGTGCCGTTGAACCAGCTGATCCTGCACAAGCAACTGCTCAACGCGACGCTGCTGGGAACGCCGGTGGCGGGCACCCAACTGCTCGGGACCCTGATGGACGGCATCGCGCGCCACACGCCGGAGGGCTATGCGTTCGCGCAGGCGTCGATGACCCACGGCTTCAAGGAAGCGGTGCGCGCACGCGACGAGCCCTTCGGAGATCACGGCCGCAGCACGAACCGCGGCTGAGGTGATAGATGGATCGCTTGTCCGGCACGTCGTAGGTTCGCGTCGACGGGGACAGCACCTCGTCCCTCGGGCTTGAGCGCCGCACGCACCTGCAGGCCAACATTGGCGCTTCGCGGCCGCGCTGCTAACCATCGGCGCGATGGCGCTTGCCGCGGACTTTGGAGACAGCTGGCTCATCGTGCTGATTGCCTTCTGGCCGGTCACGCTCGCTGTTCTCGGGATCGTTCTTTCGCTCATCGTGGTCGGGTTCTTGCGCTTGGCGGGTGGAGAACCGGTCGCCGCGCGCATCGGCCAAGTGCCGCCGAGCACCGATCCACGGTGGACGAGAGAATCCCACGTCCAACGCGTAGGCGGCGAGTGCCCGGGTTGCACGCAGCGGATCGTGATCGATCGTGATCTTGTGGCTTGCTCGAGCTGCGGCGCATTCTGTCACGAAGAATGTGCCGAACGGCATGCTGCCAGTCATGGCAGCGGTCCCAGGGACGCGTACCGCGGACCGTGACTGTGCGGCGTGCACCGACGGCGACGGTCTCGCGAAGTCCTTGGGCGGGCACGCGTTGGGCCGTAAGATCGCGACGTGCGCGACGCCTTTTGCCATTCGTGTGGGACTGCGTTCCCGCCGCCGCTCGCCTATCCGCGAACGTGCGCGCAGTGCAAGACGCAGATCTGGGCCAACCCGATCCCGGTATCGGTCGTGCTCGTTCCAATCATCGCGGGCGACCGAACCGGTTTGCTCGTCGTCCGTCGCGGCATTCCGCCGGGCGAAGGGAAGCTCGCGCTCGTCGGCGGCTTCCTCGAGGATCACGAGACGTGGGCCGAAGGCGGGGCGCGCGAGGTGCGCGAGGAGACCGCCGTCATCGTCGCGCCTGAGCGCCTCGTTCCTCTGTGGTTCACGTCCACCGAGCCGCGCCCCAACCGCGTGTTGCTCTTCTCCGCCGCCGACGCCCAAGCGGCCGCCTCGCTCCCCGCGTTCCTGAAGAACACGGAGACACCCGAGCGCGGAGCGGTCTTCGGCCCCGACGGGCTCGACGAGGTCTTCGCCTTCCCGCTGCACGTTCAGGCGGCGCGCCGGTTCTTCGCCTCGCGCGGCGCGAGCGGCCCGCACGATTACCGCTCGCTCTGAGCGGCGCTGGTTGGGCCTACTTCGCCGTCGCTCCTCGTCGGAACACGGTGCCGTAACACTCGATGATCGAGGAATCGAGCTGCACCTCGCGATCCGTCTCGACGGCGCGGATCCAGAGCCGCCATCCGGCGCCCGTGGCGGCGTCGGCGCGATGCAGCGAGAGACCATCGGTGCGCACGATCGAGGCCGCAGGCTGGGCCACACACGGCGGCGCGAGCTTGCGAATGAGCGCGTCGAGGCCGTCGAAGTTGGCAATGAGCTCGGGCAACGTCACGGTGAGCGGCGTGCTCGCGAACACCGTCGCGCAATGATCCGACGACTGATACGCGAGGTACCGCGGCGGCACGACGCCGCTCGCGAGCCGCGCCTTCATATCGTGCAAGAGGTTGTGGCCGAACGCCTCCACCGCGGAGCCGCGCACCACGATGCTGCCGTCGACGTGCCAGTGCTCGCTGTCGACGGGCAAATCACCCGGCTCGAAGTACTGAATCTTCGAGTCGACGTAGACGTAGCGCTTGTCGCCCACCACGAGGCGCTTCATCTCTTCGAGCACGCGCCGGGTCAAAGGCCCGGCGACCTCGAGCGCCTCGTCGATGGGACACCAGCAGAAGGTGACGCCATCGGCGCGGACCTCCTCCTGGCTGGGCACAGGCAGCTCGCGCTCGACCTTGTAGAGGTTCGGGAAGTGGGCCTCGAAGTCAGCGATCGGTCGCGAGCCGTCGACCGGGTACGCGTCCATCGTGGTGGCGTGCATCTCGGGGACGACGGGCGGCGGCGGCCTGCCCGCGGCGCGGGGCGCGCGCTTGCGCGTCGAGCCGTGATACGCGCCCTCGCCGGTGAACGGCGCGATGTCCTGGGAGCTCTGGGAGTGCTCTTGCTTGAGGTAGGTGAGGTTCATACGAAGTCGAACATGGCCTGGAAGTATTGAAGCTTGGCTCGCGGATCTTGCGAGAGCCGGATCACTTCGGGCACGCGATCGAGCAGGTACTGCGAGGCGTCGCCCGTCGGCGCCCCAGTCACGTACCTCTCGGGGAGCCCGTACGACTTGTTGTAGGCGACGTTGGAGATGGGCGCGCCTGTCTCGCGATCGACGATCGCGGGCAGCGGGGCCCAGTCGTGCTCGAGGAAGAAGCTCTCCGCGCCCCAGCGCCTCCGGAAGCCGAGCTTCTCCATTCGCGGGAGCCACGGCGGATCACCGATTTGCCAGAGGCCCTGACCGCACAAGAGGTGCTGCGAGTGCGCCGCCGTGCGTCCGTGCTTTTCGAGGTGATCGCGGGCGTACGTCTCCACGATCTTGTCGAGGAAGAAGTTGGCGAGCTTGTGCCCGCGCTCTTCCTTGGACACGACGAAGTTCGCGATGTGGTGGTAGCCCTTGGGCTTGAAGCGCGCGACGTCGGGGAAAGCGAACCGGTCGAACCACTTGTGCGCGGGGTCGTCGCGGTCGAGCTGATCGAAGTCGACCGTCTCGGCGATGGTCGAGTGGCGGAGGTTGTTGTAGCGCCCGGTGAAGAAGAACACCGTGTCCTTGCTCCGGCCCACGAGGATGGTTGCCAGAAGCTCGCTTCGATCGCCGCTCACGCGGCGCGAGAGGACGAAGCGGTGACCGGTGACGCCCCAGATGTGCGCCACACCGTAGGGCGAGATGATCTCGAGCTGCACGCGCCGGACGACGGCCGGCGGTAGGTGGCCCTTTTGATCGTTTCGCGCGTCCTCGAGCGAGCGGCTGAGCATCGACGAGATGGCCCGCGCGATCTCGGGCACGGCGCTCGACACGATGCCGAGCTCCATCCCGTTTTCGAGGGTCACATAGTTGGGCGTCGACGGATTTTGTGATGCGGGATACCGCACGTAGGCGCCCCGGAGCGTCGACGTCGCGACGAATCGATCCTCGGGGTTCAGGTTGACGTACTTCTCGAGCTGCCGGCCCGCCATTCGGCCGTCACGGCACCTCGCGATCGCGTCGATGATCTGCTCTTCGAGGACGGGGTTGCGGTGGCCCTTGATCGAAGTCTTGGGGGAGTGGCCAGGGTTCTCGAACGTCGCGCCGGCGCGTGTTCTCAGCATGGTGTCCGCGCCCGCGGCGAGCAGGCTGTCCACGATCGCCTTGTTGTCGCGGCGCTTGGCGAGGATGAGCGCCGAGTACCCGTCGTTGTTCTGCACGTCGAGCTTGGCGCCGACCTTGATGAGCACGCTCGCGAGCTCCGCGCGGTTCTCGCACGCGGCGCGAAGGAGCGCCGTGTTCCCGTCGGAGTTTTGCGCGTTGAGCCCGGCGCCCGCCTCGATCAAGGTCACCGCGATGTCGTGGTACCCCTCGCTAACGGCCCAGATGAGAAGCGTCTCGTGTCGCTCCTCGAGCCGCGACTCCATCGCCGCGGGCTGATGCAGCTTCTCGAAGACCTCGCGTAGCTTGTCGGGCTGGGTCATGGGCACGAAGGCGGAGGAGTTTGCGCCTGATCGCCCCGCGCGCCAAGCGGCGACCGGCGCCGCGAGCGTCCGGGTGAACGTCGCCGCGAGCCCGTGTTGCGAACGCGGACCGTCAGCGCGCTAACGGCGCGGTGGTGGGCCCACCTCGGCAGGACGTGGTCGAGGCTCCACATCGCAGGCGCCAGCGCGTTGGAACGCCCCTTGCGTTAGCGGCGCCCCATGAAGCTCAGCTTGTCATTGCGGTTGCCGTTCCTGGCGCGCTCCTTCGCCTTCCTTGTGACGCCTGCATGGCTGGCCGCATGCGGTGCCACGGTGGACCCGACGACGCAGGTTGTGCCACCAACGGCGACGACGATCGCGCCGGCCCCTGCGGCAACCACCCCACCGGCGCCGCCGGCGCCGAAAAAGACGGCGCGGTGCACGCCCCCACTGGACGTCCGCACGTGCAACCCCGTTGGGCCCGAGCCGAAGACCTCGTCCGCGGTCAAGGCCTTCTACCAGGCTGACGCGATTCCGATTCGTTGCAACGAAGGCGACGCCGCCGTCTGGGACCTTCAGCCGCTCTTGGAGCTCTCCGACGACGCGCGCATCGTCATGGTCGGCGAAGTGCACGGCTCGAACGAGATCGGCATCGTCAGTGAGGTCCTTCTCCGGACCCTCGCAGCGGCCGGCCGGGTCAGCGTCGTCGCCTACGAGTTGCCGATGGACTACGAAGCCTCGCTTCAGCGCTACGTCGACGGGAAGGACGACACGTTGGCGCGGATGCTCGTCGACCAGGTGGCCCCAAACTTCTTCGGCGCCCGCCTCACCCGCGCGGCGAGAGAGCTGGTGGCCAACGGCGCCACGCTGACGATCGCCGCTGTCGACATTCCGACCGAGCCGCGAAGCGCGGTCCTCGCCATCGAAGGCGTCGCGGCGCAGCTCACGACGAAGAAGAGCCTCGTGCTGGCGACACTCCCGCAAGGAGCGAGCGTTCCCGCGTCGCCGAGCGACATCGACGCCGCGAACGGGTACTTCGATCACATCATGGCGAAGAAGGATGAGATCTGCAGCGAGCTCACGTCGGAGGCCTGCGAGCGGCTCGTGGCCATGACGCACGCGCTCTGGGCGTCGACCGTGACCTACGACGACGTCAGCGATCCGACGCTCTGGTTCGAGCGCCGCGAGCCGGTCATCTATTACAACCTGAAATCGAAGATGGCCTCCGCCTCGGACCGCATGCTGCTGCACATGGGCGCGGCACACACGCGCAAGGATTCCTTCTCGGCCGGAAGCCGCATGGCGAAGGACTACGCTCCGACACGCGGCAAGGTCTTCTCCGTCGCACCGGCCTACGGCGACGGCAGCGTCATCTGGTACGGAGAGGAAGTCGACTTGCCCGCTGAGCCTCTCTCACTCGTCGCCGCGCTGGGCCACGCGCCGGCGCAGCCGTCGTTCATGTCGACGATCCGCCCGAGCGCAACCTGCGCCGCGAACCCGCTGGGGCGCGAGAGCGACCCGGAAGGTGGCGGTACGCGGGCCGAGTCCTACGACGGCTACGTGCACTACGGTCGCCTCACGCCCGAAACGCGACCGAAGGAGACGACGTTCGAGGCCGAGCTCCCGCTCGTCGGTGCGAGCGAGGGGCGCAGCGCGCAGCGCCTGCTGCGGTTCCACGAGCGTATCCAGCAGAAGGAGCGGGCCGCGCGCGCCTTCGCCATGGCAGAGGGCGCTCGCGTCCGCGTCCGCTGAGGCCGGGCCACTTCCGCCGCGAGGTTCGACACGGCGTCGCGCCGTCGCGAGCGTCGTGCGAAGCCCGAGGCCGCAAGGCCATAGGGACGAGGGATGTGCGGCCCGCGTGGTTGAGCGTCAGTCGTGGCTTCGCGAGCGCGGCCTTGGGCTTCGAACGCGGTCGCGACGCTCGATCGACCACTTCTCGGGCTCGCGCCTGCAGAGAGCCTCGAGTGCTTCTAGGTCCGAGGCGCGCCTTCGCGTGCGATGGCCAGAGGGAAAGTGGATGCAGAAGTGGCCGCCCTCGACGTGCTCGATGACGTAACGACGTCCGTCGACTTCGACGTACCCGCCGCGTCCCTCATGAACGACCGTGACCGCTCCAACGAGTGCGCCGCACCTGGGACAGGACCACCGCCCGCTCGAACCACTGTTCCGTTCGCCGCGGCGGTTTCTGACGACGAAGACCTCGCTCATCTGGTCGTGCAAGGAGCGGGTCAGCTGCGTGTCACTGGGCAGGCACTTGTATGTTGGCCCGGCGGGCGACTCCGGGAGCGTCATGGGCTGGGCGCACCGGGGGCAGAACACCTCGGCATCCTCCCGTGGAACAGCCCACGGATCCAGCGCTGGGCGCGATTCGCTGGACGTCATACCGCGAGCGCCCCGTCGCGCGTTTGCTACGCGGACCTCAGCACGATGAGCGGCGCTTCCGACGGGCACCCGAGCCGGAAGGGAAACCACGCGCCAAAGCCGCTGGTCGTGTAGAGGCGCGAGCGGCCTCGCTGGTACCGACCCCAGAGGTAGCCGTCCCGGTACAGCGGCTCGAAGGCGCTCTTGCCGGCGAAGCCGATTTGGCCCCCGTGCGTGTGGCCCGAGAGGGTGAGCTCGACACCGCGCTCCGCCGAGAGGTCGAAGGCCTCCGGTCGGTGCGAGAGCAGCACACGAAACGCTCCCGCGTGCGAACTCCCGAGCGCGCGCTCGAGGGGCGCCACGAGTCTCGGTCGAATGTCCGTGTGCACGATCACCGGGTCGTCGATGCCGGCGACGAAGAGCTCGGCTCCGTCGACGCCGACGTGCACCCCTTCGTCGACCAGCAGTCGCACGTCGCTCCCGTCGAAGGCGCGGCGCGCGGCGCGCACGCCCTGAAGGTGCTCGTGGTTGCCCAGCGCAGCGAGCACACCGCAACGAGGCTTAAGCCCAGCGACGAGACGAAGGGCGTCGGGCAGGAGCGAGACCCGCTCGGCGATGTCGCCGGTGAGCACGATGAGGTCGGGCCGCTCGGATGCTCCCTCGAGCGCTCGGAGCATCCGCTCCACGTCGTCGAGCTGCCGTCCGAAGCCGAGGTGCGCATCGCTGAGCTGCAAGATTCGTAACCCATCGAGCGGCTTCGGCAACGACTCGAAGGTCAGCACCCGCGTGGCGACCTTCGACGGTGTGAATGCGGTGCAAAACCCCGCCGTACCAGCGCCCAAGGTGAACAGCGGCGGCGTCACCGCGGCAGCCTTCAGGATCGCGCGCCGCCCGAGAAGCCCCCGATCGTTTGGGAGGACCATCGCAACCGAGGCTTGCGACGGGAGCGGCTCTGCCGTCTCCGACGAGGCCTCCGACCAGCCTGGCAAGGTCCGCTCAAGGACCCGTGAGAGGACCGCCGAGATGGCGAGACCGATCGTGAGCGCGGTGAGCAGAACGAGCGTCACCGAGCCGGTCGTGGCGCCCCAGTAGCTCGTCGGGTAGTGCGCGAGAAGGGGGCCGACACCCCAGGCGACGTGCCCGAGGCCGCCGATGGTCCAGAGGGGCAGGGCCACGCGAACCGCGGCGCGGCGCGCGATGCCTGCCGGCATCCCCGGTGCACGAGGAGCGCCGACAAGAGCGAGGCGACAACGAAGAGCCACGTCGAGGTGGACAGCGGGAGGGCCGGCAACATGTCAACCCTCGTCCTTTCGCGCCGAGTTCTCGTCGTCGAGGCGCAGCCATAGGCGACTCGCGAGACCCGCCAACGCGAAGAGCACCAAGACGACGATGGCCCCGGCGACGCTGAAGGGGCTCATCGAGCGAACCTCATCAAGGTGGTTAGCGGTGCAAGGCTCTTCACGTTCACCGCTGTTCGGGCTCCGCGTGTTGCACCAGGCCGTCGACGCCGCGTCCCATGGGGGTACGGGTCGGGAAGACCGGCGTGGCGATCGATGCGATTTGCGCGAGCGCCGCCAGCTGGAGCACGAGCGCCAAGGCAACGGGCGGAGCGTAGAGGGCTGCCGAACCTTCTGGCGCGAGCTTGCGCAAGACGCGCACGACGACGCCGACCGCGACGACGACGCTGAGCACCGCCGAGCCGAGGGCAACCGGCACGCCAGCGAAGGAGCTCGAGAACTGGTAGAGCGCCACGAGCGGCGAGAGCAGCGCGAGCACGAGGCAGCCCGCGAAGACGCCGACGGCGTGCGCGAGCATGAGGTCGGAGGCGCGGCCGCCGCGGGCGAGGAGTCGGAAGACGAAGAGCGCCACCGGCAAGGCGACGAGCGACGAACCGACCACGAGCACCGGCACCTTGCCGATGTTGTCGAGGGCGAGGTGGTGGTCGTGACTGCCGGCGGCAACTCCCCAGAGGGCGCCGAGGGCGACCGAGACGAGCAGGGCGACGGCTGCAAAGAACGCCCGTTCGGTGCGCGACATGTTGGCCGCCGAGTCGTCGGTGCGTGTGGGGCTTACGAGGTCGAGGAGACGAGGGAAGACTTGCATGCCCAGAGCATGCGGCGGTCGCTTCGACGCGAGGCGAAAGGCGCGTGAAAACGCTGACAATTCGCTGTGAATCCGGCGTGAATCGCGGCTCGTCCTGTCAGCCCTCGAGGGGCAGTCGTACGGTGAACGTGGCGCCGCGGTCGGAGCGCACCTCGACGTCGCCGCCGTGGGCTCTGGCCACGGCGCGCACGAGCGCGAGCCCAAGACCGGTACCCCGACGCTCTCCCCGCGTCGTGAAGAAGCGGTCGAAGACCCGCGCGAGATCGGCTTCGGCGATCCCCGGCCCCGAGTCGTGAAACGAGACGACGACGCCTCCCGTTGCGTCGCGCGCGACGGTCACGTCGAGCTCGCCTCGGGGCCCGGCGAACGAAGCGCCGTTGTCGAAGAGCTCACGAAAGAGCGCGTCGAGGCGATGCGAGACGCCGCGCACGCGGAGCGGCGCAGCGGCGCCGGTGAGAGTGACGCGTACGTCGCCGAAGTTGGGGTCGTCGCGCGTGCGGGCCGCGAGCCCATCGAGGAGCGCGCGGAGCTCGACCGACGAGCGCTCCTCGCTGGGCATGCCCGCGTCAGCGCGCGCGAGGTCGAGAAACTGCGACACGAGCCGGTCGAGCTTCGCCGAGCTGTCGCCTAGGACCCGTCCGAGGCGCAGCGCCCGCGCTTCGTCCACGCCGCCGGCGGCGAGCGCCTCGGCGGCGGCGCTCACGGCCGCGACGGGATTTTTCATCTCGTGCACGAGGTCGGCGACGAAGGCCTCGTTCTCGATCCGTTTCTTCTGCAGCGCGTCGAGGAGCACGTTGAACGCTTGGGCAAGCGCGCCGACCTCGTCGCTTCGTTCTGGGTCGAGGGCCGCGCTGGGGCTCGCCCCGCTCGCCAACACGAGCGCTTGGCGACGCAAGTGCTCGACGGGCCGGACGATGCGTCGAGCCGTGGTGAGGGCGATGGCGAGCGCTAGCGGTACGGTGAAGACCGCCAGTCGCAGCAGCTGCGCGCGCAGCGCGTAGACGGCTTGCACCGCGCGCCGTGAGCTCCGTTGCGCGTGGACGACGAGACCCCCGCTCGTGGACATCGCCGCCTCGCAATACAGAAGCGGCAACGTGTCGCAGGCCACGTAGGCGCCGTGGCTCCGAGCGCCCCTTGCGGAGCTGCGATCGGCGAGCGGGCCGAGCGTCTCGTCGACCTCTCGGAGCGTTCGTGCGCTGGCGCCGATGAGCAGCTCTTCGAAGCGGCCAAAGCGGTCGTTGGGATCGTCGGCGTCATGCTCGAAGACGACCTCGCCGCGCTCGTCGATGACGCGCAGCCGGACGCGATGGGCACGCGCGACGCCTTCGAGCGCGACGTCGCCTCCGGTGGCGCTCGCCGCGCCGGCGCGGGCTGCCTCACGGGTCTCTGCCCACATGCGACCGGGGACGTTCCGATCGAGCTGGCTCCACAGAAAGACCAAGAGGAGCGGCGCCAGGGCCGCGAGCATGATGGCCACCGCAACCCGGAGGCGAAGGGACCAGCGTCGATGCAGCGCCTGGGCCGGCTCGAAGGCTCGCTCCATCGGTTAGCCCTCGCGCCAGCGATAGCCGGCGCCGATGACCGTCTCGAGGGCCGTGAACGACGGGTCGACGGCTTCGAGCTTGCGCCGCACACGATTGACGTAGGTGTCGACGATGCGCTCGACGACGATCGAGTCGTGCCCCCGAACGATCTCGAGGAGTCGTTCCCTCGAGAGCACCACGCCGGGGCGGCGCGCAAGGGCCTCGAGAAGACGAAACTCGGTGACCGTGAGCGCGAGGACCGTTCCGCGGTAACGCGCCTCGAGCCTCTGCGGATCGAGGGCGAGGGCGCCGATGCTCACCGTCTCACGCTCTGTCGTGGAGTCCCTCCGCAGCGCGTCGCGCCGCAACAGGGCCGCGACGCGGGCCAGGAGGACCCGCGTGCTGAAGGGCTTGGCGACGTAGTCGTCGGCGCCGAGTTCGAGACCGAGCGCCTCGTCGATCTCACCGTCGCGCGAGGTGAGCAAGATGATGGGGACGGCGCTCCCGGCCTCGCGAAGCTTTCGGCAGAGCGCGAAGCCATCGAGCCGCGGCATGTTCACGTCGCTGATGATGAGCGCGGGAGCGTCGACGGACGCGAGCGAGTAGGCGGCCTGACCGTCACGTGCCGTCACGAGCTCATAACCAGCATCGGTGATGGCCATGCCCAAGACGTCCAGAAGAGACGTGTCGTCGTCGACGAGAAGGATACGCGCCACAGCGGGATGGTATCGCAAGCACCCTGGCGACCGTGCTCTGGGAGAAGGATGCGTCGGCCGATCGTCCACGCTCCCGGCGGGGCCGAGGTCGGCAAGTGCCTTGCATCGAGACCGATCCATGAGCACTCGCGTTCTCGACGGCCTCGACACCGTCATCCTCGACTCCGTCGCTGGCGGCCTAGCCGGATGGCGCTCGACCCTCGAGCAGGTCTACGACCTCGTTGCCACCGAGCCCGACGCGACCTGCGTCGCGCGGACCGAGCTCCGTGAGTTCGCTCCTATCACCGACCACGTGAGCGCCACCGTCCACTGTGAGAGCGCGGCGGCCGCAATGGCGCGCGATGTGACGGTCAGCTTCGGGCCCGCCGACGACGCGCCCTGGAGCACGATCCTTCAGGGCTCGCCGGGCCGCTGGTTCGAGAACGAAGACGTGCGCGCCATCACGCGCAGCTACGACGAGCCGCTCGATCGAGACCAGTCTCTCGGACTCCTCCAGCACCTGCGCGCGGCGGCCAGCGACCCGCCCGAATACGCGCTCCTCTCCAACAACTGCGCTACCGAATGGGACGAGGCCCGTGGTGCGGCGGGGCTCGAGCCGCTCGGCCGTACGCCCGCCGACATGCACATCGCGATCGCCGAGCGGACGGGACAGCGCTGAGGTTCATAGAGGCGGTCGCCGCTGCGCCCGACGCGGCCCGCTCCCGACAGCTGCCTCGGGGCGCCGATGACTGTCGGCCAGGCGGCCGCTCGATTCGCTCCAGGGATGGGGCAAGGCCGCAAAAGGTCGTCGCTCGCACGATTTCAGCCCTTGCGCATGCGGAATGGTGTGGCATCTAGGCGCACATGCAACGACACCTCAGCGTTTGGGCGGTTGGTTTCCTGGCTCTTGTTGGCGCGGCGGCCGCTGGCTGCTCTGCCGGACCGGTCGACGCGGACCAGTCCGAGGCTTCCGAGTCCGAGCTCCGGTCACCGGCGTCGAAGGTTCGTGCGCTCAAGTCGGCGGTCACGAAGGCGAACGTCGCGAAGAACAACGACTACGGCATGTCGTTCGCGGTGAAGGAATATCCGCGCGGCACCTCAGTGAAGAAGATCCTCGAGGACGTCACGGGAACGAACGCGTCGGACATCGAACTCGGTTGGTTCGACCTCACCTGGGGAGCCTCGGGCGTGGACGGGGTCGCAAGCGTCCTCGAAGAGCGGGCCGCCGAGGAGCTCGCCGACGCCGAAGACGACGAGTCAAAGGATGCGGCCAAAGCGATCAAGGGACTCGCCTCGGCGGTCCGCAAGACGTTCCTCCCGGTGTCGGACTTCTCCGCGATCTCGTCGCGCAGCCACTCGATTGCAGAAGACGGCGATCTCGAGAGTCACACCATCATCGCGACGAAGCCCGACGGGTCGTTTCTCACGATGAGCTACACGAACTTCCCGTTCTGAATGAGTGCGGCTCGGCGCGCGTCGGTTCTCTTCATGGCGGGAGCGCTGGCGTGCGATGCGCGCCGCAACCCCAAGCCAGAGGTCGACGCGCCGCTTCATGCCGCGCCTACGTCATCGTCTGCCGCTCCGGCACCTTCCGGCGGTCGAACGGCTGAGGCGGGGATTCGCGTGTTCGACGCGGAAGCTCACTGCGGTGCGGTGAAGCGCGTCGCCATCGCGATGAGTCTCCTTCCAGGCCCCCGCGAGGACCTCGCGATCCCGCGTGGCGCTCCTGACATTGGTGACGAGCACGAGTCCAGGAATCTCGGGCTCGTGATCCCATCGGGCTTTGATGTGTGCGTCGTCGAAACGACTCGCCGCCCTTCGGTCAACCGCCGGCGCGTCTACAGCTGCCGAACGCTACCGCTCTCCGCCCTTCCTCCTGACACGTTCGACCGGATGGCGACGAGCTGGAAGTCGTGCCTCCGGCCGCCCGACTGGGTGCCGTCGGCCACGGTTCAAGGTTCGGCGTACGGGCGGAATCCCGACGCCTACTCCAGTACGCACTTCGTGCGCGACCCTGTCTGGTTTTCGGAAGGCTTCTGCGCCCTCGAAAAGAAGGGTGACCACATCGAGATGGTGTGCGGGACCCGGATGAACAACTAGCTGGAGCGATGATCCAGATGCCTGCTCTCTTGCGCCGCCTCGCCGTCAGCACATCGCAGGCGCTCCTGATCATGGCGATGAGTGCGCCCATCGCGTGCTCCAAGCACGACGGTCCGGCCGAGATTGCCCGAGCGCAATCGAGCGGAACGCGCGTGACGGCCACCATTGTCTCGGCCGCGGACACCCGATCTCGACGCGACGCGCTCCACTACGTTCGATTCAAGCTGCAGGTTCAGGCCGACGCGGGCGTCGGCGGGCAAGGGTTCCTGCTCGAATCGACCACGCTCCTCAACCCGTACGACTTTCCGCGCTATCCGCCCGGAGCGACTGTGCAGGTTCGATACCTGGAAGACAACCGGGACTACTTCGCCTTCGTCGAGTAGGCCTGCGCGATCGAGCGAGTGCATCCCCGTGACCCTCACGCGATCCTCGCGGGGCGTCTCCCCGTGCGCGAGGCGGCGGAGGAGCTCTGGGGTCTTGGCTCATCGGTCCACGACGCCGCATAGGTCGTCGAGCACCTTGGGACACGGGCCGACCGCAGTCTAGACTCGGCGGCCCCAGGAGGTCCCGATGTCGATCGTGCTCTATCACCACCCCCTCACCCGTGCCGCCACCGTCGTGTGGATGCTCGAGGAGGTCGAAGTCCCGTATGAGCTCCGCTTCGTGGACGTGCCGAAGGGCGAGCAGAAGTCTCCCGAGATCCTCTCGCTCAATCGAATGGGCAAGCTCCCCATCCTGACCGACGGCGACGCGGTGCTCACCGAGGTCGCCGCGATCGGCGTTTACCTCGCGGACCGCTATGCGAGCGGGCGGCTCGCTCCGCGTCTCGATGACCCGGCTCGCGGAACGTTCCTCCGGTGGTCGTTCTTCTCGCCGTCGGTTATCGAGCCGTGCTCACTGGCCAAGGCGGCAGGCTGGACCTATCGCGACGGTCAGGCCGGGTGGGGCTCGTACGCCGCGATGCTCGACACGATCGAGGGTGCGATCGAAAAGGGGTTCATCCTGGGTGACACCTTCTCGATGGCCGACGTGATCTTCGGCGGAACACTCCGATACATGCTCATGTTCAAGATGATCGAGCCGCGGCCGGCCTTCACCGCATACGCCGAGCGCCTCGCGGCTCGCCCTGCGCTCCAGCGCGCGGACGCACGGAACGCAGCCGTCCGCGAGGCGCACGGCCTCAAGCGCTGATCCCATCGGCCCCGCCGTCGAGGCGAGCCGGCGTTGGCGCGCGCGGACAGAGCCGTGAAGGCCGTGGTTCTCTGATTCGAGCGGTCGGGTGAATCGAGAGTGTGATCAGGGCGCGTTGAGATCGCTGAGATTGCCGAGACCGGGTGGCTCGGGCGGGTCGATGGGCACGCACATCGAGCTTCCGTCTTGAAACAGGATGCACCACACCGCGCCGCCTTGCACGCGCGCGAGGTCATCTGGCGACAGTTCCTGCGTCTCTTGTGTGGCGAAGGCGTTGGCGCACGCGGGGGGCGTTTTCATGGGGACGGGCTCCGTAAGTCGGTGGGAGGGTGCGAAGGTCTTTGAAGGAGAGGCAGGCGGCGCGAAGCCGCCGGAGTGGCGTGGTAAGGGCTCAGAGATACTCGGGCCCGGCCCAGCAATCGGGGTCGGGGAAGGTCGGCTGCGGCGGGCACGGATTCACGTCGATGCGGCCACCGGCGATGGAGCCGAGGTCTTCGTCGTTGAGCGTTTCGAGCTGCTGCGGCGTTGATTCGTAGGAGTTCATGGTGGGCTCGTTTTTCCGCGCACGGTGCGCTGTGGTTGTTCGTGAGTCGTGAAAGGCTATGCGGGCGTCCTCCTCGCGTTGGAGAGCGGAAGCTCTCCCGCGGAATCTTCATCGCCGCGCTACGACTCAACCCACTGCAGCGCGCGTGCCGCCGGTCTCCCGACATGCGCGGCGCCGCATATCCGAGACTTGCGCCCTCGGTGCCCTCGCGTGGTCGAGCGCGCTCGCAAGTTTCGGCAACGTGTCGCCTAGCGCGACGTGGCAAAGTCTTGCCAAATCAAGGATTTACGCATTTACGGATCCATTTTATTCGACGACCGTTACGCGCCATCGTGGCTACGCGCGCGGTGCTCGAAAGGCCGCGCGGAGCGCGTCCTCTCGGGCGCGCTCGAGCCAGACAGTCGCGCCCGGCCGCCGAACCAACACGGCTAACCCGGTTCAAGTTGTACCGAACGGTCCGCGGAGCTCGATGGTCAGGCTTGCGGCGCGCAGGCGAGCCACGGCGTCATCTTGGATCCCGGGCTGGAGCCGCACGACCCAGGGTCGCAGCGGACTCGGCCGCGCGAGGATCTCGTCGACGATGCCCCCCATCTGGTGCCACGTCGAAGGAGAGAAGGCGTTCCAAAGGGTGACCCACGCCGGAAGAGAAGTAGACCTAGCGCGCCATCTGCGACGCAAGGGTCTCGTCACGCCCCGCGTTGCCTCGCGCCGTCTCTACAGCGACGTCAGGACCCACCACGTACTGCGCCGTGTAGACGACGCTCGACGCGCTCCCACCGCGAGCTGGGCCGGCGAAGAGTTGCCTGCGACGCTCGGCGCGCGAAACCCCGGCCCACCGGTGCGCCCCAGCAAGCTCAAGAATGCGATCGGCTCAGTGGAACGCCGCGCTGAAGCGAACGCGGTTCGAGGACTCCACGGCGCGGTTGAAGGCGCCGATGACGTCGTCGACGTCCGCTTTTCCGACCGCGAGCGCGTCGGCGTACTGCGTGGCCGCCGCGGCGAACGAGTCGATCATCGCCGTGAAGTGGACGAAACCGCTCTCCTTCGCCCCGCCCTCGTGCGCCTTCTGATACGTGGAGAGCGCTTTCCTCGTGACCTCGAGCTTCTTCAGTGCCGTGCGGACAGGACCGGCGACCGGGAGGCCGAGATGCACACCGCGATCGACGGCGTCCATCGTCGTGCGCGCCTCGATCATCGCCTTCTTCCTGAGGTAATGGGCGCCTTTGCCGGAGCGAGCCTCGATCTCCTTGAGCTCGACTTGGCTGCGCTTCGCCTCGTCCGCGCGGAGGAGCGTATAGAGCGCGGCCTGCGCCTTGTGGAAGCGCGCACCGGCGGTGCGGACCTTGCCGTGGAGCGCCTTGCTCTTCTTGCACAGGTCGCTCCGGTGCTCGTCGGTGTCGTAGTAGCGCCAGTTCTCGTCGGTCGCTTGGACGAGCGCCTCGAACGCGGTGGCGAGCTCGATGCTCGCGGCGTCGAGCGCCGGTGCGGCCGGTTCGCTCCTTGCGGCGTTGCGGAGCGACGCCACCTCACTGTCGAACTTGCCGGGGTGCGGCATCAACGTCGCGGTGAGCTTCTCCGCCTCTTCCGGCGACGCGCACGCGGGGCCCGTCTTCGGGTTGAATCGCTTGAAGTAGCTGCCGAGCGACCGCTCTCCGATCGGTACCTGGTGATTGAAGAAGTCGACGATCGCGTTTCGCTTCGCGACCGCCGGATCGGCCGCGGCGGACGCTCGACCGGCGACGACGATGTTCACGACCAGGATGAATGCAACGGTGACGAAGCGCGAAGTCATGGTGGGTCTCCTCCTCGATGGCTCGATGACCCAGAGCAAGTGGAAGGCCGGCCACGCGTTCTCTGACCGTTGCACGCCGAGTGCACTTTGGCGCACTTGGCACTGACCCACGTTCGTGGGGTTGGCGATCGCGCCCGCGACACGAAGTGCAACGGGCTGCTGCTCACCGCCCGCAGAGCGTCTCGCGTGCGGGCGCGCCGCGGCAAAGCGTTGCCGCTACGGGCATCGGTCAACGCCCGTCCGCAAGGCGTTGCACGCGGCGTCAGACGCGGTGGGTGAAGCGCGACGGCGAATTGTGGCGACGTCGGTGGGCCGTCACGGATCGCGAGCCGACCTCCAAGGGTCGCACCGCTTCGCGTGGCGTCCGCCGCTGCGAGAGCTCAGGCAATCAGGCACAGTCGTTCGTCGATTCGCGCGTCTGCGCGCACCGGCCGCTACGCATTCTTCCAATCGACGAGCTCCGAGAGCACCCTCATGCCGTCGTGCGGCTGACCGGAAAACCCGGTCCCGCTTTGGCCGAGCGGTGGCACGTTGCTCACGCCTTGCGCGGCGATTGCGGTGCGCAGCGCCTTGCGGCGCGGCTCGGGCCATACGCTGACCGTCGAGACGCCGTGATGCAAGACGCGGCCGGTCTTCACGAGCTCATCGAGATCGGCGACGGGGCGAACCACGAGGAAGCGACACATGGGATGCGACGCCATCGAGAACTCGTCTCGGCAAACGACGACGGCCGACGAGAACGCGCCGCCGCCGCTTTCGTTCGTGTACCAGTCCGCGTCGAGCAAGCGACCCTTCAAGAGCCGGAGCACGTCGCCGCGCGCTTGGTCCGCGATGACATTCGGGCTCGCCTCGTCGAAGGCGTGAAGCGCGGCGCGCAGCGCCTCCGCGAACCGCGCCACGTCGGCGTCGTGCCCGCCCTCCACGTAGACGACCTGCGAGGCGATGCACGCCTTCTGATTGGCCACGAGGGCGTCGGCCACCACGCGGCTTGCCACAGCGCCGAGGTCGGCCTCGGCGAAGAGCTCGCGCCCAATCATCGACACGCCATAACGCGGGTCCAACGTGACGACCTTCGTGCCCACTGCGCGGCTTCGTACGGAAGAGACGGCACCGGGCGCTCCCCAAACCACGACGCGATCGAAGGCACCCGGCATGAAGAGCGCGCCCTCGACGCTCTCGTCGCCGCCAGGCCAATAGACGAACGACAAGTGCTTCGTGATGGGGTGGTCCGGATTCGAGGCGAGCGCGAGGAGCGCCAACAAGGCGCCGGGGATCGTCGCCCCGCTCGGAGACTTCACCACGGCCGCCGACTTGGTGGCGATGGCGCGCATGGCGGAGAAGAAGGGAATGTGCGGCGCGTTGCCGGCGGTGATGTGGAGCTGGCGCGTGGGCATGGCGCGAATCTCCGCCTCTCGGGGGACGAACGGTGCCGCGAGCGCGCGCGCAAGCGTGGCATGAACCGGTGCCGGCATCACGGCGGCGTCGATGGCTCGCCAGCCATCGAGTAGCTCGCTCCCCGAGTGGCCCCACGCGCACAGCTCGTGATCCACGCTCGCCTTGAGGGAAGCTCCGTCGAGCAGCATCGGCACCGTGGCGAAGGCGAGGTCGTGCTCTTCATCCGGCAACTCGGCCGTGAGGCGCGTCGCGTCACGTACCGTGTTGATGAAGGCCAAGCTCTCGCGGTACGCCTTCGCGAGACCGTCGGCGTACGCCACGATCTCCGTCACCGGCAGGTCGTAGAGCTCCTCGGCCAGGGCCGCGACGTCCCTTTCGATGACCTCGTCCGGCTCGAAGACGGGCATCACCGTGTAGACGAACCGCGGCGTTCCAGCGATCTTGGGCCGCGTCACCACTTCGCGGAGCACTTGGGCGCCGCCCACGCGCGCGTAGCCGGGGAGGCCATCGGAGGGGCCCGCTTCCGCGTCGAGCTCACGAAAGCGATGGTCGATGGCCTCACGTGTGATGGCCTCGGGCACGCGAAGCTTGCCGCGCACCAAAAACGGAACGCGCAGAATGCCGTCTTCGCCTCGCGTTAGAAGGTCGTGCGCATGGGCCAGCTCGGCGAGGGCACGTTCCGGGGAGGAGGCCTTGTTCTTGATGGGTCTTGCGAGTTCGACTTGCATGATGGCTCCTCAGGCGTTCACGCGGGCCATGATGCCGCCGCAACCCTTGACGTCTTTTCCTGGCGAGCGCTCGACCCGCAAGATGGTCTCGCCCGGCAATCCGCAGGCGCACGGCTTTCGAAGGAGGCGAACGTTGTCGCCGGTGAGAATGAAGCCCGGGTAGGAGACGGCGAACGGGTCGACGAACCCGAGCGTGCCTTGAACGTCGTCGCCGCTCTTGGCGACGAGCGCTTCGTCGTAGACGATGGCCTCGAGAAACGGCGGTACGTGAAAGCGCCCTTCGGCGCACTTCTGCATGATTCCGTGGATCTCGGTCATCGAATACGAGTCGATGACCGCGTTCTTCCGAACGCCGAACGAGCGCTGCAGAAGCGCGACGAGCGCCGCCTCGGAGATGCGCTCCCCCGAGAACGACTTCCAGCCGCCGCCGTAGGAAACGGTGCTGCCCTCCGGGAGCAGAATGCGTTCGTTCTTCTCCTCGAGGAAGCGACACGCCTCGACGAGGACCGCCGGCGTGCCGAAGACCAGGACGCGGTTTCCTCGTCGTGCGGAGGCCTGGAGCGCGCTGAGCATGCGGGCGTAGTTCTCGGCCTTCTGCTTCACCGTTGCATCGAGGAACTCGTCCACGAGGAGCCGCTCTGCGCTGTCTTTGGGCCCACGCAGCATGGCGCGCACCGCCGCCGCAGACATTCGCTGCCGATAGAGAAAGTGCGCCGTGCGCGTGAGCTTGCCGATCTCGTGGCCGGCGAGCTGCACCCCTTGGTTGCCGCCGGCGAAATTGAACAGAAAGCCATCCCGCGAACGAAGACCGTGACGTTTGACGACGCCCGCGTAGGTCGACGAAGGTAGGCGCTTGCCGAGCTGTTTGACGACGGAGAACTTCCACTTGGGCAAGAGGCCGCGGTGGCCCAGGCCCGCCGCCACGTAGAGGAACGGCAGCTCGGTAAAGGCGCGCCAAGTGGCCTCGTCGCGTGGGACGAAAGAGATGTGCCCCGACGTGCCGGAGCTAAACACGAGGCGCACCTTGGCGCGCTCCTCCATGCGATCGATCCATTGATCGATGTTGGTGATGCCGGTGGTGTCGAAGGCGACGCGAACGCTGGAGATGCGGCTCACCCACTCGTTCATGAGGTCGAAGCGGCCCTCGTCGAGCGTCTTCTGCGGGTACGACTTGAAGAGGTCGTCGGGCACGAGGAGCTTTGCGCGGATCGTGTCGAAGCTCGCCGGCCCGGCGACGCGCATGCGCTCGCAGACCTTGCCGTAGGCCGGGATGTGAGCCCGGTAGTGCTCGTGGCAAAGCTCGGCGGCGCGGCGGCGCAGCGCCCGCGCGCGGCCTTCGTCGAGCTCCTTTCGCAGCGACCAACGGACCGTCAACGCCTTCAGTTGCTCTTGGATGTCGCGGAGCTCGGGGCTCGCTTCGGGCGACGGTGCAGACGTGTTCATGAGCGCTTCTTTCCGCGGGGAGCCTTCTTGGGGGTCGACCTTGCTGACGATGGCGATGACGAGGGCGATGACGAGGTCGATGGCGAGGTGGATGACGTGGTCGATGAGGCCGTGAGGCCACGCTTGAGGGTGCGAGCCGCGAAGCGAATGACCTCGCGCGGCGACGCCGCATGCAACGTGGAGCGTGGGCCGCGCACGTGTTCGGAGAGGCCCGAGAGCACCATCCACACGAACGGCAGGGCCAAAGCTTCGTCGGTGACGACGAGGCCCTCTCGAAGGAGCGCGGCGCGCGCGCGCTCGCGGAGCAACACCAGGAGATTCATGACGCGCGCCGTGAGCCCGGCGCGGAGCGCTTCGGGGAGGGCCACCACCGACGCCGGATCCGCGATCAACGACCACACGTTCAGCGCGTGCCCGTAGTCGGCGTAAAAGAGCAGGTAGCGTTCGGCGACGACCTCGAAGAGCGCCTCAAACGTCTTTGCGTCTCGCGTGTGCTCGTCGATCTCGCGCGCGAGGTCCTCGACGCGGAGCTCGTAGAGCGTGACGAAGATCTCTTCTTTGGTCTTGAAGTAGACGTAGAGCGTCCCGAGGCTCACGCCAGCGCGGGCGGCGACGTCGCGGGTCGTCAGCGCCGAGGGGCCGCCGGCCAAGACGAGGCCTCGGGCGGCCTCGAGGATGTCGCGCCGCCGGCCTTCGCCGTCGCCCCACTTCGTCACCTTCTGGCGCCGCGGCCGTCGCGGCGGCGTATTTTGAACGTCGTTCATTATGAACGCTGTTCAGTAGCGCGCCCCCGCCGCCCGTCAAGGCGGGGCCCGCGATTTCGCGCCGCGCGCGCTCGCGCCGGTCAGTTCAAGTCGTCAGTTCAAGTCCAGCGCGCGCCGCTTCAGCTCTTCGTACGGCACGACCTCTACGGCGCGCTCGTGGGTGGCTCCGAGAAACACCGGCGGCGCCAGGCCTGCGTCGAGCGCCTCTTTGTAGCGCGCCGCGCACATGCACCAACGATCCCCGGGCTCGAGGCCGGGGAAGCCGAACTCGGGCCGCGGCGTCGAGAGGTCGTTGCCCCGCGCTTTGGAGAACTCCAAGAACTCCTGGGTCATCTGCGCGCAGACGGTGTGCGAGCCCATGTCTTCGTCGCTCGTGTTGCAGCACCCGTCGCGGAAGAAGCCGGTGGTCTTGGCCGCGTTCTGGGAGCAATCGGCGAGCTCGGTGCCGAGGACGCTTCGCGCGGGGGCCTTCTCACTCATGACGCCGTCATGGAGCACCCGCGCGGGCGCCGCAAGGGCTCGATCGGGTAGCATGCGGCGAATGGTGCCCACCTCCGTCGCACGGTCGTGTCTCCGTCCTCGGTCGTCGATTGCGCGAGCCTCGACCTTCGTCACGGGCTCGCTCCTCGTTGCGGTGACGCTGGTTGCCGGGGACGGTGCTGCGGCTAGTGACCCGGCGGATATGAGCGACAACGGAGGAAGCTCGATCGGGGCCACGCTCGAGCGCTTGAAGCGGGAGGTGGGGCAGCTTCACCGCCAACTGGCGGACCAAGGGCACCTCGCTTCCTCCGACTGCGTGACGTTGTGTCGCGCGCTCGCTTCGATGGAGCGGGCCACGGCTCGCATTTGCGCTATCGCTTCCGGGCCGACCTGCGAGGACGCACGTCGCAAGACCGGCGAGGCGAAGAGTAGCGTCCACGGAGCCTGCCCTTCTTGCGCGGCGGAGCGCTCTTCGCCGCAAGGGGCAGCCAAGGATGGGGCGCCCGCCCAGGAGCCCAGCGCGGCGCGCGAAGCTCCGTCCGCGCCGGGCGATCGCAAGGCCGAGGACGTTGCTAAAAAGTCGACGCAGGAGGCGGTCGTGTCTCCCGCCTCGTCGCCAGACAGCGCGCCGCGACGTGGTGGATGCGCGGGCTGCGCGACGAGCGGCGCGCGCGATGCGACCGGACCGGCACTCCTGCTCGCGATAAGCCTGCTCGCGCTCTGTCGCCGGCGGCGCAGCTGAGGTGGGATATCGTCTCACCATGGGGCAATTTGCGGATCGAAATCTCTCGCGTTTCCGGCCCAAAGGGCTTGGCACGCGGCCTGCTCCCGGCGGGCACCATGAGCAAGCTCCCCCTCACCGCCCTCGTTGCCCTGCCGTTGATCTTCGGTCTCGCCGCTTGCAGCGGGTCTGGCGCGAGCGACCCGGGGGTTGCGACGGAAGACGCGCTCGAGCGCGCTGGCGTGAAGACCCACGCGCGCAACGTTGAACATCCAGCGGGCCTCATGGCCACCGATTCGCACGTCTACTTCTCAGCGAACCACTTCGTGGCGTCGGGTGAGCCTGAGCTCGATCAGGAGTTTGCGTATTGGGAAGGGAAGTACAGCCGCGTCGCGCTCGGCGGCGGTCGTCGCGAGAAGGTGAGCGACGCTGGCCTCACGCGTGTTCGCAAGGCGGGCAAGAAGCTCTTCGTCGCGACGGGGTCGAGCTGCTGGATCAGCGTCATGGATACGAGTGAAGCGGAGCCTTCTCAGAAGGGCATCTACACCGACGAGGATTGCACGGGCGAAGGCGGCGGCGAGCCTGCCGGCTTCGAGGTGACCGACGACAAGTTCGCCGTCGTTCGCGAAGGCGGCGAGCTGATGGTCGGCAAACACGACGGCACTGGCATGCGCAAGGTCGGGGAATTCAAGTTCGCCGACTACGCGGGCTTCATCTCGCAAACGGCGCTCGCCGACGACCACGTCTTCGTGATCACGCACAAGAACTTCACCGACTCGCGCACGAACCGCGTGCTGCCCCAGACGATCTTCAGTCTGCCGCTCTCCGGTGGGACCCCGAAGACGGTCCTTGAGTTCCCTGCCGCGGATGCGCTCGCCGAGAACCTCATCTCTGACGGCAAGAACCTCTACTTCACGCAGGGCAAGAAGGTCATGGCTCTCAAGAGCGGCGCGTCCGAAGCCACGATGCTCGACGACGACTTCGGCGGCGTCTACGACTTGGCCGCCGACGGCAAGAACGTCTACGTGGCCGATGGCAAGCGGGGCGCGCTCTACGCGATCAAGGACGCGCTCACGGCGCCCAAACACGTCAAGCTCGCGGACGCGAAGGGCGTCACTTCAGTCGTCGCCAGCGGCGAGCGCCTCTATTACGGAACGCACGCCTACGCGGGGAACAAGCCCGCCGGCGTCGTGGCCAGCCTGCCCATCCCCGAGTGACCCTTTCGGAGTGAAGGGGCACGTCTTTCCCCGGTGACACTAGCCGCTCGCGGGGGCCGCCGTGGACAGCCTCGGGGTAGCAAAATCCGCCGAGATCGTGAGGGTGAGCGGGCCAGGTCTCTGGCCTAGGGGTTGCAGCAAGGGGGAGATGCTCCGAACCCTGCTCTCCGCGCCCCCGCGGGGACCGACCCAAGGCTCGCCTCTCTTTGCGTTGGCTGCGGTCGTGCTCGTCGCTTGCGGCGGGCAGCCGTCGCCGACCGTGGCTGCGACGTCCGCCGTCGTGGGCGACGATGCCGGTCCGCGCGCCAACCCGATGGAGCACCGCGCCGACGACGCCGGCGGGCTCGAAGCGGCTGCGCCAGTGCGGACCTGCAGTCCGGGACCCGTCACGTTCCAGCCGACGGCGTGGGTTCCGCCGCCCACGGCGCGCGTCGCCGCGTGCTCCCCGACGCAGATTCAGGTCCTCGCCACCTGCATGAACAACGACACCGTCACGGCGGCGTGCTCCCAGTTCTGGCAAGCGCCTGAGAACGACTCCTGCCTTCGATGCGCCAACACGCCCGAGGGCGCCACGGTGCGCGGTCCCCTCTACGATCAGGGCGCGTACACGTATGTAAACTACCCGGGATGCATCGCTGCCATGTCTGGCGACACGAGCCAAGGCGGCTGCGGCGCTCGCTACGATCGCCTCCTCTCGTGCGAGGACGCCTTCTGCGGTCACTGCGACGTCGACGGGATCGATGCGTGCCTCGACGCCGCCGACAAGGGCGGCTGCGCGACCTACGCCGCGGCGCTGGATTGCGCGAAGACCCAAGAGACCGCCTGCACCGGGGCCGACTATTTCGGCGACGTGGTGAAGGTGGTCTCGCTCTTCTGCGGACAATGAACCCGACCCCCATGAACGTCGACGTGTCCCCACCGGACGTGACAGCGCCGCGCTCCGTCGGGCGCTACTTCATGTTCGACGCCTTCGCCCGCGGCGGCATGGCGACCGTTCACCTTGGTCGTCTCGACGTCTCCCCGGGGGTGTCGAGGCTCGTGGCGATCAAGCGCCTCGATCGTGCGTACGACGTCGGCGGCGAGCTTGCGGCACGCCTTCGCGAAGAGGCGCGAGTCTTGAGTCGTGTGCGTCACCCGAACGTGGTGCCGGTCCTCGACGTCGTCGAGTCGCCTTCGGAGCTTTGCCTCGTCTTGGAATACGTTCACGGTACCTCGCTCGCGGCGCTCATCGAGGAAGCGTCGTCGCTCGGCGAGCGACTGCCGCGCCCCGTCGTCGTGGCCATCTTGTGCGACGTGCTCCGCGGCCTCGCAGCGGCGCACGACGCCAAGGGCGCCGATGGCGCGTCGCTAGCGCTCGTTCACCGTGACGTTTCGCCGCAGAACATCCTCGTCGGAGCTGATGGTGCCGGTCGTCTCCTGGACTTCGGCGTCGCCAAAGCGCATGGTCGCTCGAAGCTTACGGCCACCGGTACAACGCTCGGCAAGGTCGTGTACATGTCGCCGGAGCAGCGGCGCGCGCTTCCGCTGACGGGCCGCTCGGACCTCTACGGCGTCGGCGTCGTCTTGTGGGAATGCCTCACCGGTCGTCCCTTCACGGAGGCGCTCGAGCGGCCCTCCGCCCCTCCGCCTCCGAGCGCTATCGTGAGCGACGTCCCGGCGGCGCTCGACGCCATCGTGCAGCGCGCGCTCGCCGTCGACGTCGCGCGGCGCTACGGGACCGCCGAGGAGATGGCGCAGGAGCTAGCCGACGCGTGTCCGCTCGCCTCGGAGCTCGAAGTCTCGCGCCTCCTCGAACGGCTCGGCGGCGACGATCTCGAACGCCGCAGCGCGCTCGTGACCAAGGTCGAGGCTTGGAAGGCGCCGCTCGCTCCGGCTCCCGAACACAGCGAGCCGCCTTCGCCCGCGTCTGAACCGCCCCCGCCTCCTGCCAGTTCGCCGCCTCTCACCCTCGACGTGGAGACCGACGCTTCGCTCTCTCGGACGGTGCTGGTGCGCCGACCGCCGCGCGCGCGCACCTCGTCGATGGTTGCCGCCCTTGGCGTGTCGGTTCTCGTCGCCGTCGTTGCCATCCTGTCGTTCGCCCGTGCGCCGCAACCTCCGATGGCGCGCGCCAACGCAACCGCGATCGCGCGGGTCGCGGCGCCTGGGGCGCTGGTACCGATCAAGGCTGCGCCCGAGGCCGCCTCGCCTCCGGCGCTGGCCACCCTCACGCGCGCCGCCTTTGGTCCCAACGACGCGGAGGTCGCCGTCGACGACGTCGCCGCGACTGATTCGAGCCGGGGCGCATCCACGGCTCCTCGAGCTCGCGGGCCCGTCCCGGTGGTGAAGGCCCGCAAGCCGCGCGCGCCTTCGCGTGCCGCCGGTGCGACGAACGCGTGCGAGGTGCCGTTCACCTTCGACGACGACGGTCGAAAGCGGTACAAACCTGAGTGCCTGAAGTGAAGCGAACGTCGGTCCTCGCCAGCGCCATCGCAGCGGTCTTGTCTTCCGTCACGGCGGTCCCGGGCGCACGCGCCGACGGGCCCCGTGACGCACGCAAGAACGACTCCGCCGCCGAGTGCGTGGCGGCCTTCGACCGCGCGCAAGATCTTGCGGGACGACGCAAGCTCACCGAGGCGCGCGAGCTCTACCTCACGTGCGCGCGCGAGTCGTGCCACACCCTCGTCCGGCGGGACTGCGCTGACCGCCTCGAGCGCTTGGAGCGTGACCAACCGACGCTCATTTTTGGCGCACGAGATCGTGACGGTCGCGACCTCGCCAACGTCCGCGTGACCGTCGACGGGGCTCCGCTCGATGGACAGAAGCTGGCGCTCGGCGTGCCTCTCGATCCCGGCGAACACGAGGTCTGGTTCGAGCTCCCGCCCTACGCGGCAAAGCTCGAGACGGTCGTGGCGCGGGTCGGCGAGAAGAATCGCGCGATCGTCGTAACGCTCGAACGGGCCAGCGCGCCATCGTCGAGCGGTGCGAAGACCGAAGCAGACCCACCCCCGTCGAAGGCTCTTCCTCTCGGGCTGGCCGCGGCTTCCGCGGCGGCGGCGCTCGGTTTTGCGGCCTTCGGCGTCGCCGGCTTCGCCGAGAAGAACGAGCTGCTCGATCGATGCGCTGCGGCGTGCTCGGCGCGCGAGGTCGCGGTCGTCCGAAACCGCTACATTGCCGCCGACGTCCTCCTTGGTGTCGCGCTCCTTACCGGTGCGGCAGCGGCGTATCTCTCCTTGCGCCCCGAACCGCCGCGCCCCGTTGTCCGTGCGCGTTTGCCCCGGCTGTCCGAGCTGTAGATCGTGCTCCCCGCGGCGAGCGAGGTAGCATTCGACCCGATGGACCCGCGCGACGAAGATCCGACGACCCAAATCTTGGCGACGGCGGAGCTGCCGACGGCGTTCTCCACGGGCGTCACGCTCGCGGTCGTGGAGGGGCCCGACTTCGGCAAGACCTTCCGCATCGAAGACCTCGCGCACCGCCGCGTGCTCATCGGCAAGAGCCCAGCCTGCGAGGTGCTCTTGACCGATCGCACCGCGTCGCGAAGGCACGCGGCCCTCGAGAGCGACGGGACCGTCGTGCGCATCGTCGACCTCGGCTCGAGCAACGGCACGCGCGTCGGTGGCCTCCGCGTGATGGACGCCTTCTTGTCGCACGGCGACGTCATTCGCATCGGCGCGACGGCACTGCGCTTCGACGTCGACGAGCGCGCCCACGAGCTTCCCGCTTCCGGTGACGTACGCTTCCACAAGGTTCTCGGCGCGAGCGTGGCCATGCGCCGCCTCTACCCGGTCTTCGAGCGCCTCGCGGCGGCGCAGGTGCCGGTCCTCATCGAAGGCGAGACGGGCACGGGCAAAGAGGTCCTCGCCGAAGCGCTTCACGAGGCGAGTCCTCGCAAAGGCGCGCCGTTCGTCATCTTTGACTGCACGACAGTGTCCGCGTCGCTCGTCGAGGCGGAGCTCTTTGGTCACGAAAAGGGGGCCTTCACGGGCGCCGTCGCCTCGCGCGCCGGCGTCTTCGAGCAAGCGCATCGAGGGACCATCTTCATCGACGAGATCGGTGATCTCGAGCTCGCGCTTCAGGCCAAGCTGCTCCGCGCTCTCGAGCGCTCCGAGGTGCGCCGCGTTGGCGGCAATCAGTGGACGAAGGTCGACGTGCGCGTCATCGCCGCCACGCGTCGCGAGCTTGACCGCGAGGTGCAGGCGGGGCGCTTTCGCGACGATCTCTTCTATCGCCTCGCTGTCGCGCGCGTCGAGCTGCCGCCGCTCCGAAAGCGCCTCGGCGACGTGTCGCTCCTGGCCAACTGTTTCTGGAAGCTCCTCGGAGGCAGTGACCTCATGTCGCCCGAGGTCTTGTCACGCTTCGAGTCGTACGATTGGCCGGGCAACGTGCGCGAGCTCTACAACGCGGTCGCTCGCCAGCTCGCGCTCGGTGAGGTCTCGCTGGGCCGGGCCGCCGCGTCGCCGTGGGCCGCCGACGGCGGGCGAGACTTTCTCGACCACCTCGTCGATCAGGGCCTCCCGTTTCCGCGCGGCCGTCAGGAAGCCATCCTCGAGTTCGAGCGCCGCTTCGTGAAGAAGATGCTCGACGTTCATGACGGCGACGTCGCGCGCGCCGCGGCCGCGTCAGGGATCGGACGTCGCTACTTTCAGAAGCTCAAGACGAAGGTTTGACGGCGGAGGCCATCGCTGGAGGAGGCAGCTCGAGCGTGATGCGCCCGAGGGCGCCGCTTCGGTAGTCGTGTATCAAGACGTCGGCGGCCTTGTGCATGTCGACGACGCCGCCGGCCTTTAGACCGCCGCGACGCCGACCGATCTCGAGGAGCAAGTCTTCGGCGGAAGCAGGCGTGCTCTTCAGCTTGTAGCGGCTGATCATGACGGCGGGGCACAGCTCCAAGAAGAGCCCCGCCGCGAACATGCCCACGGTGACGTAGTCGATGGCGGAGTCGGGAATGGCTCCGCCCAACGCGAGGCGGAGCGCCGCCGACTCGTCGTCGATCTTCGGCCACATGATCCCCGGGCTGTCGGAGAAGGCCATTCCGTTCTTCGCGACGACCCTTTGTTGCGCCTTGGTCACGGCCGGCTCGTCGCCGACCTTCGCGACCTTGCGTTCCATGAGCGTGTTCACGAGCGTCGACTTGCCGACGTTGGGAATGCCGACGATGAGCACGCGAACGGTCTTTCCGGCGCGATGTGGCGCCAAGAGCTTGCACAGCTCCGGGAGCTTGGCGCGCGCTTCGCCGGGGCGCGTGGCGCTGAGGCCGATGGCCACCACCTTGCCGCCCTCGAGACCGGCGAAGTCCCACGGTCGTTGGCTCTCGAAGTGCGTGATCCACGCGCGCGTGGCGTTGCCGTCGGCGAGATCGCTCTTGGCGAGCACCTTGATGCAGGGCTTGTGGCGCCTTAGCTCGCGGACGACCGGGTTTTCGCTCGCGCCAGGCATGCGAGCGTCGAGGACTTCGATGACCACGTCTTGCGCAGGCATCGCCTCGGCGAGGTCGCGCCGGGCTTTGGTCATGTGCCCCGGGTACCACTGGATCGACATGAGTTGCTCTCGGGCGCCTTCGCGCGCTCCTCCCATAACACGCGCCCGCGTTGGCGGCCTTGGGGTCCGCCCTGGATCACCGTGAGGCTCATGGAACGGGCCGTTCCATGCGAACGGGCCGTTCGCTAAAACGGGCACCAAATGCCGAAATTGCAGCAGTTTTGCGACGGCACCGTCGTTGCTCCTTGGTGCTCGGAGGCGATGAACATGAGCCAAGCGAAGAGCACCAGGACGACCGCGCGAACACTGCCCTGGGCCGCCATTGACGACCAGGCGCTCGACGCCGTCGCGGGGGGCATCTCACGAACCGCGTTGGCGGGGCACGTCGGAGGTGACTACGATCCGCTCGACGCGTTCACCGCGGCGCACGGACCCCAGGCCGCCATCCACACGATCCTGCCGCAGCTCCCGACGACGCAGCTCGGCGTGCCGCAGCTAGGGACCCAGCTTGGTCTCGGCCAGCCGGGCGTGTCGCAAGCCACGATCCCGCTGCCGCTGCTCCAGCAGTTGCTCGGGCCGCAGGCTGCTCAAGCCGCGCCGGCCGCGTCGCAGGTCAACCCCGCGCAGCTCATGCAAAGCTTTGCGGGCATGTTCCAGAGCATGCTCGGGGCGGCGGGGCGGTCGTCCGGTGCGTCGGCACCGGCGCCGGGCGGCGCGCCGGGAGCCAATGCGGGAGCGGGTCAGGGCGCCGGACAAAGCGGCGGGCAAAGCCAGGGTGGACAAGAAGGCGGCGAGCAAGGGGGGGGCGGCGCGGGAGGCGACAGCGCCGGTGGAAGCGGCACCGAGGGGGGGAACGCGGGCGCCGAGAGCATGGGCGGTGGCGGGGGCGCGGAGGGCGCGAGCGGGCAGGAGCAGTCCTTCGGAAACGATTTTGGCGGCAACAGCGACTTCGGTGCGGGCGACGCCGGCGGCGGCTCCATGGAGGCCTGATGGCTTCGCGAACCGAGGCTCTCCACGTGTCGATGATCGGGCGCGGGACGGCGACTGACTGCTACCTTGCGTCGCCATGACTCTTGGGGCCCCGGCGCGCGCATTGGCCACGGCGGCGACGGCCGTGGCCGCCGCCTTGGCCGCTCTCACGGGCGCGTGCACGGTGCTCTCCGGCACATCTGAACTCTCCGGTGGAACGTGCGCGCGCTGCGTCGATGCGGCGGCCGAGACTGCGAGCGACGCCGCGCGAGCTGTGGCGTGCGGGGCGAAGTCTTGCGGTGCGGAGGATTCGTGGTGCTGCATCGCCGCCGGCTCCGTTCCCGCTTGCGGAAAGACCTGCGCAGGCGCCGCTGCCGCGGCCATCTCGTGTTTTGACGCTCGCGATTGCCAGAGCGGCCTCGCGTGTTGCCTCTTTCGCAGCACGTTCCAAGGAGAGACGCAGGACCGCTGGTTTTCCCAGTGCCTCGCCGCGTGTCCGCCGGCGACCGATCGCACCACGTGCGCGCCGGACGCGGCGGCTCCCTGCGCAGCCGGTAGCTGTGCGCCCACAGAAATTCCGACGGTGTTCGCGTGCCGATGACGCATCGGGCGCCGACGACGGCGATGCGCTTCGGGCGGCTCGCCAGCTTGGCAACGGCGGCCGCTCTCCTCTCGACGTCGCCCGACGCTTTTGGTCTCGACAAGCAGGGGAGCGCTCACGGCGGGCAAGTCGGCGGCGATGCCGAGGAGTTCAACGTCTCCGGTGCCTTCAGCCTTGGCGCCGCGCTCTACAACCCCAGCTACGCCGCTCGGCCTGACAACACGGGCCTCGCGCTCTTCCGGTACGCGCTCCACACGGACGTCGATCTCTTGGGCCGAAAGCTCTCCATTCCCATCGACGTGAACATGTTCACCGACCGCGAGCGTCGCGGTGGGCGCGTGCTCCTGCCGACGGAGTTCGATGTCATCGGTGGCGTGACGACGACGCAATCCCTGGTTCGCGGCGCTGACCTCGAGCTTGGCGCGCGCGTCGAGCACGATCGACCCATCGACCAAGGCTCGTTCTCGCAAACCTACGCCGACGTGCGAGGCCGCCTCCTCTACTCGCTCGCCACCGTCTGGCCGTCGCTCGGGCGGGAGCTCGCCGACGGCGATATCTCCGGGTACGTGACCCTCGGCTGGTTTGGCGTAAACCCGACCTACGCGGCGCGGCCCGACAACACGGGCCTCGCGCTCTTCCGTTACGTGGCTCACACGGAGCTCTCCGTTTGGCACGATTACCTATCCATCGGCGTCGACGGGACCTTCTTCTCCGACCGCCGCGGAGGCAACGTCGTCGCACCATCGGAGCTCGATCTCACCTACGAGGTCATCGGTCGCTACAACCCCTTTGAGGTGCACCTCGCCTACGAGCGAGACATGCCCATCGACCGCGGCGGGCTCGTTCAGTCGTTCATCTACGCGCTCTTCGTCTACGGCTTCGACTTCAAACACGCGCCAAAGCCCCTCGAGACGCGCGGAACCATTCCTTCGCCGTAGGGTCCCGGTTCGCTGGCCGTCGCGCTCTTCTGGCGCCTCTGCTATGCGCGGGCCATGCGCTACGAGGGAAAACTGTACCGGCCCCCGTCGGAGGCCCACTCCCTCATCGTGCAGGCCACCATCGGCTGCTCGTGGAACCACTGCACGTATTGCGACATGTACCGGGAGAAGGCCTTCCGCGTGCGCGACCTCGCCGAGGTGCTCGCAGACCTCGACGTTGCCGGTCGCTCCTTCGGCGAAGAGGTGACCAAGCTCTTCGTCGCCGATGGCGACGCCCTCGTGATGCCGATGGACCATTGGCGCGGCATCCTTCAGTGCGCCAAGGACGCGTTCCCAAACCTTGAGCGCGTCTCTTGTTATGCGATGGCCAGGAACGTCCTCGAAAAGTCCGACGCCGAACTGCGCGAGCTGAGGCAGGCCGGGCTTTCGCTGCTCTACATCGGCCCCGAGTCGGGCGACGACGTGACGCTGAAGCGCATCGCCAAGGGCGACAACGCGGCGGCCCACGTCGAAGCGGCCCGGCGCGCGCACGAGGCCGGCTTCGAGCTGAGCGTCATCGCGCTCTTGGGCATCGCGAGCGAGCGCTCGATCGAACACGCCAGCGCGACGGGGGAGCTCGTCACGAAAATGGATCCGGAATACTTCTCTGCGCTGACGGTGACCGTCGTTCCGCACACGCCGCTCGCCAAGCTAGCGGCGCGAGGGAAGTTCAGGGTTCCGCCGGTTGACGGTCTCCTCCGGGAGCTGCAAAAAATGGTCGAGCACGCGCGCCCAACCGACGCGATGTTCCGCACCAACCACGCGTCCAACTACTTGCCGCTCGGTGGCCGCTTGCCCCGCGACCGCGAACGCATCGTGGAGACCATCGAGCTCGCGCTCGCCGGCGCGCTCCCGCTACGACCGGAGCGTTCTCGGGGGCTGTGAGCGGCATGCCGCGCCTTTCAGCGGTCCTCAAAACTCAGCGCGGAGCGACGAGGCGAGGCCGACGCCCAAGAGCTCGGGCATCGTCACGACCTGTTGGGTAAACGCGCGAGGGCCCATGCCCGCCAGGATGCGCGTGAAGTGGTTTCGCACGAGCGGCATCAAGAGCTCGAGCGAAAGCGACTTCTGCTGCGTCGAGCTGGTCGGCAGCGTGGCTCCCGCCTCGACAGACGAGGCAAGCTCGAAGAAGCCGAGCGGCCCCTCGGCGCGCGCCGCGCTTGTCGTCAGCGTCAGGGAGAGCGCCGTGGCAGCAGCGGCAACTTTGAGCGAGAGGTGCATCGGCGATTCCCTTCGAAGCCTTCGGCGAACGCCGTGCGACGTATGGAGCATCGACCATGCCGCGGCATCGGCCACGGCTCCGTCGCGTCTCGCTCGCGATCCCGCGTGGCGCCTGATTCGTTGGTGATCCAACGATCCACCCCGCAGAGACAGTCCAGTCCCATGCGACTATTCTGGTCACCGCGATGTTCACCCCCAATCGGCGCTGCTTTTTGTTGGGCTCGGCGGCGCTCTTGACGGTGCGCCCGGCGAACGCCGGCGCGTCCCGCGTCACTTTTCCAGTGCTCTTGCGCACGCAACAGGTCGACGGAGCGTCCGTTGCGACTTCCGCCTTCATAGACGAGCAGATGGCCCGCGTCGCTGATGTCTTCGGTGAACATCAGCTCGCCTTTGAGGAGCTTCCGCGCTCCACCCTCGCCGTCGGTCCCGTCGACGTCGTGACGCGGGCCGACCGCGACGTCTTCGGTGCCCACCTCACCCCCAAGGTCATCAACGCGTTCTTCGTTCGCTCGCTCATGGACGTCGACGAGCCGGGGCGGCGACGCATGGGCGTTGCGTGGCGTTCGCTGCGCGATCCGTCGAAACGCTACGTGCTCGTCTCGAGCGAGGCGAAGGCTGGTGTGCTGGCCCACGAGCTCGGGCACTTCCTCGGAAACGGCCACTCGCGCGTGCGCAACAACGTCATGAGCTACGACCACGACGAGGGGGTTCGAGCCTTCTTGGACGCGGCGCAGGCAAGCACAGCTCGACGCACCGGCGCCGACCTGTTCGCCAAGGGCGAGCTCAGGCGACCTCTGCGCAAGGCCCCCTAGACGCTCCCTTCCCGGGGAACAGGGCGTCCATTGCGACAAAAGCCGCACAAAAGGGGCCTCGTTGCTCCGCCCTTGCGCCTTTCGGAATCTCTGCGAAAACAGGGCCCGTGAAGCTCAAGTCCACCTCCCTCGCCGCGATTGCCCTTTGCTTGCCGTTGTTGGCCTGCGCGAACAGCAAGAACAACTTCCTCTTTGGCGACGGCGGCGCCGACGCCTCGGCCGCGTCCGATGGCGGCAGCACGTCGGACGCGAAGGCAGCCACGGGGACCGACTGCCCCGCCTACTGCCTCATCATCGGTGGCCGCTCGACCTCGTGCGAAGACACGGCGAAGTGCGAGACGGCCTGCAAGGCCGCGAAGAAGGCTGCCACAACGGCCAGTTGCGCCGACGAGTGGCAAGCGCTGACCGACTGCACGGCCGGCGAGGGAACCGGCGGCAAGCCCCCGGCTGTCACTTGCGACAGCAAGGGTGCGGTCACGGTGACGAGCGGCTGCACGAGCAAGAAGACGGCCTTCGAGGATTGCATCGGCGGTAGCAGCGGTGACGCCGGAAGCACCGGCTCGTGCACGCTCAAGCAAGAGATCGACCCGAACGCCGCGTGCAACACGTGCGCCGAGAATAACTGCTGCTCCGAGTGGAACGCTTGCCTCGACGACACGGATTGCGATGCGTTCCTCCAGTGCATCACCGCGTGCCCCGCGGGCACGGCCGGAACGACCTGCGTCAACGGCTGCCAGTCGAGCCACTCGACGGGCGCATCACTGGCGTCGACGGCGGTGACCTGCCTTCAGGGTCCGTGTTCGACGCCCTGCGGACTCTGACGGCTAGCGAACGGCGGGATCCAACGACAGAGAGAGCCGCTCTCGGGTGGGCGCCGCGACGAGCTCTCGCCACCACGCGTCGACTCGCTCCGTGAGCCCGGGCTCCACCGGACGACCGACGCGCGGGGTCAGCAATCGAAGGTCGCTCTTCTCGGCGTGACGCGCGAGCGTCTCGGCGGGCTCTTGCCACGGGTGCACGGCGAGATCGAACGTGCCCCAGTGAACCGGCAAGAGCGTTCCGCTGCCGAGCATCTCATGGGCCAAGATGGCGTTGTCGGGGCCCAAGTGGATGTCGCCCCAGGCCGGGTGGTACGCGCCCACTTCGAGCATGACGAGATCGAACGGCCCTTTGCGCTGGCCGATCGCTCGAAACTCCTCTGTGAGCCCCGTATCGCCGCTGAAGAAGACCGCGTGCCGCTCGGTCTTCATGACCCAAGACGACCACAGCGTGCCGTTTCGAACGAGGCCGCGACCGGAGAAATGGCGCGACGGTGTGGCCGTGACCGCGAGTCCGCGAAAGCTCGCTTCCTCCCACCAATCGAGCTCGGTGATGCGTTCGCGGCGGACGCCCCACGCTTCGAGGTGAGCGCCGACCCCGAGCGAGGTGACGAAGGGGACGTCGCGAACGGCGAGCTCGCGGATGGCCTGGTAGTCGAGGTGGTCGTAGTGGTCGTGGGAAACGAGCACCAGATCGAGCGGCGGAAGTTGATGGATCGCGACAGGCGTCTTGTGGAAGCGCCGCGGCCCGACGAGCGAGGACGGTGACGCACGTTCTCCCCAAACGGGGTCCGTTAAGATGCGCAAGCCGTCGATCTCCAGCAGCGTCGTCGAGTGCCCAAGCCAGGTCACACGAAGGCCCGTGTTCGACGGGATCTTCCACGCCTCGAGCGGCGACTCGACGGGCAGCGGCGCTTGCGGTACGCGCGCGCCCTTCTTGAACAGGAAGTCGCTCACCGTGGGCATCTTCTCGCCCGCCCTCATGGGCGTTCGCACCGGCACGGTGTTCTCGAAGCGGCCGTCGCGAAAGCGCGGCGAAGCCAGGGCTCGCTCGCGCCGAAGGCCCGACAAGGGCGCACCCAAAATGGCAGGACGAAAGGACACGGAAGCTCGAGTGTGGGGTCGCGAGGGCGACCTGTCGAGACCCGGTCCCGTGAGGGCGTCAGGCGTGCGGGGAGCGTCGGCGCCGGCGCACCGCCAGCGTGGCCGCGACCGCCAAGCCTACGATAGGCACGCCGAGCGATTCGTTCGACTTGGCCACAGCGGCGCTGCGACAAGAGCAGCCGCTGTCGTCGCCGGATGAGCCTGCATCGACGGGCGTAACGTTGACCTCCACGCGCGACGCGGCGCTCAAGAGCGCGCCGTCGTGGGCGCGCAGCTCGAAGCCGAGCGTCGCCGGGGCCTCGGGCGCCTCGAAGGACGGCGTGGGGCCTTCCTCCTCGCGGAGCTTCACGGCAGGGCCTGCCACTTGCCGCCACAGGTACGTGAGCGCCTTGTCCGTCGGGTGCGTGCCGCTGCCTGCGAAGCGCACGACCTCGCGGGGGCGCACGTTCTGGTTCGGGCCTGCGTTGACCGTCGGGCCGTTGGGGTCGCAGTTGTCTTCTTGGGGAACGAAGGACCAGAAGGGCTTCGTGGTGGCGCCGAGGATCTCGATGTCGTCGACGTCCCAGCCTTCGGCCGAGGTCGTGAAGCCATCGCCGTTGCCGACGCGGAAGCGGACTTGAACCTTGTCGGCGGGAGCGGGCAACGTCACGTCGATCTTCGAGTCGACCCACTTGTCAGGGTAGCCGGGGCTCTTGTTGCCGTAGGCCTTGAGGCCCTTCAGCGGGTTGTCGCCGCGGCTGTTTGCGTCGAGCGTGGTGTTGTAGTCAACGGCGCCGTACGTCGAGATGTCCTTCCACGTCGTGCCGTCGAGGCTGAGCTCCACGACGCCGCCATCTTGGTCAACCTTGCGGCGCACCGACGAGCGGAAGAACCATCGGTGCCGGTAGCTCAGGCTGAAGGTCGTGCCCTCCACCTTGAAAGCCGGCGACGCGAGTCGCGTGTCTTCCGTCTGCAGGCCGTTGGGGATGGTCCAGAAGGAATTGCTGCCCTCGGCAGCGCGGGTCCACTTGAGCTGCGACGAACCGCCGCTGGGCTTCCACGCGGTGTTCTTCGTCTCGACCTCGTCCTTGGTCGCGCTCTCGGGGGCCTCGTCGGCTTGGTACCGCGTCGGCAAGGTGACGCGTACCGGCTGGCCCCCATCGAAGCTCGCGTCGTCGAAGGAGACCTCGAGCTCGACGAGATCGAGCGGCCTCGCGCTCCGCATCGCCGTCTTGAGCTTCAGCGTGGTGGTCTCGAAGGGCTTGAGCTTCGCCAAGGGAACCTCCGTGCCGTCGACCAAGGAGACGCCGGGCGTCTTCGACGTCACGCGCGCCTTGGTGCTTTCGAGGACCCCGGCGCCGGCGTTCTTGACCGTCAACTCGATGGTGGCGACCTCGCCCTCGTCGAGGATGCCGTCGTGATCGCAGCTGATGGCGTCGTCGACGAGCGTGGCCTTGGTGACCACGGCGGCGTTGCCGGCGTAGAAGCTCTCCTTCACGCCGGCGTTCGACGCGCTGTCCTTCGGCGGGCCTTCGGCGCCCGCTCCGGCGCCGCGCCTCGCAAAGGCCTTCCAAAAGAGCGTCGCGTCTTCCGCGTCGCTGGCGAGGGCGGCGGCCAGCACAGCGTCGCGCGCCTCAAGGAGCGTCGGGTCCGGCGGTGTCAACTTCAGCGACGCCACCAGGTAGCGCTTCATGCGCTCTTGCGCCTTCGCGAAAGAGTAGCGGCCGTCCTTGAGCAACGCGACGTAACACTCCCAAAGCATCGTGGCCCACACCTCGCCGGTGTTGTGGACCTCCGAGTTCGACCCGCCATCTTCGCCGAAGCTAATGGCGGCCTTGTCGCTCGGCAGCGCGACGCCGTTCTGGATGTGCTTGAACGTCAGCGGGTTCTTGGTGACATCGACCGAATACGGGACGCGCCTCGTCCCAAAGTAGATGTCGTCGCCGCTGCCGCTCATGGCGTAAGAGCCGTTGGTGTAGACGCCGCCGTAGTTGCCGCCCGCGTCGGCGCGAGACGCCACCAAGAGCGCGGTGAAGTCGGCCCAGCCTTCGCCGAGGCCGCCGGCCTGGTTCGTGTTCAGGCCATTGCCGTCGCCGACGAGCCGCCCCGAAAGGACGTGGCCCCACTCGTGGGTCACGATGCTCGTGTCGAGGGCCCCGTCGACGTCGACGCCGCCGACTCGCTTCATCGTGACCGACGGGTTCTCCGCGAGGGCGCCTTCGAGGGCTTGGCCGTCGGGCTGGGAGAGCGACAAGACGGGGATCGTGATGCCCTGCTGGGTGCCGCCCATGAAGGGCGCGTTGTTGGGCTGCGCCGACGCCGACGTGTTGGCGATGATGGCGCCCACGGCGCCGGCGGCTTGCGCGTTCTGGGCCTTCTGCGCGAACGAACACGTGCCGCGGTGGAGCAGCACGATCTTTCCCGCTACCGGCCCCAGCGGCTCGCAGCCGTCGTTGGCGTCGGCGCCGCCGTCGTCGACGCCGAGGACGACGTCGCCCGTGAGGTCGAAGAGGTCTTTGCCAAAGCCGCTCGCGATGCCAGCGACCTTCGTTCCGGCGATGGTCGTCGGTGAGTTCATGATCAACGACGCGTCCGACGAGCCCGAGAACACGAACATCTGAATGCGCGGCGACTGACCGTCGCGCGGGACCGTGGCGTTGGCGTTGTTGCGCCCGCTGGCGTCCTGCGCTTCTGCGAGGAGGGCGTCTTTGCCCTTGCCGCCGCGTCCGAGGTTGTCGGTCTGGTGGTTGCCCGACTTTTCGTCGAAGCCTGCGTCGTAGAACCAATCGTGCATGAAGTTCGTCACGTAGAAGAGCTGCGTGACGGAGGCGCGTTGCGACGCGAGCGTCTTCTCGGGCGACGCGTTGACGTCGTAGAGGAAGTCGAACTTCGTCCCCGTCGCCGGGGCGAGCACGTCCGCAGCGTCGAGGCCGTCGGGATCGACGACGTCGCCGTAGGCAAAGACGTTGTTGCCTTCGGTGCGCGTGGCCGCCGCCGGCAGCCACGGATCGTTCTTTGAGAAGGGGAAGTTCGGCAGCGTGACGAGCTGGCTCGTGGTCCACGCGAGCTTCGTGCGATCGGGTTTGCCGGTCGGGTGCGGGTTGTAGCCGTTGCCCTGCGGTCCATCGAGGGGAAGCAGCGTCGCCGGGTCGGCGTAGACGCGATACGTGTAGTCGTACTTGACGAGGTCGTTGTCGAAGAGGACCCGCCCGTCTTGTGCCGAGATGACCATCGAGCGCGCCGCGCCGCTCTTCCATTGCAGCTCGACGTAGTGGGCCGGCTCGAGGGTGGTCTGGCCCTCGCTTGTGATGGGGAAGAAGACGCGCTTCGCGCGCGCGGGAACCTTCAAGCCGTCGGCGGCGAAACGCTCGTAGTCATCGAGAGCGCCGAGGGCCAAGAGCGGCGTCGTTGCGCTGGCGGGGAGCCCGGTCATGCGAGCCCCCGTCATGTAAGCCGCCCTGGCGGCGGAGAGCGTCGTTCTCTGAAACGCGCGCTCGCTGCCCGTGAGACTCGTGGCGAGGAGACCCGACGCGGCGACCGGTTCGAGGCCACGCTTCGAGATGGCGACGGCGAGGTTCGAGCGGAAGATCTCGAGGCCGTGGGCTCGCTGCGCGAACCTCGCGATGGCCACAGGGCCCCGCTCGTCGAGCTCGACCTCGTGCAGCGCGAGCGCCGCGGCCTCGGTCATGTTGAAGGCTTTGGCCACGCCCCGGGTGGCGGCCTCCGCTGCGGCGCGGGTGGACTTGAACGCCGAGCCCTCACGGTTCAACCAGAGGAAGGTTGGTGCGCCGGAGCGTGCGTCGCGATGGGCGATGCGCGCGACGGTCACAACGGGCTCGGCGGCTTCCGGCGGCGTTGCGCGGGGCGCGGCAGAGTCCGCCGGCCCGCACGCCAAGAACAGGAGCGAAGGACCCAAAAGGCGGAATCGGAACAACATGTTGCCTCGCGTTCGGGGGCTCCTGTGCCACCGGCCCAGCGGGCCGTCAAACAGCGGCCGCGCATCGTCGGGCATCGCAGACTCTAGGCGGGGCTTGTCCCGCCTCAACCCTGCGAAATCTTGCCGCCTCCAGCGCGCCTCGCCCCACGTGAGTTCACACTTTGGGATCCGCCGCTCGGCGCGCCGTCGTGCCCGCGTGTGCTTTCGCGACTTTGTCCTCATGCGACACTTGGCCTGCGGGGTGCATTCCGCTCCCTCACCATGAGCCGCTCGTCCCAAGCCCGACCCTCCTCCGCACCCTGTTGGTCTTGTCGCCGGGCCGTCGCGCCGACGGGAGCCGAATGCCCCGATTGCGCCGCGAGGCTCGAGCCGAGCCTCCTTGTTCGCGTGAAGGGTCTCCTGGCGTCGACCTTCTCGCGGACCGCGAGACGATCCCCGCAACACCGCGCGCAGGACGCCTTCGTTCCGCACGAGAGCGGCGTCCAGTGCGCCCCGGTCACGCAGCGCTCGTACTACTGCTGAGGCTCGCGACGCGCCTCGGTTCTACTTCACGGAGAGCTCAGCCGTAAGATCGCTGGCTGCGAGCAGCGTGGCGTCTTCCGCCGTCAGCACGCGTCGATCGAGAACGTAGGCCGTGCTGCCGCGCGCCATCGGGATGTCGTCCTTGAGGAGCGCCGCGAAGCTGGCCTCCGCGCAGGGCGAGACGTCGTCGGCCGAAACGGCCCCTTCGAGCCGCGTAAGGCGGCGATGGAACTGCTCGATGGATTCGTCGCCCTCACGCCGGAAGCGCAAGACCCGCTCGCTCATGCCGGGGCGCCGCCGCACATCGACGCTTCGCGTTCGCGCCGCCGCGTGCAGCGTGGCCACGTCCCAGAGCGTCGGCCGAACGCCGAGCCTGAAGTGAGCCACGACGGCCCCTGCAAGGAGGCCCAAGGTCTTGGCGTTTTGGTACACCGTTCGGTAGGTGCCGGCCTTCGGCGTGAGGTTGATGTCGAGCCAGCGGACCGAGCGAGCCTCGAGGTCGAGCACGATGGGGACGAGGACCTCCGCGGGCCCCTGCAAGTCGAAGCGTTGCGCGACGGCCTTCGGATCAAAGTGTCTCCCTTCAGGCGCCGGCGAGAGGACTCCCGCGAAGGCCTCCGGCATCCCGTCGAAGGGAACGGCGTTGTAGCTAAGGACGCCCGGCACGACGTAGCGGACGTCGCCGCGCCTCTTGAGCGCCGGTACGTCGAGATCGATGAACTCGGACGCTCCGAGCGGCGGCGGCGCCGACGTCAGATCGCCTGAATGAACGGCGCCCGAGAGGCGCAGGCTTCCGAAGTCGCAGCGATCCACGTAGTTCCAGCTCCCGTCAAAGAGCGCCGCCGACAGATCGAGATCGACGCGCTGCTTTTCGCTCTCCATCCAGTGGACGAAGAGGCGCAACGTCTGCCCCTCGGGAAGCGGAAACACGCTGCCGCGCGGCGTGGCGATGAGACTCCGCGCGGCGGTCCGCTCGACCGTCGGCAACGGGAGGTCGCGGAGCGCTTCGTCCAGGTAAGCGTGCGCAAACGGCGTCGCTCCGCTCAGCCTCTGGAGAAGCTCGCGCGTGATCGCATCGCCGAGCGCGGTCGTGGTGTCAGCGGAGAGGACGTCTCGATGGTCGTCACGACGCCACACGAGCGTGGTCTCGGCCTGCGGAAAGAACACCCGGAGCGGCAGCTTCGCGTCGCGCCGCTGGAGGTGGGCGCGCAGCGTCAGAAGCGTCGCCGGCGCGCCCTTGGGCACCGCGTCGGCGATGGCGCAGAGGGCGCCGGCAAGCGCCGTTGGTGTCGATTGCACCTGCCGGAGGAGCCAGTCGCTGCGCCTCAGCAGCTCGCCCGGTCTCGTCGCCAGGAGCGCCGTGGCACGGGAGAAGTCCTTGGTGCGGAACGCCACCTCGAGCTTCGCGGCAAACGACTCCACGCGAAGGTGTCGACGGTCCAAGCGGAGCGCACCGCGGTGTGCTGTCGTCGCCGCGTCGATCGGAGCGCGCAGGGCCTTCGACGTCTTCGCGAGGTCGGTTCCTCGAATCGCCGCAAAGGCGGCCGCCACCTTCGGGAAGCGCGTCGCTTGTTCGAAGGGGTGAAGGACGTGTCCGACGCGTTGCCAAATGCGCGCGTAGCGGCGCAGGTCTTCGGCCAAGGCGCCGAGCTCGAGTCGCTCGAGCTGCTCCATGACGGTCCTGCGGAGCGCGCGCGGCATCGAAGTCAAGCGCCGCGGGAATTTCACGAGATCAGGCTCGGCGCCCCAGAGCACCATGAGGACGCGGAGCATGTCTGTGGCCGTTCGCAAGTGACCTTGCGACGCTTCGAGCGCCTTGTCCTTGCGATGGGCCGAGGCCACGAGGCCGCCAATGGCGATGGCCATCGTCGACTTGATGGGAATCTTGCTCGGCAGCCACGAAATGGCCTCGTCCTTTGCGTCGGTGAGGATGACGCCGAGGTCATCGCGGTCCCTGCGGGAGAGAGGCGTCGCCCGCCCCAGAAGGCGGAGGTACAGCTCGCGCACCTTCACGGGGCCATCGGTCCCGAGGCGCAAGAGGCGTAGTCGCCGCGGCTTCTTCGGGGCTTCTTGGCTGGAGCCCGTCACTATCGGCGGAGGCTTCGGCGGCACGAGCCCCGGCGGCCCCTTCAAGAAGGGGCTGTCCAGGTTGATGCGGCAATGGCAAATCGGACAACCGCTGTAGTCTGCGCCATTCCAGCAATGGCCACAGACCACGTGGCCGCAGGGGTCCAGGACGTGGAGCTCGCGGTCGGTGCCGCAGAGGGGGCAAGGCTGCCCCGGGTCAGTCCACAGCCACGCAAAGAGGCGCAGCAAGAAGAGCTCGTGGGTGTCGTGCGGCACGGACTGAGGAAAGCCGCGAAAGAGAGGCACGTGCGCCGCGTGCGCGCCGAGATCTCGCGCCAAGGCGTCGAGCAGCCCCGCGCCGACGGAGGCCAATCGCTCGGAGTCCAGAGCCCGCAGCGCCTTCTGGAGATCCACGGCGAGCAGAAAGCCCATGTCCGCAAGGTCGGCTTCGAGCGCCGTCATCGCCACGAGCGGTGCTGCCGGGCCTCCCGCGCCGACGGCGGCCGGCGCGCCACTTCGCACATCGTCGAGGAAGACGACGGCACCGCGGCGTAACAAGACTCGCCCGAGGTCGTTCACGAGGACTCCGGTTGGCAGGGCGAAGAAATAAGGGGTGGAGAAGGAGCGCGCTAAGTCGAGTCGGCTTTCGCCGAAGAGAAGGAAGCACGCCCGAGGGCCACCCCGGCGAGGAGAGTACGCGTCGCTCACAAGCCGCGAAAGAGAGGAAAGTCGCGCGCCACAAAATGACGCGAAGGCGCCCCGCGAACGGGACGCCTTCCGATCCAAAAACCAGGGGCGACCTCCGCACCGTCTTGTCAGTAGCCGGTCTTTGACGCGCAGCTCGAGGCGACGCACGAGCAGGCGCTCGAACACTGCGCCGAAACCTGGCACTTGCCGCCTTGCGGCTCGGGCTTGGAGACCGGCGGAGGCGAAGCCTTCTTCGCGCAGGGCTTTTGATCGTCGTACGCCGCCTTCTTCTTGGTGCCCGACTTGTCGTGGCAATCGGCGCCGAGTGGCTTCGACGGCTTCACCGTGACGGGGGCGCCGGCGGTGCAGACGTCGCACTTCTCGTCGTCGTCGCGATCGACCTTCTTCTTGTCGCCGCCACCGCCCTTGTCGCTGTCGTCGTCGTCAAGCTCGCCCTTGCCGCCGGACTTGCACGGTTTGTCATCGTCGTGCCGTGAGCCGCCTCCGCGCTTGTCGTCGTCGTCGTCGCCCTCGTCGTCGCTTCCCGCGCCGCCTCCGCTGGCCGAGCCGACACCGGGCTTCTCGTCGTCATCGCCACCGGAGCTGCCGCCGCGCCCACTCGAGCCACCACCGGTCGCGCCGCCCGCCGATCCGGCAGCGCCGCCGCCGCCGATTGCGGAGCCAGCCGCCGCCGGACCCTCCGAGCCTGCGCCTCCGCCGGTCGCACCGCCGGCCGCCGCCGCGGCGCCGCCGACGTTCGAGCCGGCCGCGACGGGCGCACCGACCTTGAGCACGCCGAGGTTCACGACCTGCGCCTTGTTGGCTCCGATCCACGGCGTCGTCGCGACGCCGTCGGAGCTCGGCACGCCGACCTGAGCTACCGTCGCCTGACCGCCGGTCGCGAGCTGGTTGACGATGAGAAGGCGGAACGACGTGCCGACGGGAACTTGCACGGTGAAGTCACGCGATGCGTCGAGCGGCGCCATGATGCGCGTTCCGTCGTTGAGGACGGCGACGGCCTTCGCGTTGTCGAGCACGAGCTTCGACGAAACCGTGCCCTGCACCGTCATCACTTCGTCCGTCGTGTCGTTGCTGCTGCACGCGGCCAGGAGCCCGCACGTGGCCAACGCGACCAACGCACCGAGAGAACGCGCAGACGTTTGACGAACTCGACTCATCGGGGACCTCCACGGCCGGGTGATTGAAACCGGCGGCGACGAGGTCCCTTTGAGCAGCGACCGTGCCACTCAAAAAGTGGCGCGGAATCGAGGTTGCGGATCGCGTGGATCCGGAGCGAGGCTCGCCTGCGGCGTCCATCGGATCGAAACGATCCGGCTGCCGCTCGCCGCTATTCGCCTAGTTTTCCAGTCGAATAGGATTCGAAATCAGCCAGAGGAACTCGCGGTCGGCCAAGGCTGTTTGAGGCCCCAGCGCCGCCGTGAGGTGCTTCGGCTTGAGCCAAATCTCGACGTGGTACGAGCCGGGCTCGGTCACGGTCTTGTTCAGCGTCGCACCGAGCGCCGTCGCCGAGGCGACCTCCACCGTGCCGCTCCCATCGGTGCGGAAGAGCACGGCGCGCACTGCGGCGCTCTTGGCGGCATTCGCGTCGAAGCTCACGGCCGTTTGCGTCGGCGTTGGCGCGTCGGGCACCTTCATGGTGAGCGCGATGGGGCCCTTCGCGAGGCCGCCCATGTCGAGCATCGTGCCGCCGGCGTTGCCCTCGAAGTAGAACCCCGTCGGCTCGCCGAAGACCGAGAACACGCCGTAGCTGCGCCCTTCGCGAAGCGCGCCCTTCACGCCAGCCGGCGTCAGGTCATTGGTCAACGTGACGTTCCGAAGCCAACGCATGATGCGGTCGTAGCTGTCGAGGCGCTTGCCGTCGCTGAGGACGAGCTGGCCGCCGGCGAGCAAGAGCCCGAGCGCGGCGTTCTTTCCTCCCGCTGCGGCGGTGCACAGCGCCTGCTGCGCGGCCCCCTTGCACACGGGGTCGATGCTGACGTTTTGGTGGACGTCGGAGCCGAAGACGCCGGGGACGAAGCGCTTCTTCTGCACCTCGCGCCATTTGGTGAAGCCCTCGACGGGCCACTCGGTGAGCAGCGGGAGGTACAGGAGGTCGGCGTGCGCGCCGGAGGTCGAGCCCGCCAAGAACGGATCGAGCTTGCCGAAGAGCGAGAGAAGCGCGAGCGGGTTGCCCGTCACCCGGTCGGTCACCCCGAGCGTCTTCAGGAAGTTGCCGTGCGGGTTGTACCACTCCATGAGGTCGGCCCCGCCTTCGACGATGAGGTCCGCCGTGAGGTCCGCTTGTTCGGAGTGAGCCAACGCGACCAGCGCGCCGGCGCTCTTGAGGTCGGCGACGAGCGCCTTGACCTCCGCGAGGGGCCTTGTGGTCGCGTAGGCGCCGTATTGCGTGGGATGCCGGTCCATCATCAGCGGCAACGTGTGGTTGCCTTCGTAGCCAAAGGTGAAGAGCACCTTGCGACCGCCGGGGCACGACACGAGGTTGCCGATGGGCGAGACGCCGTCTTGGCCCAGGATGAGCTCGTCGCCTTTGGCGGCGCTGTACAAGAGGTTCTTCGCCGGCTCGTATTCGTTCATGTGAGCCGGGTGGTCCGTGAGGTTCACGTAGTCGAGGCCCACGTTGCACGGTGCCGCGCGCAGGTCATCGATGCACGCCGTGTTGAGGCCGCCGTCGACGATCCCTTCGCCGTCGCACGCGTCGTGCGAATACGCCGAGTGAACGTGGAGGACGCCCTTCACCTCCTTGAAGCGGGGCACGCGACTGGCCGCGGCGTCACCCGGGAGCGGGTTGGTGAGTGGTGAGCCGCCCGCGTCGGCGGGGCGCGCCCCGGACGCCGACGTCGACGAAGGCGCGGGCGGTTCCGTTGCAGTGGGCGCGTCGCCATCGCCGCAAGCCACCACGACAGCAAAAGCGAGCGCCGTAAGGCCCAGGGCCCAGGGGACGAGAGAGAAGCGAGCGGATTGGGGCATGGGCTCTCCGCGCCGAAGGACGCCGGGCTTTTCTAGCGCAGCTTGCGCGCGGCGCACGCGGCGCGGTGCCCTCGTCGAAAAAGAGCCCCAGGGCGGGTCGCCCGCTGGCGGTCCCCGTCGCGCGCAGGCGAAGACCTACGCCGCGGCAGACGCGAGCGTCACAGCCGCACGTCGATGTAGATGCCGCGGCGTAGCTCCTCGAGCCACAGCTTGCGCTGGCGGTCGATGACCTGGCCCATGGCGCGCTCCTGCATCTGCTCGCGCACCTCCTCGAAGGCCGGGATGCGCGGCGCCTTGGTGATGGAGACGACCAAGACCGCCTGCCCGGCGATCACGATCGGGTCGCTGACCTCGCCGGGGCGAAGCGTCTTGACCGCGGCCTCGAGCTCCGGAAAGAGGGCCGTCATCGGCTGCAGGCCGCGCGAGCCGCAGACGTTCTTCGTCTGCACGTCTTTGGAGTATTGCTCCACGACCTTGCAATAGGGCGTGCCCGAGCGGGCCTTTTGCACGGCTTCGGCCGCGAGCCGGAGCTCCTCTTTCACTTCCGTGTCGCCCATGCCGGCGATGGGCCTCGCGATCATGAGCGGCTCGACGAACAGCGTGTTGGTGAGCTGTCCGACCCAACGCGCGTATTCGTTGCGGGCGTCGTCTTCGCTCACACGAACGCGGCTCATCACGCGAAGCTGAATGAGCTTGCCCTCGAGGAGCTGGCGGCGCACTTCGTCTCGGTAGTCGGCCTCGACGAGGCCCTGCCTCTTGGCCTCAGCCAACAGATCTTTGACGGTGAGCCCCAAGCTGGCGGCCTTGTTTTTGAGGCCCCGGTCGACCTCTTCGGCCGTAACCGCTAGCCGCGCCTTGTCCGCCGCCTGATCTTGGAGGCGCTCGTCGATCATGCGATTGAGAAGCTCGCGGTACATCTCGCTCTCTTGAGCGGCGCGCTGCGCCTCGTTCGGCGAGCTCGAGTAGATTTGATAGACGTAGGGGCGGGCGCGCTTGCGCAGATCGGTCAGCAGCACGGGGCGTTCGCCGACGACAGCGACCACGCGCTCCACGATGGTCCCGTGGGCGGAGCTGGCGATGGCCGAACAAAGCGCCGCCGTCATGAGCGCGGCGGCCTTCGCCTTGGTGCGTGCTGCGAGCCGGGAAAGCATCCGGAAGCGTTACCACGGGGGCCTTTTCGGCACCACTCATGCGGGGGTGGCAGTCGGGCCTTGTGCTCGCGCGGGCCCGGGAATTGTGCTCCCACGGATCTTTTCGTCGCGCCCGAGAGGAGTCGTTCGACCGCACGGGGCCAATAGCGTCGCCGACGTGGCTCAAGGGAACTTCGCGGACTAAGTGCGCCGCATGAGCGAACGTCTCGCCTCGTCCGTCCTTGCCTCTCTAGGGCTGTCTCTCTCGGTGCACGCGTTGGCTTGCTCGGCCGGTGGCGGTGGCTACTTCGCCGTTGCCGACGGCGGCACACCGGAGGCGAGCGCGGAAGAAGCGCCGCCTGCCCGCGACGCCTCCTCGGGCACCGAAGACCCCGAGCCCGAAGACGCGGCCGCTGCGGAGCCGCTCGGTTGCAAGCAGACCCCAACGGGCGCGTTCCTGCGTGTCGACGGCAATCCCTCGGGGTCGCTCCCCGACGCCACCGGCGGCAAGGTCGCCGACGGGCACTACGTGCTCAAGCAAGCCATCGTGATGTCGAGTGGTACGCAGCCGAAGCTGGCGGCAGACCTGTGGCTCCAAGGCGGTCGCTACGAGTGGCAGACCAAGAACAGCGACGGCTGGCACTACTCGTACGGTGGCACGGTGAAGTACTCGGGGACGCGCATGGTGATGACCGTCGATTGCGGCGGCCAGCAATCGGCGCCCAACTGGGCCTATTCGGTCTCCGGCAACGAACTCACGGTTCAGTTCACGAACATCAACGGATTCTCTTGGATGTACATCCTGCGCCGCGTGCCCTGACGGTCGTCGGGCTTGGCGCGGACCCAGCTATCGCACCGTGACGGTGCCGAGTTCGACGCGATGTTTCTCGACGACGCCTTTGCCTTCGTCGATGACGTTGACGCGCTTCGTGTCGCCGCGCACGCGCCACACGCCGGTGAAGGCCTTGAACGTCTTGCCCGACGTGTCGTGAGGAATCACCACGGTCACGACGTCGTGCAGAAGGACGCCCTTCGGCGCGCGCTCCGGCTCGATGGCGTCGGAGAGCATGACGTGGTCGGCCCGGATGTCCTCGCCCTCGGAGGCGACGAAGTGCACGAACACGCCGAGGCGACGGTCGACGTTTTCGGCGACGCGCCAGTAGAGATCGAGCGTCAGCGTCTCTTCCGGGAGCACGGTCGTACGGCGTAGGCGCGCCCCCTCGAGGGTCATGCCGTCGGCGAACTTCACGGCGAGCGGTGCGACGCCATCGGGCAGCTTCTCGAGGACGAGCGGCGTGCCTTCCGGCGTCGCCGCCGGAGGCTTCACGAGCGCCGGCTCCCTGACCAAGGCGAAGGCTGCGCCCCCGGCGAGCAGGACCGCCGCGGTCGTCGCTGCGGCCATGCGCCAGGCGAGCTTGCTCCGGGCCGCGCCCGACAGGCGTCGAGCCTTTCGGAGGAAGAGAAGCAAGAGGCCCAACGAAGCGAACGAGATGAGCGCCCCACCCACGGCCGCGCGCGGCAAAAAGCGCAAGACCACGTGATGTTTGCCGGCGGGCAGGTCGACCCCGAGGAGGCCCGTCGAGCTCACGACGTCGCCCACGCTCGCGCGCCAGCCCGGGTGCCAGTTCTGGTTCACGAGGAGGCGAGCACCTCGCGCGAGGTCGACGTCGAGCTCGATCTTGTTGGGGCTCCAATAGGTCCGCGTGACGGTGCCCGCGTCCGGCTCGGCGAGGTACTCCTCGTTCGCGAGGTCTCCGCGCAAGAGCGGCGACTGCGGGACCGGGTAGGCGTCGTAGCAAGAGAGCACGCCGCGCGACATGGGTCCGTAGTACGCGAGCGCCCAGCGGGTGCCGCGCGCCTGGTGGAACTCGCCAACGGCGCGCTCCGGCGGCGTATCCATGGGCCGGCCCTTGAGCGCCGTTTGCATGTTGCTCACGAGGGGACCGAGGTTCGCGAGCAAGAGCGTGACGGCTACCGTTAGCGTCGCGCCTCCAAGAAGGCGTAGCTGGTCGCGCCGCGCGCCCTGACCGCGGGCCCGCGTCATGGCCTGAAGTCGCGTGACGCCCAAGGCCGCGACGGCGCTCGCGGCGAGGGCGAAGAGCACGAGGAACCGCTCGGGGTAGCGCAACGTGGAGTAGACCGGCAGTCCCTTGAGAGCGGCGAAGAGTGAGATCTTGGCGCCGTACCCGGAGGCGAGCCACAGCGAGAGAAACGCGGCCGTCGTGATGGCCATGGTGCGACGACGGAGGAGGCCCACGACAAACGCCAAGCCACCGAACATCCCGACGAGGTAGTTGCCGCTCAAAGGAAAGTCGCCGGCTTCGTCGGGCTTGATGCGCCCCAAGAGGCCCAGGGCGATCTTCTGCGGCGTGAGCGTCGGCGCGCCGCCGATGATGCGCGGCGCCATGGTCAACGTCTGGATGACCGGCCACAGGCGCAGCGCCGCGAGGCCCAACGCGAAGAGCGCGACCAACGTTGCCATGCTGGCCGCCGTATTCAGTCGGGCGCGGTCATGTTTCTTGGCCCAGAGCGCCTCCCCGACCTCGAAGGCGCAAAAGAGCGCCGTCATGGGCGCCGGGTACGTGCCGCCGAAGCCCACCATGGCGGCCAGCATGCCCGCGCTGACGGCGACGCCGAGCGCATCGCCGCGCATCGCGATGCGGAGACCCCAGACGATCCACGGCACGAGCGCGAAGCCCATGAAGTGGACCCAGCCCAGCGCCGGCGCCACGGCGAAAAAGCCCGAGAGCCCGAAGAGCGGTGCGGCGAGGGCCGCGCCGAGGTGCGTCGCGCCACGCGAACGCGCATAGCGAAACGTGCCTTCGAGCCCCAAGAGCAAGAAGAGGAAACAGACGATGGGCTCAGCGCGCAACGTGCCGAAGACGAGCGTGAGCAAAAACGTCGGCGACGCCCAGCGACTCTGCGGCGTGCCGAGGCCATCCATGCCGCCGCAGTAGTAGGGGTCCCAAAGCGGCACTTGGCCGAAGGTGAGCACCGTGTTTCGCGCGCTCTCTTCGTATTGCACGAGCGGATGCGAGTCGCGGTACGTGTTGAGGGACGCGGCGTCGCTCAGCATCGGCCAAGTGGCCACGAGCGCGAGCACCGCGAAGGCCGCGAGCCGCACCGACGTCTTCGCGAGCAGCGAACCGAGGAGCGAAATGGCGCTCGTCAGCGACGCCACCCATGCGGCGAGCGCCTTCATCAGTGAATCGGCCGCGGCCGGCAAGGCGGCACGCTCGGGTTTTGGTGAATGCCCGCGGGCTTTGGCCAGCGGAGGCGCATGCCGTCATCCATCGCGCGGAGCACGTCCTGGAGGCTCATGCGCTTCTGTTGCGCGATCTGCTTGGCGCGGCGGTATTCGTTGTTGTGAAAGGCGTCGTCGGCAGACCACGGATCGGCCGGGAAGTCCTTGGTCGCCTCGCGGCGCATGTTGCGCTCCTCGGCGACGACGAGCGCGTAGGCGGTGCGGCGGTCGGCTTCCGTCAGCGGGGGCAACGACGGTCGAGGCGTCGCCGTCGCCGCGCGCACGAAGGCTGTGGCCACGGCCGCCCCGAAGACGACCCAGCCCAGCCGAGAAAGAGAAGCCCCCGTGAGCGTCACGCGGCAGCCGCCCCCCATAAACCGAACGATGGCAACCGAACGATGCCAACCAAACGACGGCGAAAGTGAACGAGCCCGGCGAACCGGGCTCGAGGGACTCAGCGCTTGGAGTACTGGAAGCGCTTGCGGGCGCCCGGTTGACCGTACTTCTTGCGCTCCTTCTTGCGCGCGTCGCGCGTCAAGAAGCCGGCTCGCTTGAGCGACGGGCGGTTGTCGGCGGCGATGAGGCAGAGCGCGCGCGCGATGCCGTGACGCATGGCTTCCGCCTGCGCCGAGTGGCCACCGCCAGCGACCGTCGCGAGGACGTCGTACTTGTCGGTGATCTCGAGGAGCTCGAGCGATTGGCGCGCGATCATGCGCGAGGTCTCGCGCTCGAAGTATTGGTCGGCCGGGTGACCGTTGATGGTCATCACGCCCGTGCCGGGCATGATCCAAACGCGAGCAACGGCGGTCTTTCGCTTACCAGTGGAGTAGGTGCGGTTGTCAGTGGAGCTCATGATCAAGCCTTCGCCTTCGCGTTCTTCTTCTGGGTGGGGCTGGGCATCGGCACGGGCTTCTGCGCCGCGTGCGGATGGTCGGCTGTCGCGTAGACCTTGAGCTTGGTCAACATCTCGCGGCCGAGGACGTTCTTCGGCAGCATGCCTTTGACGGCCTTCTCAATGGGGAACTCGGGCTTGCGGACGATCAGGTGGCGGTAGGCCTCCTGCTTGAAGCCGCCGGGGATGCCGGAGTGGTGCGAGTAGAACTTCTTGTCGAGCTTGTTGCCCGTGAGCTTCACTTTGGCCGCGTTCACGACGATGACGAAGTCACCGCAGTCGACGTGGGGGGTGTAGGTCGGCTTGTGTTTTCCGCGGAGGACCGAAGCCACCTCGCTGGCGAGACGCCCGAGCGGCATGCCGTCGGCGTCGATCACCCACCAGGCGCGCGTGTGCTGCGCCGATTCGGGCTTTTCGGAGAACGTTTTCATCGCGTTGTGAACTGCCGCCTGCCCAGACATGTGAAGCCTTTCATTTCCCGCCCCGCGCACCCGCAATTCCGGGAGCGACCGTGGAGCGCCGTGCCAAAACTGGGCGGCGCCGAGGGGGGGCGGGAAACTACTTGCCAGGGTGGGGAGTGTCAAGTGACGCCCGCTTCTTCCGTCCCGTGCCCGTGAACGTGCCCGATCTCCGCTTGCGCGCCGCCCCGTGTCCATGGCCACCCAGAACCGTCCGCGGCCAGCCTCGGCGCGGGAAATGGCGTGAAGTTTCGCGCGGCCCCTCGTGGCGCGGCGCGTGCGCGGTCGTCCGGCATGCAGCCGCACGAGCGAAGGCCGGACGCGCACACTAAGCTAGAGCCCATGGCAGACAGCCCTGCTCTCAAGCTCGCGCATGTTCGTCCCGTGCGGCCCGCCGACTTTCCGTCGGCAGAGCCATGGGAGGAGCACTTGGGACAGTCGCGACGGCACCTAGAACTCTGCTTCCTCCTCTTCGCGCTGCTGAAACGTCTCGTCGCGCCGCAGCACTCCTGCGGCTCCGATCAGTTCGTCTACTGGAACGCTCGGAGCAACCGGAGGCAGCTCGCGCCCGACGCCTTCGTGAAGCTGCGCGTTGTCGACGAGCCGATCAACTCCTGGAAGACCTGGGAGCGGGGCATTCCCGAGCTCGCCGTCGAGATCTTGAGCCCGTCTGACACGCCGGAGCGGTGGACCTTCGAAGAGAAGCTTGAGCGCTACCACGAGCTCGGAGTGCGGGAGCTCGTTTGCTTCAACATGGATGGGCACGTCGGCGAGCGCCTTCGCGTGTGGGATCTCATCCTTGGCGATCTCGTCGAACGCATCGTCGAAGGGGAGTCCACCCCGTGCCTCACGCTGTCGGGCGCGCTCGGCGCCGCGATGACGTGGACCATCGCCCCGTTCGGTGAGTTTCCCGCAGCCCTGCGGTTGATGCGCGATGGCGTCATGGTGCCAGCGGCGGAGGAGGAGCGCGACAAGGCCGAGCGCGAGGCCCGCGGCCTTGCGGCGCGAGTGGCGGAGCTCGAAGCCAAGCTGCGAGGCGAATGAGAGGCCGTTCGTGCCCCGGCGAGTGGCGTAGAGAGAGCGTCCACGGGCACGGGCACGTTCACGTTTACGGGGAGAGGCCGACTGAACCTAAACCAGCCGGTCCCGCGAAAGGCCCGTCGGCCACTTGGCCGTCCGCGGGGCGTCCTTTCGCTTTTTAAGGAGTGCCCGCTTGGCAGATGGGGCGTTCCAACGGGCGCCGAGCATCTCCACCAGGCTCGCTGCGAGCGGCGAGGCCTCCTTGGCGTGCGGTGCGACCTCCTCGAAGACGTCTCGCTCGTCCAAGAAGTGCGCCCGGAGCGTCCAATAGAGCGCCAGCGGTTCGCGGGCCGCGAGGAAGGGGAGCTCCCGAGCCAGGTCGAAGCAGCCAACCTCGGGTTTCTCGAGCATCGACTCGGGGCCCCCGAAGGCCATCATGGCGACGAGCCAATCGGCGCGCGCGGAGAGGAAGGGGGGCCAGGCCGTGAGGGGAACGCCTTCCGGCAGGCCGAGATACGCGAGCTTGTCGTTGTCACGTTCCCAGTGGCTTGGCTGGCGCGACAGCGCGCGCTCGTTCTTTGGGACGCGCTCGTCGTCACCGGTCTGAACGCGGAGAAAGTTCTCGAGCGAGGAGGCGACGCAGCCGGCCATGTCGGCGGTCTCGTGGTCCATCCAGAAGACCGGCGCCGCGTCGTAGGTCGTCGCGACCATGTAGCGATTGTCCCCGGGATCCCACCCGAGCGACATCGTCCCGGCGAAGTGCTCCCAGAGCTGCATGTTGGAGAACGTGTTCCAGTCGAACCTCGTGACGACGGTGTCGATGAGCGTCGCGCCCTTCGCCGCCTCGGGCATCTCCCAGCCGCCCGGTGCAACGCGCAGGTAGCGGAACGACGGCATCTTCTCCGACAAGTCTTCGATGAGGTAGCGATCGGCCAGAGCCAAGAGATCGACGAGCCCCTTCGGCAACGCGAAGCCGTAGCGGCGGACGTTCTCGTCGCTCTTGAGGAACGGCCCCCACTTCTTGTCGAGCTTCCCGCCCTCTTCCGCGAGGCGCTTGATGAGGATGGCGTCCGAGACCTTCGGAGCCTTCATGCGGACGAGCGACTTCTCGAACCCCCCGGGGAGGTACTCGGCCTGGCCCGAGCCCGTCGCCTTCGTCTTTGCTGCTGGTCGCGGTGCCGCACGCACCGTGCGCTTCGCGGGCGCAGGCACCTTCGGCGTCTTCTTCGCGGCGGCCTTGGGCGCGGCGTTTTTCTTCGGCTTCTTCGCGGCGAGCTTCTTCGTGAGCTTGGGCATCGCCCGCAGGTTACGCGAAGGGCGCCCTCAGAACACGCCGATGGCGAATTGAATCGCCGCGAACGACTCGGTCGGATCGTCGCGCTTGATGACGTAGCGCGTGGTGTTGAAGCCGACGTCAAGGACGGCGGGGCCGATGGGCGACTGGTAGCGGATGCCCGTGCCGACGCCGACGCGAATCGGAAAACGGCCTGTGTCGAAGGGCGTCGAGGCGTCGCGCCAAAGGTTGCCGATGTCCGTGAAGAGCGCCGTCTCCCAAGCGCCGCCCAAAGGGATGCGCAGCTCGACCTTGGGATTGATCATGAGGTTTCCGCCGCGAAGAGGAATCTTGCGAGCTGTGAGCTTGTCCTCGGCGCTCTTGTTCGGGTCGCGGGCGTCGGTGAGGATCTGGTCGATGAACTCCTGCGGGATGAACGTGTCCGAATACCAAGCCCGCATCGACTCGAAGCCGCCGAGGAAGAAGAGCCGATCGGGGTAGGTGGTCGAGTTCTTCGTGAGCTGGTAGTTCCAGCCCAACCGGAGCTGCGCCGCCAACGTGAGCCTGCGCCCTAGCGGCACGTAGCCCGAGAAGGTCTCGCTGAACTTGAGGAAGTGACCGCGCGTCGCGGCGCTCGCACCCGAGTCGTCGCGAAGGCTGAACCAGTCGACGTGCTCGAGGCCGCTTACGAAATAGGTTCCCGAGCGCGGGTTCAGCGAGCTGTCGCGGCGGTCCCAGGTCACCACGAGGCGCTGCGCGTAGGCCTGGCTGCCGCCGTCGGGCACGCGGAGAGCGCGTCGAATCTCTGGGCTGAGGTTGGCCGTAGCCAGGAGATCTTCGACCGTGCCTTTCGCGAAGACCTTGGCCTCGTTGTACTCGATGGTTTGTGAAATCGAGAAGAGCAGCTCGCGAAAAGGGCGGTACGTAAAGCTCGGAATGCCGGCGACCTTGCGCAAGCGAAAGTCGCGGAGCGGCTGCTGCTGGGCGATGCCCTCGATGGACATGCGCATGAGGGGGCCGAGGCCGATCTCGGGGAAGTCGAGGCGCGCCGTCTCGCGGACGCCGACGCGCTCCGACGGCTCGTTCAGCTCCGTGGCCCACACGCGGCGCACCTCTGGATCGATGATGAACTCGTCGGGCAGGTACGAGATCTGAAGGCGATTCGTGAAGGCGATGGCGGAGCGGAGCATGTTGCGCTCGCCGTATTCGCCAAAGAAGCGCACGCCTTCGCCCGTCGAGAAGCCGGGGCCGACGTCGACGTAGCGCGGCGCGGCCTCCGTCACCGTCACGATGACCGTCTTCGAACGCTGCGGAACGTAAGGATCGGAGAGGGCGACGTTGATGCTCGTAAAGACGCCGAGCGTGCCGATGCGCTCCTCGGTCTTGCGCCGATCGCTCGCACGGTAAGGCCGCCCCGGCATCAGCGCGATGCGCCTCCGGATCACCTTTTCGCTCGTGAGATCAGCGCCGACGATGACGATGTCGCGCACGATGACCTGCTCGCCCTCTTGGATCTCCAAGGTCGCGCGCGCCCTCGTGTGATCCGGTGACTCGTCGAGCGTGAGCTTGACGTCGGCGTAGTAGAAGCCCTCCTCTTTGTAGGCGTCAACGACGCGGCGTCGCGCCTTTTCGAGCTCCGTGATGCTCACGGGGCGGCCCACGGCGATGTCCGCCTCTTGCGCGAGCTTGTCTTCCGTTAGGTAGCGCGCGCCGTCGATGCGCACGTCGTAGAGGCGAACGCGCGGGCCTAGCTTGATGGGCATGCGCAGCGCCAGTTGACTCTCGCAGCGAACGCCGCGTTGCGGATCGGGCTGGCACGACAGAGCGGCGTCGAGCGGCGCCACCGGCAAGGGCAACCCGGAGGCGTCGTAGGTGCACACATCCGGTGGCGCCGACGGCAAGGGCAGCGGCGTGCACGTGCCCGGCGCCGACTTCGGATCGCAGCGGCGCCGGATGGCCTGCACGGGACCGACCTGCGCGTGCAGGTAGCCCTCGTTGCGAAAGAGCTGCTTGAGGTGCTCCGTCGCTCGCTCGTAGGTGGCCGGTGAGTACGTCCCGGTGGGATCGAGATCGATGGGCGTGGCCCGGCTGCCGGCGGCTTGCGAGACGAGGGCGTCGATGGCCTTCGGATCGACGTTCGTCACGATGTCGCTGCCAGGGAGCTCTTCTTCGAGGAAGCTGTCGATCTCGCGGCCGATGGCCGCCGGCGTCGAGGCCGTGTCGTCGGTCAAGAGCGGCGTCAAGAAGAGGACGCGGGTCCGTTTGCGCAGGCGCTTAATCTCGTCGACCTTCAAGCACGGGTAGGTGCGGGCCGTCACGGCGACGCGCCGCTCTTCGGTGATGTGAAAAACCTGGTGGTGCACCGGGTCTTTCGCCGTGCCTCGCTCCGTGACCGTCACCTCGGCGTCGAAGAAGCCGCGCTTGATGTAAAAGTCGCGGAGCTTGTCGGCGAGGCGCGCTCCGTTGAAGTCGTTCTCCGTCTCGAGCTCGAGCGCCGCCGTGAGCGTGTCGTCGTCGTAGGAGTCGTTCCCTTCGTAGCGCGGCAGGGTGCGCGGGCCCGCGTCGACGCGAACGCGCAGCGTCACCTTGCCGCGGAACCGCACCACGTCGTGCGACACCTTCGCTGCGAAGTATCCGCGCCCGCGGAGCTTCGCCGTGAGGTCCTCGTCGGCGCCGTCGAGGGCCGCCTCGTTGGCGCGGTCTCCCGCCTTTACGCGGTAGCCCGCCGTGAGGGCTTTCTGTTCGTCGCCCTTGCCGCCGCTCACGTAAAACGCGCGCTCCGCGAGGATGCGAGGGTCGTTTGGGGTGATCTCCAAGAGCAACACGGCGCGCAGCGGGTCGTCGGTGCTGCGCGTCGTGATGGTGACCTTGGCTTCCGGGTAGCCGCGACGCGCCAAGAGAAGCTCGATGCGCTCCTGCTTCTCGTAGAGGTCGGCGCCGATGAGCTCCGAGCCTTCTGCGAGATCGGCCTCGCGAATGAGCTCGTCGCGATCGAGCTCGGCGCCGCCCAGGTCGATGGTCAAGGTGTCGATGATCTTCCGCGCCACGATGCGGAAGATGAGCCGCACGCCGGCCGGTGTCGCCTCCGCGGAGGCCGACGCGCGCGCGAACCGACCGGTGCGCACGATCTCATGGATGGCGGAGCGCACGGCGGTCATCGAGAGCAGATCGCCTGCTTTCACCGCCGTCGGCGTGGGCAAGACCTTCTGCCCCCAGCGCTCGCCTTCGAGGATGACGTCGACCTTGGCGATGCGCGCGCCAAGGAAGGCGGAGAGATCCGCGCCCTTCTCCAGTGTCGGGAGCGACGGGCGCTGCGGCGGGAGCGGCTCGGGCGTGAGACTAACGACTGCGTCGTCTTGGCCGCCTTGCCCCTTGGGAGGGTCGGCGGCGATGGCAACACGCGAGAAGGCGAGCGCGGCGCACAGACATAGAACCAGGGCGCGCATCGCGGCGAGGGAGTCTACTCGCACTCGTCCCCGCGACCCTACCGGAACTCGAAGCGCCACCGAACCTCGGCGCCGAGGTTACCGACCGTCGACGAAGCGGCATCGTTGATGTTGTCGTAGGTGCCGCGAAGGCTCCAGTCGCGACTGAGGCGCCACTCGATGTTGCTGCGGAGCTCACGATCCTCGGCGAGGCTCGTCGTGACGCTGGCGCGCACGTTCTCGGTGATGCGCTTGCCGAGCGTGACCTGCGGCTCGGTGCGCCCCGTTCGCGACGAATACGCGCTCCCGAAGCGGAAGTCGTCGATGACCGGCACGGCTTTCTTCACGGCGCTGTCGGCGCCGCTCGCGGCCGCGATGGCTTCAAGGGCGGCGCCGGCGCCGAGCGCGCCGGCCTGCAGTTGGTCGAGCTCGGTGCGGGTCATGCCGACCGTCAAGAGGAGGACGATGTCCTCCTGTGAAAGCGGCGGATCGCTCGTCATGTCGAGCTTCAGGTTGTCGACCTCGCCGTAGGCGTGGAGCGTGATGCGCCAGAGGCCCGCCTGCCGGCCGGCGCCGGAGACGTTCGCCGAGTCGCCCATGCGGCGGTACTCGGTCATGGCCACGACGTCGATGTTCGGTGCGATGCGCGTCGGGTCGTCGAAACGCAAGAGCGCTTGACGGACCTCGAACTCGCTCGAGCGGAAGTGAAAGCGCCCGCCCGGCTGCGACTTGAGCTCGCCGCGAAGTCCGATCCGCTGGTTGGTGCCGACGACCTGGAGCGCGTCTGACTCGATGCCGAGCTGCACGTCGACCATGTTGTTGCGAATGCGGAGCGGCGTGCGAGCCCGCACGTTGATGTCGAGGGTGACCGAGTCGAGGGTCGGGTCGTAGCTCTCCACGGTGGCGCGCCGCGCCTTCGGATCGCCGAGCGAGCCGGTCAGCGCCATGGGGCGCGAGTATTCGAACGAGGTGATGAGCACGTCGCCGGCGACGTGGGGCAGCTTGCCCCGCCCGCCGCGGGCGTTGGTGGGCGGTGAGAGCTCGAGGACCAAGTCCGCGTCGGCCGTCAGCTTGATGCCGTCGTCGGGCGCGAAGCGGACGCCCCGTGCAGCGACACCGACCTCGCCGGCGCCGAAGCCCATGCCGCGCAGCGGCAGGCGGCCTGTCAGGCCGAGCGTTCCGCCAGCGAAACGCGCGTTGCCGCGCGCGATGCGAATCTCGTTCGAATCGGCTTCGACCTCGACGTTGACCGCTGTGATGGCGCTCGGTAGCCCTTGCACGACGAAGTCGCCGTTGGTGATGGCGACGCGTCCCTGGACGTCGGGGCTCACGGCCCGGCCCTTCACGCGAACGACGCCCGCCAGCTGCCCTTGCGCCTTCTGAATGCGCGGGATCGTGCCGGCCAAGACGCCGAGGTCGATGGGGTCGAGCTGCGCCGCGAGGTCGAGCTCGGCGCCGCGCGTGATCTTCTTGGCGGTGCCGCTCAGGCGTACGGTCCCCGCGAGGCCGTTTTCGGCGCGCAGCTCGAAGGCCAAGGGCGGCACCGTCATCGCGTCGTCCTTCACGGAGAGGCGCACGTCGGTGGACTTGAGCGAGAGCCGTTGGCCGCCTTGCGTCACCGAGAGCTCGGTCGGCGAAAAGTCGATCTTCGCTTTGGAGTAGTCGCTCTTCCGGAGACCCGAGAGCACGAGGCCGCCGCTCAATGTCCCCTCCGTGGGCGCGCCTTCTGTTGCCTCGTCGCCTTCGGTGCCGGTCGTTGTTGCGAGGCGTGTGACGCTGCCGAGGTCGAGCTTCTTGAGCTCGATGTCAGCCTTGAAGGCCGGATCGTCTTCGCGCGTCATCGACGCGTCGTTGATCTTCACCTGTCCACCGAAGAGCTCGCCGTTGATGCGGGTCTCCCCGTGGACCGACTTGTCTCTGAGGTACGCGTCTTTGTCGAAGGCTTCGAGGATCGGGGCCCCGCACCCGCTCTTGCCGACGACCTTGGCCTTTGTTGTTGGCGCCTCCTGCATTTTGAAATGCAGCCGCGACGGTCCGAAGCGCGTCCCGCGGAGGAGTGTGGGGCTCACGTCGAGGTCTCCGTCGATCGTGTACTCGTCGACGGTCCCGCTCAACCTTGCAAAACCCGCTGCCGTGGCCTCGAGCTTCTGCCCGAGCGGTCCCAGCGTCTGAACGGTCGACAGCGGGACGCCCTGGATGACCACGTTGCCGGAGATGCGGCCCTTCGTCACGGCGGCGGAGCCGAGGATCGTGCCTCCCTGCGGTCCGGGAGTTCCCGGGGCTCGCGACGACGGGCGCAGCTTGCGGAGGCTAAACGAGTGCACCTGGATGTCGGCGCCGTAGAGGCCCGCGAGTCGATCTCGCCACTCGTAGTCGAGGTCGACCTCGCCGTCGTCAAAGCGCTCACCGAAGAACGTGACGTCTTTGAGCTTCGCGTGCGCGTCGATGTCGACGAAGCCGCCGCCGCACGGGTCGCGCGGTCCGCCGAGGGCGATGTGGACGTTGGAGCGCGTGGCCAAGGAGCCTTCGATCTCCTGGAAGCGCGGGTCGTCCTCCATGTGCCACAGCGCCAGAAAGTCTCTGAAGTCGAACGACGGCGACGTCACGACACCGTCCATGGCGAGGCCCGCGGCGCCGCCGAAGTCGATGGTCGCCGTGGGCATCTCGTAGTGGCTCTTGCCCTTGGTGGCCTTCACGTTGGTGAGGCCAACGACGAGATCGCGAAAGCGGACGTGCGCCGCGGTGATGTTGCCGAAGGGAATGTCGCCGATGGAGAAGGCCTGAATGGTGGCGTCGGCCTCGATGCGAGGATCGCCGAAGGCACCGGTCACCTCCACCTGCGCGTCGGCCTGCCCCGAGATAGTGACGTTGCCGAGCGGTGAGAGCTCGCCGAGGTCGAGCTTGGCGGCCGGAAGCTCGACGCGGAGGATCTCGTTGTAGCCGAGCGAGACGAGGCCGCCCTCGATGAGGCTCTTGGGGGTCGTGACCTTCAGCCGCTGGAACTGAACGCCGTCGTGGCGGATGGCGACGTGCGCGTTGAGCAGCGCCTGCGGCACTCCGATGAGCCGCGACTTGATCTTGCTCTTGGGGCTGTCGGCGGGCGCGTCGTAGACGGCGAAGCCTTCCGTCTTGGCCGCGAGGTCGCCGTCGAGGCGGAGAGGAATGATGGTGCCCGCCATGGTGGCGACCTTGCCCTCTTGGATGTCCCAGGCGACGTGCGAGTGGGGGTGCACGCCGAGATCGCGCAAGAGCGACGTGAAGTTGAGGCCCTTGATCTCGAGGCCAGTCTTCAGAGGAATGCCTTTGACGAAGGGCTGGACCTCTACATCGCTCAAGGTGACGTTGGCGTCGCCGACGACGACGGCGAGCCTGGGCGCCATGACCACGTCGCCGCGCGTCCTCAGCTGGCCCTCGAGCTTCTCGGCGAAGCGGTAGTGCGTGATCTGCAGCCCGGCGCCGCGAATCGAGCCGTCAAGCTCGGGGAGCCTCATGCCGTCGACGAAACGCATCTCGACGTCGACGCCGACCCACCCGTCATTCGGGGGCATCGACACGAAGCGCTCGCCGAGTCCGATGGGAGCGCGCGCCTTCACGTGGCCGGAGATCTGCGGCAGCGCCTCGGTGTCTTTCGGCAGACGCACGCGCAGTTGGCTCAGCGAGGCGTCGACGCGCCGCCGATCGTCTTCCGGAAGGCCGCAAGCGGGCATCGTCCCTTTGGCCGGATCCAGGTCGACGGACGCCGCGAGCGCCAGCCGGTGGACCGTGATGGCGTCGGGATCGATGCGTAAGGTGCCTTTGAGGTCGCAGAGCCGATCTTCGTCGAAGGCTCTCTCGCCGGCGGCGCTCGTCCGCTCACGCTCCACCGTCCCCGAGCTGACCCACAGCTTCGTCTCGAACGACGAGCCGGCCCGCACGTCGTCTTGCGCCTCGAGGTCGAGGTCGAGGCCTTTGCCGCGAAGCGTGGTCTCGTCGATGCGGACGTCGAAGGCCCCCTCGGTGATGGCGATGGCCTTGAAGGGCGCGTGAAAGGGACCCGAGGCCGTCTTGTCGGACTCGGGCAGCTTGATGGCGAGGTTCTTGAGCTCGCCCTTCTCGAGGACGACGCGAACGGTGGGGCGCTCGATGCTCACTTGGTCGATGGCGACCTTGCCGGCGAGCAAGCCAAAGAGCTTCGGCCGCACGACGAGCCGCTGCGCGAGGAGGGCCGGCGGGCCCCCGTCGCTCGATTCAATGCGTACGTCGCGCAGCACGAAGGCGAGCGGCACGAGCGACACCTCGACGCTGAAGGTGCCCGCGACCTTCTGCGCCCGCGCGACCTCCTCAACCTTCGCTGCGGCCCACTTCCTCACAGCCGTTGAGCGGAGACCCATGGCGAGCGCCACCGGCAGGAGCGCCAACGTCGCCAAGAGCAAGCACAGGACTCGCGCAAAGATCCGCCCGAGGTCGCGTCGTCGCGGCCGCGAGGGGCGTCGTTCGTGCACGCGATCTGCGTAGCCAGTGCTCATCGTTGGTAGGACGCCTGCGGTCGTGCTCTAAGTCATGGCGGGGCCCCGATGAGCCTCCGTCACGCTCCCAAGAGCGTAGCGTCACGGGGCCAAGGTGCCTATTTTCTAGGGGTTTTTCGATGCGTCGCCGCTCACTAGGGGTCAAGTACCGAGACGAGCTGCTTTCCGCGCGGATTGTGCGGTTGGAGGCGGAGGACCCCCAGGGGGTCATCGACCGGCTTGAGCCCTTCGTCAACGAGCGGCGGCGAGAGCGTCTTTTGACGGTCATTGGGCGGCGCTTGGACAGCGTGCGAGTGGGCTTCGAGTCGCCCCACGATCCGCACAACGGGGCCGCGGTCATTCGCTCCTGCGAGGCGTTCGGCGTGCAGCGCCTCCACGTGATGGAACAAAAGGAGCGGTTCCTCTCGGCGGCGTCCGTCTCGAAGAGCGCCGAAAAGTGGATCGACGTGCACACGCATGGCACCATCGAGGAGGGCGTCGCCGCCCTGCGCGGCGCCGCTTGCGAGCTCGTGGCGGCCCACCCTGACGGCACGCTCATACCCACGGATCTCGCTGGGATTCCGCGCCTCGCTCTGATTCTCGGCAACGAACGCGATGGCCTGGCCCGGAGCTCATGAGCGCCTGCGCCCGGTCCGTGCGGGTCCCGATGCGCGGCTTCGTCGAGAGTCTCAACGTGAGCGTCACGGCGGCCATTCTCCTCTCGGCCGCCACGGCGGGCCGCAGCGGTGACCTCTCTCCAGCGGACCGGAAGCGCCTCTACGCGCGCGGGCTGTACCTCTCGGTCCCCCACGCAGACGACCACTTGGGGTTTCCGCCGAGCCCGCTCGAGTCGGGGTAGGGTAGGCGCCCCGCCAGGTAGATGGCAGGTAGATCACCCGCCCCGAAAATCGTGCGATGATGTCCCCGCCCGCCGGGCCACGGCGGCGCGTGTGCAGTCGAAAGGGAGTGCGTTTTGGCGACGGAGAACGAAGAGAAGACCGGGCCCGCGGAGGAGACGCAAGGCGAGGCTACGCCCCAAGAAGGCCAACACGCCGCGGATCCCTTGGCCGAGGCGAAAGCCGAGGCGGCGCGCATGAAAGAGATGTGGATGCGAAGCGCGGCCGACTTCGACAACTTCCGCAAGCGCGCCCGCAAGGAGGTCGACGACGCGAGGCGCGGCGGGCGGGAAGATCTCTTGAAGGAGCTCCTTCCGGTCTTCGACAACCTCGAGCGCGGCGTGCAGAGCGCCCAGCGGGCCACCGACGTGAAGGCCGTCTCCGATGGCCTCGCGATGATCTTGAAGCAGTTCGAAGGCACCTTGTCTCGCGTCGGCATCGCCCGCGTAGCGACCATCGGCGTGGCCTTCGATCCGACGCAGCACGAAGCCATTCAGCAGGTCGAGACCGACGAACACCCGGCCGGGACCGTCGTGGCGGAGGTGCAGGCGGGATACAAACAAGACGAGCGCCTCGTGCGCGCGGCCATGGTGGTGGTGGCGAAGCCCGAAGAGCACCTCCACGGCCGACGGCACGAACTGAACGCCCCGCTAGGGACGGCTCCTTAGGAACGTTGGAGACTAGAGCTTGGGCAAGGTCATCGGAATCGACCTAGGTACGACGAACTCTTGCGTGGCGGTCATCGAGACCTCGGCCACCGGGAAGATCGACGTGCGCATCATCCCCAACGCCGAGGGCGCGCGCACCACGCCGTCGATCGTCGCGTTCACCACGGGCGGCGATCGCTTGGTGGGGCAGTCGGCGAAGCGTCAAGCCGTCACCAACGCACAGAACACCGTCTACGCCGTGAAGCGCCTCATGGGCCGCAAATACGCGTCCGACGAGGTCGAACGGCAACGCAGCCTGGTCCCCTACAAAGTGGTCCAAGCGCCCAACGGTGACGCCTGGGTTGAGGTCGGCGGCCGCGCCATGTCGCCGCCCGAGGTGAGCGCCATGGTGCTCGCCAAGATGAAGGAGATCGCCGAGTCGTTCCTCGGCGAAGACGTCACCGAGGCCGTCGTCACGGTCCCCGCGTATTTCGACGACGCCGCGCGCCAGGCCACCAAAGACGCCGGACGCATCGCCGGCCTCGAGGTGAAGCGCATCATCAACGAGCCGACGGCCGCCGCGCTCGCCTATGGCCTCGAGAAGAAAGAGACCGAGCGCATCGCCGTCTACGACTTGGGCGGCGGCACCTTCGACATCTCGATCCTCGAGATTCGCCAGGGCGTCTTCAACGTCAAGGCCACCAACGGCGACACCTACCTCGGCGGCGAAGACTTCGATCTTCGCATCATCGACGCGCTCGCCGATGCGTTCCAGAAAGAGAGCAGCATCGATCTTCGCAAAGAGAAGATGTCGCTCCAGCGCCTCAAAGAGGCGGCCGAGAAGGCGAAACACGAGCTGTCGTCGTCGCTCGAGACAGAGATCAACCTGCCCTTCGTGGCCGTGAGCTCGTCGGGCGAACCGCTCCATCTCATTCGGACGATGACGCGCTCCGAGCTGGAGCTCTTGACCGGTGAGCTTGTCGAGCGGTCCCTCGCGCCGTGCAAGCAGGCCCTCGAGGACGCCAAGCTCACCATCGACAACATCGACAACGTCGTCCTCGTGGGCGGCATGACGCGTATGCCCGCCGTCCAGGAGGCGGTGAAGCAGTTCTTCGGCAAAGAAGCCCAACGCGGCGTCAACCCCGACGAGGTCGTCGCCGCCGGTGCGGCGCTTCAGGGCGCAGCGCTCACGGGCAACGACGCCGTCGAGGTGCTCCTGCTTGACGTGACGCCGCTGTCCTTGGGGGTCGAGACGGGCGGCGGTGTCTTCACGCCGCTCATTCCGCGCAACACCACGATCCCCACCGAGAAGAGCGAGATCTTCACCACGAGCGTCGACAACCAGGCCTTCGTGCCGGTGCACGTCCTGCAGGGCGAGCGCCCCATGGCCGCCGACAACCGCAGCCTCGCCAACTTTGAGCTCACGGGCATTCCGCCGGCTCCGCGCGGCGTCCCGAAGATCCAAGTGACCTTCCACTTGGATGCCGACGGAGTGGTGAACGTCGACGCGAAAGATCTTGGCACCGGCCGCTCGCAGAAGGTTCGCGTCACACCGACGAGTGGCCTCACGCAGGAAGAGGTCGACCGGCTCATCGCCGAGTCGGAGACCTTCAAGGCTGGCGACGAGCAGCGAAAAGCGTTGGCGGAGCTCCGCAATCAGGCCGAGACGCTCCTTTACACGACCGACGCCGCCCTCGAAGGCTACGCAGACCTCGTCGAGGCGACCGTGCTCGAGGAGACCAAGCAACAAGCCATCGACCTTCGCGAGCTCTTGGCGGGGAACAACCTCACGGCCCTCCGTGAGGCGTACCAAAAGCTCGAGGCCATGACCTTCTCCATCGCCGAGTCGATGTATGGCGATCTCGACGCCGGGGCGGGCGGCGAAGGTGGCGGCACCGAGCCGGCGTAGCGCGATTCGGGCTAGCTCGTCAGGCTAGCTCGTCGGGCTAGCTCGTCAGGCTAGCTCGTCAGGCTAGGCAGGAGACCGACCTCGCCGCGGGCGTGCGCGAAACGCGTAGGTGCCTGCGCCGACGCGGACGCGGTTGCCTCGCCACACGAGGTGGCGCTTGAACGGTGCGCGCGCCCAGACGACGAGCATGCACAGCTCGCGGAGCGGCGAGAGCACGAGCGGAATGTACGCGCGCCGGAGGCCTCGGAGCGCGATCCAGCCGCCGGTGTCGCGGAGCGCCAGGAGCCCCGCCGCCCAGAGGAGGCCCGAGGTGACGCCGAAGAGCGCCATCGCCAGCGGCATCACGGCGAGGGGGCTCGTCAGGAGCTCGAGGGCGCGCACGAGGGGGCGCAAGCGCGAACGCAACATGGCCCAGCGCAGTTGGCGCTCGAAGAAGCCGGCCACGGTCGTTCCCGTCGTCACGTTCTCGAGCACCGTCGGGGCGAGGCGGATGGGCGAGCCGGCGTGCTCGTAGGTCTTTCCGAGGAGCCAGTCTTCGGCCAGCACGTCGGCGACGCGGCCTAGGCCGCCGAGGGCATCGAGCTCGCTTCGCGAGAACATCATCGACTTGCCGACGACGAGCGCGTCGCCGAGGAGCGTTGGCAGCGCCGTGCCGGCGGCACAGAAGCCTGCAAGTTGCACGTTCTCGAGCGCGGAGCCGAGGCCGTCTTCGCCGACGCCGGCGAAGAGGTGCGTGACGAGGCCGCGGGGCGCGAGCGTGCCGCCATCGGTCATGAGGTCCGCCGCTTCGCGAAGGTAGTGCGGCGGGGCGCGCACGTTGCTGTCGGAGATGAGCACGACGTCGTAGGCCGCGTGACCGACCATGCCAAGCAAGTTGTCGACCTTCGGGTTCATGCGGCCCGTGCCCTTGTGGACGATGATCTTGACGGGGACGTGGCGGTGCCGCGCCGCGAGGCGCTGGACGATGGCGAGCGCCGGATCGTCGCTTCGCGTGGTGCCGAAGACGATCTCGAAGCGCTCGTGGTCCTGCAGGAACATCGATTCGAGGTTCTTCTCGAGATCGCCGTCGGCGCCGGCCAGCGGCTTGAGCAACGTGACGGGCAACGGCGCCCCGGCGCGTCCCAGGGCGCGGTGCTTGGCCCGCCGCGAACGAACGACGGCGGTGGCCAAGAGGCCGAGCGGAACCCAGAGCGAAGTGACGGCCACCACCAGGGCAGCGACGCCGTAGGCAAGAGCGTGGATGGGAGAGCTCAAGGCGTCTCGCCCCTCGGGCGGCGTCGAAACACGAGCGACCAAAGCGGGAGCGAGAAGCCGAAGTACACCGCGCTCGTGGTGACGAGGCGAAGGAGCGGAAGCGCGGCCGCTCCGGGCGCGGCGACGCGAACCGCGACATCGAAGACGAAGGCGTTCAGCACGAGGGCGCCGAGCTCGACGACGACGAAGAGCGCGGCTTCTGCGCCAGCGCGAGGCATTGCTCTCGCGGTACCCCGTCTCGCGGTCGCGCGTCTCGCGGAAGGTGAAGAGCTTGGAGCCGAAGAACTGAACGACGACGCCGAGGACGAGCGCGGGAATGCTCGCCGACCGCGCCGCCACGCCGAGCCAAACGAAGAGCGACAGCGCGCCAATGTCGACGAGCGTGGCGAGCGCTCCCACCAGGCTCCCGCGCCGAAACGTCGCACCGTCCGCTGCCTGCGCCATGCCAACTCGCCTCACGGGGGCCAACGTGCGAGCCCCATGCCGCATGCCCATCGAGGGTGACGTTCGCGCAACGTCTCGGAATCAGCTGGCTCATGAGCGCCTCGGACCGACTGGCGGAACGCGCGTTTACACCACAGTCCCGGCCGCCCTCGCGCAAGACTTGGCCCCGGGCGTCCGCCGGTCGATGCTCGCCTGCATGGGCGTCGTGGCTCTCGTGCTCGTCTACTACGTCGTGCCGCTCGGGCTGACCTTCCTTTGGTCGTTCCGGCGTGCGTCGCGGGCCGAGACGGTCTCACGAGCCGTGCTCCTCGTAGGCTTCGCCGTCGCCGTCGCCAATCTCGGCTTCCTCGTGCGCTTCGGCGTCTACGCGCCGCATGCCTTCGCGATGGGGGCGCTGATTGGGTTGGTAGTCTCGCTGATGCGCGCGACCGACGCGCCGCTCTACGTAGACGCTCGCGATCTCGGCGTCTCGGCGGGGCGCGCCGCGGGCGGCGTCGTGTTCGCGATCGCCGGAGCTTCGCTCGCGAGTGGAGCCCGCGACACGGAGGCGGCGCCATTCAACGTGACGTTTCCCTTCAAAGAGGGAACCTTCCTCGTAGCCGCCGGTGGTGCCGGCTCTTTCGGTGTGGACGTCGACGGCGCGGCGCAGCGCCTCGCCATCGATCTCGTGAAGCTCGACGCGCTCGGGTTTCGCAGCAGGACGCTTTGGCCGACCGCGCCCGAGGACTTCAACGCCTTCGACGAGCCGATCTACGCGCCGTGTGACGGCACCGTGCTCGCCTCCGAAGACGACCGACCCGACTTGCCGCCGACGCAGTCCGACGGCGCCCAGCCGCTCGGCAACTTCGTCGCCATCGGCTGCACGGAGGCGACGATCGTCATGACGCACCTCCGGCGCGCATCGATCAAGGCGCCCCATAACTCCAGCGTGCGCGTCGGCGAGCTCGTCGCGCGCGTCGGCGCCAGCGGGCGCGCCGGCGAGGCCAAGCTCCGCATCTACGCCCTTCGCGGCCGCGAGTCGCAGCCGGCACGCATCGTCGCCCATGGCACGCCCGTCGCGCTCAACCTCGGCGAGGGCGTGCTGGTGCGCGGGGACCGCGCAGCGCCAGTGAGGAGGTTGTCCGCGGTCTTGCGGCCCTGTCTGCTCATGGAGCGCTCGCGTCCTCCGTCGAGTTCGGTCCAGGGCCTCGATCGACCTTTGTAAGTTGCAATCGGGTCAATAGCGCCGTCCCTTTGGCGCGCGCCGCGGGCGTCGGCTAAGCCCGCGCCATGATGCGTCTCGTCGCTGGCGTCGGGCTCGTTGCGCTTCTTGTGACCGCCCCGGTCGCCTGCTCGGGTAGCGGCGGAGGGGTGTCGTCTTCGGACGCGGGCGACAGCGACAGCGCCACGAGGCAGGGGCGGTCCGGCCAGACGTCGACCGGCGCGGACGCAGCGACCAAGGGCGATGCGGGCACGGCGACGTTGCTGGCCTGCGACCAGGCGGTGACGTCGGCGGCCGTCCAGGTCACGGTCAACCCCGGGGGAGCTCCGCTCGACGCAAAGGGCGGCACCTTGGGTGCTGGCCACTACAAGGCGAGCGTGCGGCGACGCCGATATCAGGGCGAAGAGCGGCGGCGCGCTCAACTATGGGGGGACCATCGAGGCGTCAGGGCCGAGCCTCACGATGACGGTGGATTGCGGCGGAGAAGACGCCGTGCCCTGGACCTTCACGGGCCGGCATCACGCTCCTCACGGCCTTCACCGACGCGAGCGGTCTCACGTGGAATTACGTGTGGAAGCGCATTCCCTGAGTGCCCGTGACCCGGTGACCCTCGGGTCTCTTCGCAAAGGTGCCCACCTCTGCGAGCATGGCCCGGCATGCGAAACCCGTTCTCCCAGATGCCCGTGAAAGAGCCACCGGCGCCGGCCGATATCGTCACGCTGCTTAACGAGATGGGGGGGGGGGGGGGCGGCGGGGGAGGGAGGGGCCCACCTCGAGCCGAAACACGAGCTCATGCGTGTTCGCTTTCGCATCGACGGCACGATGGTGGAGCAACCGGCGGTGCAGGGCGCCGAGTCGGTTCTTCAGCTCGTGTCCCGCGTGAAGGTCCTCGCACGCATGGACATCTCGGAGAAGCGCATCCCGCAGGACGGTCAGCTCTTGCTCGACGTCGGCTTGCCGCAGGGCATCAACATGCGCGCGTCGACCTTTCCCAGCAGCCACGGCGAGAAGGTCGTGCTCCGCCTCTTCTCGCATCAGGGAGCGCTCGAGTTCGAAGGGCTCGGGGTCCCGCCGGAGATGCAGGTTCGGCTGAAGGAGATCATCACGCGGCCGCAAGGCTTCCTCGTGACGTGCGGGCCCACGGGCGCCGGCAAGACGTCGACGCTCTATTCGCTCCTGCGGCTCGTCGATGTCCTCAAGAAGAACGTTGTCACGCTCGAGGATCCCGTTGAGGTCGACTTGCCCCACGTGACGCAGGGGCAGATTCAGCCGCGCGCTGGCTTCACCTTCGCCGGCGGCCTCCGCGCGCTCTTGCGCCAAGATCCCGACGTCATCCTCGTCGGCGAGGTCCGCGACACGGAGACGGCAGCCATCGCGCTGCAAGCGGCGCTCACGGGGCACATGGTCCTCTCGACGCTGCACACCTCCGACACCGTCGCGACCATCGTTCGCCTCGTCGACCTCGGCGTCGAGCCTTGGATCATCGCCAACGCGCTCACCGTCATCGTCGCGCAGCGCCTCGTGCGCGTGGTTTGTCAGCACTGCATCGAGCACGGCGAGCTCACGGCCGACGTCTGGGACGACGAAGAGGTGCTCTTCCCCGCTGGCGCGCGCATCGTGAGGCCGCGCGGGTGTGGCGCCTGCCACAACACCGGCTACCGCGGGCGAACGGGCATCTTCGAGGTCCTCGAGGTCGACGACGAGCTCCGCGACCTCGTGAAGCACAAGGCGTCGATCCTCGAGTTTCGTCAAGCGATGCGAATTCGCCGCGTCGTTTCGCTCCGGCGTGCCGGGTTCTTGAAGGTCGAGGCCGGCGTGACCACGGTCGACGAGGTCATGCGCGTCACGACGTAGCGTTCGAAGGGACGCGGCCTACTCGGCGGAGACCTCGAGCACCGGCGGCGGCGAGGGGACCGTGTCTACCGGCGCCGTGGCGAGCAGGGCGACGGGAGGGGCTGCGAGCGCTGCCGCGAGCTCCGCGCGCGCGCGGTGGAGTTCCCTCGCCATGTCGAGGTTCATGGGCGAGACAAGGGCGTCGCCGCTCCAGGCGCCGAGGCCCACGCGAAGCCCGAAGGGCTCGGGGGTCGTGCCCCCTCCGACCTGGTCGCCGCTCTCGCCGGCGAGCGTCTTGACGATCTCTTCGAGCCGCACCGCCCCGTTGGGGCGAATGTCGACGTCGATGGTGATCGAGGTGAAGTCCCCGTGCAGGCCCGCCGGCGCGAGGGCATCGTCGCCGCCCAGCTTCATGGCGCGGACGAAAGACCGCACGTCGACCCATTTGCCGATGCCGTCGATGACGCGCTTGTGGCGGAGCTCGGGCGCGGCGAGGAACGCGGCGACGCGCTCTTCGAGCCATGCGCGACCGCCGAGCGGCGCGAGGTCTTTGTTGGCGAAGGCGAGCACGTAGCGCGCGCCGTCGATCAGCTTGGTGACGGCCGGATCGCGAGGGCCAAGGACCGTCGCAGCCAAGAACTCGAGACCGCGCGGCGAGCCGGCCGTGAGCGACGCCAGCATCGCGGGGGCGTCGATGTCGGCCGTGATCTTCACGTCGACGATTTCCGCGAGGCTCGCGGTGCCAAGCGTGAGCGCCGGGCCGAAGGTCATGTCGGGCTTCGGGTGGAACCCAATCGTGTAGAAGAGCGGCACGTCGACGCGTCGAAACGCTCGCGGCAGCGCGCGGATGAGATCCAAGTGGGAGAGCAACGCCGCGGGCCCACGCTTCGTGTAGACGAAGCGGTAGCGGCGCGGCTCGCCTTGCACGAAAGACGCGGGCGGCGCTTCGCGAGGGCGTTTCGGTGCCGGCCGCACCTCGGTGATGGCCTCGCGCGGCGCCTCCGCGGTTTCGTCGGCGGCCGCAGTGATCTCGGCCGGCGGCGCGTCGGTCGGCGCGGCCTCCGCAGCCTCGACCGGCAACGCCCGCTGCCGCGGCTCTTCAGCGCCGAGCTTGCGGAGGTAGACGAGGCGCTCGTCGCGCATGGCGCCGAGGTCGCAGGCGACGCCGCAGTCGTAGCAAACGAGCTTGCGAGCGTCGGCGTTCGCGTCCTTGAGGTTCGTCGCGTGAACGAACTGACCCGCGACCTTGCCGCAGGGCGGTGAGAGGCGGCTCTTCAGAGCCTTCTTGTACTCGCGGACCAAAAAGCCGTCTTCGAGGCCCACGTCGATGTGGTCCCAGGGAAGCCGCGCCGTCACGGGGATGGTGCCGAGGAACGTCTTCGGCTCGAGCCCTTCGGCGACCATGGCGTCTTGCCATAGCTCGATCTTCATGTGCTCGTCCCACGAGTCGAAGCGAGCGCCCGCCTTGTACGCGCGCTCGATGACCCGGCCGAGGCGGCGATCGCCGCGGGCGAAGACACCCTCGAGCCACGAGCCGACCGAGTCGTGGGTGCGGAGCTTGATCTTGCTCTTGCGAGCCTCCTCGCGAAGCCAGAATTGCTTCTGTTCGACCTGATCGGGCGCGTCCATGGCGCACCACTGGAACGGCGTGTGCGGCTTGGGCACGTGCGTCGAGACGCTGACCGTCACCGTGGGGGCGCCGCCGGCGCGCTTCTCTTTCTTGATGCGCTTTCCGACCTCGAAGGCGCGGGCGCCGACGCGGACGATCTCGCGGACGTCGGCCTCTTCCTCCGTGGGCAAGCCGATCATGAAGTAGAGCTTCATGGCGTTCCAGCCGCGGGAGAAGACCCGCTCGGCCGTCGTCATGAGCTGCTCTTCCGTGACGTTCTTGTTCACGACGTCGCGCATGCGCTGGCTGCCGGCCTCTGGCGCGAAGGTGATGCCGCTGGCGCGCACCGTCTGGATGTCGTCCAAGACGTTCTCGGAGAGGCCATAGGCGCGGAGCGACGAGACGCCGAGCGAGACGCGCTCCTTGGCGAGGCGCGCGCTGACCTTCTCGATGAGCGGCGCGATGCACGAGTAGTCGGCCGTCGAGAGCGACGTGAGGCTCACCTCGTCGTAGCCGGACTTCTGGATGGCCCTCGTCACCGTCTCGACGATGTCTTCCGGATCACGCTCGCGGACGGGCCGATAGATCATCCCCGCTTGGCAGAAGCGGCATCCTTCGGTGCAACCGCGTGCGATCTCGATCGACATGCGATCGAAGATGGCTTCCGGGCCGCCGACGGGGCTGTCGTCGGGGAAGGGGTACTTGTTGAGGTCGGGGACGTAGTTTCGGCGGATGACGCGGGGGAGTCCCTCGTGCTTCGGCGCGGCGACGACCGCGAAGCCGGTGTCGGCTTCGATGGTGACGTTGTAGAGGCTCGGGACGTAGACGCCCTCGAGCATTGCGATGCGAACGAGTCGCTCGGCGCGCGGCACGCCGGCGTTGCGGAGCTCGGTCCATAGCAGCGCGACCTCGGTCGGGCGCTCTTCGCCGTCGCCGATGAGCACGGCGTCGATGAAGTCGCTGATGGGCTCCGGATGCGTCGCCACGGGGCCGCCGGCGATGACGAGCGGATCGGCTTCGCCGCGATCTTCGGAGCGGAGCGGGATGCCGCCGAGATCGAGCATCGTGAGGATGTTCGTGTACGTGAGCTCAAACTGGAGCGAGAAGCCCACGACGTCGAAGTCGCGGAGCGGGCGCGCGCTCTCGAGGGCCACGAGCGGAAGCTTTCGTTCGCGGAGCTCGTGCTCCATGTCGACCCACGGTGCGTAGGCGCGCTCGGCCAACGTGTCCGGGTGGTCGTTCAAGATCTTGTAGAGGATCTTGAATCCCAGGTGGCTCATGCCGATGTCGTAGACGTCGGGGAAGGCGAGGCAGACGCGCGCCTTGACCGCGCTCCATTCCTTGGCGCGCTCACCAAACTCGCCGCCCATGTAGCGGGCAGGCTTTTGCACCTTGTGCACGAAGGACGCGTACGGATGGGCTGTTTCGCTTTTCATAAGGGGGCGCCGCCAAACGGGGTCGTGTCTTATGGCACAGATTGGGCCCGCGTGAAGCGGCGGCAGCGTTTCCATGGGGCCCACAAATGCCGCTACGATGCCCCACGATGTCGCGATCGTTTGGCCCCGCGCTTGGTGTTCTCGCCGCCCTCATGAGCCTCGCCTTGTCGGCACCCGCCCAAGAGGCGGCGCCGCCCACCGCGCCGGCGCCCCCGCCGCCGCAACCCGAGACGCCTCCCGCCCCCGCCGCTCCTCCACCGACTCCAGCTCCGCCGCCCGCTGCTGTTCCGCCGGCCGCACCGTCGGCCACTCCGCCCACGACTTCGCCGACGCCTTCGGGCTCGACGACTCCCGCCACGCCTCCCACCACGGAGGAGCGCGTCGTGGAGGAGCGTGTCGTTGACGAGCGCATCGTCTCGGGACCGGGCGCTCCAAAGGCGGACGACGACGCGAAGGACAAGAGCAAGACGACGACGCCGCCCGAGGAAGACGAGGGGCCCGGCCTCAAGTGGGTGTGGCTCGTGCCCGACTTGGGGTTCTCGTACATCAACATGAAGAGCTTCAGCGAGACGAACCTCGCCGTCGTCGACTCGGAGAAGTCGGGCCTCATGGCGGGCGCGGGTGCGGGCATTCGCCTCGTGTTTCTCACGCTCGGCCTGCGCGCGCGTCATCACTTCGCCATGAGCATGTGGCAAGTCATGGGCGACGTCGGCCTCCACTTCAAGTTTGGTCGCGTCGATCCGTACCTCGCCATTCGCGGCGGCTACGACTCGGTCGGTTCGTTTGATCAGGCCGTCGGCAACGCGACGGGCAGCGCCAAGGTCGAGGTCAACGGCTTCAACGTGGGAGCGGGCCTAGGGCTCGACTACTTCGTCACCAACGCCGTGACGCTCGGCGTGGAAGGCAGCGGCGACTTCCTGTTTCTCACGCGCCCGTTGCCTCCGCTACCCACGGGCCTCACGGCACAGCAGCAAGCGGCCATCAAAGCGAACCCGCTCTACCAAAACGCCGGCTCGTCGATCGGCTTCGGCGGCGTCGTAGCGGGGCGCTTGGGGTTTCACTTCTGAGAGGTCGAGGTCGAGGTCGAGGTCGAGGTCGAGGTCGAGGTCGAGGTCGAGGTCGAGGTCGCGGTCGCGGTCGCGGTCGAGCGTGTAGTGTGCAGGCACCGCAACAACGGGCTGCTGCTTGCGCGATCGCCCCGAGAGTTGGTTGGTCCTGCCTAGACGCGCACACCGCGCGCCAGCGCCTTCTCGGTGACGCGCGGAAGAGCGTGGCGCTGTCACGCGGTCTGCGCTGGGGGAAGGCATGACCAACCAACTCTCGGGGCTTCAGCACGGGGGCATCCTTTCGAACCTGGTAGGTGATCTCGCACGTGCTGCTCCTACGCGACGGCCGACGTAGTCGGCCTCCGGTCGCGCCTCGCGCGCCCGCGCTCGGAGCCTCTCACCACAAACTCATCGCCTACGGCGTCGCGTGGACTTGCTGGTGCTGGTCGTTTTGGGGAATGGACCAGGACCGCGACCGCGACCACGACCACGACCACGACCAGGACCAGGACCAGGACCGTGATCGCGACCAAGCCCCCTACCTCGCGAGCGCGATGAGCATCCCTCGCAGGCGATGCGCCGCCGCGAGGACTTCGTTCGCGCGGCTTTCCGCGATGGCTCCCAACGCGAGAGCCAAGTCGATGGCCGCCACCACCTCGCAGGGGCTGTTGCGAGCGATCGTGAAGTAGCGCCGGCGCATGCCTGGCGCGTCGTTGGGCAAGCCTTCGCTGAGCTGAAGGAAGGTGCTCACGCTCGCGCGCTCGGCCTGATCCCTCAGCTCGCGATGCGAAATCTTCGCACTATGCACAGCCATCGCCATCGCCTTCGCGACCGCATAGGCATCAAGTTTCTGAAATGGGAATTGATCCGTCATGTTCGGTCACCTCTCAAATCCCGGCCGCAGGCCGGGAGGTGACCGAACATGACGGAGCGAGTCCCTTCGAAGCGTTGCCTTGTTGGGCGAAGAAGCTCCTTCCTCTGCAAGCGCAAAGTGCCGCCCTTAGGCGGCACGCGCTTGCGAGTGAGTCGTCATCGCGAGTGCGCAGGTCGGCAAGGTCGAGGTCGGAGGTCGGAGGTCGAGGTCGAGGTCGAGGTCGAGGTCGAGGTCGAGGTCGAGGTCGAGGTCGAGGTCGAGGCTGAGGCCGCGGCGACTACGCTCCCTCTCCCTCTTCCTCAGCGTCCGCGCTGAGCCGGTATGCGCTCGACAGGGGGATCCCGATCGCCCGCGCGGCGGCGGCGATGTTGTTGTCGCACGTCAGCATCGCGCTCTTTAGCGCGCGGCGGCGCTCTTCGAGCTTCGACGAACGCGCGAGCCGCGGCGGGGGCGGGCCCGATGGCGTACCCGCGGGCGTCCCCGATGGCGCACCGCGCTCCGGTACCGCAGCTCCCACTGGCGGCGCTGACGCGGGCTCCGCGGTGGGCTCGCCGATGCGCCTATGGAGCGCGGCCGTGGGCTCGAGCGAGGGCGACCCCTCGCGCACGTTCGCCGTCGCGTCTTGCACGACGGCGCTCTTCAGCTCGCGCACGTTGCCGCGCCACGGGCCGCGCAGGCACGCCTCCATGAAGCGGACGGACACGGGCGGCACGCCCTCGAACTCTTCCAAGAACAGGTGCACCAGGTAGGGAATCTCTTCGCGGCGCTCGCGGAGCGGCGGCAACGTCACCGGGTGCTGGGCGAGGCGGTACCAAAGATCGGCGCGGAAGCGCCCTGCCTCCACGGCCTTCTCGAGATCGGTGTGCGTGGCGCAAACGAGGGCCACGTCGATGGGCTTCTCGTCGCCGCCGACGGGCCGGATGGTGCGCTCTTCGAGGACGCGCAGGAGCTTCGGTTGCACCTCGAGCGGCAGCTCGGCGAGCTCGTCTAAGAAGAGCACGCCGCGGTGCGCTTCCTCGAAGGCGCCGGCGCGATCGCGGTGCGCGCCCGTGTACGCGCCGCGGACGGCGCCGAAGAGCTCGGCCTCGGCGAGGTCCTTTTGGAAGTTGGCGCAGTTGCGGCGCTTGATGTGCGGGCGCCCGCTCTCGGCGGCGTAGTGCGAGGCGATGATCTCTTTGCCCGCGCCCGTCTCGGCTTGCACGAAGAGCGTGAAGCCGCGCCGCGCGGCATCGGCGACCTCGGCGCGAATGCGCGCCATGGCGGGACCGATGACGATGCCGTCTTCGAGGAGCGTCGAGCGGAGGTTTGGCTGAAAGGGACCCGACTGCCAGCCGACGCGATGCAGATCGGGCTCGATGAGAAAGAGGCAGCTCCCGGCGCGCAAGACGCCGCGCTCCGCGAGGGGCGTGCGCACGGTGCCGTGAATGGGCGCGCCGTTGAGGTACGTGCCATTGCGCCCGCCGCGATCGCGAATGATGAGCGCGTCGCCCTCGACTTGCACGTCGCAGTGGAGGCGCGACATCGCCGGGTCGTTGGGAAACTCGATGAGCGCCTCGGACGACCGACCGATCTCGTAGGCCGCGGTGGCGCTGGTGAGCGGGCAAGCGCGAAGCTGCGGCGCGTCCACGGACCACACGAGCAGGAGCCCCGGCACCGCCCGCGGCGCCTCGCGAATGTGCGGCGCGTCGTCCGCGGTCTCGTTCGAGGTGTCGCCCAGGAACGGCACGCGCGGAGAGGGGCGCCGAGAGCGAGGGTAAAGCGAGGTGGGGGAGGGGAGAAGGGGCGTGATCGACGGTGGCTCTCCACAGGCCGCGGGGTTGTGAGCTGGAAGAGACGATCCACCGCGGTCGGTCGGTGGGGCCATGGCCCCTGCGCACGCTGCCTACCGGTCAAGGGCGCGCGATGCCGACGGCCTCTTCGAGCTTCGCGAGGCGCGCCTCGAAGGCGGCCACTTCCGGGGAATTGGGGACGTGGTACGCCGCGCGGAGCCCCTCGAGTTCGGCGCGAAGGCTGGCCAGTGCGCTGCCGTGTTGGCCGAGGGCGCCCGAGTGCCTCCTCGTAACGGCTTCGACGTCTTTGAGCCGGTCGTCCGCCTTCTGCTCGCCTTCTGCGATCTGTCGCTTGAGGCTGTCCTCGATGGTCGACTCGCGCTCGCCCGTTGCGCGGAAAATGGGGCGCATGCTCTCGAGCTGCGCCCCGAGGCCATGCATGGTGTCGAGCAGCGTGTCGCGTATGCCATGCATTTCGGAGCGCAGCTCGTCGCGCATGCCGTGCATTTCAGTGCGCAGGTCGTCGCGCATGCCATGCATTTCGGTACGCAGGTCGTCGCGTATGCCATTCATTTCAACGCGCAGCGTATGGACGTCGGCGCGAAGCGTGTCGACATCGCCGCGCACCGCGTGGACGTCGTCGCGAAGCGTGTGAACGTCGTCGCGCAGCGCGTGGACGTCGGCCTTCGTTGCGAATGAGGTTTCGGGGGATGCCTTCGACATCCCCGCCTTGGTTGCACGCGCCAGGCCAGGCGGCAATCCACCGGTCGCTCGATGTTTTCCACATGCGACGGGTGGCCACGGACAGAAGCGGACGTCCCGCGGCCGGGTGGCGCCAGTCCTATCCCCCCGAGCGAAGCTCTCCGGGCAAGCCGAGCTTCTCGTTCGTGCCCCGCCCCGCGAGGAGGCCGGCCTCGAGCAGTCGGCGGACTCGCCAGATGAGAAAGAGATCGCCAACGGGCAGATCAGCCAGCACGAGCCCAAGGACGTGCGTACTCCCGGTCCAATCGACGCAGGCCGCGCGGAGGCTCGCATCGTGCACATCGACCGCGAGAGGGACGATGCGGCCCTGGCGCAGGTCACGTAGGCAGCCGGGATGCGCGACGATTCGTTGCCAGCGCCGCGCGCGCGCATGAACATCGTGGATCCGACGCCGGTGTTGCCAGGCTCCCATCACCTCGCCGCCGGAGAGCGCGACGGAGCGATAGAACGAGGGCAGCGCACGGCGCGGACCGCCGCCGCCCAGGTGAACCTCGAACGCGCGCCTTGGATGGGCTCGCAAGTGGAAGCAGGTGCGGAGCATCACCAAGTGCTCGCCCGGATGCGGGCCGTGCCACACGACGACCGGCCGCGGGTCTGCGCGGAGCCTCGCCCATAGCGCCGAGTCATCGAGCGACGTCTCCGCTGCGAACGTCTGCCAAGCGGGAACGCCAGCGCTGAGCATCTGCCACCACGCGTCGCGTTGCTTCGCGCCGTGGTCGACGTCGGCCAGCGGGCCGACCTGCAGCCCATCCCGCAAGTCCACGACCTCGTCGTCTCGCCCTAGCTCGCCGAGGGCCTTCCGAACGTGCCCGCCGGCCATGGTGGAGGCGGCGATGTGGAGGAAGGAGAGGGGCATGGAGAAGGGGGGAGGTTGCAGCAGTTGCCTGGCAGTGAACCGCTCAAGCCGGCAGAAGTCGAGGCTGGACGTTGTCCAGGGGCCGCGCCGGGTTGTTCGAATTTCGCAAGGTGTGCTTCGATGCCGCGAGTCGCGACGCCGGCCCGCCGATGCGCGGCCGGTTCTCGATCCATCCGTGAAGTCCCGCCCTGCGTCGCTTGCACCGAAGGTGCGCGAACGCCTCTTTGAGAGCGCTCCCTTACCTCTCTCGCGTGTCTCGCCGGGGCGTTTCTTTCCCTGTACCCTCGGCTGGCGTGGACAAGAGGGGGCTTTCCGAGCGCGACATCTGCACGAAGTTCATCACGCCGGCGATCGCCAAGGCGGGGTGGGACGTGCACACGCAGATCCGTGAGAACGTCTACCTGACGAAGGGGCGCGTCATCGTCCGTGGCAAGCTCGTGAGCCGTGGAGTGGCGAAGTTCGCCGACTACGTCCTGTACGCACAGCCGAACGCCAACATCCCGCTCGCCATCCTCGAGGCCAAGGACAACAACCACGGCGTCGGCGACGGGATGCAGCAGGGGCTCGGTTACGCCGAGATGCTGGACGTCCCGTTCGTGTTCTCGTCGAACGGTGACGGGTTCGTGCTCCACGACCGGACCGGACGAGCCGCCAAGGTCGAGCAGCATCTCTCCCTCGACGAGTTCCCCTCGCCGGACGAGCTCTGGCGCCGATACACGGCGTGGAAGAACCTGACCCCGGCGGTCGAGGCCATCGTCACGCAGGACTACTACTCCGACGGGAGCGGCAAGAGCCCGCGCTACTACCAGGTCAACGCGATCAACCGCGTCATCGAGGCGGTCGCGAAGGGGCAGAACCGCGTCCTCCTCGTCATGGCCACGGGGACCGGCAAGACCATGACGGCGTTCCAGATCATCTGGAGGCTGTGGAAGGCCGGTGTGAAGAAGCGGATTCTGTTCCTCGCCGACCGGAACATCTTGGTCGATCAGACCAAGACGAACGACTTCAAGCCGTTCGCCGGGGCGATGACCAAGATCACGAACCGCAAGGTCGACAAGAGCTTCGAGATCTACCTCGCGCTCTACCAGGCCATCTCCGGCACGGACGAAGAGAGCGACCTTTTTAGGCAGTTCTCTCCCGACTTCTTCGACCTCATCATCGTGGACGAGTGTCACCGCGGCAGCGCCAGCGACAACTCGGCGTGGCGGTCGGTCCTCGACTACTTCTCGGCTGCCACCCAGGTCGGGCTCACGGCGACGCCCAAGGAGACAGCCGACGTCTCGACGACGCACTACTTCGGCGAGCCCGTCTACACGTACTCGTTGAAGCAGGGCATCGAGGACGGCTTCCTCGCCCCGTACAAGGTCGTCCGCATCGACCTCGACAAGGACGTCGCCGGGTGGCGGCCCGAGAAGGGCAAGCGCGACAAGTTCGGCGAGGAGATCGAGGACCGCGTCTACAACCAGCGCGACTTCGACCGGACCATGGTCCTGGAGAAGCGAACCGAGCTTGTCGCCAAGAAGGTGACCCAGTTCCTCACGGAGACGAGCCGCTACGACAAGACCATCGTGTTCTGCGAGGACATCGACCACGCCGAGCGCATGCGCGTCGCCCTGGTGAACGCCAACCCGGATCTCTCCGCCCAGAACCGCAAGTACATCATGCGCATCACCGGGGACAACCCGGAGGGCAAGCGGGAACTGGACAACTTCATCCACCCGGAGGAGCGCTACCCGGTCATCGTCACGACCTCGAAGCTCATGACCACGGGCGTCGACTGCAAAACCTGCAAGGTCATCGTCCTCGACCAGACCATTCGATCGATGACCGAGTTCAAGCAGATCATCGGTCGGGGCACGCGCATCGAAGAGGACTTCGGGAAGCTGTACTTCACGATTCTGGACTTCCGCAAAGCGACCGAGTTGTTCGCTGACCCCGACTTCGATGGGGACCCAGTCCAGATCTACAACCCGCAGGGCAGCGACTCGATTGCGCCCCCTGACGACCTTCCGGCGGAGCGCCAGGACGGGCAGGGTCCGCTCGAGCCCGGGGCACACGAGGGCGGCCTCGATGGCCCCGGTGCGCCATCTGAAGACGGCGGCGGTGACGGCGCGGGCGAGGCAGGGGGGAAGCGCATCAAGTACGTCGTCGCGGACGTCCCGGTCTACGTCGTCGCCGAGCGGGTCCAGTACTACGGCAAGGACGGGAAGCTCATCACCGAGTCCCTTCGGGACTACTCACGGAACGCCATCCGCGAGAAGTACGCGAGCCTCGACTCGTTCCTGAAGACCTGGAAGAAGAGCGACCGCAAGCAGGCCATCCTCAAGGAGCTCGAGGAGCAAGGCGTCTTCTTCGAGGAGCTTGCTAAGGAGGTCGGCAAGGACCTCTCGGCCTTCGACCTCGTCTGCCACGTCGCGTTCGACCAGCCGACCCTCACGCGCAAGGAGAGGGCGAACAACGTCCGGAAGCGGAACTACTTCACCAAGTACGGCGACGCGGCGCGGGCGGTCCTCGAGGCCCTCCTCGATAAGTTCGCTAACGAGGACGTGGACGACATCGAGAACATCGGGGTCCTGAAGGTCCAGCCGCTCACCACCCTCGGGACCCCCGTCGAGATCATCCAGCGGTTCGGCGGCAAGGACGACTACCTCAGGGCCGTCCGTGACCTCGAAGACGAACTGTTCAACGCCTCCTGACCTTCACTAGAAGAACCCCATGGCCATCGGCACGACGATCAAGATCATCCAGGACATCATGCGCAAGGACGCGGGTGTCGACGGCGACGCTCAGCGCATCAGCCAGCTCGTGTGGATGATCTTCCTGAAGGTCTTCGACGACCACGAGTCGCAGAAGGAGATGCTCGAGGACAACTATAAATCCCCCATCCCCGTGCGCCTTCGCTGGCGCTCATGGGCCAAGGATGCCGAGGGCATCACGGGGGACGAGCTCCTCGACTTCGTGAACAACGATCTCTTCAAAACGCTGAAGGAGCTCCCGACCACCGGAAAGAACGCCGCCATCGCCGGGGTGGTCCGCGGCGTCTTCGAGGACGCCTTCAACTACATGAAGTCCGGGACCCTGGTCCGGCAGGTCATCAACAAGCTGAACGAGGTGGACTTCAACAAGAAGGCCGACCGTCACGAGTTCGGCGACATCTACGAGAAGCTCCTCTCGGACCTTCAGAACGCTGGGAACGCGGGCGAGTTCTACACGCCGCGAGCCGTGACGCAGTTCATCGTGGACCAGGTCGACCCGAAGCTAGGGGAGACCATCCTCGACCCGGCCTGCGGCACCGGCGGGTTCCTCACCTGCGCCATCGAGCACGTCCGAAAGAAGTACGTGAAGGATGCCGACGGCGAGGAGACGCTCCAGGCGAGTATCCGCGGAGTCGAGAAGAAGCCGCTGCCGCACCTCCTTTGCGTGACGAACATGATGTTCCACGGCATCGAGGTTCCGTCGAACATCCGTCACGACAACACGCTCGCCCGCCCTCTACGCGATTACGGGCCGAAGGACCGCGTGGACGTGATCATCACGAACCCGCCCTTCGGCGGCATGGAGGAGGACGGCATCGAGAACAACTTCCCGGCGACCTTCCGGACGCGGGAGACCGCGGACCTATTCTTGGTCCTGCTGCTGACTCTGTTGAAGCCGGATGGGCGGGCTGCCCTCGTTCTTCCCGATGGCACGCTCTTCGGGGAGGGCATCAAGACGCGCATCAAGGAGAAGCTGCTCGAAGACTGCAACCTCCACACGATCGTGCGGCTCCCGAAGGGGGTCTTCGCGCCGTACACGAGCATCAAGACCAACTTGCTCTTCTTCACGAAGGGCGAGCCGACGAAGGACGTGTGGTTCTACGAGCACCCGTACCCCGCGGGCGCGAAGAGCTATTCGAAGACCAAGCCGATGCGCATTGAGGAGTTCGCCCCCGAGAAAAGGTGGTGGACGAAGCGCAAGGAGAACGACCAAGCGTGGAAGGTCTCCATCGCCGACATCAAGGCGCGCGGGTACAACCTCGACATCAAGAACCCGCGCGCCGTCGATGACGGCCCGGGCGACGCGGACGAACTCCTTCGCCAGTTCAAGGAAGCCGCCGCAGATGCCGCGAGGATCCGAGACCAACTCCGCGACGAACTCCGCGCCGCACTCGAAGGGGCGCGGCGATGAGCACGCAGACCTCGCTGTTCGGGGAGAGCGAGCCCGAGCGGAAGAAGTCGAAGGTGCCCCCGAAGATCGAGGAGGTCGTCGGCGAGGGCTTCGACGTGCAGAGGCTTGTTGAGAACTTCGAGCCCATTGCCGACGCAGCGGGCAGCGTCGAGGTACTTCGCGCGTTCGTCTTGCGCCTTGCGCTCCGAGGAAGGCTTAGCGACGGATCGTTGAATGCCCAAACCGGGTTGCCGGACGATTGGTCTTGGTTCCGTTTGGACGAGGCCTCTACGTGGGCCGGAGGGTCCGGTTTTCCAACGCAGGCTCAAGGCCATACAGATCGACCGTTTCTGTTCTGCAAGGTCAGTGACATGAACCTTCCGGGTAACGAACGGTTCATTGTCACGACCGCGAACACAATCGACGCCGAGACCGCGAAGCGCGTGCGAGCAAAACTACATCCAGCGGGAACGGTTATATTTCCGAAGATCGGAGGTGCGATTGCGACCAATAAGCGGCGGGTGCTTACCAGACCCGGGGCAATCGACAACAACTGCCTCGGCGTTATTCCGAACGGAAGGTGTTCGAGCGAATTCCTTCTGCTCGTCATGCGCGACATCGACCTCACCGAGTACCAGAACGATGGGCCGGTGCCCGCACTCAACCAAGGTCGAATTGGGGCGATAGAGGTCGCGGTTGCCCCCCTCGCCGAACAGAAGCGCATCGTCGCGAAGGTCGATGAGCTCATGGCCCTCATCGACGATCTTGAGGCCAAGCAGACGAAGAAGCGGGAGGTCGGGGCGCGGCTCACGAAGTCCGCCCTCGACGCGCTCACCTCCGCCGAGGGCCCCGAGGAGTTCGACGCCGCGTGGAAGCGGGTGATGGAGAACTTCGACGTGCTCATCGACCGCGCGGAGAAGGTGGGGGAGGTGCGGGACACCGTGCTCGCACTGGCCGTCACTGGAAAGCTCTCCGCACCGGCCACCACCTGGAGTTCACTGCCGCTCGCGAGTGTCGCCGAGAGTCGTCTCGGCAAGATGCTCGACAAGGCGAAGAACCGAGGGGCGGCGGTTCCGTACCTGCGCACCACCAACGTTCACTGGTTCCGTCTTGAACTCGGCGACATCAAGCTCATGCCGTTCGAGAAACATGAACTGGGCGAGTACGAGCTAAGGCGGAACGATCTATTGGTGTGCGAGGGCGGACACGGGATCGGGCGTACCGCCGTGTGGAATGGGGAGCGCGAGCCGATGATGTTCCAGAAGGCTCTCCACCGGCTTCGACCCGTGCCATCGATGAACAGCATATTCCTCGCCTATCAGCTCAAGGTGGCGGCGGACACCGGGCTAATGGCGACGTTTTTCACTGGCGCAGGGATCCCCCACCTGACGGGCAGAAAGCTCGCGCAGATGCCGGTGATAGTTCCCCCACGGTCGGAGCAAGACCGCCTAGTGGAGCGCGTGGAGGCGCTCATGCGGATCTGCGACCAGCTCGAAGCGAAGCTCCGTGTCGCCGAAGAACGCGCCGCGAAGGTCGCCGAGGCCGCGGTGCGGGAGCTAGTCGCGTAAGCCATGGCGGACGTGGGGGGCGAGAAGTGGGCGTTCGTAGATGAGTACGGGACGCCGAGCTTGGACACCGACACGAAGGACGTCGGGAAGTTCTTCATCGTCGCCGCCGTCGTTCTCGACGGCGAAGCGCTAGCGCCGACGCGTGAAGCGCTCGAACGGGTACGCCAGAAGCACTTCCAGACGGGGGAGATGAAGTCGAGCAAGCTCGGGAGCGACCGCGCTCGATGGGTTAGAGTCCTAACCGATCTCGCGGCGGTCCCGTTTCGTTTCTACGCACTCGCCGTCGACAAGCGCGAGATCAACAAGACGAGCGGGCTCCGGTGGAAGGGGTCCTTCTACAAGCACCTCTGCGGTCGCGTTTACGGAAAGCTCATGCGGGCGCACCCGGCTCTGCGCGTTCGAGCCGATCAGTACGGTCGCGACGAGTTCAAAGAGAGCTTCGCGAACTACATCGAAGCGAACCACCGACCGACTCTCTTTGAGCGAGGAACATTCGAGTTCATCGACGGGAAGTCGGACGTGCTCATTCAGGTGGCCGACGTCGTCTGTGGCCTCCTTGCCCGCTGCTACGATCCCGACAAGGAGCTTTCGAACCCATCCGAGCTCCTTGGCGTGATGGCAAGGCACGCTTTGGTCGTTGACGAGTGGCCACCCAAGCACGCGCTCACCCTTGGGGTGACGGAGATGCGGGAACTCGCAAAGGCCGACGATCGAATCGCACGGTACGCCCTCCAGCAGGCGGAGCTCTTCATCCAGAAGCACGAAGACTCGCTCGCCGACGACGTGCGGTGCCAGGTAGCCGTCCTTGAACGACTCATTCTCGAACGACGAATCGGGGCCGTGGGCGGGCACGTCTCCACCTCGGAACTCTTGGAGGCGCTGACGTTTCGAGGGTACGCGCCGAAAACCAGTACCTGGCTTCGGATGAACGTCATCGCGCCGCTCCGTGACAGGGACGTACTCGTTGCAAGCTCGCAGGCCGGTTACAACCTGCCAGCGTCCCAAGCCGATCTCGCTGCTTACGTCCGCCACGCCGAGACCATCTGCGTGCCCATGCTCAACCGGGTTGACGCTGCGTGCAGAGCCGTGAAGCTCGCCACCGATGGCGAGATCGACGTTCTCGGTATTCCGGAGCTGGCATCGGTTCGCGTCTTGGTGAGCGCCTTGGAAGACTTTCCGAGCCGCTCTCCGTCCTTCGAGGCGTTGGAGGACGAGGACCATGAGTAGCAACCGGACGCGCGTTTACATCGACGAGTGTGGGTTCACGGGTGAAAACCTGCTCGACCGAGCCCAGCCCGTCTTTGTGCTGGCGTCCCATGCGGTTGACGAACAGAGGTGCGCGGAGCTCAAAACACGGCACTTCTGCGAGAGCGCGGCGAGCGAACTGAAGTACGGCACGCTGCGAAGGCGCGATAAGGGACGGCGTGCCGTCCTAGCCTTCCTCGCCGAGTCCTGCACCGCCGACCAGGTTCGTGTGGCGATCGCTCACAAGCCCTTTTGCGTTGCTCAGAAGATCGTCGATTGGGTGATCGAGCCTTCGTTTCATGCGTCTGGGCGCAACCTGTATCAGACAGGCGCGCACGTGGGGCTCGCCAACCTCATCTTCTTCGCTCTTGGGGCGAAGGGCGATCTGTTCGAACGTGTGAGCACGAAATTCCAGACAGCTGTCCGCGAGCCATCGAGCGACGCCGAAGGAGCCCTGAATACACTGCTTCTGTCTTCGGAAGTCGATCGCGCGCTCGCCCCCGCGCCAAACGTCTTTCGTCGCCCCATCGAAGGTGCGCGAGGGCGATGGTCCGCCGATCTGCCTGCGGGTGCGCTTGACCTCGGTCTGCCGTTCGCGCTTCAGCTTTGCTACTCGTGGAGGCAACATGGGTGGGACGACTTCGAGATCGTTCATGACGCATCCAGCCAGATGGCGAAAGCGAAGGCGATATGGGAGCGCGTGGTCGCGGCGGACGCACCCCCGGCGAGCGTCGGGTGGGGAACGAAGGTGGTGGAGTTCCCCATCGGAATTCGCGAAGTTCGATTTGAAGACTCGATGAAGAGCGCCGCTCTCCAGTTGGCCGACGTCTTGGCGGGCGCGTTCGCCCACCATGCGCGATGGATGTTCTTCGAAGGGCGAACGGCGGAAGATGCCTTCGCGAGGCAGCTGCACGAGATCCTCATGCCGCGCCTGGGTGAGGTCGTCGCAAGCTGCCTGATGCCGGATCCGGAACCCGACCCGTGGCCTCCTCGTGCCTCCGGTACGGTTGACCCGCTGGACTACGTAACGGCTCGGATTCGGGGGCGGGGATGAGCCGCGGATGATGCGGGTGGCGACGAATCGCAGTCGCAGAGAGGTCTACTTCAGCCAAGATTTCGCGCGCGCGCGCATCGTTGCCTCGTCGACGCGCAGCAGCTCGGCAGCGCGGGGGTACGTCATCTTTTTCTCGGTTAGCGCGCGCCGAACCAACCGGGCCAGGCGATCCTCCACGAAGTCGGAAGGCGAGAGCTGTTCAGGCTCGAGCCCGCGAGGCGCCGGACCTGCCGTGAACTCGTCCCGCCGGAGACCGCCGGGCTCCTCGGTCGCGCGCAGGCTTCGGCCGGTCCGCCGCTTATGTTCGCCGAAAAAGCGCGCCCATAGATCCGTCGGCGCCCCAGGCTGCGACGCGAGCCGGTACACGACGGTCTTCCAGCTCACGCGGAAGATGCGCTTCACCTTGAATACGGCCTCCATGAAACCGAGGCCCGCAGCCTCGTTCCATTCCTGCGCGAAGAGCGCATCCGGCATTAAGAAGTAGCTCGCGAATACGTCGGCCTCCGCTTCCTCGCCTTCCACCTCCTCGCTCTTCTCGACGTCGAACGAGGGAAGGTGGAGCAGCACGTGCGCGAGTTCGTGAGCGGCCGTGAAGATCCAGCGCTCGACGCTGATCCTGTCCCAGGTGTTGACCACGACAGCGGGCCCGCCATCTTCCTCACCCACGGAGAGGCCGAAGAAGCCGTCTGACGCCAGGACCGGCGTGTACACCTTGATGCCGTTGTCCTCGAGCAGCCCGCAGATGTCGCGGATCCCGTCTTTCGGGCCGAGGTTCAAGGCTAGGCGCGCCTCTCCTGCGGCGTGAACGGCGCGCGCGGTACCGGGGGGCGCTTCGAGAGCGGGGACACTAGCGAGAGGAGGGAGCTCTCCGGCTTCTCTCCAACCAGCTTCTCAAGCGCGTCGTAGGCGTGAAGCCATCGTCCGACGTCGAGGAGTAGCTGCTCGCGCGCCGTCATCTTCTTTTGAGCGCGAAACCGAACGACGCGAAGGGTCTCGGCGGGGCGCAGGAGATCCTCGATGCCGACCCCTATCGCCTCCGCGATCTTCACGAGCGACTCGGTCCTAGGGACGGCGTCGCCGCTTTCTACGTTGCGGTAGCCAACGCGCGACATGCCGGCGGCCGCGGCCACCTGTGCCTGCGTCTTCCCTCGCGCAAGGCGGATTCGCAAGAGGTTGGCGCTCAGCGTGGCGCGATCGAACAAATCGGTCTCCTTCAGGCGCTTGTCTTCTTGACGGAATCAGTAGCCATGACAAGCTTAGCTAGCACCCGTTCAAGTTCTGCATACCGCATCAATGACCTCGTTGCCAAGGAGACCGATCGTGAAGGTCCACTGCCACAAGTGCTCCACTACACCCGACGTCGGCACCGTCGCCACCCGCAAACCGTTCACCGCAGTCACGCTGCAAGTCCTCGCGGCGGCTCAACAGAGGAGGAACAAATGAGCTTTCTGCACTATGAAGTGGATGCCGATGATGGCGACGTCATCGAGGTGACGATAGACCGTCAGGCCAACGTGCGGGTGCTCGACGGCAGTAATTTCTCGAACTTTCGAGCGGGCCGCCGTCACTCCTACGTCGGCGGCTTGGCGAAGCGCTCGCCCATCCGGCTGGCCGCGCCACATGCGGGTCGCTGGCACGTGGTCGTCGACCTCGGTGGCTACGCCGGGACGGTGCGCGCCGGCGTGCGGGTCCTGCGCGCCGCCTGATCCAACGAAGAACGACGCCGAAAGAGAGCCCTCCGGAAATGGCCATTCGAGGACTGTTCATCGGGATCAACCGGCATGCGGACCGGGCGACCCGGGAGCTGCGCGGGGCGCGGCCGGACGCCGTCGCGCTCCACGCGCTGATGCTCGACGCGATGCCCTCGATGCGCGCGACGCTGCTGACCGATGCCGATGCGACGCACGCGCGCGTACTGCTGGAGCTGCAGGAGACGCTGGCAAACGCGTCGCCGGACGACACGGTCGTGGTCTCGTTCTCGGGGCATGGGACGCGAAGCCACCGGCTCGTCGTGCACGACACCGAGCGGCCCCGCCTCGCGGAGACGACCATCGGCATGTCGGAGGTCGCCGGCCTTTTCAAGGAGACGCGGGCGCGCGCCGTCCTCTGCATCCTCGACTGCTGCTTTAGTGGAGGTGCCAACGCGCGCGTGCTTGACGACTCGCCTACCACTCGGGACCCGCACAACCCGCTCGAAGACCTTGCGGGAAAGGGACGAGTGCTGCTCGCCGCCTCGAACGTCAACGAGCCGGCGTGGGAGACGGGCGGCAGCGGCCACGGGCTTCTCACGAAGGCGGTGATCGACACCCTGCTCGCTGCCGGTGGCGTCGTCGACGTGCAGAACGCGATGGCGTCGATCATGGCGGTCGTGCGCGCCGAGGCGAAACGCATGGGCGTGATTCAGACGCCGGTGATGCTCGGCCACATCGAGGGTGGTCTCTCTTTGCCCGCGTTCTCGATCGGGGCGAACTACCTGGCGGCTTTCCCCGCACGCGGTCGGCCGAAGGTCACCACGAGTCTCGACGATCTGCTCGCGCTCGGCGTGCCCGAGTCCGCGGTCGCCGTATGGAAGTCGCTCTACCCGTCGGGCCTGAACGACCTGCAGCTCCGCGCGGTGAACGACGAGCGCGTGCTCGACGGCGAGTCGCTCCTCGTCGTCGCGCCGACCAGCGCCGGCAAGACCTTCGTCGGCGAGATGGCGGCCGTCCGCGCGGTGGGCGACGGGCAGAAGGCGGTTTTCCTGCTTCCCTACAAGGCGCTCGTCAACGAGAAGTTCGAGCACTTCGAGAAGGTGTACGGCGAGAGCCTCGGCCTGCGCGTCGTCCGCTGCACCGCCGACTACCAGGACGACAACGCCGCGTTCATCCTCGGTCGCTACTACCTCGCGATCCTCACCTTCGAGATGTTCCTACGGGTCGCCGTGTCCACGCCGCACGTGCTCGAAGCCCTCGGACTCGTGGTGCTCGACGAGGCGCAGTTCATCACCGACCCGAACCGCGGCATCAACGTCGAGCTGCTCCTCACGTTCCTCATCGCTGCACGTGAGCGTGGGATCCATCCGCAGCTCGTCGCCCTTTCGGCGGTCATCGGCGACGTGAACGACTTCGACGCCTGGCTCGGTGTACGAAAGCTGGTCTCGACGTCGCGCCCGGTGCCCCTCATCGAGGGCGTACTTGACCGGGCCGGGACGTTCACGTTCGTTGACGAATCCGGCACACGCAGCGAGCGGTCGCTCATTCCGGCGCGTGACATCGTGCAGCGCAGGGCAAAGCCGGAAACCCAGGACGTCCTCGTTCCTCTCGCGCGCAAGCTCGCGGCGGATGGCGAGACACTGCTCGTCTTCCGCAACCGGCGGGGGGCCCGCGCGCGGATGCGCGCAGTACCTCGCCCGCGAGCTCGGCCTCTCGCGCGCCGACGACGCCCTCGCCGCGCTCCCCATCCAGGATCTCTCCTCTGCGTCGCAGGCGCTACGGGAGTGCCTCGCAGGAGGGACCGCATTCCACACGTCGGACCTCACGCGCGACGAGCGCGCCGTCGTCGAGCGCGAGTTCCGGAGGAAGCACGTTCCCCTGCGCGTCGCGTGCGCCACGACGACCCTCGCCGCGGGCGTTAACACGCCCGCGTCGGCAGTGATCATCGCGGAGCAGGAGTTCGTCGGCGAGGACGGTCGGGCGTTCACGGTCGCTGAGTACAAAAACATGGCCGGGCGCGCCGGGCGCATCGACTACAAGGACCGCGGCACGTCGATCATCCTCGCGGACACTGCCTACCACCGCGAGCGCCTCTTCGCGAAGTATGTGATGGGGACCCCGGAGCCTCTCCGGTCGTCGTTCGATCCGGCCAACCCGGCGACGTGGCTCCTCCGTCTCCTCGCCCAGGTCCGGCAGGTCGAGCGCGCGGCGGTGCCGGCGCTGCTCGCGAACACGTTCGGTGGCTACCTCGCCGCCAAGGCCTCCACAGCGGCGGGCACGTCCGTTGAGGTCGTCGTTGCGCGCCTCGTCGAGCGAATGCTCCGGTTGGATCTGCTGGAGGAGGAGGACGAGAGGATCGGCCTTACGCTTCTGGGCCGAGCGTGCGGCGCGTCCTCGCTCTCGTTCGAGTCGTGCATGCGGCTCATCGAGGTGCTTCGCGCAGTGGGGCAGCAGCCGCTCGACGTAGTACGGCTCGTGGCGCTGGTGCAGATCCTCGACGAGTCGGACGGCGGCTACACGCCGCTGATGAAGAAGGGCCGCGCCGAGTACGCGCGCGCCGAGCAGGCGGCCGCTCGGTACGGGCGCGACGTCGTCCGCGTGCTGCAGCGTCACGCCCGCGACGACTGGGAGTACCTCGGGCGCTGCAAGCGCGCCGCGATCCTCGCGGACTGGGTTTCGGGCGTACCTGCGGAAGCCATCGAGCGCGAGTTCACGACGAACCCGTTCCAAGGCGCGATCGGGCTCGGCGACGTGGTGAAGTTTGCCGACGCGACCCGCTTTCACCTCCGCTCGGCGCACCAGATCGCTGCATTGCTCTTCATCGACGTAGCGGCCTCCGCAGACGCGGTCGACTCGATGCTGCGGCGTCTGCAGCTCGGCGTCCCCGAGGACGTGCTTCCACTTCTGGAGCTTCCGTTCTCGCTTACCCGGGGCGAGCTCCTCGGGCTCCGTGCCGTCGGCGCGAGAACGGTCGAAGCGTTCTGGTCGCTCCCAGCGGCGACGCTGGAACGCGTGCTCGGCGCCCTTCGGAGTAAGCAGGTCGAGGCGCACCGACCTTCCGCCGGCGGCGCATGAGCATGTCGCGACAGTCGCATGGGCGAGTCATACTGAACCGACCCTATGCAGCGGTCCTGAAGGTTTCGCAAACAGGGAGTGTGGGATGCTGAAGAGCAACAAGTTGGGAGTCAGCGTGCCGACGGATTCGCTGGCCGGCACGGCGGCAGCGCTGCAGCGGATGCTGAGTCCGATGGCGGGCTTCGAGAGCGGCGCGCTCAAGGCGGCGCGCGAGATGGAGCGCTTGCTCAAGCCCCTCGCCGGCATCGAAAATGCGGCCATTGCTAGGGCGGCGCGGGACATGGAACGGATGTCCAACCCAATAGCGGGCGGGGCCCTCGACGCCCTCAGTCGCGGGGCGCTCCACCGCTCGATGGCAGACCACGTGACACGGCTCATGGGGGGAGAAGCGATGCGGTCGCAGCTTGCAGCAATAGACGCGTTGGGACCCGCGCTCGACGCAATCAACTCGACCAAGCCCATGCTCGACGCGACACGGTCGGTCTCGCCCGCCTTCGGCGCGGTCGCCCGAATCCACGATCTTCATCGCGTTCTCAACGCGCCGTTCGGCCTGAATAGCCTGGATGACGTCCGACGCGGCGTGACGGGAATTCTGGGGGAGTCTCGTGCGCTGGCCTCGCTCGATGCGTTCGCCCGCGTCCGCGATCAGCTGGGCGGATCACTTGGACTCGGGGCCGCCTCACAGTGGGACGCTTTCGCGGCGACCACATCGCTTTCGATTCTGGCCGCCCTCTCGTTGCCGTTTGATCGGCCCACAGCCGTGATGACGCTGGCAACGAGGGACCAGATCAGCGGGACCCTCGCATGGCTCGAACCAGCCCTTGAGCCGGGAGTGGATGGCTCACCGAGAGTTATCGTCACCGCGCTCCACCCCCAGCAGCCTGCCGGCTCACAGCCGTGGAGAAAGCTGAAGATCGCAACCGGCGCAGCAATCAACTGCAGCAACTGCGGACAGCCGTTCGATTTGAACCTCCAGCTCTGGTTGACCGGCGAGGACCTGGACGTTTTCTTCCAGGGCGAGATGCTGCCGATTTGCGGAGCGTGCGGAGGCGATGGGAACCTGCTGCCCGACCTCCCGATGATCGCGCCATATCGGCTCATCGACGGTGGCGGCGAGGGCGACAGCACGGCGATCGGAAGGCTGACGCTGGTCGTCGACAATGCCAGGGAAGATGACGCCGACGAATAGGGTGAGTCACTCTCGAGGAGAGACGGGCTCGCGAGCTCGGCCTTGGAAGTCCGGTAGACCCGTTTGCCCTGGGGCGTCACGGCCATAGCCGCCGGCTTGCCCGCCTTGCCTACGACGTGCTCAGCCACCAGGGCGCTACCTACGAGTTCCGTGCTTCGTCCAGCACGAACCTGTCAGTGCCCGAACTGCGGGCGATGTACCGCGAGGTAATCGGCCGGCCATCGTTGTCGAGTAGCTCGGCCTACCTCGTTTGGAAGCTGCGCCAGGCCCAGAATGGGCGCGTCCGCGTCGGGACGATCGACCGTCGGAGCTGGGGGCACGAGCGGCGTGAAGGTCCTGCCGGTCCGCGTGACCGCCGCCGAGGTCGCCGCCCTCGATGAGGCGTGGCGGCGCCTCGGGTTAGAGAGCCGGACGGCGATGATCGGGAGGGCGATCCAGGCGATGCTCGGCTGACTGTGATGCAGGCGGCGGTGCCGGTATCATGGCCACCGATCGATCGCAGGCCGAGGAGCATCTATGCAGAAGGTCGCCGCGTACATTCTGGAGCGCACCGAGGAGCTTCAGTGGCCAGACGCCAGGAGGGCCGAGGGTGACCGCCTACGTGCGGTCATCGAGGCGTGGCTCAAGAGCAAGGGGGCCTCGTCCGTTGACGGCACCGGCACCTACGCCGCGGTCGACGGCAGCGACGCCAGCTACCAGGTCACGACGGTCGTCGATGGCGAGCGGTCGTGGAGGATGTTCGAACTCTCCGAGATCACCCCGGAGGGGCGCAAGTTCGTCACGTCGGTCTCGGTTTCGGTCGGTCACAAGAACGTCGTCGTATTCGTCACGATGGAGGTCGGCTCCGTGGCGACCTTGATCACCCGCATCGAGGTCGACCCCAAGTGCCCGAAGGTCGTTCGCGACCTTCTTGCTCAACCGGGCGGGTGGTTTCACGGAGCGTCGCGTTTGCGGGGGCTTTCGCGGGTGGACGGCTTCGACGCTGGGGATGCACTCGCACTCGAGATCCAGAACCAGGACCGCACGATCCCGTTCGTGGTCGTGTCACGCGTGGATGGCGCGACCGCCTTACCGAAGCTCGACGAGAAGCTGGCGCAAGACCTCGCCGGCGTCGCCAACGTCTACAGCGTCGACGAGGACGCCTCGTGGGCACTCACGGACGTGCTCCGCAAGCCCCTCTCCACCTACGGGGGAGCTGTTCGGATCTACTGGCCTCGCCTGGCCGGCAACGACGATCCCTTCCGCCATCAGCTTTGGACTGCGACCCGGCTCCAGGGCATCGACGCCGACCCGAGGGCCGCACTCGATCGAATCCGACGGCAGGTGCGCACCATCGTTATGCGGGCATCGGCAGCGAGCGTAGTGCGACCAGGCGAGATCGACGACATTCGGGGTACAGCCGCGCGTTCGGAGTACGCCGTGTTGCAGGCGAAGGCGAGTGCGCTTGAAGACCTCAAGGCGAAGGCAAGCTCGCTCGCGGAGTTCAAGGACATCGCGGACTCCTATGCTGCCGACAACGACACGCTTCGGCACGAACTCGCGGCTCGCGATACCGAACTGGATCAACTCCGGGATGAGGTGCAGCGGCTCGAGGCCGACAAGCAAGCCCTGATCTTCCAACTCGGGCAGGCGAAGGTCACGCCCGAGGCTGCCGAGGTCGAGCCCGACGCACCGGATCAGGACGAGGCCGATCAGCCACCGACGGCCGGCGAGGTGCGGTTCTACAAGAAGACGCACTCGAAGCCGGCGTACGACGTCCTCGTGCGTGTGGCTGACTGCGGGCACACCGCATGGCAGGGCTCGGCGAAAGCCGACAAAGCTAAGAAGGGCTTGGCGCGACTGCTGGGCGAGCATCGCGAGTGGAAGAGCCTGCAGCACTGCGGGTCGTGCACCGGCGGCGGGATATGGAAGGTCCAGTGGTAGCCGTCGCGCGGGCGCTGCGTTCACCTAGCGGTCGCTGAGTAAGACGCGCCGCGCGTCGGCGCGCTCGATTCTCCTGGAGACGGGCCCGCCGAGAACGCCCTCGGCGGCGCCCGCGACCACCTCAGCAACGCCTCCCTCGTTCTCCTCGCGCACGGCGAACGCTGCGTGCCCGACACCACGCCCCGCAACCCCGCGTCGGTCCGCCAGAAATGCAGAACCCCGAGAAGCTCGCACCGCTCGGGGTTCCGTTCAACGTTGGGTCGGCTTCACTATCCCGAGTCGAAAATGGCTCCCCACCCAGGACTCGAACCAGCGACCCGCGGGGGCCCGCCGCCGGAGTGCCCGAGCGATCCACTCCCCGCGCCTACGTTGCCACCCCGCCAATCGCGCGGCGATCTCGTCGGCGGCGACGGCCTCGGTGGCCTCGCCGCGCGCGATGTTGTCACGCCCACGGAGGCCCTGGCGAACTGGTGTCGGGCGCCTGGGAGGTGGGCCCGAACTTCTCGTTTGCGCCGCTGGTGATAGGCCCGAGCGCGATCCCGGTCGTCACCGACGAGGCGGAGGTCGCGGTCGCGGTCGTGGGACCCTCCCTGAGGTCACACCCGCCAGAGCTCTTCCAGCCGAAGCTCCATCGCCTCGAAAGGCTCCACGCGCACGACCGCTTCGTCGGACCACGCGCCCAGACGCTCCCAGCGAAGGTCACGCAGCCGGTACGCCTCGAGCGTCCGCGTTCGCGGCGTCACGAGCCAAAGGCAGGCGAGCCCTTCGCGCGCGTAGAGGTTCATCTTGTCGCCGCGGTCGAAGGCCTCCGTCGCGGGCGAGAGGACTTCGCATGCCCAATCCGGCGCAAGCGTGAACTAAGGCCTTCCGTCGCGAATGCGGCCCAGCCGATCACGAGCCCAGCGAGCATCACCCCGATGGATCGCACCGGCAGATCCTATCTGGCGAACGGCGAAGGCGCTGGCGAGGATTTGCTTTCATAGGGATTTGGCTCCTCGACCCCGGCGTCTTGGACGCGAGCGGCCTCATCGGCTTCAACGCGCTCGTGGCTGACGGTCGTGCGGACGCCGGCGCCGTACATGCTCACGGCGACCGTTGCTTTGCCGCGTTCCCACATGAACACTCGAAAGCCCTTCGGAGAGATCGCCTCGCGCGTAGGCGGCCCGAACTGCGCCTCGCTCTCGCGCCGAAACGCCGCCAGGTCGCCTCCCTCGTGGTAGACATCGCAACGGTTCAACCGAACGTCGTCTCCTGTCGTGCAGACGAAGACCGTGATGCCGTCGAGTGCACAGATCACCTTCCCGTCGTGGATGGTCGAGACACCACCTTGTTGGTCGCAGATGACGCCCGCTTCGGCCATTGTCCCCCCAACCTCGGGTGCCTTCGGTGAACGACGAAGTTTCGCTAACTCGGTGGCCGCATGTGATCGCTGCGCCTGTTGCTGACGGGCAGTAGCGTCTCGACGCCGACGTGCCTCGGCCTCGGTCTCAACCTCGCGCTGAGAGCGTTCGGCCTGCCGAACGCGGGCTACCGCACGTTCCTCCTGCTCGAGCGCGGTGCAACGCTGGCGCTCGATGGCGTCTGCGACCTGGCTCCGCTGCTGGCCAGACAGCGCGCTTCCGAATTGGCTGCCGCGCAGTTGCCCCCAGCACTGCTCCGACGCCGTTCGGTATCCCGCTGCGCAACTTGTTAGCAAGAGAAGCGCCGTTGCCGTCGCGTGTCGCATCACTCCCCCAGAACCGCGTCAGCGTAGCGCATTCCCGGCTCCCCGTTCCCCGGTCCAGTTCCGGCCCCTCGGGCGGGAACCACCAGGGCACCCATCGCCGAACGGCACGCGCTACCCCCATGCTACCGGCATCGTCGCGCGCGTCTCCGAAGCTAGTGGGAGCGGCACGGCCCGCCCTGGAGCACGCAGCATTCAGTGGGTTAGCCCCTCAGCCTTCTCGCTCAGCCTCAGCAGCCTCGCGGCCCTTGCCGCCCGCCACATACCCTGCACCGAGCCATCGACGAGGCCATGGTCGCGATCGTAGAGTCGCCCAGTGGCCAAGCTCACCGCGATACCCGTTGGACAAGGCGACGCGTTCTTGTTGGAGCGAGCCGACGGGAAGATCGTCCTTGTGGATGGGGGGCGAGCGCGGTCATCGCTCGCGGGACAGGTGTCCCTTGCGACCTCGAACATCGACGTAGTCGTGTGCACCCACGCCGACGCCGATCATGCGGAAGGCCTTATCGGGCTGCTCGAGTCGTCGCTCGTGCCTATCCGAGAGGTCTGGCTTCCCGGGCGCTGGTCATCACGCCTCGAAGATCTGTGTCGTGACCAGGCCTCCTTCCTCCAAGAGCTTCACCACGATGTTCACAATGCGGAAGGAGGTGCCGACCTCGAGAAGATTGCTGAGGGGGAGCTCCCTCGCGGCGAATCGACGACAGACTTCGATCCCGAACTGCTCGGAGCAGCGTTGGAACACGAAGAACGCCTCGAGCCGGATCTTCTCAGCGCGTCGGCACATCCTGCTTGGTGGCTGCCATGGGCCGAGATGTGGCCTGGGTTCCACGGCCCCAACGCCCCCAAGTGGCAGCTATGGATCGACGCAGTGCAGACCGCGGTTCGCATCCGCGACGTTGCGCGCGCTGCGCATCACCACGGGGCGCGGCTTCGATGGTTCGACTTCGACGAGGTGAACGTTAATCGGGCCCCACCTTCTGGCGGCGAGCCGTTCCTTTACCCGCTCAACTCGGTCGAACTGACCAAGCGTCACGCCCTGCGGAAACTCGGCGCGCTTCACTTCTTGGCTCTCAGCGTGGCCAACCGCGAGTCCTTGGTGTTCCTCGCGCCCCAGACGGACGACGACACGCCGGTCCTCTTCGCAGCTGACTCCGATCTGGCGTGCGGCCGCGTTCCCGGAACGAGCCGCACGCTCGCCGTGACGGCACCGCACCACGGGTCCGAGGCGAACAAGACTGCGTATGTGACCGTGTCTCGGGCGGCCGCGAACGTCGTGTGGGTTCGGAGCGACGGGAACTACAAGAAGCGTCCGGGACCGGCCTTCCTCGGTGAAAAGGCGCGTGTCTGCACGTTGTGCCGCAGCGGCGGCGCTTCCAAGCAGACTGTCCGCCTTGATGACACGCCTTCCGGATGGACGCTCGCGGAGGGCGTGCGCGGCTGCAACTGCAAGTAGATCGTTGGACGAGGCCAGGCCGCGAGGCTCGGATTCAACAGCCGGCCGCCGAGGTCTTCGCGGAAGGGTGACCGCGCGATGTGGTACGCCTGACTTCGACGAGGTTGCCGTGGTCGAAACCCCGAAGCACGTGAGTGGCGCAGAGCTCGTCGTGAACGCGTTTGGGTACTGGCCTTCGTTCCACGACGCGCGCATCGAGGGCGTGCGGCTCGACCGTGCTGGTGGAGGCGCCGTGATGTTTAGACTCCACGCGTTCGAGATGACGCGTGAAACGGATGCACGCGGCTGCTTCAGGGTCACGAAGCGCCATGTGGTGCACCTTCGTTTCGATGACGTCGCGGACGTTTTGATTCCGGAGCGCGACGACACACTTTTGGGTCTCGAGATCGGGAGCGAACTCGGCAGCGACGGGCGATTTCTCGTTGTTGTCGAGAGCGCAATCGGAAACGAGGACGAAGGCTACGGCGGGTCGTTCCGCGCTCGCTCCGGTGTCGTGCTCGATGTCGTCCCGCTCGCTGCCGAATAGGCATTGCCCTGCAGGGGTCGGCGCATTCAGTGGGTTCGCCCCCTCAGCCTTCTCGCCCAGCCTCAGCCCTCTTGCTCAGGCTCAGCCTCCCGCCTGCTACCTGCCCCCCTCGCACGCATCGCACCGCCCGCATCGCGCGCTCCCCGCTTCACCGAAGTACTCGGCGACGGCGACGCGTCGGCACTGCGTGCTCTGCGCGTAGTGGAGCATCGCCGCGAGCCGCTCGGCGTCGCGCGTGCGTCGCCGTTCGTACTCGGCCGCGATCGCGCCGCACGCATCGCCGCCCGCGTCTCGCCCGCCGCCGCCGCTCTCAAGGCGCGCGAGGCAACCCAAGATCGCGTCGACCCTCTTCACCGAGACCCCGGTCTCGAGCGCGATCGCCCGCAGCTCGTCGCCGCTGCGTTCCCCGGCTCCCACGCCCGCCCGCCCCGCCGCCGCCACGACCTTCGCGATCTCCCCTCGCGTCGCGTACTTCCGCGCGATGAAGAACGTCTGCACGCTCTTGTCCTCGAGTCGATACAGGAGCACGCACCGCGCGCTTCGTCCGTCGCGGCCTGCGCGGCCGGCCTCTTGCGCGTAGCTCTCGATGGAGTCGGGCACTTGGTAGTGCACCACGAAGCGCGTGTCGGGTTTGTCGATGCCCATGCCGAAGGCCTTGGTCGCGATCATCACGCGCACCGTGCCGTCCATGAAGTGCGCGCGGCTCCGCTCGCGATCGGCCGCGCTCATGCGCCCGTGGTAGCGCGCCACCGGGATGCGTGACGCCGCCGTCCAGCGGTAGAGTTCATCGGCCTTCTTCACCGTCGCCGTGTAGACGATGCCGGGGCCTGGCTCGTCGTCGAAGAGCCGCAAGAGCGCGACGCGCTTGGCCATCTCGTTGACGGTGCGCTCGACGTGAAAAGCGAGGTTCGGGCGGACGACGCTCGTGCGCACGACGAGCGGCGCGCGAAGCCCGAGCGCGCGCACGATGTCGGCGGCGGTCTCGCTCGTGGCCGTCGCAGTGAGCGCCAAGATGGGCGGTCGCCCGAGCGCCTCGGCGGCCTTGGCGATGGCCATGTACGCGGGGCGGAAGTCGTGACCCCACGCGGAGACGCAGTGCGCTTCGTCGATGGCGAGGAGCTTCACCCCCCGCGCGCGGAGCATGCGAAGACACGCTTCGGTGCGGAGCCGCTCGGGCGTCACGTAGATGAGCGGATGCTCGCCGGCGCGGATCTCACGCTCAGTGTCGCGCTCCTCGCTCGCAGTGAGCGTCGAGTCCAGCTCGGCAGCGTCGATGTTGGCGTCGTCCAAGTGATCGCATTGGTCCTTCATGAGCGCGATGAGCGGGGAGACCACGACGACGGGACCGCCCAGGACGAGCGAAGGCAATTGGTACGCGAGCGACTTGCCGCCGCCAGTGGGCAAGACCCCCAGCGCATCGCGTCCCGCGAGGACGGACCCAATGAGCTCGCGCTGGCCAGGGCGGAAGGAAGAGACGCCGAAGCGAGAGAGGGCGAGAGAAGAGAGGAGAGGCCAGCGGGGGTCGCGGTCGAGGTCGGGGTCGGGGTCGGGGTCGGGGTCGAGGTCGTGGTCGTGGTCGAGGTCGAGGTCGAGGTCGAGGTCGAGGTCGAGGTCGAGGTCGAGGTCGCGGTCGGGGTCGGGGTCGGGGTCGGGGTCGGGGTCGTGGTCGGGGTCGTGGTCGGGCTCGCGGACAGGCGATTCGTCCACGGGCACGGGCACGTTCACGTTTACGGGGAGAGGTTGCATCTCAGGACTCCACGAAGATGAGCTCGGTCAGATCGGCGCGGAGCGAGAGGGTGGGGGACTGCGAATGGAGCAGGGACGAGAGAGGAACATTCGCGGCGTGCCGAAGGACCACGCGGTCCGGCTTCGGCGCGCCGCCGGACCCGTGGCTTGCTAGCCACTCGAGGAAAGTGCCCGTGAAGCTCTCGGCGTAGCGCTTGGTCAGAAACTCCATGCAGCGGCGAAAGAGCTTCGGCAGGATCAGCGCGCCGTGGGGGCCCACGGAGCGTGCGCCGTGGAGCACGAAGCCGCTCTTCGTGGCGTCGTCGCGCCAGATGCCGACACGCTTGGCGCGCGCGCGGCGCGCCACGTCGCGGAACAGCTTGCGGTGCACCTCGGGCATCGAGGTGTACGCGAGCGGGTACACGTGTCCCCCTTCGAGCATCGCGTGGGTAGCGCTCGTGCGCACGAGCTCGGGCGTGGCGCGGTGGCGCTTGGCGCGCGCACCCTGGCGTGGCGGAAGGACGTACGCGATGACTCGTCCGTGCGCGTCGACCGCGTTAGCCAAGAGCGTCACGGGCACAGCGGGCGGAGTCGCGGCGATGATCGTGGTCGCGTCGGCCGCGAACTGCACGCCCGTGACACCGAGCCACGCGAGGAGCGCGTCGCGGGCGCTCTCGCCGCGCGGCTGGCACGCTTGCGCGTAGTGGAGCTCGGGCGCGTCGATGCCTTCGAGCCGAAGCTGCACGCTCCCGTCGGTTGCGCCCCTCCTTAATAGACGCGAGCGGCGGAGGGCCTCGAAGCGCGCAGGCTCTTTGGCAAAGAACCGCACGGAATCGCCATCCGGCGCGTAACCAGGGAGAAGAATCCAGCCATCGAGGGCTTCGTAGAGGGGAATGAACATGGCGTGACCGAGAGTTGAGGCGGGTTGATGGAAAAATGAGTTCCCGCGCGGCGGCGCATGCTTCCGCGACGGCGCTCGGGCTTTGCGTGGTGGAGCCGACGCCTTGCGCGACGGGGAAGGGGGCTTCGCGTTCGGGTGACCAACGTTCTGTGACGGCGCGAACAGCTCCGTGAATGGCCGCGAGTGCTTCCGCGCTCGCACGTGAGCCTTCCTTGCTCGGGCGCGGTGCTTCGTTGTCCAGACGAGAGCCTTGCGTGGTGGCTCGCGCACCTCCGCGCTCGGGAGCGGAAGCTTCGTTGTCCGCAGGCGAGCCTTCATAAACCGCGGAAATGCCTTGATGGCCCGGTAATGAAGGCTCGATCTCCAGCAACGAAGGCCCGTCGTCCGCCCGCGGAGCGAGGTCTCAGGAGACGGAAGCGACCCCGGTCGGCAAGGAGCCTTCGGAGACGAAAAACGGAGGCTCGAAACCCGTGGCGGATCCTCGACTTCCCGAGCGGGAAGGTCGCCTCGCCGAAAACGGAGCTACCGCGCTCGTGACGGAAGCGTCTCCGCCCATCGCGGAAGGTCTCGGAGCCGAGCGTGGAGGTTCAGCTTCCAACACTGAGACGCTCTTCGCCGACAATGAGACGGAGTTTGTCGAAAACGGGGCGTGCACCACGGAGCCGCGCCCTGCGCGCTTGCGCACGACGCGGCTCCCTTGTGCTTCGCGTGTGATGGCGGCCCTGCTTTCGACTCGCCCACCTCGAGCACGTGCTCAGCCAGCCCCTCCGGGCGCATTGGCCGCGGCCACCGGCGCAGGCGAAGCGGCCTCGTCGATCTCCTCGCCGTTGGGCTTGCGGCGCTTGGCAATGCCGAGCTGGATGCGCGCGGCGCGGTTGGTGAAGATGGCGCGCGCGCGCTCCGACCACTCGAAGTACCAGGCATAGAGCGCGAGCATGTCGACCTCGTGCGCCGCCTCGAGCGCGGCGGTGCCTTGGGGATCGACCTTGGGCGCGAGCTGCGCATCCCCAATGAGCGCGCGGAGTCGTGCGCGCTCGTCGGTGCCGATGCCGCGGATTGCGAGCAACTCGAGCGCCTTCGCGTCAGCGTCGCGCGTGTCTTCGCGTCCCGTGCCTTTCTCGAGCGCGTCGAGGCGATCGAGGAAGGTCGCCACGCCGAGCACGGCGGCGGGGCCTTGGCTGGGCCCCAGATCGGCGAAGATGAACTCGGCCTGCGCCGGGAAGCGGTGCACGAGCGCCGCTTGCGCCTTCAGGAAGCCGACTTCGTCCCACGCGTCGAGCGCCTGGATGGCCGCAGCGGCGAGCGACTGGCGCCCCACGAAGCGGATCTTCGAGCTCGACGCCTTCAAGAGGAGTCGCCAGCCCTCTTCGTGGTCTTCGGGCCGGTAGCCGTGCTGGTTCATCTCGTCTTGCAGCTCGGCATCCATGCCGAGGGCCGCAAGGAAGACGAAGGCGCGCTTCGGGGTGGCGAGAACGGTTTGGGTGCTGGGGGCTTCGAACTTTGACATGACAATTCTCCATTCGTGCGTCGCTGCGCTCGGGCGACCTACGAGGCGCCCGAGCGGCTTGCACGATCTCTTCAGGCGTTCGTCGCGGGGCCGCGCACCGTGCGCGCCCTCGCGATGGAGGTGGCTAAAGCAGCGCGCGTGCCAGCGCGTGGGATGGCGTGCGAGGCCGACGAGGCACGAGCGTTCGCGCAGTTAGCGTCGGCCCAGCGAGCCGCGAGCCTCGGGATTCTCACGAACACCGCGGTGGCTCGTGAGAATGGTGAGAACGGTGGGAATCGTGAGAATTCTGAGAAGCGCGGAGCAACTTCTCCAGTGGGGCCGCCGAAGAGTCCTGCATGGTCTCCTTCGAGCACGAGGTGCTGCTCGCGCTGTTCCAGACGCGCCCTCTGCTGGCGGCGGAGCAGCTTCGGGTGCTCGGCGTGGAGGTGCCCGTGCATGCCCCGGCGCGAACCGACTTCGCGGATTTGACGGAGCTGGCGCCGACGGCCTACCGGGCCGATCTCGTGGTGGTGCTCGAGGATGGCGACTCGGTGTTGGGGGTGATCGTCGAGGTGCAGCTCGATTGGGATTCGAGGAAACGCTACTCGTGGCCGGTCTACGCGGCGACGTTGCGGGCTCGCCTCGAGTGCCCTGTATGCGTGCTCGTGGTGGTCCCCACGGAGGCGTTGGCGAAGTGGTGTCGGACGCTCCGACGGGGCGAATTCTCTCCGCCGAACCTCCTCAACGAGTTCTGCCTGCCAACGCCAGCCTCACCAGGCCCGCTCATGCGGAAGCCAACATCGATAGCCATTCGAGGACAAGCGTTGCGCGTGCTTGGCCCGCGGCGTCGCCGTCGAAGTGTCCGGGGACCGCGTCAACAAAACGCTCGAGTTTGGCGAGCTGCCTGAGCTCCGCGCGAACGAAGTTGGCAACGGCAGTCTGTTCACCGCCGACCTGGGCGCGCAGTGACGGCAAGCCGGCAATCACCGCAAGGACGTCCTCCAGATCGTGGCTCGCCTGGTAGTCGCCGCGGCCACGCCCGCGAAACGCCTCGAGCTTGGTGGCCACGAAGTACACGGGCGCAATTGCGAGGATCTCGACGTCCGCGACAGAGTAGGACGCAGGGCACGCTAGGGCATCGCCGTACCAGCGGTTGGTTGGGCCGATGCCAGTCTCCCTTGCAGCGACGATGTCGACGCGAATGCCAGCGTAGACGAGCCTGCACAGCGGGGCGTTCTCATCGGTGCATTCCCGAAAGCCTCGCGAGCGCAGGCGAGAAACGTAGGCGTAGTACTCGGCCGTGGTTGCGACGTCGACGACGCAGTCAACGTCGATGGTTGGACGAACATCGACGCCGCCCTCAAGCGGATAGAGCGCCGTGACGGTGCCCCCGACGAAGACAACGCGTGGGACCTCGTCCCCAAAGCCGCGCGCGACCGTGGCGATGGCGTGGCGAGCACTCGCGCGGCGCGAGCTCACGCGAGCAGCCTCTTCGCCAACTCGTCGCGCGCCATGGCCCGCTCGCGTGCCCTGCCTACGCGAAGCGTGTCTGCAAGCGCGAGGTACTCGTACAGAAGGGGATCCTCCGCGGCCGCCAGAGGCACAGTCCGGTAGAGCGGCTCAATCACGCGCCCACGCGCCTGACCCACCGCCTTCGGCACTGCCCATACAACTCCATCCTCATCGCCGAGCCTCAGCTTCTCCGCGAGAGGGCCGACGGTGAAAGCGGTGGCCATTCCCTGCCCGACGAGACCGAGTTGCGCCGGGAACACGTACCGGAGTCCACCAACAAGGAACTCATGAAGCGCCGCCCGAGCCACGCGACGCTCGCGCACGTTGAAGAGGTGGCAGGCCGCGAGGCGCTTCAGCCCATGGTTCACTTCGCCCGCACTCAGATGAACCGAGCGAGCAAGCTCGGGCTGGGTCCAATCAGAGATGCCGCGTGCGACGAGCTTCAGCGCCACGACGACATCTTGGGGTTTCAAGCGGAGAGCCATGGAAGCCTCACCGCCTTAGTCTAGCTGTGATTTGCAAATTGCAAATCACCAGTAATAGTAGCCCCATAGGGGCCCATCCCCGTGAAGGGCCACTAAGAAATGACACGGCAATTCCACCACGTGTCCCCCAGTGGTGGCGCGAGCCCATCACGGCTCGCGCACGGCCAGGACCCGACGGCGCGGGAATCGGAGCCCGCGCGTCCGCTCCGAGCCGTGGCCACATTGGTCGATCCCGTTTGCTGGCCATCGCGTCGTGCCGCGCGGCAGACCAGTTGTTGTCGCAACTCCCTCGGGCGCTCCCTCCCCAATCCACAAACGAAGCGACACGTCCGTTCGGCCGCCCTCTTCCTCAGATGCGTTCGACGCGGAGTGTCGGATCGATTCGCAGAAGGTCGTCAACGTCAGACGACAAGACCGCCCATTTTCGCTCCCGCGCCAGAAACGCGACGTGCGCATCGGTCGGGTCGGCTGTTCGGGTCGCTCCAAGGATCCGTCCAAGGTGCCGAGCGACGGCCGCGGTCAGATCAGCCACAGCGACCGATCGAAGGAGGAGCGCCACCGGCGCCTGACGACCTTCACCACCGCGCCAGATCTGCGCGACGACTCCCGCTGGCGTGACCAGCGGCGTCCGGTTCCGAACGAAGAGACGCGCAAGCTCAACCATCGTCGGATCGCGGCGTTCGAGCGCAATGAACGCCCCCGCGTCGAGGACGACGCCCGCCTTCATGCCGCGCGGCGCCTCTTGGGCTGCTTAACCAATCGCTTGTAAAGCTCGCCCGCTCGGCGCGTCTCGCTGCGAGTCGGCGCCACCTCTCGACAGAATTCGTCCCACCTTCGGGCCAACTCCTGCTCATCCAAGTGCTCCTCGATGAGCTCGGTCACCCACGCCGATACGGGCGAGGCGCCGGCTGCCTTCTTGATGCGCGCGGCGACGTCGCTCGGCACGCTGATGGTGATGCGGCGAATTGACATAACATCAGCATAACATCGCGCGGCGGCGGCGGGTGAGGTCGAGGTGACTAGGGTCCTTCGCACCCGTCGACTGACCAGACTCCGTCCAGTAACGTTCTTGGGGTACCAAGCACGGCACCACGCGTAAGAGGTCCTGCCGCATGCCTAGAGTGATCAAGCCGTTTCGTGGGTTCCCCGGTGGCGATCCGTTCGCGCCTGTCGGCACCGCGTCGTCGGCGGTGAATCAACGCACGCTCGTGGTGGGGCCCGGCGGGATTGGCTCCGTGCCAGGGCTTGGAGCCTTGCGGTCTGACTTCCGGACCATCGGCGAGGCGATGAGCGTCGTGCCGCTCCCGAGCAAGAAGGCGAACGGTGAGGTCATCCTCGCAGCGCCTCAAGACACGTGGACCATCCTGGTCACGCCAGGCGTCTACTTCGAAGAGATCCGGATGAAGCCCAACGTGATCCTCGTGGGCATCGGTCAATCGGCGGTCATCTTCCCGCCGCAAAGCGCCGCGAATTGGGTCGCGCCGCCCGGCGGACGCGGCCGGCGCGCGGTCGTGTACATGAACCACAACACGGCCGTGAAGAACCTCGTCTTCGGCAAGCTCGGCATGACGTCGAACGACTACGTCTTTTGGAACTTCGACAGGTACAACGTGGGCGAGTTGAAGGAAGCCGGCCGGACCTTGGCGCCCTCGGGCTTGGGCATTAGCGATGTGTGGGTGTGGCCGTACCCTGTCAACGCGCCGCCGCCGGTACGTGGTGGCGCATCGGTTCCCGCCAGACCCGAGCCGCGACCGGCGTTGCCGCTCGACTACCACAAGACCAAGGGCAAGACTCTCCTGATGGAGGGTGATTGGCACACGGCGCTCTTCACGAACGTTGGCAGCTCGTACTGGGAGGCGGAGGGCTACGACATTGAGGTTCGAGGCGTCAGCGACCGTCTCCGGGACCCCCACTATCACATCGCCGATTGTCACTTCACGAACTGCTTCTTTGACGCACTGTTCATCGACAACGACCCTGGGGGGTGCATGCTGGTTGAGAACATCGAGGACGTGCACGTGCGAGGTTCGTTGTTGCGGGTCAATGGAGCGGTGCATGGCGCGCCCCCGAACGGGCGAGTCTGGGGCTCATGCGTCCGGGGCCGCGGACGTGGCTTCTTCTGGCTCGAGCACACCTCGCTCGAATGCCCCGGCAAAGTCTCTGACCGCGCGCTCGACTTTGCGGTGCGCACAGATCCGGCGAACGAGCCGATCCTCGGCAGCGACGGCGAACCGCTCGATAGGATGAAGGGAGCCATCCTCTACTCGGACGTCCCGTCGCTACGGGGGGACCTGTCGCGATTCGACGTGCCGACTTGGCCCCCGAGAATTCGCACATGAGCGCCGCGGGCACACGCACGGCTTGTTGGCTCGCGCTCATTGGCGTTCAAGCCGTCTCGTGCGGTCAGACAGCAGAGCCCGACACGACGGGCGTCGACGGCGGCGCGCGTGACGCCTCTCCGACGCTGTCGTCTGACGGCACGTGCGACCTCGCGAAACCGTACCGGAGTCGCTACAGCGGGGAGGGGGTCTACCACGCCACCGAAGAAGGCGGCAAAGACGCCATCCCGTTCGTCGATCCGACGCTGACAGACGATGAACTCACCCTCTTCGTGCACGAAGGGCCTCGGGTCTACGTTTCGCGGCGTGAAGATCTGAGGGGGAAGTTCCTGGAGTTTGTGCGCCTTCGGGGCTTCGAGTCGCTTGATGGCATCGCGTCGTTGAGCGTGAGCGGCGACGGACGGCGGCTCTATTTCGTGAGCACGCTCAAGCGCGAGTTCCCGAACTTCGACCGCGACCCCCGGCTTCGGCGAGCGGTTCGCGACGGAGACACCAACGTCTATGTCATGGACGCGGCACCCGTGCTGGAGGACCCAATGGAGCGAGCCGCCGTGGCCGCGCACGAGGGGACGGTGTTCTTCGTGCAGGCTGGCGACAACGGGCTCTACGAGCGGACGCGCACGCCGGAGGGCTGGCGCAGCGCGAGGCTCGTCGTGAAATTGGGCGGACTGGGTGCTGCCTCGGCCGACGGCAATGGCGTTCTGCCGTTCGACGGCATGTTGCGGCGCGCGGGCCCCGACGAGCCGTTTCGGTTCGTAGAGGAAGTACTCGCGTTCCAAAGCTCGATGCTGCTCCATGGGTTCGAGCAGCGCGTCAGCTGGCTCGGTGCGAGCGGTTGCCGCATCTACTTCACAGAGAGTCAGGATGGTCGCGTGCGCCCCGTCATTCTGTACACGCAGCGGCCTCTGTGATGCGCGCCGGGTGGACGGCGAGTTCGGTCACCGTAGTCGAAGGTCTCCTGCACCTTCCGGCCGATCCTCCGAGGCGACCGTGAACGGCGTCGTCGCCGGCGTTTTATGCGGCTTGCTGGCCATCGCGTCGTGCGCCACGGCAGACAACTCGGCCCCGACGCCGCCAACTCGGATCGAAGCGTGCAGCGCCTTCGCGCGCGCGCGCTGCGATCGTCTCAAGTCCTGCACCCCCGTGCCCTTTGACTGGGAGTACGGGGCTGACGCTGCGGTTTGCGTGAAGCGATACGAGATCGAGTGTCAGGCGGCGCTGTGTCAAGAGCGCCCAGGAATCGGCGAAGCCATTCAGGCGTGCGCCGCTGCGCTCGGAGGCCGCAGTTGTGACGACGTGGTCCCGGCGACGATGGATGACCTGTGCAAGGTCCGCGGAGACTTGCCCGCCGGCTCGGCTTGCGTGTCCAACGCGCAATGTGCCGGCGAGAAGAACGGCTGCTCCGGCGGCGTCTGTGGGCCAACGTTTGCCCGCGACACGCCTCGCGGTGTGAACGAGTTCTGTTTGGTCGGAGGCGTCAGCTCTGGCAGCTGCGCGTGGTCGCTCGCCTGCGTTCTTGGGGCAGCCCTTCCCGACGGGGGCCGCCCTTCCGCGCGGACGTGCGTGCCTCGTGCTGGCGAGGGCCAACCCTGCGAGGTCGCACTACCCGAGGATGACCCTTGCGACATCGCGCTTGGGCTAACGTGCCGCGCCACCGGCGAGCATCGGGTCGGCGCACCTGGCACGTGCACGCCGAGAGTTGCCGTGAGTCTAGGCGACTCGTGCAGCGGCCCTTGTCCACCCGGCAGCGCGTGTGTCGTCACGCCCGGCACGCCAGCGAGCCCCGGTAGCAGCAGTTGTCGACGTCTTCTTGAGCCAGGCGAGTCTTGCCGCCCCGTTGGCATCGGCCTCTGCCGTCCACCCAGCAGTTGTGGCAGCGGGCAGCGCTGCGCGCTTCCCGCCACTTCGTGCCCATAGCTCGCGCGCAACGAGCGGTGTCGCCACTCGCGAAGCCAAGCGGCTTGGGGGGCGGGGGGCGAGGTCGAGGTCGAGGTCGAGGTCGAGGTCGAGGTCGAGGTTGCTTATGGGTGTAGTGCGCATGCACCGCGCGGCTCTTTATTCCCCGGGCTCTTCGCGGCCCGCGCGAAAGCAGGTTTGAACGCTCGATACCGGCACAAGAAATTCACATCGCCGAATAGCGAAAAAAAAAACGCGCACTTACGGCACGACTCGCGTTGCCCTCGATACCGAGACGTTTTCGAGGCCGCGCAGAACGAGCGAGACTGTGTTTGCCTCCGCCGAGTGATCGCCCACGTGATGCAGGACTGGCTGACGATACGGCAGCCGTCGAGCGTGACTCTCGTTCGCCAAAGCGCGAGCGATTGGCTCGAGCTCGAAGGCATTCGCGACGTGTCGATGTGGATCCAGGTGTCCGACGTGACCTTCAACGCGGCCCTGCAACTCCAGCTCGAGACCTCGCCCACGGAGGACGAGTCGCTCTTTCAGACGGTATCGATGCAGACGACGGTGGCGACACTCACAGCGCCCGGCGTCTACGCAGCCGTGTCGCGCGCGAACGTCGCGGCGGTGCCCCTGGCGCGTCACCTCCGCTGGGCCATCGCGACGTCTGGCGGCGTCGATTGGAACGTCACTTTCCGAATCGTCCTCGCGCTCAACCCCGTTGTTAGCGACTTCCGCGTGCTGCGCGGTGGCGAGCTTGTGGTGGCGCCGTTCGCGTCGGCGGAAGGAGCCTGATCATGCACCCGTTCCTCCTTCAAGACATCGTGACGATCAAGGGCACGTCGGCCAACACCAGCCTCGCGCAGGCGGAGCACGAATACCTCGATCTCGCCGCGTATCAGGACTTCACCGGCTGGGTCGAAGTGCTCGCGCTCGACTCCGGCGGGGCAGGTATCGCGACGCTGTGGCTCGAGACCGCGCCGCTCAAAGACGACGTGTTGTTCGTGCCGCAAGGCAGCGGCCAAACGAGAGTGGTGCTCTCCGTGGGAGTCGTTACCGCTCGAAACGTGCTGAACGCCCCGATGTTCGACAACCTCGGGCGCTTGCAGATTCCCACGGCGCGGTGGCTTCGCTGGCGACTCGACATGCTGGGGGCCGTGTCTAACTGGTCGGTCACGTTTCGGATTCATGTCGCGGCTCACTCGGTGTGCCTGCCGCACGCATCTTGAGGTCTCGATGCACTCCGTTCTGCTAACCGATTGGATCACCATCCGTGGCACCGACACGACACCCGTCGTGCAGTCGGCCGAGGACTGGCTCGACGTGCCGGACTACGCGGACGCGGTCTTCTGGGTGGAGGTGACGCAAGTCACGAACCCCGGCAGTGGCACCCTCGCGCTCCTCTTCGAGACCGCACCTGCAGATTTCGAGCGCCTGTTTGTCACGTTGGATTCGGTCGACGTGCTCACCGTCGGTCCGGCGCCGGTTCTGCGGAAAGCGTTCCTCAATCAGGTGGCCAACGTTCCGCTCGCGCGGTTCTTGCGCTGGAAGCTGGTGGGCTCGGCGGCCGGAACGTGGAGCGTGACCTTCCGCGTGCACGTGACCTTGGGCGAAGGCGTCCGCTCGGCGATGTCGCCGCGGGCGCTGCCCGGCTTGCTGCTCTGGTTTCGCGCTGACGTGGGCCTCACGCTGCAGGCGGGCAACGCCGTGTCCACGTGGCAGGACCAGTCCGGCCTATCGAATCACTTCGTGTCGCAAGGCACCGGTGCGCTTCAGCCGACTTGGGTTCCCAACGCCATCGGGGGTCGGCCGGCGCTCGACTTCTCCGGCGGCAAGTACCTCGAGAACACGTTCAACAATCCGGTCACGCCAGACGCGGCTGCGTATTCGGTGTTGGCGGTGGCGAAGAACGGCAACGGAACGTTCTTCTCGCTTCGTCGCTCTGCCGCGTACTCGGCGAGCATGTTCTTCCTCAACATCGGCGGAAACACCTACGTCTACAGCAACGGCAGCGCCAATGTCTCGGTGGCGAACACCCTGCCGGAGACGCAGAGCGCCAGCGCGGCATTCAAGAGCTGCCACCGCTACGCCGGCAGCGGCGTCGCTCCGCGAATTTGGCTGAACGCGACCGAGAGGAATCAGACAGCGGGGACGGTTCAAGGCGACCAGACTGGCTCGACCGGCTTCCAGGTCGGCACCAATAGCCAGGGCGTGCCGGAGCCGTGGAACGGCCTCATCGCGGAGCTCATCGTCGTAAGCGGCGCGATCTCCGACCTCGATCGGCGGCGCATCGAGATCTACCAGCGGAACTTCTTCGGGGTGTAGGCATGCAGAGCTTTCTCCTTCAAGACTGGGTGACGGTTGGCGCCGACACCGACCGTGGCATCAAGGACGTCACTCAGGCGGCGGGTGGCTGGCTTGACCTGGGCTTTGCGAGTGACGTGACGTTCTTTCTCGAGGTCTCGCGCGGCAGCACGGCGGGAAACCTGTTCATGAACTATGAGACGAGCCCGCTGCGCGACGCACGCGGATTTCGGGCGCTCAAAGAGCTCCAAATTACCGATGCGAGTTCCGTGGCCGAGGTGACACGTGTGGCCCTCTACGACGACGCCGCGCCACCCGTTTCGCGCTGGGTCAGGTGGCGGCTTTCGCAAGATCTCGGGACCGGGGTTTGGGACCTCGCGTTCCGCATCACGGTCATGGCCTACGCCCGCTGAGCCCTTAGCTGGCGAAGAACGAGCGAAAGACGAGGACAACGTGTGGTCGAAGGTCATTCAAGATTGGACGACGCTGCAGCGCTCCGCGGGGCCGACCGAGATCGTGCAGAGCGAGGCTGTGTGGGTCCCCGCGGACGAGATCCAAGATGCGCAGTTTCTGATCGAGGTCGGCAAGATCATCGTGAGCGGCACGAACCTCTACCTGCGCATGGAGACGGCGCCGTCGGAAGACGAGGCGCTATTCCTGCCGCTGCAGGCGCCCACGGCGGTGAACCTGGCGACCATCGGCACGTCGACGGTCATGCCGGCGCTCGCGCACTCGGTCTACGGGCCGCCCGTCGGCAACTGGGTGCGCTGGGTGCTCGAGTCGACCGACAGCACCACGTGGAGCGCAACGTTTCGGATCACGATGTCGGCGATTTGAAGGATTGGGGCGGCAACGAACAGCGCGAGGCGCGCGGGAGGAGAGACAATGCACGGATTCTTGTTGCAGGACTGGACCACGATTCGGATGCAGTTCGGCCTATCCAACGTGATCCAAACGGAGGCCAACTGGCTCGATCTTCAGGGCTACCAAGACGCGATCATGTGGCTTGAAGTGCGCGAGGCCTCGTTCGCTACGGGGACGTCGCCGCCGACGCAGCTCAAGTTCGACTACGAAACGTCCCCCACGCGGGACGAGTCGATGTTCCGCGTGGGGGTGTCGAGCGCGGCGTTCACCGGGCCGTTTGCGGCCGGCAGCACGCCGGACGTGCAGAAGATTCTTGTGAGCAGCACCGTGCCGCTGGCGCGGTGGCTTCGCTGGAAGCTCGCCATCGCCGCCGGTGGCGTCGGCACCGTGGGAGCGTCCGACGTGACATTTCGCATCGCCGTCGCGGCGAACATGATTGGAGGGAGGTAACATGCAAGGCTTCCTGCTTCAGGACTGGACGACGATTCGCATGCAGTTCTCGATTCAGAGCGTGATCCAGAGCGAGGCGAACTGGCTCGACCTCCAGGACTACCAAGACGCGACCGCGTGGCTCGAGCTTCGCGAGTGCACCATCGCAACGGGGCACACCTCGTTGCGGTTTGACTACGAGACCTCGCCCACGCGCGACGACTCGATGTTTCGCGCGAGCGTGGCGAGCCCGACGTTCACGGCAACGCCGCCGCTCTTGGCCACGAGCCCCGATGTGCAGAAGCTCGTGCTTGGCAACACGGTGCCGTTGGCGCGTTGGCTCCGGTGGAAGCTCGTCGCGACGGCGGTGGGGTCGTCTGGGGTCTCCGATGTGACGTTCCGCATCGCCATCGCGGGCAACCGGGTGGGGGGAAAGTGAGAATGTCGTCCGGCGCCGTCGCAACGGGGGCTAGATGGCGCGCCTGATCCAGAAGGTCAACGCGGGCCGTTTCACTGACCTTTTTGCTACCCGCAAGAAGGCGGGCGAGATCGCTTCGCATGTCTACGGCACATCGCGCACGCTCGTGGTCGGTCCCGCACCATCGCCCCTCTATCCTTCGATCTCACCCGACTTTCGAACGATCGGCGAGGCCATGGCGTTCATCCCGCTGCCGGGGAAGACGAACGCTGGCGAGGTCATCCTCGCGGCACCCCAAGACACCTGGACCATCCTCGTCCTGCCCGGCGTCTACCACGAAGAAATCAAGATGAAGCCCAACGTCATTCTCGTTGGGATCGGCCAGTCCGCCGTGATCTTTCCGCCGGCGAACTGGGTGTCGCCGGAAGGTCCCGGCGGCCGGCGGGCCGTGGTCTATCTGAACCACAACAATTCGGTGCAGAACCTCGTCTTCGGCAAGTTGGGGATGACGAGCACGGACTACGTCTTTTGGAATCGCGACTGCTACGACATCGGCGATCGGATGGAGGGGGTGGACACGAATCGCCGTGCGATCGCGCCATCCGGGATTGGCATCACCGACGTCTGGGTGTGGCCGTACCCCGTGGCTCCAGGCGCGGCGGAGACCAGCACCCTCGGTAAGACGTTGCTGATGGAGGGGGACTGGCACACCGCGCTGTTCACGAACTTCGGCAGCTCGTACTGGGAGACGAGTGGCTACGACGTGGAACTCCGCGGCGGGGGCTCGGACGCCGCGAAGGCCACCGCTAAGGACTGCCACTTCACCAACTGTTTCTTCGACGCACTGTTCATCGATAGCTTTTCGGACGGCGCGTTCCTGGTCGACAACTGCATCGATGTGCACCTCCGCAATTCGCTCGTGCGCACGACTCCTTCGCCCGCGTGGCGCAAAGCTCACCAAACCGAACCTGCTCCGGGAGCGTGCGTGAAAGTCCGTGCCAACGGTCACCTCTGGCTCGAGAGCTCGCACCTTGAGGCGCCAGGGACCAACTCGTATCGCTTGCTCGATGTGGACGACGAGAGCGTTTGCTTCTTTCGCGCATCGTCTACCGATTCGGTTCTGGGGGAGAACAACGTGCGATGGCCCGCGTGGCCCCGCCCGCCCGCTCTCGCGCCAGTGCCGTCGGGTTTTGGCTGGCCGAGCCCGAGTCGGCCCTTCGGATACGGTCCGTGAGCGCGGGGCGATGGTTCGCGCTTGCGGCGGTCGCCGCGCCAATGGCCTGCGGCGGCGCACTTGAGCCCGGGTCAACGCTCTCCCCAGACGGCGAGTGCGATCTAGCGAAGCCCTTCCAACAAGTCCGCGAACTCGAAGAGTTGAAGCGATACTCACCCGGGTATGCGCGCCTGACGCGCGACGAATTGACAATCTACTTCAGCGCGTCCGGAGGCCCGGGGAAAGCCTCGGCGATCTACGTGGCGGAGCGTGTCTCCCGGAGTGAGCCCTTCGCCGATGCGAAGCGGGTGAACGGCCTGGGCAACGTGTGGGGACCTCCGGCGGGCATCAGCGCGGACGGCCTGCACCTCTACCTCGGGGAAACGATGCCCGGAGCGGGCTCCGAGCGGGCGTATCGGCTTCGACGCGCTACGCGGACGAGCGGCTCGGCGGAGTTTCGTCTCGAGTCGGACACCCTGGAGTTGCCGTACGGACCGAACGCGGCCGTTTCGGCTGACGAGTCGAGCGTCCTTTATCCTGATCTCGGCCCGGGGCTCGAGAGGGGCCTTACCGGCCGAGTGCGCGCACCCAATGGGGAATGGGGTGCACCTTCACGTGTCGCGGCAGGCCTGCTTGGTGCGCTTAGTGAGGATGGCAAGACCCTCGTCCATCCCTACGGAAAGGGTTCGGCGCCTGACAGCGTCGCACCCGGTGCGGTTGGGCTGTCCACGCGATCAAGCTCCGTCGAGGCGTTTGCCGCTCCGACGTTCGTTGATGCGTGGCGGTCTGAGCAGCCATCTTGGCTCTCGCCCAACGGATGTCGGCTCTACGCGTACCACGCCGTCTACTATTCGGCTGGGCCGCCTCCGGTCGTGGTCGCGGCAATTTGGTACTCCGAGCGGCCGAAGTGACGTTGAGCGCCTTCGCCATGCCAAGCTCGACCCCCCCGTCCGGCCGAGCCGAACTCGAGGCCTCGGAGTCAGGCTCGCTGCTGTTCATCCCGATTCGCCTACAGGGCTTCGAAACAACAAGAAAGACCAAGGAGACCACGATGAAACGACAACGACCGGACAACGATGGCGCGAACGCGAATGGCTTCGGGGTCGACGAGGCCGAGCTGACCGCCGCGCAGAATGCCGCGAACGTCGAACGCGACGTCGCCGCGGCGAGCTCGGGTACAGCGGGCCTACCGCTGGGAATGGCTTGGCGCTTGGTTCAGGACGAGCTGAGCTCGCCCCGCGCGTCAGACGTGACGTTCCGCATTGCGGTCGCGGCCAACGAGGGGAGCGCGAAGTGAGAATGATGTCGGACGCCGTCGCGATGGGGGCCGATCGATGTCGCGCCTAATCACGCGCCCGAAGCCTGGGATTTTTCCGCGGGCGGTGCCAGCTTGGGCCGCCAATGCAAACCGACAAACCGCGGACCGGCACGTTGCAGAGCTTCTTCGCCTGCGACGCATGCTCGTGGTTGGACCCGAGGTCTCGCCGCTCTACGGAGGGATCGCGCCTAGCTTTCCGAGCATCCAGCAGGCCATGGACGTGATTCCTCTCGTCGACAACGTCGAAAAGCACAACTTCACGGACCGATGGGTCATCCTCGTCACGCCGGGCTACTACCAGGAGGAGATCCACATGAAGCCGTTCGTGACCGTCACGGGCCTCGCGCCCGATACGGTCATCGTCCAGGCTCCGCCTGATTCGTCGCGGGAGAGGAGCTTTCGGGGTCGCCGAGCGACCGTCTACATGAACCACCACACGTCACTGCAAAACATCGGCGTCTTGCTGCGTGCGGACTCGGTCGACGGCGACTACGGCATCTGGAACAGGAGCACGTACCCAAGCGTGGTCGGGCCGACAGGGTTGCCCAACAAGAGCGATGTCAGCAACCTCGGGGTCCAGAACGTCAACATCTGGCCTGCCGTGCATCCCGAGCGGACGTCGGTCGACGACCCGCGCGGGGAGCTGAATCCGTGCAAGGCCATCCTGCTCGAGGGCAACTTCAGCACGGTGCTGATGACCAACGTTGGGGTGAGCTACAACTTCACGAGTGGGTACGCAGTTGAGATCACGGGCGTGAAGCATGTCGTCAAGCGCCCAGGGTTGCCTGATGAAGAGCAGCTGAGCAACGCAGACACGCATTTCATTCAGTGCTTCTTCGACAGCCTGTTTCTGACCCCCGGCGTCGCTCCGCGGCCCGTCCCAGCCTTCGGCTTCGGCGGGGGCCAAACGCCCGGTGGGTTCGGCTTTGGCGCGGGGGCGTCCGAGCCCGACCGCTATGCGCCCTTCGACGGCGGTTGCCTTCGCGTGCGCGACTGCCTGGAGGTGTCCATTCGGAACAGTCTTGCGCGCGTTGCATCGGACCGCGACCACCCGCGAAAGACTGGGTTCACGAACGGCGCCGCGCTTCGCGTGGAGGGGGGAGCCCACGCGATTGTCGAGGGCAGCAGTCTTGTCGCGCCGGGTACGGCGGGCTCAGACCGCGTTCTAGACGTTGAGCCAGGCAGTCACTGCACGTTGTACCACTCGTCCGCGGATTCGGTCCGAGGGGGCGGTGGCGTTACGCAACGGGGACCGCTGCCCGTCGATGCGAACGGCGTGATCCTCGACGGCCAAGTTCGTTAGCGCCTGGGCACCTCGCATGAGACGGCTTCCACGCGCGTTCGTTCCTGCAGCCCTTCTTTCGGCCGTCGCGCAATGCAACGGTGCAGTGGTGCCGCGCCTCTCGCCCGATGGCGAGTGTGACTACAATGCTCCCTTCGGCTCGCCGGAGGTTGTCCTTGGCTTGCGCGAAATCGGCACCGAACGGTCGTGGGGCGAGCACGGAGCCGCGCTGTCGACGGACGAACTCGAGATCTACTACGACAAGGTCAACAACGACCCGGGCGTTAGGTACACCGCGTCGCTGTACACGGCGCGTCGCTCGCATCGGGGAGCCGAGTGGTCAACGCCCGAGCGGCTCACGGGCGTGCGGGTTGACTGGTGGGCGAGGAACCCCCAGCTGTCTCCGGATGGCTTGACGCTGTACTTTGCGAGGTATCCCGCCAACGCCGGCCCTAGCCGGTACTACTTGCTGCGCCGAGCATCCAAGGATGCGCCGTTCAACAGCGCACCTGTGGCGCTTCCGCTGGTGCCGGACGCAAGTAGGCCGTTCTTCTCCGCCGACGGGCGCTCGATCTACTACAACCTGCCGCCCGCCAAGGACGGGACGAGCGCCATTGTGCGGCGGGAGTGGGATGGGACCAACTGGACCGGTGATGCCGTCGAGGTCCTTCACGATGGCACTGGACCCATCGTGAGTCCCGATGAGTTGCAGATATTCTCCTCCAACCGTTGGACGAGTCTCGCCTACGCGAGTCGCCGAGCGGTGACCGAGGCATTCGACCAGCCTCGAGCCGTTGAAGAAATCACGGGCAGCCCTACGTGGACATCGGCCAATGGATGCCGCATCTACCTCGTGACGACGGGCACAACAGTGGTGGTCGCGCAGCGCGGGCGTTGAGCGATGCGAACAGCGCCGTCCTCCTGTCCCAGTCTCACTCCGCAGCGCGCAAGCGGCGGGCGACGCGCCGCATCGCTCATGCCTTCGTGCACCCCGCGCAGCTTGTGACCTGGTGAATCGTGAAGACTCGCATCCCGCTTACCTTCGTTGCCGTCGCAGTCCTCCTCCTCGCGGGCCTCACCGAAGCCGCGTGGCTCGTCAGGCACCACGTTGCGTCGCCCGCCCGAGGGCTAGCTTTCGTCTTCGCTGCGGTGGTCACGGGGCGAGCGGCATTGATGGCCGCGCGTGGCCGGCCCTGCACGTCACCCCGATGGGCGGAGGCGTTCGTGGCCGGGATGGTCGTCCTCGCCTTGACCTTCGGGCTGTTGTCGCACTTTGGATGGTCGGGGCGCTTTGCGATTCTTGGTTGGACCGCCGCGGGTCTATCGCTTGCCACTCAGCGCCCGTGGCGCCTTGCGCGCGCCCTCCGCTCGCGGACCGTCCCCGCGGCCTCCGTAGTGGGGACTCTGGCAATCACGGCGCTCATTGTCCGCGCGGTCTACTACGCCGACCGCCTCGTGCTCACGCGCGCGCATCCCCAGGCATTCGCGTGGATCGATACGCCGCTCTGGCTGAACGTCGCCTACGGTTTGGAACGCTCCTGTCCGCCCGCCGAGTTGCTCTACTCGGGGCAGGTCCTGAACTATCACTTCGGGGCGGGCCTCGTCGTATGCGCCATCCGCGCCATGACGGGCGTCAGCATGCAATGCGCCTACTTCGTGGCGATGTGCTGTTGCTCGGCCGCCTTGGTGAGCTTGGTCGTCGCGCACGCAAGGCTCTTGCTCCGCTTCCCACGAAGGGCGTGGCTCGCGCCCGCGTTGGTTGGCGTCTCGCTGCTCGAGTACTTTTCAAAGAACTTCCCCAGTGTGGTCGCTTTCCCGGTGCTGCTTTGGCTCCTCTTGGAGCTTCGCCGTCAACGCCGTTGGGCCCAGGTGCCCGTGGTCGCGGCCGGCGCGATGTTTCTGATGGTCACGAAGGAGGTGGAGTACGTGCATCTAGCCATCCTAGGTGGCTGGATCGCTCTCTTGCGGCTTTGGCGGTCAACGGAGCGCCGCTGGCACTCGGCGGTCACGTTGGCCGTCGCGCTCGTGGCAACGCGGCCCTTTTACGAGGGGCTCATCCGCATCGACCAGAAAGCGGTGCTTCGACCGTTCGGCGAGCGGCTGCAGCTTGAATGGATCATGAGTGAACTCGCACGGCAGTCTCCATGGCTCGTCGTCGCGGCGGCGACCCTGGCGGTGACGCGGTTTTTGGGGCGCGCAGGTGAGCGGTCATTTCAGGCCGTGGCTGGGGGCACCTTCGCCTACGTGGGCGGTCTCCTTCTAAGCTCGTTCGTGGAACCGCATTTCGTCCCGCCGATGGATCCCCACTCGCTTCATTGGATCCTCCGTGACATGTGGCAGTTCGAGATGCACGGCCGGATCCTGCTCGCCATCGCGCTCGTGGCCACCGCGCTCACGATGTCCCTCCGCTACCCGGTCGCACGGCGACTGCGCGCGCTTACTGCAACGGTCTCGGTCGTGGCGCTCGGGTTCTACGCCACCGTGAACGTTTGGCGATGCACGCCGCTGAGCTACTTGAACCCGCGCCCCGAAGAACGTGACGACGACAGGGTGGCGCCCCTGCTCGCGAAGGTTCCAGTCGCCGCCACGATCGTCGCTGCCGAGCACCTCAATTGGAACGACGAGAACCCGCACTGGGCTGCGTTCTTCGGCCACCAGTTTCTCCTCCTGCGCCGCGGTCGATGGGTAACGGCATACAAGGGTTTTGCCGAGCGCGTGGATGCGCAGCGGCTCTTGTTCTCGACCGCGGACCCAGTGGTGGGTCGCGGGCTTGCAGCGAAGCATGGAGTCACCCACCTGATCGAGAGCCGCGACAAGCCCGTGCCTTGGCTATCGGGCGCAACACCGCTCGCAGAGAACGAGGTGTTCCGCGTCTTCGAACTGGGCATACGGTAGATGCGTGGGTGCTGGTGGAGTTGACCTCGTGGTGCTTCGTCGCGGCGCCGACCACGAGCGACAGCTCCTTCGGAGCAGGGTCGCGCACGAACATCCACAGTTCGCCGATCTTGCCGGCGCCCTCGGCGAGGGCGTTGGCGCAGCGAGGCAGGTAGGCGCCCGCGTCGTCGAGTTTGCCGGTCGCGACGCCGCTCGCCGGACACTACAATCCCGTCACCATGTCCGAATCGCCGCCGAAGCCCCGTGCCACCTACCAGGACGTTCTGAACGCTCCGGAGAATATGGTCGCCGAGGTCCTCGACGGCGAGCTTCACCTGATGCCGCGGCCGAAGCGGCGTCACATTCGTACCGCGTCCGGTCTCGGCGCATTCCTCTTCACGGCGTTTGACGCGGGCGTGAACGGTCCCGGGGGCTGGACCATCATCCGTGAGCCGGAGCTGCACCTGGGCCCGGAGCCGGACATCCTCGTGCCCGATCTGGGAGGCTGGCGCGACGGCCGCCTCGCCGACGACGGCGAGAACGACGATCCCTTCATCACGGTTGTTCCTGACTGGGTCTGCGAGATCCTTTCTCCCGGAACGCTGCGCATCGACCGGATGAAGAAGATGCCGATCTACGCACGCGAGCGCGTGCCGCACGTGTGGCTCTGCGATCCCCGCGAGAAGACCGTCGAGGTCTTTCGACTTGGCGCGACGAACTACACCCTCGTCGGCACCTTTGGTGGCGATGAGGCGCTGGTGGCCGAGCCCTTCGAGGCGCTCGGCATTCCGCCGGCCTTCGTTTGGCCAAACAAGGGAAGCGCACCGAAGTAGAGGTCAGAGCGCGCGGACTCGATCGACGGCGACTGGGCCATCTGTCCTTTGACCGCTCGCACCCTACGGCGTCGCGAAGCGGTAGCCCGTCGTCCACGTGGCGCGCGGGAGCTCGCCCTTGTTCACCGCCTCTCGCCACGCGAGTTCGCGCAGCCGATCGGCTTTGCTGCGCACCACCTCGTGGTGCGTCGTGGCGGCGCCGACGACGAGCGTCAGCTTCTTCGACGCCGGGTCGCGCACGAACATCCAGAGCTCGCCGATCTTCCCCGTGCCCTCGGCGAGCGCGCGGCCCGAGCCGTGATCGACGTGCACCTCGAGACCCCGCGGCGCGGCCGCGCCGGTCGCGCTCTCGAGCGACCAAAGCCACGAGGCGAAGGTCGCTAGGCGCCGCTGATCCTCTTCACTCGGCGGCAGATCGTTTGCTGCCAAGAGGGCCGCTTGGAATGCCAGCGTCAGGAGCCGCTCGGCCGACGTCACGAGGCGGCCCGTCGGTGAGCCTGACTTCATCACGCCATAAGCGCCGAGGCCTCGCATGAGCTGGCGCACGACCGCCACCATGCGACCGATGGCCTCCGGGTGGGGCTCCACCAAGAGCGTTGGGCCCCACGCCTCCGCCGCCGGTTCGACCAAGACGTGCGTCAGCCTTCGTCCACGCACCGTGAAGTCTCGCCGCGCTGTCGCGTGCGTCGCCAGCGTGAGCTCGAGGACGCGCGCCGCGTGTTCGCGATGAGCCGCGGCCGGCAGCGCCGCGTCGGCCGCCGATGGCGCGAGGACGCTCGACACAAGGTCGAGCATCGACAGGTACACCGACGCGTGACGCGAAGCCTCGCTGGCGGCGGGGCGGCGCTCGACGAGGCTGCGGAGCGCACGGTCGAAGCCCTCGAAGTCGTCGTCGCCGTCGGTCTTTAGGGCGGCTCGCGCCACCTCGCTGCCGAGAACGGCGCCCAAGTCGAGCGGCCTCGACAAGATGCGGCGCCCGCCGTGGGCCGTCCGGATGCTGAGGCTCCCGCGATACGCGCCGACGGTCGGGTACACGAGCGCTTGCTGCACCACGCCGTCGAGCGTGAGTCGCGCGCCCAAGAATCGCGCCGTCGGAGCCACCGAGCGCGTCGCGTTGCGGGAGTCTTGGGGCGCCGCGTCGGCCTTCACCGCCAACGCCTCGAGCGTGCCACCGCCATCGTGAAGGCGCGCGCGGAAGGCCTCCTGCGCCGCTCGGCGAAGGCGATCGATACGCGTCACGTCGTCGATGTGCGCGAGCTGGGCGACGTCGAGCCCCCGCATCGCGGCCAGCGCCGCGAGATCCGTCGGCGACCAGTCGTCCGTTGGGCCCACGAGGAACCGCTCGACGTTCTCGAGGCGCGTCCACGCCGCCGCGCTCGCCGCGTCGACCCTCGCGTCCTTCACGTGCGCGAGCAGCAACGCCGCGCGCGTCGCGTCGCGAGCCGCTTGCGTGCTCATGCCGGGGCCCGGACCTGCTTCCGCGCCGAAGAGCACGAGCGGTGCCCGCTCAAGCCAAACGAGCGCGTCGGCGAGCCGCTCCGCCTCCGGCGAGGGGTCATCGCTGCGCGCCGCTTGGTAGTCGACCGTCGCGCCACCGAGGAGCGGGCTCCGCCTCGGCTCGACGCGCTCCTTGACGCGCCGCACCTCGTCTTTGACCTCGAGCTCAAGGTCGGCCGGCACGCCGCCCTCTCCCAGGAGCGATAGGGCCACCCAAACGATGCCCCGGGCCATGTGGAGCGCGCGCGCCCGATCGGTCGGTGCGCCGCGGGTGAGGACCTCGAGCTTCTCCGCGGTTCGCGCGAGGAGCGCGGGCAACTGCGCCGCGACCTCGGTGCGTTCGACGTCGGCGAGGGCCGCGGAGACCGCCAAGTGCACGACCTCGGACAGCGCATCGAGCGTGATGAGCGAGCGCTGCCCGCGCTGCGCGAGCGATGTGTAAAGTGCACCCATCGTCGCTGGCGCGTTCGGTCGATCGAGGATCACGAAACCTCGCTCCAGCAAGAGCGCGGCGGTGCGCGGCTCGAGCGCGGCGAAGGCGGCCAAAAGCTCCGGCGGCACCACGACCTCTTCGCTCGCGAGCGGAAGCTTGGTCGCCTCGATGGCCGGGTCGATGGATACCTCGAGCGGCTCCCAATAGAAGGCGGGAACGGGCGGCGGTTGGGCCACCTTCAATGGCGGTCGCGGCCTCGGCCTCGGGGCCACCTCGGGGGCGGCACTGCAGGCGATGACGCCCGTGAGCGTCAGCACCAAGGCGAGCGTTGTGGAGAAGCTCGTCGAGGTCGGGGTCGGGGTCGGGGTCGGGGTCGAGGTCGAGGTCGAGGTCGAGGTCGAGGTCGAGGTCGAGGTCGAGGTCGAGGTCGAGGCGAAGCGTCGGCCGAGCGGCGCGCCGTCCCCCGGTTCGCCTCTCCGCATGACGTCCACAGCTCTACCTAGCAAAGGCGCGGCACGTGGGCCCCATTTTCGGGTGAGGTGACTAGGGTCCTGTGGACTCCGTCCAGTAATGTTCGGGGTCGGAGCCGCTCGCTCAGTCCTTCGTGTCGAGCACGTGCGCGCCGCTCGTGCCGACCCCTAGAAGACCACCGACGTAATACGAAGGGATCTCCTTCGACGCACCCACGAGCGGCTGCGTCGCGATGCCGTTCCACACCTGGCCGACGGCGCAGGCGGCCACGAAGAAGATGCGAAGGCACACGGCGCCGTCACCGCTCGTCACGGGGCTCGTCATGGCGAGGCGCTGCACACCTGCGTGTGCGTAGAGCAGCTCCGTCGACAGGATGGCGGAGCCGCCGTAGGCCGTCTGAAAGCCTGGTCGCGACACGAAGCGGCGAGCCTGCAGCTCGTCGCCGGGCGCGTATTCGGTACGGAGCGCGAGGCCGGCGGTCGGGCCGAAGGCGAGGCCGAAGCCGTTGAACGTCGCCTGCAGGCCGAGCATTGCCGCGGGCAATGTGATCTTGAGCGCATCGATCTCGTCGTTGCGGACCCCGCGGACCGCCATGCCGAGGCCCAGCGAGATGTGAAACGAGTTCGTCGCGGACGCGCCGACGGTGCCGTAGACCTCGAGCGCCGACATGCCCTCGAGTCCACCGCCGCCGCCCGCCAAGAGGAAGTTGCCACGGCCAAATGCGCCCACCGTGGACGCGTGCCCAACGCCCGCGCCAGTGAGCGCCATGCCGCCGCCCCAGGTTCGGTGTTCGGCGCCTTGATCGACGGCGAGGCGCGTGAAGCTGATGCCACCCGCGGCGCCGTAGCTCGCGCCGAGGGCGTTACTCAGCTTGAACGGGCCGTCGGACCGCTCTGAAGCCGAAGCCGAGGGCGACGGCGAGGCCGACGGTGAAGAGGCGGATGGAGCGGAAGGGGACGGCGACGCTCCGGTCGGAGGTGCGTAAGGCGGCTGGGGTGCCGGCCGGCCCGGGTAGGGCTGCTGCGGCGAGCCCTGCGGATACGGCTGCGCCGGAGTCGGCTGCGCGTAGGGCTGCGCGGGGTACGGGTACTGCTGCGGGTAGGGCTGGGCCGGATACGGATACGGCTGCGGGTAAGGCTGCGCGGGGTACGGATACGGGTATGGCGGCGTGTAACCCTGCGGCGGGTACGGCTGCGGCGCGGGCGGCGTTCTGGTCTGCGCACGGGCGGCGTCGGCAACTGTGACGACCAGCAAGGTGGCCCACGCCACGTGCAGCATCGACCGGAGAAGGGGGCAGCGCACGGGACGCGAGTAGGACGACGCGCGCGCCGTCGCGATTCAAGTCACGTCGTGCCGTCGAGCGTTGCCCACATTCGACCATCCACGCCGCCGAGAGCGCGTCGCGTCTCCACGCTGGCCCAATGGAGCGCGAGGCTCCTCACGTGTCCGTGCTGATCGAATCCCACGAAGCGTGTGACGGCCGCTCGTCGGTCAGCCACTCGAGCGCGTAGTGGCGCTCGACGGCGATCGAATGCGCCTCGCTCAGTTGGTCGTCGTTCAGCTCGGCGAACGGCTTCTTGCGCCAAGGGAAGTCGCCGCCAACGACGCGCTTGATGTCGCCCCGTACGAGCGCCGCCTCGGCCGCGTCCTTGACGATGGCGGGCGAACGACGCGACCACGCTTGCGCCGTGTTGGCGCGCCAGTGCCAGAGCTCCGCTGTATCGCGCGCGCGCTCCAGAGCCTCCTCGGAACGAAGCTTCGCCCGGGCGAGGACGGACGCGAGGTCGACGACGGGCGCGGGGCTCGGAGTGTCGAGCATGGCGACGATCGCGGACTTGGTCGCGACGTCCCAGCGGTCGATCGTTCGTTTGAGCGAAGCCGCCCACAGCAAGACGCCGAGCGCCTCCAAGCGCCAATTGGCGTCGATCGTGGCGCGCTCCGTCCACGTTCCGAGCGCTTTGCCGAGGAGCTTCTTCTCCTTGGGCGAGAGCGCCGATCCGTTCTCCCGCGTCCAGCCGTCGAGGCGCCGCGCGAGGGCGGTCCACCTGCCCTTTGAGTCGCCGCTCGAGTACTTCACGCCGCCCTCGATGCGAGAGCGTACGTACAGCGCCGCGACCCCGCGGCTCCGATCGACGACGGTCTTCGCGCTGAGCGCCGCGTCGCGCTTCGTGGAGGCTGCCATCCACGCTGCATAGCAGACGCCACGGACTCTTCCCGGGGGAGCTCCAGGTCGAGGTCGAGGTCGAGGTCGAGGTCGAGGTCGAGGTCGAGGTCGAGGTCGAGGTCGAGGTCGAGGTCGGGGTCGAGGTCGAGGTCGAGGTCGAGGTCGGCGTGTCTCCCTCCGGCGACATCGACGCGCCGAAGGATTCCGTCGCTGACCGATCTATTTCGAGTGCCGGCGTCCCCAACTGTGGCAATGGGGTAGAGGCCGCGGCCCTACGGCGCCCGCGGGCTGACCTCGATGACGCAACGAAAGCGCAGTCTCCACCTTCTCTTGCCGCTCTCCTTGCTCGTCGCTTGCGGGACGAGCGGAGACACAACGTCGTCGAGCACGCCGCCCACTGTGGAACCCTCGAGCAACGACGCCGCCGCCTCGCGACCGGCGCCCGCGGCTTCGAACGCCTCCGCCGACGCCGGCGTTGCCGACGCGGCCGCCACGCCGCCGTGCCCTTCGAACGGAAGCTGGAGCAGCCTCGTACCGGGCCCAGGTCAGGCGGGCTTCGACGCGACGCTCGCGTCTTCCGTCGAACGCTACGACCGACTCCACGACGCGCTCTTCACCAAAGCTACGGGCCTCGCCGGCTCGCTCCAGGTGACCTCCGATCCGGCGCAGCGGGCCAAGATCGAAACGCTCCTCAGCACGCCCTGGGCGCCCACGGACACCGATCCGACCGACGATCTGCTCCAATACACAGGCCTCGATCCCATGGCGTTCGTGACGTCCTGGGGCATGGGCACGGGCATGTACGCCGGCACCGAGCTCGCCGCCGACGCCTTCCGCTACGGCGTCCTTCGTGATCGCGGCGGCGACTGCACGGCCGTGGCCCGCGCTCGCAAGATGCTCGATCTCGGCCTCGACGCGCTGCACGTGGTCGTGTCGATCACAGGCAGACCCGGCTCCATCGCCCGTGGGATCGCACGGGCTGACTTGCCCGGCGACGGAGCCAGCCCCGTGACGCCCCTCGTCGACTCGGCGGGCAAGGCGCTGCCGCCGGAGAAGGACAACGGCTCCTGGCGCGCCGACAACTCGGGCCTCTACCCCAACCTCGTTTGGATCGACTCGTGCAGCCGCGACATGCTCTTCGGTTGGACCATGGGCGCCGCCTCGCTCTGGGAGGTCATCAAGGATGATCCGACCTTCGACGCCGCGAAGAAGGCTCGCCTTCAAGGCGACATGAAGGCGGTGCTCGATGGCCTTCGCATCGTGCGCGCAGGCGGAAAAGATCTCGAGCTTTGGGACGCAGACGACCGCCCCACGTTTCACGGCTTTCTCCACGAATCGAGCGCCGATCGCGTCTACGCCCTCACGAACGGTCCGGCCGCGTTGATGGCTCTCGGTCAGGTCGCGGCGCTCGTGAGCATCGTCGACGACGCCTCGTCGAAGGCGTACCTGAGTACGCTTGTCGGCGCGCGCGGCCTCCCCGACGCCATCGCCCAGAGCCTCGCCCTCGTGGGTTTGAGCGGCGATCAAGCGAACCACTCGGGCTACAACATGCTCTTTCTCACCGGCTGGCTCGCGCACCGCTACGTGGGCGACGGGGCGGCGCGCGGCAAGATCAAGAGCGGGCTCCTCACGCAGCTCTACAGCCCTCTCTTCGGCGAGAAGCCCTCCGACTGGAAGCAGTCGCTCTACGACTTCATCGCCGCTACCGCGTCCGGCGACGGATGGCTCGGCGCGCCCGTCAAGAAGACCTTCGACGCCGTTGCCGTCGCCAACGGCCTCTCGAGCCTCGTTGCCTTCCGGCCCGCGCCGCTCGTGCCGTCCACCGTCGAGAACTGCGACGCCGCCGAGAGTGCGTCAGGCCTCTGCACCCTGTCCGACGGCGTCACGACGGTGAAGGTGAAGACCGTCGACGGCGCTCTCGTCGCCAACAAGGCCATCCCCATGGCCCTCCGTCCTCCGAGCAACTTCTATTGGCGCTCCGATCCGCACCTGGTCAACGGCGCCGGCAGCCCCAACGCCTTCATGCCCGGCAGCGACCTCCGCGTCGCGTACTGGTTGGGGCGCTACGTCCGCGTCGCGCCGTGAGCGGCAGCGCGCCGCGGCGCGCGTGAGCAGGAAGCGACCAGCCCGCATGTCTAGGGCGGTGGCCCTTCGTGGTGCCGCGCAGGATCTCGGAGCGCCCTACGCAGCGCCTCGGGCGACGACCTCGGACTGGCTCCAGAGGTTCGCGCGCATGCCCGCGAGCATCGTCTGCGCCTCGCCCCTTGATGGAAGGCCCGCTGTCTGGCGGACCTCGTGCGGGACGTCGAGATCGAGCTCGGCTTCGAGCCCGCGGATCGCGTCCTCCATCGCCGCGACGATGCGCGCTTGCGTCGCGGCGTCGAGCGCGGCGTTGGCCCAGCGCGCGACCGACCACGCGAGGGCCGCGTGCTCGGTCTCGTCGGCTGCGATCCTCCGCATCGCCGCGCGAACGCGCTCGTCGGTCGCGCGCTCGGCTTGCATCGTCGCCGTGAGCGCGCCGAACGTCTCGCGCACGCACCCCTCGACCGCGTTTTCGAGCGCGACTTGCGCGAGCGGCCGGACGCTCATGACGTCGTTGGCCGGCGGCTTCACGGCGCCGCCCCACTCGCGCGCGAAGCGGCCCATGACTCGGGCGTGGCGGACCTCGTCGTTGGCTGCGCTTCGTGCGCGTGCGCACAGCGACGCGGGGGCGCCATGCACGGAGAGCTCGCGCTCGAGTCGCTCGAAGGCCGACACGCTCGCGGCTTCCAGGGCCGCAATGACGCTGAAGTACTGGCCGAGAGCAGACTCGCCGCAAGCGGCGCCGTCGTGCGCGAAACCTTCGGGGCGGCGACCGACGCCGCACGTGTAGCAATTGACGAGGTACCTGTCGCCGTTGAGCGGCGCCACCACCCCGCAGCCGAAGCTGGGCGCGACGGCGGAGGTGCACACGGTGTCGCAGAACGCGAAGTCGCTGCTCGGATCTTGATCGCAGTTCACGATGACGTCGTAGATGCACGAACCCGCGTCCGGCAGACGAGGACGCTCGACGACGCACGTCACGGCTGCGTCGGCCGCGTCGGGGATGATGCTTGCGTCGGGTTCCTCTTCCTCCGGGACGTCGACGTCGACCATCGAGGCGTCCTTCCGACCGCCGTCGGGCCTCGCGGTGGACGCATCGGTGCCGGGCTTTTCTGGCTTGCCGGTCGTGCCGGTCGTGCCCGTCGCAGCGTCAATGCCGTCGCTGGGGCCGACGCCCGACTCGCCGGTTGTTGCGCCTCCGCATGCAGCGGCGGCAAGCGGCGCAACGATAGCGGCCGCGAGGACGCGGCGAAGGATGATCTCGAGGTCGGCTGACTTCACGGGGCGCGTTCCTTCCGGGGTTGGCGCGAGCCGCAAAGCAACTTGCAGACCAGCCGCAGGCCCGCCGCTCCGCGCTCGATGAGCGCCGTTGCAGCGTGCCGTCATGTGCCACGGCTCGGCGCCGGTGTTGAGGTCTCGTTGGGTCGAGCTACCGGCGGACGGGTGGGCTGCAAGAAACGCCAGCTGATCTTCGAGCATCGCTCGACGCCGGTCTCCTTAGAGGGTCATCTTGGTCTGCGCAGGACTGGCGTGATTCGCGCGGCTCGCCGTCCATCTCGAAGGCCGCGCCGGCACGGGCCGCCTCAACCGGTGCGCCAACGCCGATGGAAGCAGTCGCAGAGGCGGAGCGGGAGGTTGGCCGAACGCTTCCGGAGGTCTACCGGCGCTTCCTGTTGCGCCACGGTGGGATCGTCATTGCGACGAAGTCCCCGACGCGGCTTGTGGCAGCTTCGTCGCTGGCACCAGCGTCGGCGAAGTGGCGGCGCGCTCACCGCGATCTGCGCGCCCCCAAATGCGCCTCAAACCTGCCGGTAGAAAGCTATCGGAAGCGACTGCTGCGACCTTCGAGATCTTGGAAACGTTCGCTCGAAGAGCCGGACGAGCTTCCGGCCTCGGTTGAAGCGCGCTGCGCTGGAGCACGGGGTAGGGATAATTCCACCGTTCCCGAAGACGGCGCCTCGGGGCATGGCTATGGTCTGTCGCGTCGTGCACCCAGGAGGTTCGCCATGAAGGTCATGTTGCTCACTGTCTCGTTCATGTTCGTGCTTGCGGGATGTGGCGCAAGCGCGTCTGGGTCGGTGCAACCGGCGACGTCGAGCGGGACAAGAGGAGGGGAAGCCCCTCGGCCCTTTCAGACAAACGTGCTCGAGGAGGCGCGCAAGAACGACGCCTACCGTCGTGTGCTCTTCACCGGTGCGCGCTCGCAGCTCGTCGTCATGACGATTCCGGTTGGGGGAGACATCGGCCTCGAGGCGCACGACAATGTCGAGCAGCTCATCTTCATCGCGAGCGGTCGAGGCAAAGCCATCGTCAACGACGCCGACAAGCCCCTCGCTCCCGGCGACGTCCTGGTGGCCACCCCCGGCGCTCGGCACAACGTCGTCAACGTCGGCGCTGAACCGCTTCGCATCTACACGGTCTATGCGCCGGCGAATCACATCGACGGTCGCGTGCATGGGAAGAAGGCGGACGCGGAGGCCGATCAGGCCGACGAGGCGTTCGGTGCGGCGGTTCGCTGACGGCGCAAGCCGTTCCCGCGAGAGACAGCCCACCCGTCTCCATCCAGCCCGTCTCGTCGTAGAGCACGTTGAACTGCGTCACGATCCCCTTCAGAACGGCTTGCGTCTGCCGCTTCGTTCCCCCGGGCTCGAGCGCGATGAGCTCCTTCGTAGCCTCGCCGAAGATGGCGCGTGCCCGTCGGACCACGGAGGCCGGCCAGTCCCCGGCGACTTCGCCGTGATGGGGCCCCAGAAGGACGCGGACGACGGCGCATTGCCCTCGGGAGGAACGACCTTACGGGGCAAAGGCGGTCGTAGTAAGCATGCCCGCGCATGCAGCTGCTCGAAGGATCTGGGTCCATTCTGCTCTTTGCTCGCCTTGTCATCGCGTTGCTGCCCGGCTGCAGCGACGTCGAGCAGGGTCCCGAGTGCCGCGCCTTCGTCGCCTGCGTGAAGGAGGCCGACACCGTGCGCGGTACCGTCACGAACGTCGACCGCTTCCTGCCGAGCGGCGCCTGCTGGGGTGGCGAGAAGGGAGCCGCCGTCTGCGAGAGCGCATGCCGTCGCGGGGTACCCGTGCTCCGCGCCCAGGAGCCGCGCGTCGCCTGCGCGAGCGGGGAGGGGGCCCGATGAGCCGCGCCCGCTGTCGATTGCCGCTCGCCTTCGCCATCGGGTCGTTTCTCGTGGCGTCCGACGCGCCCGTTCAGGCACACCAACCCAGCGGCTTCGACGCACAGAGGTCCGTCGTCCTCGAGGACCCGCTCGTGAGCTACGCGCTCTACGGAGAGATCAAGGACGGCGGTGACGTCTTCGAGATCCGGATGACCCCGAAGACGCCCGTGGCGCTCCCCGTCGAAGTGCTCGTTCCGAGGAGAGACGAGCTCGCGGAGCACAGGCCGATCTTCGCGATCGTTGGACCGGGTCTCCCCGCGCCGACGGATGCTCAGCGCGCGCTCCTCCCGCGCGCGTTGCCCGACGGCATGGGCGTCGTGGTCGCCTCGGAGGGACCGGCGTACCGCGAGTCTATCTTCGAGAGCTTCACGCGGCGTGTGTTCTGGACCAACGGCGTCACGGCCTACGTCATCCCTGCCGGCGACGTCCGGATCTGGATCTGGGCGCCGCGGAAGACGTCGGGCAAGTTCGTCATTGGCATCGGCGTCGAGGAGTCCGGTATCGACCTTGGCAATGTGGTCGACAACTGGGGGACCTATGCGTACTAGGAGCCTCTCCGCGGTCATCGCGCTCTCGGCGCTCACCACTTCGTCGATCGCCTCACGCACCGCACGCGCCGCCGAGGACGCCTCGCTCGAGTCCACCCAGGCTGCAGCGTCGCCGTCGGAGGACCGACCGGCGAGCTCCGTGGACGCGCGTCGCCGGCCGTTCGCCGCGCTCCTCGGCGTCGAGGCCAGCGTGGTTGGTCTATCCTTCGGGCCTCGCGCCGAGTTTCTCTGGCGCTTCGGCGCGCCAGGCTCCGTGAGCCGCCTTCGCACGACCCTGGGCATCTTGCCTGGGCCCGAGTTCGTCTTCGTACCGATGGGAATCGGCTATCGCGCCGTCTTCCGCGAGCACGCGATCGTGCGGCCCTTCGGTGGCCTCGGGTACGAGGCCCACTTCTTCCTCACCGATGGCCCGGCGTACGCGCAGTGGGCCTCGATCTACTTCGAGGGCGGGTGCAGCCTCGGCCTGAGCGATCGCCTCTCCGTCGGCGCGGCGGCGAGCCTCGACTGGACCTTCGCCGGCGAACGCGGCCCGGGCCTCCAGGGGCGACTCTTCGGCGGCTACCACTTCTGAGCACGCGACGCTCGCGCGTGGCGAGCTCGACCGAGCGCTGCTCGGCGTGGACCCAGCGCTCTCCGTCGCGCGACCGTGGCCCCATCTACTTCGCATCCGTTGCGCGGCGCGCAACGTGTGCGCGATGGGCACGGCGAAGTCGCCACGGGCGGACCTCCTGATCAGCGCAATGCGCGGACTCGAGGCGGCGCGGATCGGCCACGCGACGAGTAACGACGCCCAGGCCGGCCGACGTGGGAGCGCCCTTCTCTCGATTGGCTCGGGTGGCATGGGCCTCGCCTGCTCGCCTTTGACTCCGCTCTCCTGGGAGGTTGTTGACCATGGCTAGGCTCTCCAAGATCATCGCTGCGATGGTGGGGCTCGTGGTGGCGACGAGCGCGTCGCTCGCTCGCGCCGATGGCTTCTTCATCACGTTCACCAACACCGACGGCTCCAGCGTGGGCGCGCGTGTGCCCGGTGCGGTCTTCGACGCGTCCGCGACGGCGCCCGTCGACGCCATGACCGGGCTCCGGACCGGCTCGACCGTCTACAATCCCGTCCACGTAGAGATTGACGACTTCGGGCCCAACCTCCAGCCGCTCCTTGCGGCGTTCAGGGAGGATCGGACGATCGGCGCGACCGTCGAGTTTACGACGCCCAACGCATCGGGCGTCGAAGAGGTCTACATGGTCGGGAAGTACAGCGGCGTGAAGCTCGCGTCCTGGCTCGCGAAGCTCGACACGCGCGCCACGCCCTCGCTGACGCACGTCGTCGACTTCACGGCGCCCACCGTGAGCTACGGGCCGCCGCCCGTCCTCCGCCGCTTCCTGCGGACGGTGACGAGGGAAGCGCCGACGATCCGGAGGGAGGCGGCGCGGACTCGTCCCCCGAGCCGCGTCGAGGACGCCTACGTGCAGATTCCAACTGTTCCCGGCGAGAGCGCCGACCACCCTGGCCAGACCCGCGCCGTCAGCGTGTCGTTCGGCTGGGCGAGCCCGTGTGACCCGAAGACCGGCCTCAGCAACGGAAAGCCGGCCGCGAAGCCGGTCGTGCTGGTGAAGGCCAACGGCGTCGCGACGCCCGCGCTGCAGAGCGCCTTCAGCGCGCGCAGGGTGCTCGACCCCGTCACCTTCGCGTTCAACCAGCACCGCGTGGGCGCGCCCGACACGACGCTCTTCAGCTTCGTCCTGAGCAAGGCCACGATCATCGGGGAATCCGTCGTCGTCGGCGGAGCCGCCAGCGGCGAGACCGTGACGTTCGTCTACGAGCGCGCGACGCTCATCGACAAGACGACGCGCGCGGAGGTGACCGCCCAGTGGGACACTTCCCGGTGAAGTTTCGCCGCGCGACGAACCTCATCCAATGGGAATGGCGACCGCGTCATCGCGATGCGTCGCGCGGGAGCGTGCTGCATTCATCGTGACGGACTGGAGGTATACCATGCGCATTGTTGCTGTCGTCGTCGCGGCTGTCGCGCCTTTCGTCGCCTGCTCCGGGGGGAGCTCGGGCGGGCTCGGAGGCGGTAGCGGCGCCCTCAACCAGTACGTCGACCGTCTCGGCTCGGCCTACTGCAACTGGCTGCAAGGGTGCGGCAAGACGCAGGACTTGACCGCTTGCCTCGCGGAGTTCAACGGCGATGCTGACGTGAAGACGGTTCGCTCCTGCGCCGCCGCTGCCGACTACTACTCGTCCCACCAAGGCGAGCTCGACGCCTGCCTCGGTCGGAAGCCCGCCTGCTCTACAGACGATCCGAGCGGCTTCTGCCCAGCGCTCGACCTCAACACAATCGAGAAGATGTGCACGGGCGGCGGCACCATCGTGCCGGAGGGTGGCACTTCTCCGGGCGGCGCGTGCGGTAGCTCTGCGGCCAATGCGTACAAGTGCGCTGGCAACTCTATCCAGCAATGCAAAGGAGGGCAGTGGGTCAGCGCCGGCTCTTGCACTTGTTCCGTCAGCGTAGGCGATCCGCGCAAGCCGCCCTATGCCTCCACCTGCAAGACCACGGGCACCGATGGCGTCGTCGAGTGCAGCTACGCTGGCTCGAGGTGCATGCTCTGCAAACCCGAGTCCGGCTGCGCCGGCACGTGACGCTACGCTTGGTATCGGCGCTCGGCAGCCCGACGCAGGCGCGTACTGGTTGGGGCGCTACGTCCGCGGCGCGCCGTGAGCCGCGCCTCAAGAGGGGGCACGACGCGGCGACGGGCCGCGTCTACTTGCAGCCGAGGAGAACCTCGAGCTCTCCGCGCTCGCTCCGCACGCGCTCGCAAGCCGCGCCCTTCAGGACGACCCGCTGCGGCTTTTGGGGATCGTCGAACGACCACCCGTTGGCGCCGGGGAGGATGATCGCGACGCCCGTCGGCGTGCGGTGCTGAACTGTGACGGCGTCGGGATCGAGCGAGTAGCCCGTGGGGGGCGCCTCGATGACGAACTCGCAGACCGACGCCTGGACGCGGATCGCATCGACGGCGGCGAGGATGTCCTTCTGGATGTCCTGCGCGCTGCGCGCACCGGGCGTGACCTGAAAATGACAGACGTTCGCCTCGTTGTCTTCCTCGACGGGGTTGCAGCCGGCGACGCGTGCTGTCCCGCCGGCGCTCGCCAGGCGGCCGACGAAGGTCGCGTCGTAGTCGATGCCGTTGCCAGGGAAAGGGCCCACGCCCACGACGAACGTCAAGATGGGATCGGCGTGTTTGGCTTGGTCCTCGGCGAGCTTCAGCGACTGCGCCACCTGCACGTCGGTCTCGGGAGGTCCGCCGTCGAGGGACGCGAACGGATAGCCGTCAGTTAGGAAGAGCACGAACTTCTTGCCACCCGCCTCGAGCGGCGCTGCCGGCACGAAGGCCCGCAAGCTCGTGTAAGCGCCCTTGAGTGCGGCGAGCGTCGGAGTGATCCCTTTTGGGGTCGTCTGGAGGCGTCCGCGAAGCGCCGCGGCCTGCGCGCTGTCGACGACAGCGACGGGAACGTCCGCGGCGCTCGGGTACGGGCCGTAGGTGAAGTCGGCGCCGGCGGTCGGATCTTTGGTGTCGGCGAACACCATCAAGCCAAGACCCACGGCGTTGTCGGCGCGTTGGGCTACGCCATCCACCAGGGCATTGAGCGCCGGGATGCTCGCCTCCCACTTGTGCTCGTTGGTCATGCTGACCGATCCGTCGACGACCACTTGAAGATAGCCGGGGCGCACGCGAGTCTTCGCCGTCGTGCAACGTGCCGGGCCGCCGCTTGCGCTCGGCGCTCCCGCGGTGACCCCGCCGCTGGGGACGCCAGGGGTGCCAACGCCGTCGTCGGCGCCCTTGCCGATGGGTGAGCTACAGGCCAGAGCCCAAGCGAGGCTCGTCGTCACAGCACCGAGGATCGAAGCCGAGCGCATGGAGTGCATTCTAGCGTCAAGGCGTGCTCGAGCACTTGATCGGCGCTGAGAGCTGACACGTCGTGGCCGGCATGGGCTTGCCGTCGAGTCGGTCGTTCAAGAAGTCGAGCGTCTCGTCGAAGGCGTAGACGAGGGGCTCGGTGTGGCCTGCGCCCGCGCACTCGCGGTATTGGAGCCGCATGCCTTGCGCGCACAACGTCTGAAACGTGCCGCGCTCGACGGCGGTGTTCACGAGGTTGTCGTTCTCGCCCATGAGCATCATCGCGGGGATGTCATCGAGCCGCGGGACCGAGGTCGTCGGGAGACTGTTCTCGCGCGCGTAACAGGTCCACGGCTCCGGGCCGCCAAACCCCGTTGGCCCCACGAGCGAACGCACCGTGGTTGAAAACACCGTGTCGAGCGTCGGCGTCGGGAGCCCCTTCAGGCCCGAGCACGTGGTCATCATCGCCGTCGGAATGGCCGACAAGAACGGCGGCAAGAGCGCGTCGGCGAGGCCGTTGGGCGATGCGCCGTACCACGCCTCGGCGGCGACAAGGAACGCCACCATGTTGCCGCTCGCCTTGATCCACGAAGGCGCGAGGGCGAGCTGCGCCTGCCCTGCGAGATCGGTCGGCGGGACGTCCCATACGGCGCCCTTGATCGAGAGCTCGGGGGCGTAGTGCGGCGCGTAGCGGCCGACGAAGGCCGCGCCGTGTCCGCCTTGCGAGCCGCCGATGAGCACGACGTCGCTGGCACCCGCCTTCGGGAGCAGCGCCTTCGCGGCCCTCACGGCGTCGAGCGACGCCACGGCCGTCGGCTCACCGATGAGGTACGGATGCACCGAGGGTGACGGTGCGCCCATGCTCTTCATGCCGATGTAGTCCGGCATGACGACGACGTAACCTAGCGATGCGTAGATGGCAGCCAGGATGCCCACCTCCGAGGTGAAGCCCCCGAGATCGTCGTCGGCGACGTTGCGCGACGGCGCGCATTGATCGGTGAAGCCCGTCGTGCCGTGCAAGAAGAGGAGGATCGGGAACGACTTGCTCGAGTCCGGCGACGTGACGAGCGCTGTGGCGTCGACGAGTTGGCCGCGGTCCTGCGTCTGATAGCGGACGATGCTCGAGACGGTGCTGTACTTTGGGAGCCGCTCCGTCTTGAACGCCTTCTTGTTCCGAATCTCGACGAAGGCGTAGAGGAGATCGAGCTGAGTGTGAGGCGCCTTGTCCTCCTTCTCGAGCACCTGGCCGAGGGTCGGCGAGGCGAGCCACGCGTACGGCTTGGCACCGCAGCGCGCCGGGCCACCGAGGCCTGCGTCGGAGGCTCCCGCGTCAGACGAAGTTGCTGGAGGTGTCGTCGAACCCGGTGGCGCGTCGGTTCGCAGAGGCGGCTCCGTGGAGGGTGCGGGGCGCGTCGACGCCGGCTCTTGCTCCGTGGCACCGCAGGCTACGAGGAGCGTGAGCGCGAGGGCGCTGCGAGCAGGAAAGGCCCGTTGGCGCGCCCGGAATAGACCCATAACGTCGAAAAACATCCCCACCGCGTTACTCCGTGAGGTGTTTTCTGCAAGCGATGGATCGTTTGCCATCGGATAAAGCCGTCTTGGTCGAGGTCGCTCGCCTCGTCCCCTTCTTGAGGAGGACCACCGCGCGTCCACCGGGAGGACGGCGCGCGCTCCCCCCGCGAAGGGTGATCTCCTGCCGATCGCGCAGCGATTGACGCCTCGCACGCGGGCACGTTCGGTGCTTGGGACGAGGGATGCGGGCTTCCTCCATTCTCGCCGTGTCGCTCACCGTCGCCCTTGGTTGCTCGGACGCGACCCACGAGTTGCCCGACGCGCCCACGCCGGCCGGCGCGGCCCCCGTTGGGCTCCACGCTTCGTCGTCACTCAGCGGGGCGGGGGCGTGCCCGGCGTTTCACTGCGCGCCAGAGGCGAGCGGTGCCATGTCGCTCCCACTCGAGAGCAAGGCCCACGCGCTGCACTGGCAGAACGCGACGGCCGGTTCGATGTCGGGGCAAGGGTGCAGCGGCGATGGCGCCATCCTCGCTTGCCTCTTCTCCAACGACGCGTCGGGCTCGGGGACGCTCAAGGTCTTCGACCCGCTCGGCAAGACCGAGCGCTGGGCCAGCGGCCAGACCGGCTCGTACGCCATCAGTAGCAACGCGGCGACGGGTCAGGTGCCGTTCATCTTGGCCAACGGGCACCTGCTCGCGTCCGACGATCGCGTCGTGGCCCGCTACGACGGCAGCGGAAAGGTCGTCGGGACGATGCCGCTCAGCGGGAGCCGGTCCTCGAAGTCTTTCGGCGTCGTCGGGCTCAACGGCTCGCGCGCCTTCGTGAGCCAACAGAAGGGGACGTTGACGAGCTTCGACGTCGATACGCTCGGCTCGCCAGGCTCGCTCCAGCTCACGTCTCCATCGGGTGCGCAGGTCACCTTGAGCTCGCCGGCGAGCGCGCACGGCGATCGGGGCTATCTCGTCGCTCAGGGAACTGGTCGAGGGCTTCCGCCCGGCTACCTCATCGCCGTCGACATGAGCAGCAACACGCCACGCAAGGTGTGGACGTTCTCGTTTCAAGGCGCCGCGGGCGCGAGCGCCGTGGTTGTCCCTGCAGCCGTCACCGGTCGCGCGCACCCCATCGTGTTGGTCCACAGGCCGGCGCCAGCGGGCGCGACGACGCGCGACGACCACCTGGCGATCGTGGAAGATCGCGGCGACAGCTACGAGGTGCTTCGGTCCATCCCGCTCGCGGCTCCGATGGACGTGTCGCCCGTCATCGACGCCGTCAACGGTGCGTTCTACCTTCACCTGCGGCGAGAGCACCTCCTCCGCGCCTTCGATTTCGCGGGCGCCGACAAGGGCGTCTTCGATGTCCGCGCCCTCGCGGGCTCGGCGCCGGAGTTCAGGGATCTCGTCTTGAACGGGCACGTCGTCGGCACCTTCAGCGCGACGCAGCAGACGGTGCTCCTCTCCGCCAGCGGCGCCGCCGGACAGTTCGTGATGGGGCTCGACCCGGTCGCCAACGCGTTGCGATGGATCACGCGAACGGGCGCCGCTGATCGTTACACGGCCGCGTGGACGATTCAGGCGCGCGCCGGCGGCAACTGCCCCATCTTCGTGGGCGCGCTGAGCGGGATCAACGTGCTCTGCCCGTGAGCTCGCTCAGTTTGCCGCGCGTATCAGCGCGTCGAGCGTGGACTCGACGCGCTTGCCCCAATCGTCCTTGTCGTCGATGCCAACGAGCTCGACGGGCCGCTGCCACCTTGTAGCGATGTCCTCTTGGCTGCGCTGGCACCGCCGGATCGCAGACGCTCGCTGCAGGGTTGGCGAGATCTCGATGGTCGGCCGCCCCCGAACCTCGCCGGTGATGCGCGATGCAAAGGGCGGCAAGCGCGCGCGACTTGGTTCGTCGAGAAAGCCGCCGCAGTCTCGCAGCCAGATGCTGGTCTCATCGTCTCGCGCCACGACGACGCTTCGTGGAAAGGTCTTGCGAAGCCGCTCAAGCGTCTCCCGGGCGCGCTTCCGAAGGTCGCTCGATGCTGCCCCGATGAGCTTGCGACACACGGGCGCGGCGTGCGACTCGATGCACCAGCCGGCGTCGCGGCCTCCCTCTCGCGAATGACCGAGCGCCGAGTCGCGGCCCCACGCGAGCGTGTCGAGGCACAGGTTCATCGCACGGTCGTTTTCGCCGGCCAACGCGGCCGCGTGCGCCTCGAGCATCGCGCGCCGGCAGACCGCGCGCATCTGCGATCCGCCGTGCGTCGACGAGCGGTTCGGATCGGCGTTCGGAGTGCCCGGCTTGCTCCTCTCGGGAGAGAGCCATGGCGCCAAGACGCCACGCGCGACGCCGACGCCCCCGGTTTCGCTCCGCGTGGCCGCAAGCAGCGCCTCCGTTGCCGCCAACGTTTCACGAAGAACGCGGCCGCAGCTTGCTGGAGCCGGCGCGCGCTCATCGAAACAAGCGGGCGTCGTGCGCATGGAAACCTCGACGCTCGCGAAGGCCGCGCGCTCGCGCTCGACGGCATCGCCGAAGCGCCCGGGCGTGGCGGGGCCTCGGTGCACGGGCCGCGGGTATTCGCGCGCCTCGATGTCCGTGATCGCGTCGGCGACGACGGGCGTCAACGTCACCGCGTCGTAGTGGTGCAAGAGGGCGAAAGCGATGCCCACCACGAGCGCGACCATGCCGACGCCCGCAACCGCCAGAGCGCCGAGCGCCTTCGAAAGCGACACAAAGGCGATGCTACACGCTCCGGCGTCTTCTGCGGCGGCTCGGCCGGGCTTGCTCGCGAGGTCGAGGTCGTCGCAGAGACTCGCGCGTGCGACGCATCGCGCGGTGATCGTCGCCGGCGCAGCTGAAGCGTAGTCGTTGCCGTCTTGCGGGCCGAACAGGAAGTCTGCGACCTTTCGAGACGTGAAAACGCGGGGGGAGACTGCGGTGCACGATGAGCCTGGCCTGCGCGCTTCGGCGCTACGTATCGCCAAGAAGAGCTACGCGCGGGTGCTCGATGCCGTCGACGACGCCACGCCGACGTATCGCCGCCTCATGGGAAGCGCCTTCGCCCGGGTCACGGGTGGACCGGTGGGCGCCCTTCGCGCCGTAGCCGTCCAGTTCCCGTTCACCCCTGAGGAAATCCTCCTGGGGTACACCGCCGGCCTGTTCCCCACGGTCCAGGACGGGCGCCACTACTGGGAGAGTCCCGATCCGCGGTCCGTGCTCATGCTCGAGAAGCTCCGCATTCCGTCGCGCGTCCGCACCTACATCAACAAGGGCCTCTTCGAATTCGCCTTCGATCGTGATCCGGCCGCGGTCGTTCGCGGGTGCGCCAACCGCGAGCACTCGTGGCTCACTCCGACCATGCAGTCGACCTTTCTCGCGCTCCACGAGCTCGGCGCTATGCACACGGTCGAGGCACGCAAGGGTGGGCACCTTGTCGGCGGCGCCTTCGGGCTCGCCATCGGCAGCGTGTTCACGCTGGAGAGCATGTTCAGCGCAGAGGATCATGCGAGCAAATTGGCCTTCGCGTTCCTCGGTAAACATCTCGCGACGCGCAAGTTCTCCCTCATCGATTGCCAGTTTCACAAGGCAACGTTCGCGCAATTCGGGGCCGAACCGATAAGCCGCCTCGACTATCGCTCGCGACTCGCGCGTGGCTTGGTGAAGCCACCGTCCTTCTTGGTAGAAGGCGCTCCTTAGTCCCAAGAACTAGGGAAGTCGCGCGCGCGCTTCTCAGTACCGAACACGCTTCCGCTCGACCTCGAGGGTGCGTGCCGGCTCCTTGCCGCGGCTCACCAAGAGACTCACGGTCGAGCCTTCTGGACCGCGGATGCGCTCGATCGTGCCGCGATATCCCAGTGACTCGACGGGCTCACCGTCGACCGTGAGCACGCGATCCCCTGGCGCAAGGCCCGCCGCCTCCGCGCCTCCACCGGGGATGAGCGTGGCGATCACGAGCGTGTCGCCCTCGGCGCGTAGCACGGTGCCGATCCCCGTGAGCTCGAGCCGCGGTTTCTCGCCATCCGCTACGCGCGGGAGCATCACGTCGCCGGCATCACCACACGTGCGCGTGAGGATGCGGCCGTGGTGGTTCGGCGCGTTGATGGTGACGCTGCTCGGACCGGCCTCGATGGTCGCGACGGAGAAGCGACCGCGCGCGTCGGAGAGGGTGCCGTTGTGCATGCCCACGCCGATGTCTCCGCCCGACTCGAGCGAGACGCGCGCGCCCGCGATGGGCCGCCCGTCGCTCTCGGTCCTGAGAGTGCCGGAGACTTGGCAGCTGGCGCCGAGCGTGAAGTCCGCGCGCGTGATCGCGCCGTCCCGAAGGGACACGCTACGGGGCGGCGACACGAGGTAACCCGAGGCTGCGACGCGAACTTCGTAGTCACCGGCGGCGATGTTGCGAATCGCGAAGGCGCCGGTGGCATCGGCGAACGTCCCGGTCGAGAGATGTTCGGCGCTCATGGCCGCCGTGCGGCGAAAGAGCACGATGGAAAACGTGGGGACGGGATCGGACGTACCGGTTCGCGTGACTTTGCCTTCGAGCGAGGCCGAGCCGGCGAGCGCGGCGCGCTCCGCGGGTGGCGGGGCAGCGGCGTCCCACTCGCGCTTCGGATCGGGCACGAGCTCGAGAATGAGCCCGCGCACGCTCTTTCCGCGACGTGCCGACAAGGTCAGCCCCGCGTACGCAGGGAAGAATCCATCGGCCTGCGCCATCGCGAGCGTGAGCGTCCCGTCGCGGTCGATGGAGAGCTGGAACGCGCCGTCGTCTCGGCTGCGCACGGTGGTCGCGCCGCCCGCCCCTTCGAACACGAGCTCTGCGCCCGCGACCGGGCTCCCGTCGGCGCGTGAAATCACCTGGCCTTGAAACGTCGCCGTGTCCTCATCGCGCGAAGCCGTCGACTCTCCCGGCAAGAGCCAGAGAGCGCGCGCGAGCGCGGCCTCGCGCTGGGCGGCCGGCGCGTTCTCCGGGGCTGCGCTCGCGCTCGTCGCACGTCCCGCGTCGAGCGCATGCTTCGCGGTCGTACGCGTCGGCGAACGGAGCCATAGGGCGACGACCGCGGCAACGACGAGCGCGAGCAGAACAAGCGCGACGCCTCGGCGACCCTTCACGGCGTGCATGGTAGCAACGCCGAGGGGGCTTCGCGGTCGAGGTCCACGGCTACACGGGCCTCCGATGCGGTCACCTCGTCGGTCAACTGGCCGGGGCCCGGCCGGGGGGGGCGGCGCCGCCTCTGCCGTCCGTCCTTCGTGGCCCCAGCGTGCGCCGCAAGTATTCACGAGTGTCGAGGTCGAGGTCAGGAGGTCGGCTGCCTGAAGTCACCCGGGCGTCGCCTGAACGGCTGCGAGCTTACGCCTAGGCATCGACTCCCCGGGGCTTTGGTTCGCGGTACCCTGCGCTGCATGCGCGTTCATCGCTTGTTGCTCCTCTCCTCTTTGTTCGCGTCCGCCGCGGTCGCTGCTGCGGCTTGCTCGAACAGCTCCGACGATGCAGGCGCGGTCGCCGCGGAAGCCGGAACCACCTCGCCCGCGAACGACGGCTCCACGTCCAACGCGGACGGCGCGACCTCGTTCGACAGCGCGACAGGCAGCGACAGCTCCACAGGTATCGACGGCGCCACGACCGACGCATCCGACGCGGCAGCGCCACCCGTCTGCACCGCGTCGCCGTGCGCGATCCAGATCGCGTCGGGCTCGTACCACGCCTGCGCGCTCCTCTCCGACAAGACCGTGCGCTGCTGGGGCTACAACGCCTACGGCACCGTGGGCGCTGCGACGCTCGCCGACGGCGGCTTCGACAAGAGCAACGTGCCGACGCCGCGCACCATCGCGGGCCTCGCGCCCGTCGAACAGATCGCGTCGGGCTGGTACCACGTCTGCGCGCTCCACACCGGCGGCGCGGTGTCCTGCTGGGGCTACAACCGGTTCGGGCAGGCGGGCCAGCCCGCCGATGGCGGCGACGAGGCGCCGCACGCGACGCCGGCAGCGGTCACAGGCTTCGCAGCGCCGGTCGTGGAGCTCATCGGCGGCGGCTACCACACGTGCGCGCGCCTCTCGACGGGCGCCGTGCAGTGCTTCGGCTCGAACTTGTGGGGGCAGCTCGGAGTCGGCACCGTGCAAGGTGATGGCGGCATCTCGCCGCCGACAGACGTTTCGACGCCGACGACGTCTTCGCTTTCAAACGCGGCGCAGGTCGGCCTGGGCAGCCGGTTTTCGTGCGGCCTCGGGACCGACGGCGGCCTCGCGTGCGTTGGCGTGAACTTCAACGGCATGCTCGGCCGCGGCACCGAAAACGCCGCGCCGAACCCCTCTCCAGCGCCGGTCGTCGGCGTCGCCGGACCCATCGCCGCGGTCGCGAAGTCCCTCGGCTATCACGATCACGTGGTCCTCGCGGACGGTCGCGTGCAGGGCTGGGGTTGGAACAACTACGGCCAAGTCGGCCTCCCCGCCGACGCGAGCACGGACTCGGGCTCGATCTTGAGTGCCACCCTGGTGCCCGGCATCAGCGATGTCGCCCACGTCTCCGATGGCAACTACTTCGGTTGCGCCCTCAAGAAGGACCGTACCGTGTGGTGTTGGGGCCGGAACGAAGCGGGCGCCATGGGCTCGTTCGACGCGGGCGCCGACTTCGTCGCGCCGCGGCCGATCCAAGGCCTCGCGAACGTGCTGCAGCTCTCCAGCGGGTGGAACGGCTTCGCCTGCGCGCTCGTCGAGGGCGGCAGCGTGATGTGTTGGGGCAAAAACGAGTTCAGCGCGCTCGGCCGCGGCCCCGACGGCGGCGGCCACGATCCCACGCCCAAGCCCGTCGCGTTCTGAGGGGCGGAGCGGCGATACTGTGCCCAATGGTCCAACGCCTCCTCTTCGCAACGCCCTCGTACGCCTACTTGGAGCCCTCGTTTCTCGCGGCCGGCGAGTTCGAACGCGGCGTTGTCGAACGCAAGCTCTTCGCCGATGGCGAGCGCTACCTCCGCATCGCTTCGGACCTTTGGGGCCGCGACGTCGTCCTCCTTGGCGGAACCCCCACCGATCTCGATTGGCTCGAGGTCTTCGACCTCGCTTGCGGCATCGCCCGGGGCGGGGCGCGCTCGCTCGCCATCGTGATGCCCTATTACGGCTACTCGACGATGGAGCGGGCCGTGCGCCCTGGTGAAGTCGTCGTGGCCAAGACGCGCGCGCGGCTCTTGTCGGCCGTGCCCGCCCCCGAGGGAGGCACGCGCGTCTTCCTCTTCGATCTGCACACCGACGGCATCGAGTTTTACCTCGACGATCGGGTGCTCACGCGGCACGTCTACGGTGCGCCCCTCATCACGCGCAAGGTGCGGGAGCGCATGGGCGACACGCCGTTCGTGCTCGGCGCATGCGACGCGGGCCGCGCGAAGTGGGTGCAGAGCTTGGCGCGGGATCTGAACGTCGAGCCCGCCTTCGTGTACAAGCGGCGCGACGAGAGCTCAGGAGCCCTCGCCGTCACAGGCATCAACGCCGACGTGCGAGGCAAAGAGGTCGTCGTCTACGACGACATGATCCGCACCGGCGGCTCGCTCATGCAGGCCGCGACCGCGTACCTCGCGGCCGGCGCGAGTCGCGTCCATGCCGTCGCTTCCCACATCGTCTTGCCGGGCGACGCCTACGAGCGCATCAAGGCGTCCGGCGTCCTCGCGTCGATCATGGGAACCGACTCGCACCCTGGGAGCCAAAAGCTACCCCGCGAGGACGTCGTCAGCGTGGCAGCGAGGCTGGTGGAGCACCTCGCCGGCTGAGGCGGCCCGACTGGCGATCCCTCCTGGTCAACGGCGCACAGAACGGCTCGGGAGGCTCGGCCTATCGGACGCTCTCGCAGACGACGCCCGTGCTGCAGCCGCTCAGCGGATCCGTCTTCAAGCGGCCGTCGCGTCGGTGGCGCGCTGCCAGGTGTCATCCGGCCTTCGGGAGACTCGCGTCGAGTGCGTCGAGCAAGACATCCGTCATGACCTTCTCGGTCAGACGACAGAACATCGTCTCGGTGCCGTCGAAACGGCCGTGCTCTCCGAGCTTGTTGGCCGGCACGCCGCCTAAGCAGAAGGAGAAGTACTCGCACGTGCGTTCGCACTTGGCGATGCCGCGCCCGATCTCGTCCTGGAACACGGCGAGCCGTGCCCGCGCCCGCGCATCCAGCCCGCCTTCAAGCGAGGTTCCAAGCGCCAGGCTTCCGAGGTCCGGATGGACCCCTCCGAGCAACTCCGGTGACCATGTGCTGAACGATCCATCCCAGCCGACCGTCAAGACGTGCCCGGCCCGGTTTTGCATGTTGGCGCGGAGATGCCCGAACCGCGGGCTGCGAAGCGCCGCAAAGACCTTCTCGAACTCTCGGATACGCAAAGGCTGGGTCGCGGCCTGCTGCCGCTCGACGATGCGCCTAAAGAAGGCCCTAAATTCTCCCTCGACACCAGCGTCCATCAGCGACGAGGCCGCGTTGTCGGCCTCCACCTCCTCCACGTTGAAGCCGATCTCTCTCGCCCCGAGCCCGCTGAAGAAGTCGAAGATGTCGTCGGGGTGCGCCAGCGACTGGCGCGTCAGAACGCAGATGACGTTGAAGTCGACGCTGGCTTCGCGGAGGCGCTCGACCCCGCGCATCACCTTGGCGTGCGTTCCCTTCCCGTCGCGCGTGCGGCGGCGCGCGTCGTGAAGGAAGGCCGGGCCGTCGACGCTGACACCCACGCGGACGTTGTGGCGCTTGATGAACTCACACCAGCTCGCGTTCAGCAGCACGGCGTTCGTTTGGAAGTGGTGACGTACCGCGACCGATTGCGGTATGCGTTTTGCGACGATCTCGAACGCCTCCTCGTACCAGGCGGGGCCGACCACCAGCGGTTCGCCCGCATGCCAGATCACCGAGAGTTGCGCGCTTGCCCAGCCCTCGGTCGCCACCGTCGAGATGACGGAGTCGAGGGTGGCCATCGACATGCGGCTCGTGTCCTTGCGATTGGGCAAGTAGCAATACGCGCAGTCGAGGTTGCAGAAGGGCGTCGGCTGGAGCACCAGAAGCTCGAGACGAGCGCGCCAATCCGTTGCCTCTGGTTCGCTGGGAATGTCGGCCGGCGCGTGCATGAGCGAGCTCCGTCGGAAGGGGGCCACGGTCAACCGTTGCACCAGTTTTGCCACCCTGAACCGCCGCAGTAGGAGCTTCCGCCGCCGCCGCCTCCATTTGCGCGACGCTCCCGTGGACACACCCACTCCAAGCCGTCCTCTGCCTCATCCAGGCCCTCGACGAGCAAGGTCCCGTCCTCACGATGGATCCGCACGTCGAGACGGTCCGGCGAAGTGTGCTTCTCGCGAACGACAATGTAACGTGCGTCGAGTCGGTTCTCCTCGCGGAGCTTGCGGCTTGGGGTCCAAAGAAGGAACTGAAGACCGCCGCCCGACCCAAGCTGGGCCTTCGCCGGCACGCTGCTCGGAGGGAGACTCGTGAAGGCGGCATCGGCTTCCTTTTGAAACGCCCAGATGACGCGGAGGCGCTCGTTCGAAAGCCGCTGGCGGATGTCGGCCAGGTTGGCCAGTCCTTTTCTGAGTTCCGCGTCGCAATCGCCGTTCGAGACGAGTGCCGATTCTTGCGAATCGTCCTCTTCCTCCTCGCCTGTCTGGGCGTTGGCGCCCGAACAGGCGGCGAGCGGCACCGCTGCGCCGAGGGTCAAGAGCGTTCGCACGCGGCCGCGGAGGGAAAGTGGCACCCGGAGCTTGGTGAGTTTCATGGGGGTAGCCTCTGAGTGAAGGGAAGCGGTAGGGCGGAGGCCTGGGACCGCCGCCTGTCCTGGGTGTTGGCCGGAGCCGGCTGCCCCCGTTGCGTCGGCTGAAGTTTTTTTCGGTGGCCATCGCACAACGAGACCTGACCGCGGCAGCCAACAAGCAAGACGGGCCAAGGGGCGTTGGCGCGGGAACGTCGTGGGCCGCGCGAGAAGCGCCATGAGAGAGGCCGCCACCCTTGAGGTGCCCCGCCTGGATGACGCCGGCAAAGAGCATCGAGGTCGAGACCGAGCCTTCGAGACGCGCTCTCGACGAGAGCGTGACGCGTCGAGCTGCAACAGACGGACCGCTCGCAGCGGCTCAGCGTCGCGTCCCCCCCGCACGCCTTTCCTCTGCTTTACTCTCCTCTCTCATGCCCCCCCGCCGCGGCTTTCCCTGGCCCCTCCTGCGGGTCGCCCTCCTCGCAGGCTTCAGCATCGTCGCGTGCGTCTGGGCCCTCCGCCGCGCCTACCAGCCGCGTCCCGCGATGATCGTTCCCTTCGATCCCGCGCCTTCTCCTTCCGCACCTTCTTCCGCACCGTCCTCCGCGTCCGGCGAGCTCCCAGCCCCCGACCTCGAGCCCTCTCCCTCCAGCGCTCCTCCCTCCACCGCGCCTCCCGTCAACGCCTCGTCGACGGCGGCGCCGCGCTGAGATAGAGACCCTCCCCAAGAGGTCGCTGCCGGTGCCTAAGGAAGACACCCTCGTCATCCACGAAATTTACGCGAGCATCCAAGGCGAATCGACGTTCGCGGGCCTGCGCTGCACCTTCGTTCGCACGACAGGATGCAACCTGCGTTGTTCGTGGTGCGACACGCCGCAGGCGTTCTACGGCGGCACGCGATTGCCACGAGCCGAGGTGCTCCGCCGCGCGCTCGAAACGGGAACGCCGCTCGTTGAGCTCACCGGTGGCGAGCCCCTCCTCCAGCCGGGGACGCGTCCTCTCCTCACCGAGCTGTGCGACGCGGGCCGCACCGTCCTCATCGAGACGAGCGGCGAAGCCGACGTCGCCGGCGTCGACGCGCGGGTTCACAAGATCATGGACCTCAAGGCCCCCGGCTCCGGTGAGAGTCACCGCAACCGCTGGTCGAACCTCGCGCACATCACGCCGCGCGACGAGCTCAAGTTCGTCTTGCGCGATCGCACTGACTACGAGTGGATGCGCGCCGCCATTCGCGAGCGCGCGCTCGTAGAGCGAACACCAAACCTCCTCGCGAGCACGGTCTTCGGCGCGCTCTCGCCGCGCGAGCTTGTGAGCTGGGTCGTCGCCGACGCGCTCCCCGTGCGCGTGCAGCTCCAGCTCCACAAGTTCATCTGGGAGCCCACCGCGCAGGGCGTCTAGCCGACCTTGCTGGGCGCGTCTTCTCGTCGCGTGTCCGTCGGTGTCGCGTCGCGCTAGAGCGCGCCGTTCAACGGATCGTACTTGGAGCCGCCCTTCTGGATCGGATCGCCGATCTTGATGGGGCGACTCGGCGCGTTGCGCTCACGCGAGCCGCGGCGCTGCGCCGCTTCGGCTTCGCGCTTCTTGTCGGCTTCCATCAAGAGGCGTCGCTGCTCCTCGGAGAGCTTGGGCCCCGCGTCGGCGGCGGCGCCTGGCTCGCCTGTCGGCGCGTGAACCACCGCCTGCGGGAGCGACGCGCCCAGGTTCGCGGGCGTCGCCGCGTCGCTGCCCGCGACGCGGAACGCGGTCACGCCGAGCGCGCCCAGCGTCAGCACCGCGACGGCGCCGATGACCAAGACGCGGCGCTTCGGAGCGCCGAAGTTCGGCTCGTCGATGTCGAGCTCGACAGCGGGTGGCGGCGCGCTCACGGTGACCGGCTGCGCGCTCGGCGGTCCTGCTTGGGGCTCCGTGTGCGTGTGCGTCGCGGCCGGATCGTGATCGTGTTCGCCCGCGAGGACGACGCCGAGGGCCTTCCACTCGAGCGAGCCGTCGCGCCGCACGAGCGTGGCTTCGTCGATGCGTCCTTCGCTGAAGGCCGCGTCGAGCTCGTCGAGGGTGAAGGCGCGAACGGCGCCGTCGCCGACCTGAACGAACCACATGTCATCTTCCGAGTGCTGCATGGCGCTGATCCTCAAAAAATCCGCTCTCGATTCGCTTCGAGTCGGGCGACGCTAATCGCTCCCGGCCTTGGGAACAGTTGCGAGCGCGTCTCCGAGCGCAAACCCGCGTCGCCTTTGGGATACGGCCCGAGAAACGCCCTTGCCGCGCGCCCCTCACGAGGGACCGGCGACAGAAAAACCGCCCGGTGCCCCTCGAAAGCCGGTTGGCAAGGCCCGGCGGCCTACGTAAGAAAAGTGGCGCATGCCCTCGCAACTTCGCCAAGGCGCCACCAAGCTGGTCATTCGCCGTGAAGCCGAGCGGGCCGCGCTTCGTGCGCTCCGCGACGCGAGGCCCGCGGCGGCGTTCTCCGTGAGTCGAGAGGACTTGGAGAAGGCCCGCTCCCTAGACGATTGCCTCCTCGCCTTTGGCTGGCGCGTCGTGCGTGGCGTCGACGGCGCCGTTCGCAGCATGGCCTACGTGGCGACCGACTACACGGCCGACGAGAAGGCGCTCTTCGACGCGTTGTCGCCGTACGTGGAGCCCGCCTCCATCGTCGATCTATGGCTCGACGGCGACGCGCCCAAGCGATTCAAGTTCACGGGGCGTTCCGTCGTCGAAAAGCGTCTGCCGCCCGAGCTCTTCGCCGCCTACGTCGAAGAGAGTGACGACGAGCCGCCTCCCTCGAGGCTCCCCTCGTTCTCCGAGGCGTTGGCCACGGCGCCTTCCGCGCGGCGCAAGTACACGCCGACCGAGAAATTCGAGCCGGGCGAGTGGATCGAGCACGTGAAGTTTGGCGCGGGGCTCGTGCAGGCAGGCGCCGATCCGGGCAAGGCGCGCGTGCTCTTCGCCGATGGCGAACGCGTCCTCGTGCAGGCGCGCTGACGGCTCGCGCACGCGACTCGCGCGGCTACTTCCGACAGTACCCTTGGTTGTTGCACTGGCCCGTGGTGGGCGGCGTCGGACAGTCGGTTGCTTGCGTGGCCATGGTGCACTTGAGCGAGCAAAACGCTTGCGAGCCGCCGATGAAACACTGGCCGCTCTCGCAATCGGCGGGTGATGCGCAGGCTTCGCCGAAGGGTTTCTTGCCCCCATCGGACGCGCCGGCGTCGCTCGTCCCACCGTCTTGCTGACCGCCTCCGCCGCCATCTCCCGGTCCGCTTCCGGCGCCACCGTCAGCGCTACCGCCCGTCGTGCCGTCGGAGGAGCACGCCGCGAGCGTCCAGCCGGAGAACAAGACCACTGCGCCAAGGCCCAGTTCGCGAAGCGTCATCGCCTCAGAATACCCAGGGGCCCCGGGCCATTTGTTACAGCTTTCTTACAGCGCCCCGCTGGCGACGAACCTTGCCTACACGCTCACCCTTCGCGGGCGAAGCGGGCAAAGGCCTCGACGTCATCCTTGGAGCCCAGCACCAGCGGCGTGCGCTGGTGGAGCTCGCTCGGCATGATGTCGAGGATGCGCCGCTCGCCGTCGATGGCCGCGCCGCCGGCGTGCTCCAGGATGTACGCGAGCGGGGCCGCCTCGTAGAGGAGGCGCAGCTTGCCCTTCTTGCTCTTCGTGTCGGCCGGGTACGCGAAGATGCCGCCCTTCAGCAGCGTGCGATGCGCGTCGGCCACGAGCGAGCCGACGTAGCGGTGCCCGTAAGGGCGCCGCTCTTCTTTGTTCTCGCTCTTGATCCAGTGGTTCCACTTCTGCACGCCGGGAGCCCATCGCGAGAAGTTGCCTTCGTTCACGCTGTAGTTCGCGCCCATCGCGGGGCAGCGAATGTTGGGCGACGAGAGGAAGAACTCGCCGATGGAGGGGTCGAGCGTGAAGGCGTCGACGCTGCCGCCGCTCGCGAGGACCAGCACGGTGGACGGGCCGTAGACCGCGTAGCCGGCGGCGACGATGTTCTTGCCCGGTTGGAGGAGGTCGTCGACCGACGGGACGAGCTCGCCGGCGCGCCGCCGAAAGATCGAGAAGATCGTGCCGATGGAGACGTTCGCGTCGATGTTGCTCGAGCCGTCGAGGGGGTCGAAGAGGACGACGTATTTGCCGCTCTTCTCCATGAAGAGCGCCTCGTCCATCTCCTCGCTGCCAACGGCGCAGCAATGCCCGCTCCGCTCGAACACGTTGACGAGGACGTCGTTGGCGTAAGCGTCGAGCTTCTGAACCTCTTCGCCCTGGATGTTCGTCTCGCCCGTGTACCCGAGCATGTTGGCGAGGCCCGCCGAGCGCACGCGCGACGTGATGAGCCGCACCGCCAAGGAGACGTGGTTGAGCAGCGACGTGTATTGGCCCGTGGCTCCCGGTGCCGCCTGCATTTGCGCGAGCACGTGCTCACGCAGCGTGGTGCCGTAGGTCGACGGGACTGGCAAACGAACGGAATCGGTCATGGAGGAGCTCCCGACCCCGGTCATCGAACATTTTCGCCGGCGCATCAAGGCGCCCAGCGCGGGCGGGCTCCTACCCCTTGGCGGCGCGCGTGAGCGCCGCTGCGTCGAAGCGCTCGGGCACCGCCGTGGGCCGCTCGTCTTCCCACGTGCTGGCCGCCTGGGTTGCGGGAGCCTTCGGGGGTTCCGAGCGCACCAGCACGAGCGGGCGCTCGCGATCCGTCGTCGGCGCGGCGTCAAAACACTCGAGGAGTCGGTCAAGGCAGCTCCGCGCGTCGGCCCTCGTCTCCGCGAGCTCCAGCTCGATCGTCTCGAGCGCCGTGAGAACGCCTCGCAGCTCGCCGGCCACGCGCTGGGCCGCATCGGCCTTCGCGGCCCCCTTCGCCGCGCTCTTGGCCATGGTCGCCTCGAGGTTTGCGATGCGTTCGCGGAGCTCGCGGCATTCGGCGGCCAGCGCCATTTCCGCCGAAACGCTGACGCGCTCCGACGAAGGCCTGTGCGGCGCCTCGTCGGCGGGCGGCGGCACCGACTTCGGCTCTGCACGTGGGTCGCGCGTCGTCGCTGCGAACTGCTCCACCGAAAGGCGACCGGCACTGTTGCGTCTTCCCATAGGCACTCCCCGCCAGAGGTGGCGTCCTTCTGAAGTACGGCGCGCCTGCGCAGGTCTTAAGGTGTCGGCGGGGTCGAGGTCGAGGTCGAGGTCGGGGTCGCGGTCGGGGTCGGGGTCGCGGTCGGGGTCGGGGTCGCGGTCGCGGTCGGGGTCGCGGTCGAGGTCGCGGTCGCGGTCGCGGTCGAGGTCGCGGTCGCGGTCGAGGTCGAGGTCGAGGTCGAGGTCGAGGTCGCAAAAACCACCTCGCCCCTGGAAAATACGCCTCGTCCCGAGTAGCCTCGCGGCCGCCCGTACGAAGAAGCGTCGTCGCGGGCCTTGCTTCCAAGGAGCTACCGATGCCGGCCACCGATCGCGTGAAGGAAATCCTCTCCTGGTACGGATCCGACAACCCCGGGGTGAAGGCGAACCTCTACCGGATGATGTCGACGGGACGCCTCGCAGGCACCGGCAAGTTTGTCATTCTCCCGGTCGACCAAGGCTTCGAGCACGGCCCCGCGCGCTCCTTCGCGCCGAACCCCGAAGGCTACGATCCCGACTACCACTTCAAGCTCGCCATCGACGCCGGCTGCAACGCCTACGCCGCTCCCCTCGGCTTCCTCGAAGCCGGTGCCGACAAGTTCGCCGGGCAGATCCCGATGATCTTGAAGCTCAACAACTCCGACTCGCTGGCCAAGATGGACCAGCCGTGCAGCGCCCTGACTGCCTCGGTGAAAGACGCCGTGCGCCTCGGCTGCACCGCCATCGGCTACACGATCTACCCCGGCTCGGGCTTCCGCAACACCATGGTCCAGGACCTTCGGGACCTCATCCTCGAAGGCAAGTCCTACGGTCTGCCGACGGTCCTCTGGGCCTACCCGCGCGGCTCGACGATCAGCAAGGAGGGCGAGCAGGCCATCGACGTGGTCGCCTACGCGGCGCAGATCTCCGCGCAGCTCGGCGCGCACGTCATCAAGATCAAGCCGCCCAAGGATCACCTCGAGCAGGCGGAAGCGAAGAAGGTCTTCGAGAAGTTCTCGATCCCCACCAAGACGCTCACCGACCGCGTTCGTCATTGCGTGCAGAGCGCATTCAACGGAAAGCGCATCGTGATCTTCTCCGGCGGCGAAGCGAAGGGCGACGCCGAGGTCATGGCCGAAGTGAAGGAGCTCGCCGCCGGCGGCGCCTTCGGTTCGATCATGGGCCGCAACGCCTTCCAGCGTCCGCGCGCCGACGCCATCAAGCTGCTCCACGGCGTGATGGACGTCTTCAAGTCGGCCTGACGCTCTCCCCGTAAACGTGCACGTACGTGCACGTGCCCGCCCGCTCCACCTCGGGGCTCGTCTGGCTTCGCGCCAGCCGTGGAGCGCTACTTTCCCGTGACCAGCTTCTGAAGCACCCCTAGGTATCCCGGCAGCATGTGGTCGCCCACGAGCGAGCCGTCGCCCCCCGCGCCGTGGTCGGCGACGGCCATGCGAAGCGGGTTGTCGCCTACGTGCACTTTGAACGTTTTTTCGTCGTCGCCGTCGAAGCCCGGGTGGTACCAGCCGGCGCTCGGAATGTTGGTCACGCCGTCGCGACCGTGGACGAAGCGATAGATCGGGGTGCGGTCCTGCATCCAGTCGGCGAGGAGGGTCCCGTGGGAGCGGTCGCCGGTGCGCGGCGCTCCGAAGGTGATGAGCGCGCTCACCGGCGTGAAGAGCCGGAAGCAAGGCTCCTCGCGTGATTTACCGCCTTCGTTCTCGCATTGCTCGACGGCCGTCTTCGTGAGCGCGAGCGTGGCCAAGGCGCCGCCGAGGCTGTGGCCCGTCACGTAGAGCTCAGCGCCCTTGCGCGTGGGCCTGGCGTTTCGCGAATCGAACACGTGGTGTTGTCGCAAGAAGGGCCCGATGGGCTCGCTCTTCGAGCACCGCGCGTCGCTGGGCTTCTCCCAGACGGACATGAGCGCGCCGTGAAACCCTGCGTGCACGTTGCCCGCCGGCAAGACGTTCGGGCGGTTCCACGCGAGGAGATCCGTCTTGATGTCAGTGGCGTTGCCGCGCTCGGTGCCGCGGAAGGCGAGCACCGCGACGTCGGGCGAGGCGTTGCGGTACGGGTTGTCCACGGTCGCGAGGGGCGCCGAGAGCGCCGCCGTCGAGACGTAGAACGCCTGCGTATCGGTGCACGTGTTCTCAAAGAATCGGAAGTGCTCGGCGTCGGTCGCGAGGCCGATGGCTTCGAGCTCGCTCTTGAGCTCGGCCTCGCCTCGGTACGCGAGCTGCGACAGCCGAGCCATCCAATAGGCGTTCTTGAGATCGAGCGACTTCTTCTGAATCTCGGCGAGATCGCCGGGCCAACCGGTGTGCTGTTTGATGCGTTCGCTCCCAGGCGCGAGCGCGAAGCGCGTGGACGCCTCGACGGCCTGGGCCGCGGATTCGTCGGTCGGCGCGTCTTGAACTCCACAAGCGAGGCTCAGCGCGGCGGCGGGCCCCAACGCCAGGAGGAAGCAAACGGAGCGCACAAGGTGGCCAGAAGCACGCGCGGTGCCAGCGCCAGAACCTGAATTGTTCAATGAATACAGCCACCCGCGTGTGCAGGGGCCGTCTCCTGCGGCGGCCGCCGAGCGCGGCCCGATCCACCCTGTTTCATGCAAACCATACGAGTCGGCCGTTCAGGGCGGGATCGCGGACCGGCAAGCTCGCCTCACGAGGCTCCGCCGCGGTAGCCTTTTAGTCCATGCAAGGGTTGGCGGTTCCCCAGCTCAAGGCCGGCGACAAGGCCGGCCGCTATGAGCTCCTCTTGCAAATCGCGCAGGGCGGCATGGGCGCCGTGTGGGTCGCGCGCCTCAAGCTCGACAACGGCTTCGAAAAACTCTTTGCGGTGAAGACGTTGCTCACGCACCTCGCCGACCAAGACGTGTTCCGGCACATGTTCCTCGACGAGGCGCGCATCGCCGCCGGCATCGAACACCCCAACGTCTGTCAGATCCTCGACATGGGCGAGGAAGAAGATCTTCTCTACCTCGTCATGGAGTGGGTGGAGGGTGAGTCGGTCAACTCGCTCGCGCGCGCCGCCACGCAAGACGGTAAGAAGCTCCCCTACGGCGTGGCGCTCCGCATGCTGTCCGACGCTTGCGCGGGTCTGCACACCGTCCACGAGCATCGCGATCGCGAAGGGCGAACGCTCGACATCGTGCACCGCGACGTCTCGCCTCACAACATGCTCGTGTCGAGCCGCGGCGTCACGAAGGTCATCGACTTCGGCGTCGCCAAGGCGCGCGATCGGCTCACGGGCGCGACGCAGACGGGAGCCGTCAAAGGCAAGCTGCGCTACATGGCCCCCGAGCAGGCGTGTGGCCGCGGCGTCGATCGGCGCGCCGATGTGTGGGGCGTTGGCGCGGTGCTCTACACGCTCGTCGCGGGACGGTATCCCTACGCCGGTGAGACCGACGTCGACGTGCTCCGCGTGATGCTCGAAGGCAAAGCGCCCTCGCCGCTCCCTCCGTCGGTCCCCGAGCCCATCAGTCGATTGCTTCAGCGCGCGCTCGCGGTTGATCCGGCGGACCGTCCGCAGACGGCGGCGCAGCTCGGGGAGGAGCTCGACGCGGCGGCGCGTGAGATGGGCGTCACCACGAGTCAGCACGGCGTGGCCGAATACATGGAAGCCAACGCCGGCGCGCGGCTCCAGCGCTTGCGGACCGCGATCCACGCGTCGATCGAAGATCGTGAGTCGGTCTACACGACCCTCAAGCGTCGCTCGTCGCCGGACTTGGAGGAGATCACCTTTTCGGGGCCCACGGACCTCGAGGTCGACAAGGGCACGCAGACCGGCACGCTCATGGGAACGACCTCCCACGAGATGCCGCTCTCTCGGGTTTGGCCCCTCAAGAAGACCCTCGCTGCGATGGGAGGCATCGCGCTCCTCGCGTCGATCGTGCTACTCGTGACGAGAGCCACGATGGAACGAACGACCATCCCTAGCGCGACCGCCGCCGCGCCCTCGCAGTCGAGCCCGTCGGCCGCGGCGCGGGCGTCGGGCAGCGCGCACGACGGCATCGACCTCGACTTGCCGCCGGCGAGCGCTCTGCCCGGCGCTGCCGCGGCCACGCCGTTGACGCCTGTCTCCACAGCCGTCGCCACGGAAGCGCTCCCGCCTCCGCCGGTGCTCCCGCCGCCAGTCGCGCCACCGCCGGCCTTGCCCGCCACGCCGGACGCTCCGCTCGGCGCCGCGAGCGCCACAGCCGCCGCGCGGCCGCCGCCGAAGCTCCCGATCGCAAGCGCCGCAACGCCGCCGCGCGTGTCTCCTCCGCCGGCGGCGAAGAAGCGACCCGGGCTCGAGTCGGCCATCGACACGCGGAAATGAAGCTCCTCATGGCGCGCGCTCTCGGCGTCGCCCTCGCGGCGGTCGCAACGCTTCTGCCGGCCCTCGCGTCGGCGCAGAGCAAGGTTGACCTCGAGCGCGCCGAGCGCCTCTTTCAAGAGGGCAAGGCGCTCATGGCCGAGAAGCGCTACGAGCTGGCCTGCCCGAGGCTCGAGCAGAGCCAGCGCATCGACCCGGCCACCGGGACGCTCTTGGCGCTCGCCCTTTGCCACGAGTCCGAAGGGCGCATCGCGACGGCGTACCAGGAGTTCAAGCGCGCCATGCCGGCGGCGCAATCGGAGAAGCGGAAGGATCGCGAGGCGCTCGCGCAGGCACATCTGAACGACCTCCTTCCGCGCCTCCCCAAGCTCGTCCTGCGCGTGCCGAGCGAGCTGTGGGCCCAGCCCGCGTTCACGCTCAAGCTCGACGGCCAGCCGCTCGCGCGCGACGCGGCCGCCGCGCCCATCTTCGTGGACCCGGGAGAGCGCGTCATCGAGGCGGGAGCGGAAGGGCGCGCCGCGTTCCGTACGTCGCTCGTCTTCATCGAGAAGGAGACGCAGGCGGCCGACGTCACGCTCGACGAGCCCGGTGCGCAAAAGACCGCTGACAGACCGAGCAAGAGCGCGACGACGATCCCGATGCGGCCCATCGCCATCGGCCTTATCGGCGCCGGTGGCGTCGCGCTCGCGTTGGGGACGGCCTTCGGTCTCTCGGCCATCGGCAAGAACTCCGACGCGAAAGACCTCTGCGTCCCGAGCGCATGCAGCTCCGCCGAGGGGCTCAAGCTCAACGACGACGCGCGCACCGACGCGACGACGTCGACCGTCTTCTTCGCCCTCGGCATCGTGGCCGGGGCCGGCGGCGGCGCGCTCTTTTACCTCTCCGACCAGAAGCAGAAACAGGCGCGAACGGTTCTGGTGCCCTCGGTCGGCGCCGGCTACGCGGGATTCGCTGGAAGCGGCTCGTTTTAGGCGCCTCTGGGCCGCGCGCGAGCTCGTCCCCGTTGCATCTCCCGAGGGCGCGTGTCCGAAGGGCCGTCCCATGGCCTGGGCGAACCGACTATGCTCGCCGGCCTTACGGCTCCGTAGGCCCGCCCCGAGGCACCATGAAGTCCAGCTCCTTCTTAGCGTCGTTCGTCTCGCTCCTCATCACGCTGTTCGTCGTCTCCGCAGGCTGCGGGCGCAGCGACCTTCGCCCTGACCTCGCCGACGCCAGCGCGCCTCCGTCGACCGACGGCCGCCCGTGCACCGTCGTCACCGAGTGCGACGACAAGAACGCCTGCACCACCGACCGCTGCATAAGCGGCGTGTGCAAGACGACGCCTCGCGACGAAGACGGCGACGGCGTGGTCTCGATCGCCTGCGGCGGGAAGGACTGCGCTGACAACGACGCCTCGAAGAAGCCCGGCGCGCGCGAGAACTGCACCAACAAGGTCGACGACGACTGCAACGGTCTCGTCGACTGCGCTGACGCGACCTGCAAGGGGCAAACGGGCTGCGTATGCGGTCCTTCCGAGCTCTGCGGCAACGGCGCCGACGACGACTGCAACGGTCGAACCGATTGCGCCGACCCGGCCTGCCGAAACTCCCCCGGTTGCAACTGCAGCGACGTCGAGAGTTGCGGCAACAACGTCGACGACGACTGCAACGGCTTCACCGATTGCGACGACGCCGCCTGCGACGGCACGCCGGCCTGCGGCTGCAACCGGCCCGAGACGTGTGACAACGGCCGCGATGAGAACTGCAACGGTCTCATCGATTGCGACGACCCGGCGTGCGGCGGCTCGCCGTTGTGCGGGTGCCTCGCGACGCCCGAGAGCTGCGACAACGGCGCCGACGACGACTGCGACGGCCTCGTCGACTGCGCGGATCCGAACTGCACCGGCGTTGGTCCTTGCGCGTGCGTTGGCGGTCCGCAGCCGGAGGCCTGCAACAACGGCAAGGACGACGACTGCGACGGGCGGCCCGATTGCCAAGATCCCGAGTGCGTCGGCACGCCGGCGTGCACCAAGTGCTCGCCCGAGCAGTGCACCGACGGCGTCGACAACGACTGCGACGGCCGCATCGACTGCGCCGACGACGCCTGCGCCTTCGCGCCCAACTGCGCGCCCAAGCCCGAGCTCTGCAACAACGGCACCGACGACGATCGCGACACGCTCATCGACTGCGCGGACCCCGACTGCAGGACGAATCCGCTGTGCATCACGGAGCACAAGAACTGCCTCACGCCGTTGCCCATCTCGGCGAGCGGCAGCTACACCGGCGACACCACAGGCTTTGCCGGCGAGCAGACCGGCTCATGTGGAGGAGCGGCGGGAGAGGCCGTGTTCGCGTTGACCGTGACTCAGCCCAGCCACGTGGTCCTCGACACCATCGGCTCGGCCTTCGACACGGCGCTCTACTTGCGCACCGGCGCTTGCCGCGCTGGCCGCGAGCTCACGTGCGACGACGACTCGGGCGGGAGCCAAAAGTCCAAGCTCGACATTCCGATCCTCTACCCGGGGACGTACTTCGTGTTCGTGGACGGCTTCACCGTCGACCCGACGCTGGGCCCCGACGAAGGGAGGTACGTCCTCAACGTGTCGCTCACGGCCAACCCCACCGAGGTTTGCAACAACGGCCGCGACGACGACGGCGATCGCCTCACCGACTGCGCCGACCCGAATTGCGCGAACGTGGCCCCGTGCAAGACGTGCCGCGGCGGCCAACCGGGCCAAGCGGAGCTGGGCGTGACGGCCTGCACCGACGGCGTCGACAACGACTGCGACGGCAAGATCGACAGCGCCGACAGCGACTGCCACGCGTCGGACTACTACGTGACCGAGACGTGCAACGGGAAAGACGACAACGCCAACGGCATCGTCGACGACTTCGCGTGCCGTTGCACCGACAACGCCCAGTGCCCCAATGGGCAGTTTTGCTACAAGGCCACGGTCTGGGCCTGCGGCAACGACTGCACGAACTTCGTCGGCGACATCTGCCCGTACGTGGCGCCGGGCTCGACGTGCAACGCGACGACGGGCGAGTGCGCATTCCCGCCGTGAGGGGGGCGGGGGCGGGGAGCTCCTGTCGAAGGGCCTGGCCGCCGCCGAGGGCGGCCGCCGGCACGCGGGTCTTTCCGGCAAGCGATGACCTCGTCGCCATCGTCGGCTTTCGGCCCGATGCGCAAGCTCTGCATCCACGAAGCGAGCAAGACCCGTCCTGGGTTCCTTCCAGTGAGAACCCTCCAGCAGCACGCCCCGAGTTCCTTTTCCCCCCCGACGACGCAACTTCGGTCGCGTCGCCGCCGATGTGACGTTCATGACGCTTCCCCGTCAGGTCGTCGCTGGTCGCACGTACCTCACCAGTCGCCGCTGCACGCAGCGGCAGCACCTGCTTCGTCCCGATGCGCGCGTCGAGCAGATCTACCTCTACTGCCTCGCGGAGGCGTGCGAGCGCTACAAGATCACGCTGCATGGCTTCATCGCGATGAGCAACCACCAGCACCTGCTCGTCCGGGACAACCTCGGGAACTACCCCGAGTTCTTCGCCCACTTCCACAAGATGATCGCCAAGGCTCTCAACGCGCATTGGGGTCGCTGGGAAAACCTCTGGGCCACCGAGCAGCCCAACGCCGTTTACCTTGTCGAGGCCCAAGACCGCTTCGACAAGCTCATCTACGTTCTCTGCAACCCCGTCGCTGACAACCTCGTCGAGCGAGTCGCCGAGTGGCCCGGTGCGTCGTCGTTCGGCCAACATCTTCGCGGCACGACGAGGACCATCAAGCGCCCACGCGGCTTCTTCCGGGAAGACGGCCCGATGCCGAAAGAGGTGACCCTTCGCATCGAGCCCATTGACGGCTTCGAGCACCTCGCGGCCAAGGAATGGGCCGACAAGATCGCCGCTGCGGTCCGTGCGGAAGAGGACGCGGCGAAAGCGCGGCGCGCGAAGACGGGGGCGACGCGTGCTTGGACGCAAGGCCGTGCTCGGCACGGCGCCGACGAGCAGGCCCCGCACCGTCGAGCCTCGCCGCAAGCTCCGGCCCCATGTGGCCTGTCGCAACAAAGAGCGGCGGCGCCAAGAGCTCTCGGCGCTCCGCGGCTTCCGAAAGGCCTACCGCGACGCACGACTCCGATGGATCGCGGGTGAGAGCACCGTGTTCCCAGAGGGAACCTATCGCTTCACCGCGTTGGGCGTGCGCTGCCAACCCGCCGCGCAGAAGTAGACCTGCCCAACCGCGCCCCGCACGGCTCACGCCGATGTCCGAAAGCGCAGTGCGCCTCTCGCGAGCGCGCGCGATGGAACCACAATGGCTCGCCGTGACCGGCAGGGCACGCGCCCCGTGCCCACAGCGGTTGCGCGCGCGTTGCGCGTCGCGTCCCGCAGTTCTGCGGGGCGACTTGGGACGACATCGCGGCCTGCACCCCCCGCGTACGGCGGCCGTACCGTAGCCCCCACGGAAATCAACCCAGGTCCGGTCGCATCGCAGTTGCCATGGAGGCACGACGGGGAGCGGGCGCAGCACGACGCCCCGTGGCGCGTTCAAAGCGTGAGTCCGCTGACCTCCACAGGAGCTGAGCTGTCGACCTTGCTCCCGTTGCCCAGTTGACCAAAGCCGTTGTATCCCCAGCACATCACGCGACGACTTCGCGTGCGGGCGCAGGCGTGGCCGTAGCCCGCGGTCACGTGGGTCGCGTCGTCGAGTCCCTGCACGTGGACGGGGGTCGTGGCTCCTCCAGGCAAGTCCGCCCCAAGCGCACCGAAGGTCCCATAACCCCAGCAGCTGACTTTGCCCGTTGCATGCACAGCGCATGTATGGGCCCAGCCCGCGGCGACGGAGACCACGTCCGAGAGACCCGAGACCGCGCGGGGTGCCGTGCCGTCGCCACCGCCCACGAACGCGGCGCCGCCCCAGCAGCTCACCTGGCCCGTCGCCGAGAGCACGCACGTGTGCACGACGCCCGTGGTCACGGACTTGGCGTTGGTGATCCCCGCGACGGTTGTCGCCACCAAGGGACTCGAGACGCTTGGCTGATAGGGGTTGTGGCCCCAGCACTTCAGCGAGCCGTCGGTCAGTACGGCACACGAGTGATACCAGCTGCCGCTGATAGAGCGAGCCTGGGTCAACCCAACGACGTCCACAGGACCCGAACGCGTGCTCGTCGTGCCGTCGCCGAGCTGACCGTTTTCGTTGATGCCCCAACACTTCGCGGCCCCGCCGGCCGTGATGGCGCACGTGTGTTGCCAGCCGCTATGGATGGCCGAGGCCGCGCTCACTCCCACCACCTTGGCCGGCGTCGTCGTCTGCGGTGCGGCGGCTGCGCTCGCGACACCGAGCTGCCCGAAGGTGTTCTGGCCCCAGCATTGGAGCTCGCCAAGCCATGTGCGCGAGCACGTATCGCCGTAGCCGGCCGAGAGCTGACTGACGCCGCCGAGGCCCCCGACAAGCGCAGGGACGAGACGCTCCCCGATGCCCGTCCCGAGCAGACCACCGCCGCCGTTTTGGCCCCAGCACCGAACCGTGCCGTCGGCCTTGGCGGCGCACGTGTGGTAGTGGCCTGCGACCAGCGATGGCTCGAACGTTGGAGGAGGCGGAAGCGGAGGAGCCGGCGGAGTCGTGGCCAGGGGAGGCGTGGAAGGCGCTGGAGGAACAGGAGGAACAGGAGGAACAGGAGGAACAGGAGGCGCGGGCGGTGTCTGAGGCTTCTCGTCGCCCGGCGCTTGCACGGCGCCAGTGTCCGTACGCGCGGCCACGCATCGTCCTGTTTGAAACTCGCCGCCGGTGCGCTTCTCGCATCGCTCGCCGACTCGGCAGTCAGCGTCGCTGCGGCAGCTCGTGGTGGCGCTCCCTCCGTTCACGAAGCCGACAGTGCCTTCTCCAGCTTGGTCCTCGGCGGGCGTGCCCGAAGCGGGGTCGCCGGCGCAGGCGAGGACCGCCCCTGAGAGGAGAAGAAGCACGGTGCTCGAGGTGGCGAGGTGAGCGTGACCCATGAGCCCGGTTCGAGCACCTCGCGTGCCACGGTGTGTCTTGCGCGGGGCCTCTCACGAGACACCCACGCGGGCTCGAACGCCTCAAAAACGCGCGCAAATGGCCCGGGCCCGGGGCCCCCGCGCGAGCGTCGCTCGGGCGATACATGATGAAGAGCTGCTGGAAGCGGCGAGCGCTTGCGCTCGTGCCTCAGCTCGCGAGGGCTCGATTCCGTGGCGGTGACGTCTCCGCCTTCACGCGCCTGCGATAGGGCTACCTGTTCGCGCGGACCTCACGGCGTCCGCTCTTCGCTCCCGGTGATGCTCCAACGGCATCGCGCCACCTGAGCCCCACCTCCGACGCTCGGCCGCTCACTGCGGCGCGCCGCAGGCTCCCTTTTCGGTCCGCACCTGTCCCTCGGGGCAAGCCGGTTGGCACTTTCCGGCGACGTACTCCTCGCCTTTCTTGCAGATCGGCGTGGGGGGAGGCGCGCATTGAAAGGCGCCGTCGTTTCGCTGGGTCCACGATTGGCCCGCGGGGCAGGGCGGTCGGCACTTGCCGCCGATCATCTCTTCGCCGGGGTTCTTGCAGAGCGGCGGAGGTGGAGGCGCGCATTGAAAGGCGTTGCCGCCGATCATCTCTTCGCCGGGGTTCTTGCAGAGCGGCGGAGGTGGAGGCGCGCATTGAAAGGCGCCGTCGTTTCGCTGGGTCCACGATTGGCCCGCGGGGCAGGGCGGTCGGCACTTGCCACCGATCATCTCTGTGCCCGCTTTGCACAAGGGCAGGGGCCTGTCGCGTGGGCCCGCATGGCTCGTCGAGGCAGCGGCGCACCACCACGCCGTGGCGCCAACAAGTACGAGTGCGGCGGCTGTGGTTCGGCTCATAACGTTCCTTCTCGGCCTGGGCGACGGCGCGGTTGTGGTGGGAGCGTTCATTCTATGGCCTTCCGGCGGCGCGATGACAGCTCCCGATGCGCGCGGCGAGACGAGAGTCGCGGGCCAGACCCTCGGTCGCCTCTACTCCGCCGCGATCAGCAGCGGCCGCTTCTTCTTCGACTCGGCTTCCATGCGGAGCGCCGACTCGGGGAGCACGATGGTGCCCTGGCCCTCGGGCAGCGCGAGATCTTGATTCTTCGCGTACACGGGGTGCCGGCCGTGCTCCTTGTTCCACTCGGCGACGGTCGCCGTCTTGTGCATCTTCTCGACGATCTGCCGCCAGCCGACGCCGGTGTTGTACGCGCAGAAGCTGATTTCGCCGGCCTGCGTGCCGTAGGGAATGATGCACATCTCGGTGCGGCGGAAGTCGTAGTTCCAGAGATCTTGGAACCACATGCCGGCGACGAAGAGCACGCGCCACTCGAACTCGGCGGCGTCGCTCTCGAACTCGCCGACCTTGCCGCCACGGTTCCCCGTCTGGCTCATGAACTGCTTCACGAGATCGTAGAAGGAGAAGCCAGGCGGCGCTTTCTCCGAGTCGAAGTTCTTGAAGAGCGCGAGCACCAGCTCGGCGAGCGTGACGGCCTTGCCCTGCGCGGCGTCGGTGATGTCGCCGATGTCCCAGAGGAGCTGCTCGACGTTCAGGAAGTCCATGAGCGGCACCATCTGCTTGGTGCGCTTGTTCACGAAGAGGACTGTGCCGACGCCGCAGTTGGGGTGGCATCCACACTTCATGGAGCCCCACTCGGCCTTCTCGCCCATCATCAGATCGGTGAGATCGCTGAACGGCCCGAGCGCCGAGAGGGGAAACCAATCGCGGTGCGGCGAGGTGACGCCGAGCTGATTGGATAGATCGTGGGCGAGGTGACTCAGCGTGTAGCGCTGCTCTCGCCGCAGCTCGTCAGAGATGTCTTCGTCGCGGCCCGTGAAGCTCACCGGCTGGAAGCTGACGACGGTGATCTTGTCGGCGTTGGCGATGGCAAAATCAACGACGGGTCCCACCTGATCGTTGTTGATGCCGTTCACCACGGTGACGACGAGGACCACGTCGATCCCAGCGGCGTGCAGGTTCTCGATGGCGCGGAGCTTCACGTCGAAGAGGTTTTTGACCTTTCGGTGTGAGTTGGCCTCGTTGGTGACGCCGTCGAACTGCAAGTACGCGATGCGGAGGCCCGCCTCCTTGGCTTGCTTGGCGAACTCCGGATCCTGCGCGAAGCGCACGCCGTTGGTGGCGCACTGAACGCAGAAGTAGCCGACCTCTCGGGCGTAACGAATGGCCGGCAGAAAGTGCGGCGACAGCGTCGGCTCGCCGCCGGAGAACTGCACGCTCATCTGACGACGCGGCTTGATCGTCATCGAGTCGTCTAAGAGCTTCTGCACGTCGGCCCACGTCAGCTCGTGCACGTAGCCGACCTGATTGGCGTCCATGAAACATGGATCGCACATCATGTTGCAGCGGTTCGTGAGGTCGACCGTGAGGACGGAGCCGCGACCGTATTTGACGGTGGAGCTGCCGTGGTTACGGAGCGTCGACAAGGGCGCGAGATAGTCGCGGCCCGGGTAGAGTTTCTCGATGCGCTCCAAGAACTTCGGGTCGATCGAGATGACGTCTTCGACGGCGCCGTGTTTGGGGCACGACTTCTTCATCTTCACGACGCCGTCTTCGAGGACGATCGAGGCGCGAACCTCGCCGGGCTTCTCGTCGATGAGGTCAGAGACGGCGCGGCGGCCCGAGAGGATCTCGGCGCGCACTTCCTTCACGCAGGAGGGACACAGGGAGTCGGTCTCGCGCGGCCACCCGAACGTAGGGAACGTGCGCTCGCGGCGCTTGAGCAGCGGACCGGGAGCCCAAGAAGGCGAGGGCGCGGGCCGCTCGAAGGCCTTGTTGAAGCGCTGCACGAGAGGCCAGGCGGCTTTCGCGGCACCGGAAGCGAGGCGCTCGGCCAAGCGGAGGGCGGCCTCGGCCTGATGGGGCCCCCCGTCGAGTGATTCAGTCATGAAACGTACCCCGGCAAGGCATTGGCGACGGCGCACTATAGCAAACGAAGGCGCCCTCGCGCGACGTCGGCGGAAACCGGCCTTTCACGGTCCTGAATCGCCGTACCCTGCGGCACCATGAAGGCGTTCACCGAATACCTGACCATGCACACCAAGAAGCCGAAGGAGCTCGTTCGCCTGACGCCGACCTTGGAGAAAATCTTGAGCAAGAGCGGCGTGACGGACGGCATGATGCTCGTCAGCGCGATGCACATCACCGCGGGCGTATTCGTTAACGACAACGAAGCCGGACTCCACGACGACATCTGGGAGTGGCTCCAGAAGCTCGCGCCCGAGGGTCCCGACTATCGCCATCACCGGACCGGCGAAGACAACGGCGACGCACACCTCAAGTCGCTGCTCATTCACCACGAGGTCATCGTTCCGGTGACCGCCGCGCGCCTCGACCTCGGGCCTTGGCAAGAGGTGTTCTACGCGGAGTTCGACGGCTGTCGCGACAAGCGCATCGTCATCAAGGTGATGGGTGCGTAACGTCCGGCGCGCTCCGCGTCACGCATGGTGCTCGTGGCTAGCGGTGGGCCTCGCGGCGTGCGGCTCACCGGCGCCCCCGGCGGCGTCGCCAGCGACGCCTCGCGTCTCTGCGGCGCCTGACCTGACGGCCCTCAAGGTGGCGCTCGCCGCCGTCGATGCGCGCCTCGCGCGTCGTCTCGGGCAGGTCGCCAAGGACACGAGTCACCTGTTTCCCGAAGAGGCGCCCGCGTCGCGGATTCCTGCGCTCTTCGACTTCGACGCGCGCCTCGCCGTCCTGCGGCGCGCCGAGGCGGCCCTCGCAGAGACGCAGCAGGCCCCCGAGCGCCTCCTCGTTCGTCAGGAGCTGGCGCGCCTCGAGAACGAGCGGGAGCTGCCGAGCTCGGGGAGCGCCATCGTTCGTTCCCTCGTGCCGCTCTTGCCCGCGCCCTTCAAGCCGTCGCTTGACGCAGGGCAGCGCGCCAGCGTCGATGAAGGGCTCGCGAAGTGCCTCGATCGCATCGGCGTCTCGCTGAAGAATGGAGGCCTCGGGTCGATGCAATTGGCCGAGATGGACGATTCGCTCGATGCGTTCGAGCGTGGTGCCGCGGGCCTCGTGGCGACATCGGCGGCAGTGGCGCGACTGCGCATTTCCATTCAGGGCTCGCCGCCGCATCGCGGCGAGGTGCTCCCCGCCTGGGAGGTGACGCGGCGCCGCGTCGAGCTCTTCGCGGGACCGTTACCGGCGGACCTGAGCTCTGCCCTCGTGGTCGCGGAGCGCTCCTTCGCGTCGGCCAACGGCGCGGCTTTGAACGCTCTGCGCCAGGCGCGCGAGGAGTCCGGGAGTCGCGCTCTGTCGCGCCTCGTGGGCCCCGCGGCCAGTGAATCGTTGCCGCTCCCGGCGCCGGAGCAGGTGCCGCTCCACGCGCTCCTCGAAGCCTTGGCGCAGAACGAGGACCCGGCGGGGCTGCTCGAACTGTCGCTCGTCCTCGGCCGTTGGGCGCTCGCCCTTCATCAGGACCGAATGCTTCTGGCGAATGTCGAAGGACCGCGGGGTCTCGCGCTCGATGAGTCCGACCAGGCGCGCGCCCTTCGCTTCGCGCTGGTGCGTCCGGAGGAGGCCCTGACGCTCGCCCTCGCGGCCTTGACCGTCCTACCGGCTCCTGCCGCGCGGGCGCGGGCGTGGCTCGCCATGGGGGTCCCACGCCCCGGCGACGTGCGCGGCCGGCTTCCGTAAGTGCCCGTTTTGGCGGCGTTCCCCGCGCCCTCCGCGCCGCCGAGTCCATGTACACTGGAGCCGCCCTCGCTCCGATCATGGCCCGACCGATCTTCGCCCGACCGATCTCACCGTGCGCGCCGCAGCTCGGCGTCTCGACTTGCCCGGCCCCGCCTTCCGTCGAAGGAGGAGCTTCGTGACGTCGCGCGAAAGCATGCGCGGCAACGCGCGCGCCATTGGCTCGCTCGTCAAGGGTAAGTGGCGCATCACCCGCGTCCTCCGGGCCGGGAGCGCCGCGGGGCTCTACGTGGCGACGGCGCGCACCGGAAGTCCGGTCTCGCTCAAGATCGTGCACGCTCACCTCGCCCAGGACGAGCGCATCAAGAAGCGTCTCACCGAGGAGGCAGAGCTGGCGGGGCTCGTGAATCACAGCGGCGTCTTGCGCGCGCTCGACGAAGACGTCACCGAAGAGGGCGCTCCGCTCCTGTTGCTCGAACCGCTCGAAGGCGAGACGCTCGACGCTCGCTGTCGACGCAAGGGCGGCAGCCTCCCCATCGAAGAGGTCTTGGACATCGCCGACCTGCTCCTCGACATCTTGCGAGCCGCCCACGAAGCCGGCGTCTTGCACTTCGAAATCTCCCCCGCGAACGTGTTCCTCACGAACACCGGCCTGCTCAAGGTTCTGGACCTCGGGGCCCTCGACGCGCGCCCTCGCACCCTGCTCGAGCGTTCGCAACACTCGGCCCGCTGGCCCGTGGCCTTCACGGCGCCCGAGCTTCTGCTCGATGAGAGCTCCGATGCCCGGTCGGACTTTTGGGCCGTCGGCGCGCTGCTCTACCGCCTCGTGACCGGTGGCATGGCGCGCTCGCCCGACGCCCCGCCCGAGTCGGTAGCGAGCGTGCCGGTCCGTGCTCTCAAGGGCTCGCCGCTGGACCTTCCGCGCGCCTTCGTCAGCATCGTCGATCGCGCGCTCGAGTTCGATCGCGCCGATCGTTGGCCCGATGTCGACTCGTTGCAGCAAGCCTTGCGCTGGGCGAGGCGCTCGCTCGAGGGGGGCTTCGGGCGCGGCGAGCCGTCGCCGCTCGCGGAGCAAGCGCGGCTCCTCCGGCAGAAGAGCGCGCGCCCCCTCGCCGAAGAGGGCGCCAGCGGTCCGCCCTCCGTGACGCAAATGAATCGCGTCAACGACAGCGCCGCCCCTGGCACCTCGCCGGCGGAGACGCCACAAGCGGTCGCGCCGGGCGTCGAACAGACGCTCGTGGGGCACGCGGCGGGCAAGGACTCGCCGCCGCCCGACGCGCCGCGCGTCGCCCTCCGCCGCGTGTCGGAGCCGACCTTGCAGAGTGCATCGATCGCGCCCGATTCGCGCCGTCGTGAGACGCCGCTCCGGCCCGAGTCGGCGGTGACCCTGGACGTGCGCAGCCCCGACATCCCCAGGCCGCCGCGAGTTCCCGGCGCCGACCTCACGTCGGAGAGCGCGCCCGAAGCCCGCGATTCGGCGCGGATGCCCGCGGAGGATGAGCCCGACACGCTCATTCGCGCAGCTCCGCGCGGCGACGCGACGGTCGTCGACCTGGCTCCCCGCGCTCCGTCTCCCACACCGCCGCGAGCCGCGCGACAAGAGAGACACGAGCCGCCGCCGCCGACCGTTCGCCTGCCGGGTCGCTCGAAGGCTCGCGTGCCCGCGAAGCCGCTCGTCATCGCCGGCGTGCTCGGCGTGCTGGCGGGCGCCGCGTTCTTCATCTTCCTGCCGCGGCAAGGCTCGCGCAAGGCCACCATCGACGCGGCCTTCGCCACGCCGTCGTCGCAGTTGGCGCTCACGGTGGCCGACGAGGCCGGCGCCGCCCCGGTCAACGCCGCCAACGCCGCCGACGCGGGCGGGCCTTTGGCCGTCGGCGGCGACGCGAACGCGTCGGAGGCCGCGGTCGTTGGCGAGAAGACCGACGCCGGCAGCGGCGCGGAGGCCGTCGCGCAAGGTGACGCTGCTGTCGTGGACGAAGCCGCCGCGGAGCTCGAGGCGCGGCTCGCGGCGGAGCGGCGGCGCCGCCGCGAGCGAGAGCGAGAGCGAGCGCTGCAGCAGGCCGCAGAGGAGGCCGGCACGAGCGTCGCGGAGCCGAGCGAAGCGGGGCCGTCGCCCGCCGTTGCGGTTCGCGAGGTCGACGCCGAGGCTCCCGCGCCGCGAGCCGCCGCGAGCGAATCACCGCGAAAGCCGTCGCCCGCGGAGAGCACCGACGCCAGCGCGCCGCGTCGCGCCGCACCTGCGGAAGAAGACGGCGGAACGTGATGCCCCAGCGCATCGCCATCTTGATGCCGTCGTTCGACGAGCCTCGCCTCCGCGCAACGCTCGATGAGCTGGCTCGCGCCGCCGAAGCGTTCGCGTCGTTGCGTGTCTTCTTGGTCGACGACGGCGCCCCTGCGCCCGTGGACGTCGCGGCGCTCCCCGGCCCCTCGGAGCGCTTCTCCGTGCGACTCGCCCGTCATGTCATCAACCTCGGCCAAGGCGCGGCCCTCGAGACGGCGCGCTGCCTCGCGCTCCAAGATGCGCCCTTCGACGCCTACGTCACCATGGACGCCGACGGGCAACACTCGGTCGCGGATCTCGCGCCGCTCGTCTTCGCCATCACGTCCGGCGCCGACGTCGCGCTCGGCGATCGCTTCGCGGGGGGCTCGCGCATTCCTCGTGTTCGCGCCGCCGTCCTCTACGCGGCGCGGCTCTTTGAGTCGCTGCTCGTCGGACGACCGCTCGGCGACGCGCACAACGGCCTGCGCGCGTTTTCGCATCGCGCCATCGCGTCGCTCAAGATCCGTCAGGCGCGCATGGCCCACGCGACGGAGATCGTGCTCGCCGTTTGCCGCTCGGGTCACCGCGTCGTGGAGGTGCCCGTCACCGTGCACTACACGCCCGAGTCGCGCCGCCGGGGGCAAAGCTCGCTCGGCGCTCTCGCCATCGTCGCGGACTTGCTCCGGCGTTACCTCTTCGGCGCTGGTCCAGCGAGCACGACGCGATGACGCTCGCCTCGGCAGCGCTGCTCGTCGTCGTCTGGGGACTCTTCGTCTTCGACGCCGTCACGCTCCGCGGCCCTGCGCGCCGCATGCTCGCGCTCGAGGCGTGCTTCTTTCTGGCCGGTTCCGTGCTCATCGCCTCACCGGACAGCGTGACGAGTCTAGCGAACCGCGTGGGCATCGGTCGCGGCGCCGATTTCGTCTCGTACATGGCCGCCATCTGGCTCGCTCGCGAGTCGCTGGTGAATCGGCGGAGGCGCCTTGAGCTCGACGACCGCCTCACGGAGACCGTTCGCGCAGTGGCACTCCTCCAAGCTAAAGAGGTCGTGGGCACGCCTCAGCGGGGGCAATCGTCGGGCGAGTCGGCCTCGACGACGACGTAGCGCACCACGTCGCCTCGAAGCGGCGCGGCGTACAGGACGTTCCACGGCGGACGAGCGATGCAGAGCCGCGCACCCTCCTTGCGCGGCGCGAGAAGCGCCGCGTCGACGCGCTTCTTCTTGAGCTCTTCGAAGCTCGACCCAGAAGGACGAACGTAGGCGCCACCGGTGCTGGCGATGACGACGGCTGCGAAGCCGGAGCATGCGAGCGCGACGAGCGGTCTTGATGCCGGCGGCGTTGCTCGAAGCGCGAGCGCCACCAAGATGAGCATCCAAACCATGTAGTAGCGAAGCTCGTGGCTCTGGGGCATGAACGCGACGACCCCCGTCAGGAGCAGAAAGGCCCACCGCTGCGTCTTGGTCAGCTTGCCCGCGCGCCAGGCCCACGCGAGCAGAACGAGCAGGAGCACGACGTACGCGCCAAAGAATCCGCCCATTCGATACCCGGGGTGATCGGGCGGCGTCCACTGATCGACGCTCCATCGCCCCGCGTCGCTGAGGGGGCGAAGGCCCACCTCGAAGACGGACGCGAAGAAGCGAAGCGGCCGCGGCGCGTTCTCGAGCCACGTCGGCGCCGACGCGTAAGGGCTGTCGAGGCCCGGCATGGTGAAGGGCCCGATTCGCAGCTCGACGGGGTAAGCGGGGTTGCCGTGGCGCAGGAGGTTCTTGAGCGGCCAAGCGAACACGAGCGGCGCGCCGAGCGCGAGCGTCAGGCGTTCGCGCCGAGCGGCGCGCGTCGCGAGCAGGACAAGGGCCAAGAGCACCGGCGGCGCCAACTGAAAGCGCAAGTGCGCGGCGCCGGAAGCCAGTGCGAGCCCGACCACGGCATCGCGCGCGCTCGGCGCGTCTGTCCTCTCGAAGGCACGGAGGACGAGCAGCACCAGGCACGCCAGCGAGACGTTCGCCGGCAGATCGACGTACGACGCGCTCGCGTGCGTTTGCACCAGCGGCACAGCGAAGAGCGCGAGCACCCCGTGATGAAACGGAACCGCGAACCAGCGGCGCACGAGCCACGCAAAGAGTGGGATGGAGGAGAAGGCGACGAGGTTCGCCGCTTCGGGGCGGCCCGTGAGGCGCCAGAGGAGCCCCTGCGCGATCTCCCCGCCGAGGGGAAAGCCCTCGAAACGTCCCTGATTCAATCGCGAGAAGACGAAGCTGTCGCCGCCCACGATGCCCACGAGCCGGGCGGCAAACGGCAGGTGGTAGTACCAAACGTCCCACGCCTGCGAGACGTCGAGCCACGCGGCGAGGCCCGTCATGGCCAAGAGCGCCGCCGCCAGCACCATGAGCGCGCGATCGAGGAGCGCCATCACCGCGCAAGCCCGCTTCGCGCCAACGCGCCTATCGGAGCTCGCGTGGCTATCGGAACTCCACCGTCGCCGTGGCGGTGCACGTGGTGACGCCCGAGCAGGACCCCCGACAAGACGCTCTCGAGTAGGCGTATGTTCCCGTGCTCGCGTTGCGAGCGCCAAGGATGCGTTGCGTACTCCGGACGCGGCAGCCGCCGAACGTGAAGTCGTCGATGTTGCTGAGGCTCACGCTCGTCGCCGTGACGCTGCCGCGGAATGTCTGCGTCGCGAATGTGGCGGTCGCCGCGCCGCCCTCACAAGGAAAGTCCAGCTTCGTGGGGCCCGTCGAGACCTTCTCGTTGAACGAACACGTGGGCCTGGACTTCCGGAACGGGCCGACGCTGATGGTCGCGTTGCAGCGCTGCGGCTGAAGCGCGAGGGCGGAGGTTGTCGTTGACGGTACCGGGAGCGGGCGCGCAGAGAAGGTCGGCGGCGGCGGCGGCAGCTTTGGATCGGGCGGCTTCGGCGTCGTGGAAACCTGGGCGACCTTCTTGATCGCGCTCGGGGCTGCGCTCGCCGCCCCCGCCGGGACGTCGGCCAGCACCGGTCCCGACGCCGCCGACGTAGGCTGCGGCGAACTGAGCGGCGTCACATCGGGCTTCTTGCGGAGCAGCAGGAAGGCGCCGGCGCCGACGATGGTCAAGAAGCCGAGCCCCATGAATGCGAAGAGCACGCCGAGGCCGCTCCCCTTCTTCTCGGTCGGCGGCTGCGTCGCGGGCGCGGGAACGAAGCGTCCGTAGAGCGGCGAGCGGCACTGCGGACAAACCTGCAGCTGCGACCCCTCGATGCGCGCGCCGCAATGCCCGCATTTTCTCGCGCCCATGCCAGGCTTGTGCATCTGCCACGAATGTTCGCCCGGGACGCCGCCCGTTGTCCACGTGTCGCAGCGAGTCGCAGCTTTCGCTCCTGGATCCTCGGCCCACCTCGCGGCCGCAACGGTCGTTGCGCGTCGTGCAGCCCGAGCGGTGAGCCGCTGCCCAAACTCGGCCAACCTCTTGAAGACTCGTCGCAAAGCGCGCCCCTCGCGAAGCCGGTCGGGCTCGCATGTCCCATGCAGCGGCGCTCTTCGTGATGAACGAGACGTTCGACGACACGAGGCGCCTCCTCGGCCGACGCTGCCGCCCAGGAGAGGGCCGCGTCTCGAAACCGGCAAGGTGGCACCCGTTCAGATGCCTCTGGCGCCCCCTGTGTCACCGGCCGCCGGGCGACGCAGCGAAGGCGCCAAACCGATTCGCTCCGACACGCGCGACGCGCTGACGAACGCGTGGATGCGGGTCCGCTTCGTTGGCGTCGGCTTCCTCGTGGGAGCCGTGGCTGTCATCGCAGTCGCCTCGGTGCGCATGGCTCGTCGGGTCGACCAGCTCGCCGCGCGCGTCGACCAAGTCAGCGCCGAGCAACAGGCGCTGCGAGGTCTCCGGTGGAGCGCGGCGCCGGTGCGCGCGCCGTCTCCCGGTGAGCCGCGGGCAACGGCGGGCCAACAGAACGACGAGGCGAAAGCCGCGTCGAAGGACGAAGGCCTCGTCTTTCCGGCGCTCGACGTGGCCGTAGAACCGGCGGTCCCCGCGCCAGTGGCATCGTCTCAGGCCACGGCGCCGTAGGGTCAGTTCGTGGTGTTGCCCGTGGGGTCGCTCGGGTTGGCGTTGCGGTAGTCGGAGTCCGTGCTCACGCTCGTGTCGGCGTTAATGAAGACCGTGTAGTCGCCGTTGCCGGTTCGCGGGCCTGACGTCACCGTGATGATCTGCGCCGGTGGTGGGCAGCTTGTGTCCGATGCGAGAAACGTGATGCTCCCAGCCACATCGGGGCCCGCCACCGTGGCATTCATCGTCTGCGAGCTGGAGATCGGCAGGGTGACGTTGGTTCGCGGCCGCGTGGTCAGCGTCACCGTGATCTGCGTCGTGCTTCCGCCCTTCACGAGCGCCGGAAGGTTCAACGGCGAGACCGTAATGGTGGGCGCCGGCTCGTCGTCGGTGGGCGTGATGCTGACGTCGGTCGTGGGCACGCCGGCTCCCTTGTAGACCGCATCCGTCCCGGAGCTTTCGATGGTTACAGAGATGGGGATGGACGGGCTGTCGCTGAAGCAGTCTTGGGGGATCGAGAAGGGCGCCGGCTGGGCGATGTTCCAATTGTTCGTGTCGAAGGTCAGCGTGACCGCGGCCGAAGTATTGACCCCAAGCGACGGGGGCAATGCGGAGGCCGGTGGCGAGAGCTTCACGACGACGGTGCCCACGGGCCGAGAGTTGAGGACCACCATGAAGGGGTTGGCCGCGCCGCCCTCTGTCAGCGAGAGAGCGCTCGGACTGGTGGTGACACCGGCCGCGTCGTTGTCGGTGTTGGTTCCGCTCACGACCTTGTTCGCGACGGCCTTGTACTTCGCGTCGGGCGTGTTCGCATCGTCGATGGCGAGCGTGATCGAGTAGGCGACGTTGCCGTCATCGAAGGCGTCGTCTTGGCCGGTGACGATGACAGGCTGGTTTTGGTCCCAATTCACTGGCGTGAAGTCGAGCGTCGCGCCGGTGGTGACGGCGCCTTCGGCGGCGTTGCTGCTCGTCACCAGAATTCGGACGTTGCTCGTGGGCTGCGCCCCAAGCTTCACGTTGATCGTCTGCGTGCCGGCGGCCGCCTCCGTCGTCGTGATCGAGTTCGTCGAGGTCACGATGGACGCGACCTCGTTGTCGAGGTTCGTGCCCGCGACGACCAGCGTCCCGAGGCCGACGCCGGCGTCGGCGCTGAGGTTGTAGTTCGGATCCGTCGAGCTGGGCGTGATGCGGATGGAGAACCCGATGTCGCCATCGGTGACCGCGTCGTCCACGCCCGTGATGGTGATGGTCTGAGCCGTCTGCCAGTTGCTCGTCGTGAAGACGAAATTGCGCGACGTGCTGCCAGCAACCGACGCCTCTGTCGCGTCGAGTGTTTCGACGATCAGCGTCACGTCGGCCGCCGGCTGCGTCGCCAGCCGCGCGGTAAACGTCGCCGTCGTGCCGTTCTCCGAGACGTTGGTGAGCGTCGTTGTGCTCACCAGAAGGTTCGCCGAGTCGTTGTCGATGTTGTCGATGAGGACTGGCGGTGCCACGCGGCCTTCGAAGAGCGGGTCGTCGCTGGTCGCCGAGCAGTCGACGGCGACGGTGCGGTTGCCATCGGCGGCCGCGTCGTCGAGACCGCGAACCCGCAGCTCCATAGGCTTGCCTTCGTAGCCACGGGGAAACACGAAGACGACCTCGCTGCCGAAGGTCGCGCCGGCGTCGCTTGGTGCCGGGCCCGCATCGGAGGCCGGTGGCGCCGAGGCTTCGGAGAGCGAGAGCTCGTCTTTGCCATCGCCGGGCGCGGCCGGGTTGGTCACGTCGGCGCCGACGCGGCATGTGACCGTGACGTTTTGCGCGGGCTTCGCGCCGAGCTCCACGAAGAGCTTGGTCTCGGTGCCTTCTTCCGACACCTTGTAGTTCTCGCCGGTGGGCGTTTGGCGCGGCGAGACGATGATCGCGTCGTTCGCGTCCTTGAAGAAGATCTTCACGTCGACGGGGTTCGCGCCAGAATAGTTCGCGTCGGCGCTGGTGACGGTGTCGAGCACCGCGGTGAACGTGCTCGGGTCGACGAGCGTGTTCGTCGTCGGCATGCGCACCGTGACGGTTTGCGCCGCCTCCCAGTTGTCGGGCGTGATCACCAGCGAGGCCGGCTCGATGGCGAGCCGATCGGTCGGCGCGATACGAAGCGGTATCGTCACCGACGCCGTGGGCGCCTGCGTGAGCTTCACCGTGAAGGTGACGGGCGTGCCGGCCCTCTCGTCGAAGGTCAGATCCTTCGGGTTCACGTCGAAGAGGTCGGAGCGGTCACCGGTGCGCGGTCCGACGCCGCCTTCGAGCTCCGTGCCCGTGATGACGACGTCGCCCTCGCCGGCGAGCGAAAACCCGCAGCCGCCGACGACGACGCTGACGGCGAACACCCAAAGTGCAAGACGAACCCAGCGAGCCGCACGTGTCATGAGCCGCGCGTCCTTTCGCAAAGCAGAGGCCTCTGACCTTAGCAGATGGCGAGCCATCACACGCTTTTGTGGGGGGCTCGCCTACATGGACGCGGCGGGGTCGGCTTGGGGGCGTCAGCCGAGCCGCGTGGGCGAGCCGCTCCTCGACCATCATGTCGGCGATCTTGTGGGTGGGGGAGCCCATCTTGTGGGCTCGCTCCAAGATCTCGAGGATCGTGTCGTAGATGACGAGGGTCTGCTCCCGTGCCTTCTTGGCGTCGTACCCCTTGACCTCCTGGGCGACGTTGACGAGGCCGCCGGCGTTGATGGCGTAGTCGGGGGCGTAGGCGATGCCTCGCGCGTGGAGGTCGTCGCCGTGATGCGGCTCCGCCAGCTGGTTGTTGGCGGCGCCAGCGACGATGCGGGCGCGGAGGTGTGGAATCGTCTGGTCGTTGAGGGCCGAGCCGAGCGCGCATGGGGCGATGACGTCGCACTCGACGGCGAAGATCTTGTCGAGCGGGACCACCGCGGCGCCAAACTCTCGCTGCGCTCGCTCAGCCTTGAGCGGGTCGATGTCAGCCACCGAGACCTTCGCGCCGGCAGCGTGGAGCTCGCGGCAGAGGTGATAGCCCACGTGCCCGACGCCCTGAACGGCAACGTGGATGCCCTCGAGCGAACTCCGACCGAGCTGGTGCTTCACGCAGGCCTCGATGCCGCGTCGAACGCCGAGCGCCGTGAAAGGCGACGGATCGCCGGAGCCGCCGTGTTGCTCGTCAACGCCTGTGACGTGTTTCGTCACCGAGCGCACGACCTCCATGTCTTCGAGGCCGGTGCCGCTGTCTTCGGCGGTGATGTAGTGGCCACCGAGGTCGTCGATGAACTTGCCGAAGGCGTGAAAGAGGGCGACGCGATCGAAGTTGCCTTTGGGGCGAATGATGACGCTCTTGCCGCCGCCGTGGGCGAGACCCGCGAGGGCGGCCTTGTAGGTCATGCCCCGGGCTAGACGCAGCGCGTCGACGAGCGCCGCTTCGTCGGTGTCGTAGTGAATGAAGCGGCAGCCGCCGAGGGCCGGCCCGAGCCGAGAGTCGTGAATGGCGACGATGGCTTGGAGCTGCGTCGCCTTGTCGAGCTTGAAATGAACCTCGCCGTAGTCGTGCCCCCGAAGGTGTCCAAAGAGGTCCGTCATCGTTCGATCTCCTACAAGGGGGTCGCGCAGCGACCTGCCCGTCTCCATAGATCAAACGCCAGGTCGTCCCAAGTCTTCGCGTCGCTGCACTGCAACATGACGTGGCCAAGCGTTGACCGTTGGGTCATCGTTTTCAGTGGTGACGCCGTCGGCGCCGCCCCCTTCGGTGAGGTAGTCGTTGGACCTCCGTGCTCTCTGGTTGAGGCTGCGTTCGCGGCCCTGTTTGCGGCTGAGGCTCGGGCTGAGTCTTGCGCTCGGTTCCCCATTCGTCTTCTTGGCTTCCTGCGCTCAAACGGCGGCCCTGCCGAGTCCCGTCATCGAGCCGTCGTCGTCGGTCGGGGAGGCTGAGCTCGACCCGCTCGTGCCGTCGCCGCCGCTGCCGTGTCCCGACGAAATGGTGCTCGTGTCCGGCTCCTCTTGTCCGAAGGTGCGCCAAGTCTGCTTGCGATGGGTCGACCCGCCGGGGCCGTATCGCGAGTTTCGCTGCGCCGAGTACCAAAAGCCGAGCGAGTGCTTGTCGCCGCGCGAGGCGATGCGCTTCTGCATCGACCGCGACGAGTACACGTCACCCGGCGAGAGGCTCCCCCTCGTGGGCCAGTCGTGGACGAGCGCGACGCGCATCTGCGAGGCCGCGGGCAAGCGCCTGTGCCAAGAGAGCGAGTGGCAGTTCGCGTGCGAAGGCGAGCAGATGGCCCCTTACCCGTACGGTGACGGCTTCGTGCGCGATCGGGAGGCGTGCAACATCGATCAGACGCGCCTCGGTCGCCCGCAGGAGGGCCTGCGCGATCTGCGCGTGCCGGCCGGCTCCCAGCCGCGCTGCGCGAGCCCGTTCGGCGTGCGCGACATGAGCGGCAACGTCGAAGAGTGGACGACGCTCGACAAGGGGCGCGCGCCGGAGCGCTCGGCGATGAAGGGGGCTTGGTGGTTGCCGGGCAAGAACACGTGCCGCGCGGTGACGCTCGGTCACGGCGAGGTCTACCGCGGCCCCCAGGTCGGCGTTCGCTGCTGCCGTGACGTTCGGTAGCGATCCCTCGCTCAGCGGCGCACCACGACGAACGCACCCAGGGGGAAGGCCGCGCCGTTCACGAGAGCGACGACCTCGTGTTCGCCTACGTTGGGCTTCCGCGTCGTGTGAACCGCCAAGGAGATCGTCTTCGACAGCGTCGCGCCTTCCTTCGGGGCCAGGTCGAGCTTCGCCACCTTGAAGACCTTGGCGGACCTCGCACCTCGCGCCTTCACGAAGTGAACCGCCAGATCGACGGCGAGGCGCTGCGCCGCTCCCCCGCGCTTCGCGACGACGTTGAACGTGACGCGAACGCTCTTGCCGATGGGCACTCGACTCGGCGCGAAGGAGGCGCCCGTGACGCGAACGCGAGGCTTCTCGCCGAAGCCGAGGAGCGCGAGCGCCTCCGCGTTACCCTGTTTGACTGACCAGCGCAGCGCGTGCTCGACGAGCTTGCGCCGCTCCGCCGTCGCGTCCTTCAGCCACCGGGCCGCGACCTCGAGGGCCAGGTCGGGCTGCGACTTGGTGAGGTCGTTCAGGTGGTTGGCCACGGAACGCCGAACCATCGTGTTCGGGTCGTCCTTCAAAGTCTCGAGCAAGGCGACGAAGCGCGCCGGTTCTTCGTCGACGAACCGCACCCGTGAGGCCCACGGCAAGCGGGGCCGCGTCCCTTCGGAGACGAGGCGCCGGACGTGGGGGTTCGGGTCGCGAGCCCAGCGCGCGAGAAAGGCGAGGGCTCGCTCGGGGTCACGATCGATGAAGGGGCGGACGCTGAACTCGGCGGTGAAGCGCTGCGTGAGCGCGTGTTGCGCCTCCATCGAGGCGTCAAAGGCATCGAGGCCGTATTCGGCGACGAAGGTCACGTGAGGCATGTAGAAGAACGGCGCCATGCCCGCGCCCTCGAGCTCGTCGGTCGCGTGTTTCGGACCGAGCGAGGCGAGCAGGACACCGAGCGCCTCGCGGTAGTCGAGCGGCAGGTGCGCTCGCAGCGCGACGGCCATGTGAAGCGCGCGCGCCTTGAGCTCGAGCTCCGTGAGTCCCTTCGTCGCGTCCGCCACGAAGCGCTTCGCGTCGAACGGCGGGTGGACCGCCGCCACCGAAGCCGCGAGGCGTCTCGCCATGGCCGGCGAGAAGAAGTCCTTCAGCGCGTCGGCCACGGCGTCAGGTCCGCGAGAGCTCGCGGGCCAACGCGTCAAGCGCGTCGGGCCCGACGCCGAGCGCCTTTCCGACGGCGACGCTCGCGGCGGCGGCCTTGGCGCGAACGTCGAACGGAATGCGCAGTCGGTCGGCGAGCGTCGCGATGGCCTCGCGCTCCTCTTCGGCGACGTCGCCGTCGGAGGCGCTGAGGAGGCACGCGACGGCGTACACGAACTCTCCTTCTTCCGCGGAGAGCGTCGCCTTGGCGGTCTTTCGCGCGACCTCATGAGACCGGATGGCCTTCTGGACCGCGTCGAGATCAGCACCGGTCAAGCCCGCGGCTTTGGCGGCTCGTTCGAGGACGTCGGCCTCCTTGGCGCTCACCACGCCATCGGCCCACGCCACGGCGGTGAGAGCCAGGAACACGTCTTTGGATAGCTTCATGGTGGGCACTCCCGATGGGCTGACGGTGTGGTCGTTTTGGTCGTCGCGGGGGCGTCGCGTGGGTGCGCGGCCGCGGCGATGCTCGCAGCTCGCTCGGCCGAAATCGAGTGCGTACCTTGGCGCACGTCACGTTACCTGCCGGCGACAGACGGATCGATCGATCCCCTGCTTTCGCTTCACCTCGCGAAAATGCCCGTCAGATGGCCCCCGCGGGCCGCGAGCGCGCTGGCATCCCATCTGCATCGGTTGCGAGCGACCTTCTGCGTATCCCCCCGCCTGCGCCTCATCGCCCTGGTCACGCTCTCCGGCGCGGCCATCGCGACTGCGGCCGCCACCGCGGAAGCGGCCTCGCCGCCGGGCACCCCTTACGCGTCACGCCTCCATGTCGTGGACGCCCTCGAGGCCCTCGCGGGGGTGACCCTGGGCGTCTCCCGATCCACGGCGCCCGGCGCGCCGGGCACGCTCGAAGCCGCCATCGCCCATTTCGCTCCTGCCTTCGCCAATCCGGTTCGTGAAGGAGCGGCACCGCCGGTCAAGGTCGGCGCCCGTTGCCCCGCCGAGATGGCCCTCGTCGCGGGCCGCGTCTGCGTGGACCGCTACGAGGCCTCGCTCCTCGAGGTCACGCCCGACCGTCGCCTCGTGCCGCACTCGCCGTACCACGCGCCCGCCGCCGGTAAGGTGTATTTTGCACATAGCGCGCCTTACGTGGTGCCGCAGGCGTACATCAACGGGGCGCAGGCGGCGTCGGCTTGTCAGGCGGCGCAGAAGCGCCTCTGCGAGCCCGTCGAGTGGCGCGCAGCGTGCGGCGGCAAGCAGGGCACCGCGTACCCGTACGGCCCCAAACATGTGGCCGGCGCGTGCAACGATCGCGGCGTCTCGGCGGTGACCTTGATTCACGGCGCCACCAAGAACGCCTGGGGCTTCGCCGAGCTCAACGACCCGCGCATCAACGCGCATCCCGGCACCGTCGCCGGCGCCGGCACGTTCTATTCGTGCGTGAACGACTACGGCATCTGGGACATGGTCGGTAACCTCCACGAGTGGACCGCCGATCCCAACGGCACGTTCCAGGGCGGCTATTACCTCGACACCAAGGAGCACGGCGAAGGCTGCGCTTACCGAACCATCGCTCACGAGTTCGAATACAAGGACTACTCCATCGGCTTTCGCTGCTGCGCCGATCCGACGTGATCGGCTGCCGTCGCGTGGCGCCCGGTCGGGCTCGCGCGAGGAACGCGTTAGCATGGGCCCCATGAGAGCCCTCCTCGGCGCCGCACTCCTCGTGGTCGCGTGCTCTCGGCCCGCGCCGCCCACGGAGGCGCCTCCGCCCGCGCCAACGGCTCCCGTGGCGGCAACACCGACCATCGCGTCGCCGCCCTCGGCGAGCGCGGCCTCCTCGTCGCTGCCGCCGCGGCCTTCCGTCGCGCTGCCGCCACCTCCGGTCCGCGGCGTCTACCTGGGGCGGACGCTCGCGAAGCCCATGAGCTACCAAGGCGCCGACTGGCTCGAGCGCTCCGACCGCGAGGTGACCGATCGACCGGAGCACGTCCTCGACGTCATCGCGCTCAAGCCCGACGATACGGTGGCCGACGTCGGCGCCGGTTCTGGTTACTTCACCGAGCGCATCGCGCGGCGCCTCACGCCGCGAGGTCGCGTCATCGCCACCGATCTTCAGCCCGAGATGTTGGGCATGATTCGGAAGAAGATGGCCGCCAAGGCGCTCACCAACGTCGAGCCTCGCCTCGCCACCGAGACCGAAAGCGCCCTCGTCGCCGATTCCGTCGACGTTGCGCTGATGGTCGACGTCTACCACGAGCTCCCCAGACCGGATCTGACGCTGCATCAAGTGCGCACATCCTTGCGCCGCGGCGGCCGTCTCGTGCTCGTCGAGTACCGCGGCGAGGACCCTAAAGTCCCCGTCAAGCCGGAGCACAAGATGACGCTCGCGCAGATCAGGCGTGAGCTTGAAGCGTCCGCCTTCACCGTCATCACGGTCGACGAATCGCTGCCGCACCAGCGCATCGTCATTGCCAAACCCGCCGAGTGAGACCGCCGTCTTCGCAGTCCTAGGACCGAGACTTGGGGTGTGACTTGTCGAGGAAGTCTGGATAGTTGTAGGGTGCAATTGATAACGTTGGAGTGCAAACGATCGCCCCCGTGGTGTCGGTAACCTTTCGGAATGCGCGACCTTGTTTGAGGGTCTTTCCGAAATCGAAAGGCACTCTTTCCGGGGCGCATCCTTACGACTTGTTTGGCGGAAGCTAGACCGCGTCGTGGAGGTTCACTCGATGAAAACAACGACGCTTCGAATCGCGCTCTCTTGTCTGGCTCTCTCTGCCGTCGGTTGCTCCGGAGGCGACGATGGCGGTGCCGAGGCCGCCAGCGATGAGGCGGCCTTCAGCGCCGGCGACGGCTACCGCAAGACGGGCACGTTCGTGCTCCAAGAGAAGGAGACGCGCACCGTCGACGTGGCCGCATGTTTTGAGGGGCGCGGGCCGTGTTCGCTTTCACCACTGCCGAAGGTCGACGCCGGTCCCGGGACCGTTGAGCTCCGGACCCTTGGCGCCCGCAACGGCAGTGACGAAGTCACCGTCAACCTTCGCGTTCGTCGCCCCGACTTTGGCGGCGGTCGCATCACCGATCGAGCTCTCGCTGTGAGGCTCGTGTCGGAGCCCATCGCCTACGCCTCGTCGGCTTGGTCCGGGCGCTTCCCCACGGCCGACGGCTCGGAGGCCGTGATTCGCGTGAACTTTGAGAACGACGGCTACGGCGTCGATCCCGACACCGACCGGCTTCGCTGGGTGGAGGTCACGTACACCTCCGACGCGAAGACGCTCAAGATGTTGGCGCGCTGAACTCGGGCCGGGTCAGCGTCGCCGGACTCGTCCCGCCTGCATGTCGAGGCCCGTCGCGGTCTTGATGCCGTAGACGAAGTAGAGCTCCTGCGCGCCGCCGGGCCGGTCTGCGATCGTCGGCTGGCCCAAGGCGACGACCGCCCCAGGGCGCGAGGAGCCGTTCTCGCCAGCAAGGTCTATCTCCGGCGAGGACCACGACGCCGCGCTCTCGGGCGCCCCACTTAGCGTTGCGGTGGCGATGCGTAGGTTTTGGGCGAAGTAGAGCGTCGTGCCATGGAGGAACGGCTGACGGCGATCGTCGGTGTCGGCGCCCACGGGCAGCGGCGCCGTTGCCCCGAGCGCCGCCGTTGGCAGGCCGCCATCGAAGCGGGCAACGTACATTTTGGGCGTCGTCGGCGCGCTGTCGTCGTCGAAGAAGATGTAGGGTGCACGAACCTGCGGGTTGCCCTGCTCGCCCGCGAGCGGGGTCGTCACGAGGCGCGTGGTGATGCGGTCGGACTCGACGACCGTTCCCGCGTCGCACGAGTAGCGGGCGAGCACGTTGGGACTCCCCAGCGTGAGCGGCGTGTAGAAGAGGTCGTTGTCGCTCCCGGCGGGGACCACCGAATAGCCGCCAAAGACGGCTTCGGCAGCCGTGCCCTTCGGGGCCGCGAGGAGGGAGAAGCCGAAGGGCGCGCCGCAACCGTCGGCGTCGCGGCCGATGACGAAGGGTTCGGCAAAAGAGCCGTCGCTCATGCGCTTGAAGCCAAAGGCTGTGACCGGCGGGAGCGCAAAGGACTCCACTTCGCCACCGTCGGGGGCCGTGAAGCACAGCTTGTCGCAACGATTGAGGATGCGCGTCTTCGAGAGGATGCGCTCGGCGCCGAACATGTTGGGTCGCTCTGGCGCGCCGTAGGGGCCCAGCACCGTTTGACACGCGGCCGACTGCGGATTGGCGGGGCCGGCGCAGCCGAGCAGGCAACAGATGGCGTCGACCGGTGAGTAGCTGCCAACAAAGAGCCACTCGCCGTCGGGGCTCACGACGGTCCCGTCTTCGTAGCCGGCCGTGTTCACGAGGCCTGGCACGGCCTCTGGCTGTCCCCAGCCATCAGAGACGTGGGGCAACACGAGCGCCGTGGCTGTGCGCGTGAGCTCCATGCCGCTGCTGCGTGCCGTAACTTGGATCGGCTGCTCTCCGCTCACGTCCGTCGGGGTCACGAGCACTTCGAGGCCGCCCGGCGTCGGCTGAGGGGCCGTGACGTTGGCGCTGCCCGGTGCCGCCACCACGAGATCCGAAGCGGAAAGCGCGCCCCCGTCGGGGGTCGTTCCTCGGATTTCGACGACGACGACCGTCGCGCCACCGTCGGAGCCGCCGTCTGTGCGTCGGTCAAGTGTCAGCTCGAGCCGCAGGCCTGCCTCTGCTGCTGCTGCGTCAAAGCCGCCGTCGATCGCGAGCGTCGCGTCGCTGCCGGCGTCGGTTGCGGTCGTGTTGGCATCGCCGACGAGCGCTGTCGCGGGCGCGTCCTCGCCGTCGCAGCCGAAGAAGGGCAGAAGGACCAAGCCGATTGCGAGCACAGCCGCGGAGAGTTTTCGCACGGAGCCGAGTGTACCTGGCGCGCGTGCTAATCGCCCCGCCGCGAGCGACAGCGCGCGCCAAAGGAGGTCCCGACAGGCGTGCGCAGCAGAGTCCGACGGCTCAGCCGTCATCGGGCCGGCGGCGCGTCGCCTCCCGGCGTCGGGCACGCCGTCAGTGCTGGCGGGGTACCCTTCTCGAGGGCTGCCAAGATGCGCGAGTAGTAGCCGCTCGTTCGCGTCCGTGAGTGGAACGGGCCTAACAGTCCCGCGATGTCGTGATCGCTCACGCGGTCGTCGACGAGATCGGGGTCGCTGTCCGGTGTGGCGAAACCATTGGGGCCGAGGAGCGCTAACCGGCCCACGTGGTGATAGTTCAAGAACGCCATCACGCCGGGTATCCCCGTCACGGCGTCTTGGTCGTTGCGGAATCGCACGAGCGGTACTTCGTGGCGCCGCGCCGCGGCGGTCATCGAGTCGCGGAACTCGCTGTTGCCTACCATCGGAGAGCCAAAGGTGTAGAGGCCTCGCAAGTTGAACGCCTCGCCTCGGTCCATGCGGTCGAGCAGGCGCGCTGTCATGAGTGTCGCCAGGGCGCCGCCGAGGCTGTGGCCCGTGATCCAGACGCCGATCTTCGGATCGCCGCCCGTGAGCTGCCGAATCTTGTTCGAGAGAAGGTTCGTCGATTCGGTGTCATCGACCGACTGGAGCGCCGTCACGAAGCCGCGGTGCGCGTAGCCCCATCCTTCCGAGAAGCCATAGTTCGTCAGCTTCGACTTGAAGATGTCGAGGTCTTTGAAGATGTCGATGAGGTCCCGCGCCTGCAGGTCGGACGCGCTCGGCGGTTCGGTGCCCCGGAACACCACGAGGACGACGGGCTCGGTCGAGTGCCTTGCGATGGCGACCTGGGTGCTCCCGCGATTCATGGCCCGCTCGAGCAGCGTGTAGGGCTTCGCGCTGAAGAACTGGATCCAGTTCGTGTCGTCGGTTTGACGGAGCAGGTAGTTCTTGAAGGCCGCCGCCGGCAGCTCGGGGTGCCCGTCGTCGTCTCGCGCGGTGTACTTGTTCTCGAAGAAGTCGCGCGCGCACACGCCGAAATTCTCCGGCGACATCACGTCGCGATGGCGCATGAACTTGAGGAGCGCTTCCGGGCCCTCCTTCTCCTTCGCGTGGAGCTCTTCCTTGTGGCTCACCTCGAAGTCGCGGGCCCGGCCCAGATCGCGGCCGCACTGAGCCCACAAGCTGTCGGCAGGGCTGCCGAACCCGAGGTCCAGGAGGTGTGGCGCGAAGTAGCCGAGGTGCGAGTATTGGTTCGCCGATGCCAAGGCGAGCCAAGCGGCGTTCGTGAGGTGGAGCGGCGCGTCGGGACTCGGGGCCGAACAAAACGTGAAGTGTGGTCCCTGACTCGGCGACTCCGACAGATGGATCTTGAGCGCGTCGGACTGAGGCTCCGTCACCTCGAGGGCCCCTTCGCTCGTCTCCTCGGGGATGGCGGCGGAACAGCCAAAAAGCCCCTGAGCGAGCACCACGGAAAAGGCAGAAGCAAGGCGGCGCATGATCTTGCACTCCGCGTTCAAGAGCCGTGCCCGCCGCGAGGTCAGTGTTCTCAAGACTTCGCGCGTCGCGCGTGTGGATCGTTCGGTCCCCGATTGGCGCGCCCACTCATCAGGAGCGATTCCGGCGAGCGCGGCGGCGCTGCGCTTGAGCTGGCTTCGGGCCGACACGGCGTCGTGATAGACAGCGCCGTGATGTCTCGCATGGCCGCTTCGATGGCGCTCTCAGCGCTCTCGCTCTCCTTCGGTTGTGGCGAGCGCCAAGGCGAGATGGCGCCCGTCGCGCCCACCGCGCCCGCCGACGCGTCGGCGGCGGAGGCGCATGCGCCCGCTCTCCTCGCCGCCTCGAGCTATTGCGAGACGGTGGTCGACGCGTTCTGCGCGTTCTACATGCGATGTGGCCGCATGGTGGCGCGCGACGAGGCCGAGTGTCGCTCCGTCTTTCTCCAGACGTGCAACGCCCGCTACGAGCCGCGGTACGTCGACCTCGAGGGTGCCGCGCTGCTCACGCTTTCGCGGAGCGGCGTCGACGCGTGCGCGAAACACCTCGCGACGGTCGAATGCGTGAAGCAGCCGCTCGATCTCGGCGGCCCCTGCGGCTCCATGTGGACCGGAGCGTCGCCCGTTGGCGCACCCTGCGGCGTCGATGTCGAAAGCTTCGTGTGCGGCGCCGGCGCGACCTGCACCTTGGGGCTCGACTTTTGCGGCACCTGCGAACGAGCTGCCGGCCGCGGCGAACCTTGCGGAAGCGGCGTCCGGTGCAACCCCGACGACGCCTGCGTCGCTGGGCGCTGCGAGCCGCGCGCCCTCGTCAGCGAACCCTGCGACGCCACTCGGGTGTGCGTGACGGGGGCGTCGTGCACGGCGGGAACATGCGTCGCGCCGGCGATCGTCGCGGAGGGGGAGAGCTGCGACGCGACGCACCGCTGCGCGTACCGGTCGGTCTGCGAAGCGGCTCGGTGTGTTAGGCAGGCGTTGTTCGGAGAAGCTTGCGGCAATGACCGGGCGTGCGCGTCGGGCCGCTGCGTCGCCGACAAGTGCACGGCGCTCAAGGAGGCCGGTGAGCCATGCGTGGCGCCCGGCGAGTGCGCGTCGGCCTCGTGCGCGAAGGGCAAGTGCGCGTCGCTTCCTACAGCGTGCTTCTCGCGGTGATTGGCAAGCGCGACGCGTTTGGGGACCTGGCCCCGGGCCCAACCAAGGTCGCCTGCCCCAACCCGCAAGACGCAGTAGCGGCCGGCGCGCTACTTCGCGCCGCAGACCTTCGTTCCCTTGAAGCGCGCCAGCTTGTCTTCAAGGTCGCGCTGCGTCGTGCTCAGCGAGACGGGGTCCGCGTCGAGGCGCGAGACGCCCCCTTTGCCGCTGGGCCCCGCGACGAGCGGCGAGGGCAACGCTGTTGGCGGACATCCCGCAACAAACGAGGCCTCGGCGATCGCGAGCAATGAAACGGCGTGCTCGCGCGCGGCGTCGTTGAAGTCTTGCGCCCACGTGAGCGTGCCGCCCTTGACCACGCTCCCGCGCGTCACCCAGGCGTACGTAAGCTCCGTTTGGCTGCTGTTTGAGCGGAACGACCCGCCAAAGGAGCCGCCGCTGACGCCGCCCGCGTGGGCGACCTCGATGCTCGGCGGGATGTACCAGCCGAGGCCGCCGTGAACGGCGTCGTGCTGGACCTCCGACGCGAAGAGCGCCATCCACGCCGCCTCGCGGATGGCGTCCGCGGACACGCGACCGACCTCGTCCTTGGCCTCGCGGGCCGCGTCGGTCTTCTTCCCGTCGACGGAGCCGCCGTCGCGAAGCACCAAGCCACTGCAGCTCCGGACCACGTAGGCGGAGCCACTGGCGAGGTCGTAGGCGCGCACCTCATCGCAGAACGAGTGGTGTCCACGTCGGCCGCGGACGAAGAACCACCCCTCCCGCGGCGCGCGGAAGCGACCCAACGGAAACATGGTGCGTGGTGTCTCGCTCTCGCGCATGCACGCGCGGAACTCGGCGAAGCGTCTTAGGACTGGCTTGGTGAGGGCCCGCGCTTCGCACGCCGATTGCTCTGCGCGCGGCGCCGCGCCTCGACGCTCCAGGTGCTTCACGAGACCGAAGAGCTCAAAGAAGCGGTCCGCGCGCCGCTGCCAGCCGACCGTCTCGGCGCCGCACGCCGCGTCGCCCTCGCGGCACAAGAGCGCCGCGAGCGGGTGCGAAGGGGCCACGTCGAGGGTAAGCGTCTTTCGCGGGGTCGGCGGAGTCGTGCTCACGCGCCCGCCACCGTCGGCCGGCTCGTCGTAGTGCAGGACCTGCTCCAGCCAGGCGCGGCCGCCGCGACCGAAAAAGGCGCGCAGCGATGCGCTCGCATCGAAGGCCGCGCCGAGCTCGTGCAGGTCCCAACGAATGAGGCGGAAGCACGGGCCGTCGAGGAGCGTGACGAGCTCGCCCGCGAGGGGCTTGGGATCGTCGGTCGGGAGCAGCGCCTCGACGCGCTTCGAGAGCGCGGCGATGGCCGTCCGCGCGTCGTCGGCCTCCGGCGAGGCCGCGCATGGGCGGAGCGCCGGCTCGTCGTCGGATGCCGCGACGACGGCGCGGACCTCGGCCGTGGGTTCAGGCGCGACGGTCGGGAGGGGGGCGAGCGGCGCGCCGCCCCGCGTCGTCGGGGCGCAGGAGGCCCCGAAGAGGAGGCTCAGCGCCGCCGCGATGCCGAGGCCTGTCGACCGAGGCCTCACGACGCCCACGCTCTCAATGACGCTTGCTCCGACCGTCGTGACATGGCGCCCCCGCACGTGGCTCATGAAGAGACACAACCGTAGCGAAGATTCGGGCCGTTTCGAAGAAGACCGGCCCGGCTCGCAATGGCCCGGGCCCCCCGTCAGAAACAGAGCCCGAAGGACCAGTCGTCGCCAAGGAGGCCCACGAAGGTTCCGCCGCTGTTGCCCCGGTCGGTGCAGGCATTTTGGGATGGCGAGTTGTAAGGGCCCATGCCCGGGTTGTCGCCGCCGCACACGGTCTCGAGGGCATCGCTGTCGAGGGTCTCGAGGGTCGCGGTCGTGAGGTTCTGCTTCATGGCGATTGGCTTTCTTCTTAGGTTAGGAAAACGCGCCGTTCGGACTCCGAAGCGGCAGGCGGTCGTTCGCGCCTTCGCAGCACGGAGGTGCAGCGCGCGTGCCATGGGCGGGGTCGCCGAGCGACACGCCAGCGACGCTCGCGTTCTCACGGGATTCCGGAGGCGCGCTCCCGAAGACACCGGTGGCGCGCGCCCCCGCCGCTCGCGAGCCATGTCCCACGTAGGCCACGAAGGCCCGCAGCGTCCGTCTTGCGCGCCTGGGGTAAGGACCGCTCAGGAAAACACACGTCCACGCAAGAAACTTGCGACGCGTTATGAATGGGAGCGCGTCACCGCCGTCGCGGGACCGCGCGATGAGGTAACGTCAAGGCCCCTTGGAATCGCGAATTGCCTCCGTGGAGCTCCGCGACGCCGCCCAGCTCTCGGCCCTCGCCAACCAGCTCCGCGGGCGCGAGGCCGCCGCTGACGACGTCTTCGAGTCCATCTACCCGGCCGCGTTTCGCGAATCGTCGCAGTGCTTCTGGACCCCCGTCTCGGTCGCGCTTCGCGCGGCCGAGTGGCTCGTCCGTGGGCCCGAGACGCGCGTCCTCGACGTCGGCTCCGGCGTCGGAAAGATGTGCATCGTCGGCGCCCTCTCGACCGGTGCGACGTTCGTCGGCGTCGAGCGTCGCCCCCATTTCGTGGCCGCGGCGATCCGTGCTGCCGAGCGCCTCGAGGCTCGCTCGGCGCGCTTTGTGGTCGGCGCCTTCGAGGACCAAGACGTCACGGCGTACGACGGCGTCTACCTCTTCAATCCCTTTGAGGAGAACCTCTGGGGGCCGAGCGATTGGCTCGACGACACCGTTGACCTGTCGGAGGCGCGGTTCCGTGACGACGTGGATCGGGCCATCGCCTGGCTCTCCCGCGCGCGCCCCAAGACGCGCGTCGTCACGTACCACGGCTTTGGAGGCACGTTCCCACCCGACTACCGCCTCGAAGAGCGCGAGTGGTGCCGCGGCGGCTTCCTCGACGCGTGGGTCAAGACGTAGCGCGAGCCGTCGGCGGCCTGCGACGACGTCAGCCTGGCATCATCAGCTTCTTGATGGCGGCTCGCTCTTGCTCGAGCGGCAGGCCCCAGCCGGACTCGTAGCCGAAGACTTCGCGCGCCGAGCGCTGCGTGAAGCCGTCGAGCACCGCCAGGCGATCGAGCGGCACGAGGGCCGGGTGCGCTTCGCCGCATGCGTGGGCCAGCTGTATGAGCTCCTTGCGGAGCGTCATGAGGTAGTTGGCGAGGCGCGCTGCTTTGAGCGTGGGGTCAAGGCCGCCCACGAGCCAGGGCGTTTGCGTGGCGATGCCCGTGGGGCAATGGCCCGTGTGACACTCCTGCGCTTGAATGCAGCCGATGGCCAACATGGCCTCGCGGGCTACGTTGATCATGTCGCAGCCGAGCGCCAGCGCCAGGAGGCCCTGCTCCGGGAAGCCTAGCTTTCCAGAGCCGATGAAGACGACGTTCTCCTGAACGCCGCGCTCGGCGAAGGCGCGGTACACCGAGGAGAAGCCGAGCTTGAACGGCAAAGACACGTGGTCGGCGAAGACCAACGGCGCGGCCCCGGTGCCGCCTTCGCCGCCGTCGATGGTGACGAAGTCCGGCGCGCGGCCCGTAGTTTCGATGGCCTTCGCGAGGTCGTGCCAGAAGGTCATGTCGCCGACCGCCGATTTGATGCCCACCGGAAGACCCGTGCGCTCTGCAAGCATCTCGATGAAGTCGAGCATCGACGAGACGTCGCTGAAGGCGCCGTGGGCTGCGGGGCTGATGCAGTCTTGCCCCAAGGGAATGAGCCGAATGCGGGCGATCTCCTTGGTGATCTTCGCCGCCGGGAGCACGCCGCCCATGCCCGGCTTGGCCCCTTGACTGAGCTTGAGCTCGAGGGCCCGCACCTTGGCCGTCGCGAGCGTCTCGAGCATGCGGTCGATGGAGAAGCCGCCCTTCTCATCGCGGCAGCCGAAATAGCCGGTGCCGATCTGCCAAACGAGATCGCCGCCGGAGCGATGCGGCTCGGCGATGCCGCCTTCGCCGGTGTTCTGCATGGCGCCAGCGATGGCGACGCCCCGGTTGATGGCTTCCACGGCGGCGCGACTCAACGAGCCATAGCTCATGGCCGACGTGTTCACGATGCTCGTGGGGCGAAAGGCCTTCTTCCGACCGCGAAAGCCGCCCAGCACCTTCGCGCTGGGGCACCCGTATTTCGGGTCGTAGCCTGGCTCACCTTCGTGCGGACTCGTGAGCGGAAAGGCCGCGTGGCGCACGACGAGGTAGCTCGGTGAGAGCTCGAGGTCGTTGTCGGTGCCGAAGCCGAAGTAGTTGTTCTCCTTCTTCGCCGACGCGTAGACCCACCGCCTCTGATCGCGACTGAAGGGGCGCTCTTCGTCGTTGCCGGTGACGATGTATTGACGGAGCGGCCCGCCGAGCTTCTCGAACCAGAACCGAAAGCGCCCCACGAGCGGGAAGTTGCGAATGATCGTGTGTCGCTTCTGCAGGCGATCACGAACGGCGACGAGGAGCAGCAAGCCCACGACGGAGGCGGCGAACCACGAGGCAGACCAAGCAGGCATCCGCGCAGGGTACCCAAGAGCTCGCGGTCCCCTCGAGGGGATCGATAGGATCACGAAAAGCTCAATCCTTTCCGAACGAAGTCGCGCAAAATCGCTCACGGGCTTGCGCCTTCCGATCGGTAGGGCACACTCGCCGCCGCCATGCATCGATTCTTCGGGGGAGGTGCCGCGTTCGCGGCGTTGTTCACTTGGGCCTTTACCGCGTCCGCCGACTACGCGGATCCGGGGCCCGTAGCGTTCAAGACGTCCGCGCTCGGCGCCGTAGGCGGAGCGACGGGCGGGTTCCTCGTGGTCCCCACGACGGCGGGCCCGCACCCTTTGATCATCGCGAGCCACGGCTGGTCGGCCAGCTCGGACAACCAGCTCGGGTGGGCCGAACACTTCGCGAGCTACGGCTTCGTCGTCGTCGTCCCCGATCTGCCGAGCCCCTTCAACCCGGACCCGACCACGCAGAAGAACGTCATCGTCTCGCTGGCCAAGTCGTTCGCTGACCCGGGCTTCTCGTCGGGGGCGAAGGGCAAGGTCGACGGCGCCCGCATCGGGCTCGAGGGACACAGCGCGGGAGGCCTCGCGACCTCCGTGGCGTCGGCCGAGCTTCGGCCGCGCGCAACGGTCCTCTTCGATCCCGTCGACAAAGCCAACGCGGGCAAGACGGCAATGCCCAAGATCTGCACGCCGATCTTGTCGCTCTTCGCCGCGCCAGGTGGCTGCAACAACCAAGGCGGATGGGCCGCATACAAGGCGCAATCGACGGGCCCCAGCATCGTCTTTGACGTGGTGGGCGCCTCCCACTGCGACGGTGAGAACGCTTCGCGTGGCGCGGCCTGCGGCGTCTTCTGCGGTGGGTCGGCCAACGCCACTCGCCAGGACGTTCACGCTCGCTACGCCACCGCGTTCTTTCTCGCGAACCTGAAAGACGACACGACGGCGGCGGCGCTCCTCACGGCCGGCGCCCTCGGTGCCGACGCCGAGCTCAGCGGCGTGTCGGTCACGGCCGGCGCACCGTGCACGGGAGCGCCCCCCGATGCGGGCGCGTCACCGGCCGCCGACGCGGGAGCGCCGGAGCCAGGAACGCCGTCGCCGAGCGGCTCGTCGTCGTCGGGCAACGACGCCGGCGCGAAGGGCAGCCCGGGCACAACGCCCGACACGAACTCGCCCGTCACGCCGAGCAGCGATGGGGGATGCGCCGTCGCGTCCCCCAGCGGCTCGCCGGCGCGTGGCGCATTCGCGCTGGGCCTCGCGCTGGCCCTCCTGGGGCTTTTTGGGCGACGCACGAAGCGCTGAGCGGACTCTCGCTCAAAGCTCGTTGTCGTAGGGGCGGACACGCGCCGACGCCGATCGCCGGTGAGTCTGATGCAGCGTGACGCGCGCTCCGATGCACAAGGGATCGGCGTGCCGGTGCACTTGGCTGCGGTGCAAGTGTCCGATCCGCGCAGCGGGCACGATCGCCTCCGCGGGTGTCCGCCGGACGTCCGGGAGTGGCCGTGGACACGAACGACTGCGCCCGGCGCGCATCAGGGCGACCGGCGGGCGGGGGGAGGCCCGGGCCGCTGCCGCATCAATTAGCATGCAAACTGCCGGTCTTGCGCCCCTCGGCCCCCGCCGGGCCCGCGGCGCCGGGCCGGGCCCCGGCGCGCTGGCCCAGCCTGTGCGTCTGCCACGCCATGCTCCCGCCGCTGCAACTCACCTTCAAACGCACCACGCTCCTCGTGAACCATTGGGCCCGCCAACTCGCCAGGGTCGCGGACCTCACGCCCGCCCGCGCGGACTTGATGATTCTGCTGCGTGATCACCCGATGATGCAGGCTGGCATCATTCGCGAGATGTGCGTCAGCGCGCCCGTCGTGAGTCGAATGCTCAAGGCGCTCGAAGGCCTTGGCCTCGTGCAACGACGACCACACCCGTTCGATCGCCGTTATCGCATCGTCGAACTCACGCCACTCGGCCAGCAAGCCCTCGCCCCGCTGTTCGAGGACCTGCTCCCCGACGACGAAGAACTCGGCACCGTTCAAGACGCAGCCGAGTCCATCGCACTGGAGTTTCTCGGGGAGCCGCTCACGCAGCTTGCCATCCAGACTCACATTCCCTGCGATCGAAACCTTCGCGAGACGCTGCCGCCCCTGTTTCAACTCCTTCGACGCACCAGCCTCCTGGGGTTTCTCCTGGACGGAGTCGCTGCGCCTCCCTTCTCGCCAGCTCCATCGCTCAAGCGCGACGCACCGGATGCGTGGGACCTCCGGACCGTCAGCGCTGCGGATCTCGCGTCCTAGCCCCGCTCAGTAAGCGGTGTCCCGCGCCGCGCGGAGGAGCTTGCTGGCCCACCAGCAGGCCCTGGCCAACGTCGACGCACGACTTCCACTCGTTGTTCCCGTTTGTTCATATCGGACATCGACCTCTCGCAAGGGTGTCTCCAAAGGCGCTCCCCGCCGCGGCTACACACCGCGAGCTCGGCGATGCGGCTTGGAGCGCCCCGAAGGTCGCGTCGACATGCGCTGGCGAGAGATCGGACATGCACCAGTAGAGTGACTGGTTCGCGTCAGGTCCACCGCGCGGAGCCGCGCGCGCTTCTTCTTCGCGTTGGCGCAGGCGCGAATCTGGTCGCCGCCCTTGGCGTCGACGGCGGAGAGGCGCTGTCAACACTCCTTCGTGAGGCGACCGCCGTTGTTGCTCACGCCGGAGGTCTTGAGGCCCCGCACCATTTCGGTGCAGGTCGCATCGACGGCCGGTTGCGGCACGTGTCGCGCATGACGCGGCCTCCGAGCCGGGTCAGATCGTAGTTGCCGATGGGCTTGGTCGCCGAGCTGACTTCGATGTGCGCCGCGAGGCTCTCGAGGACGCTGTTGGAAATCACGACGGACGCTCACCACGTGGAAGCGGACAAATCCTCCACGGCGCGTCGCATTTGTTCTTGGCAGGACTCAGCGGCATGGCCATCGATGGTGGGTGGCCTTTCGTTGTCCCCGTTGTGGCGTTGCCCTGATGACAACCGCGACGGCTCGCCTCTCCGGGTGTTCCCGCTGCGGCGGGCTATGGGTCGGCGCCGGCCCCACGCCCGGCAACCTCGAAGTCGTGGCCGCCACACTCGAGTCGTGTGCGCACGCACGACCGTCCGGCGTTCCCGCTGTCCTGTGTCCCGAGTGCCGTGCGAGCGCGGTGCGCGCAAGATTCGAAGGCGTCGACCTCGACGTCTGCACGCGTCACGGTGTCTGGTTCGATCGAGATGAGGTGGCCAAGGTCCTTGCTCAAGGCTCGGCCCTCTCAACGGCCACGATGCTGGAGGTCGTCCGAGACGCGCAGCGACGGGCCATGGTCCCGTCACCACCGCCGCCGGTACGGCAAGCCGACGCGGCGCAAGATTCCGCCGACGAAGAACACTCGCCCTGGGTCACCGTCGGTTTCCTCGCGCTCTTCCTCGGCGGACCGCCGCTCGTGAACCATGGTCACCGCGTCCCCGAGCTCGCGAAGGTCGTTTTGGCCTTCGTGGAGCGACTCATGGCTCACTGAGCGGAGCGGCGTCGTTGGGTTCACGCGACCAAGCAAAGGCGCTCCTTGGCCACGGCGATGCGGGCGCGCATGCCCCAGGGAAATTCCAGTCGGTCGTCCTCGATCCCGTCGCCAAACACGACGCCCGCCTCGTTCATCTCCGAAGTGATCTCGAGCGCCTCTTCGGCCGTGAGGAGCCCTTGCGTCAGCGACGTCTGCGTCGCCACGCTGGGAAACGCCTCGCGAACGAAGAAGGCGAGGCCCGGCTCCGTCGGCGAAGGCATAGGCGGCGCTGCGACGCGCTCGCGGTGAATGGAGCGCGCCCATCCGGTGGCGCCGGTGCCGGTGGCGACGACCGCGCCCGAGGACGAGTGACGCTCCTCGAGGCCCTTCGCGCGAAGCCGATACCGCGCCGATTGATGCGAGCGATGCCCGACGAAGATCTCGTTGATGGCCAAGAGCCGTTGGCCGTCGTCGAGCCGCGCCTCGACCATGGTGCGCTCTTCACGGGCGCGGCCATCGGCAGAGGCACCGAAGAGGTCCTTGGCGTCTTTCGGCGCGTGCTTCACGAGGACGCCGTCGTAGCTCGCCTTGTCGGGGTTGATGCCGATGACCGGTTGCCCGCGGAGGTACTTGGCAACGTTGGCCACGAGGCCGTCTTGGCCGACCACCACGATGACGTCGGTCGGGTCGAAGACGAAGCGACACAGGTCGCTTCGAGCCACGTGCGTGCGACGCCACGCGCGCGGGATCGCCGCTGCCGCCGCTTGCTCCGCCTCCTTCTGCTTCGCGTGGCGTTGGTCGGCGGCCTCCAGCGTCTGCCCGCGGCCCTTCAGGAAGAACTCCGCTTGCGCCCGCGTGCCGTGGCGCGCCACCACGAGCTCGTAGTCGGTGGCGCGCGTCACCAGCACCGCGCGAGGACTCACGATGCCCACGGCTCAAGACTCCTTGGGCGCCGCGAAGGCGCCGCCAAGGCCGCGCATGAGGTTCGCGAGCGTGTCGGGTTCAATGCGCACGTGCTCGATCTTCTGCAGCTTGCCCGCCAGCTCTTGCGCCGCCATGCCCGCGAGCACGTGGGGTGCCAGGTCCTTGTAGGAGAGGAGTCGCTCCTTCTCGGCGGCGACCTTCTCGGTCTCGACGAGGCGCACCGCCTCCGCTTGCGCCTTGGCCGTCGTCGTCGTGCGCTCCGCCTCGGCGCTCGCCTCGATGCGCATCAGGTCGGCGCGGGTCTCGACGCCGCGGCGCCTTCGCGCGAGCTCTGCTTCGTTGCGCACGCGCTCGGCCTCTGCTTCATCGGTCACGCGGCGCTCTTCATTGACGCCCCTTTGCCTGATCAACTGCTCCTCGCGCCGCGACAACTCGATTTGGTTCTGGAGCTCGTTCTCCTGAATGGCGCGCTCCTTCTCTACGGCGAGCGCGCGCCGCGCGAAGCCCGCTTCATCGGCCTCTTGTTGGATGCGCTCGCGCGCCGGCGCCTCGAGAGCGCGCTCCAGCTCAGGGGCCGGCTTCACGGCGACGATGCGCACCGTCGCGACATCGAGGCCGAGGTCAGAGAGCGCTCCGTCGGCGACGAGCCCCTTTTCGATGCAGAGGCGGAGCTCGGCCGGTCCTTTCGTCAGCGTCGTCGCAAGGTCATGCTCGCCGATCCACGAGACGGCGAGCTGCTGCGCCAATTGGCTGACGAGCTCGGTGAGGGCCTCGATCGGCTTCTTGCGGAACGCGCCCGTCGTCAGATCGATCGAGAAGTCGACGCGCTCGGCGAGCTTGTCGGGCTCCTTGATGCGGAACGTCACGGCGCCTTGGACGTGCGTGTCCTGAAAGTCTGTGGTGCGACCCCGGAATAGGAAGGCGAGCTCCTGGTCGTCAACCGGCACCTCCGCCACGCTGGTGCTCAGCGCGAGGAACCAGAAGCCGAGGGCGCGACCGCGCGCGAGCAACCGTCCGCCACGGAAGCGGAGCACGTAGGAGCTCGACTCGGCGCGGTAGTGACCGAAGGGGCCAAAACGTCTGACTTCACCCATGGGACTGTCCTTTCGGTTGAGGTTTCGCGGGCGCGCGTGAACGGAGGACCGCGACCGGCGCGGTCCGTCCGTCCACGAGTGTCGGAGCGTCGTCGTCGCCTGCTACACGGCGGAGCGGTGGCGGAAGCGGTAGAGCTCGGCGGGGCGGTGGCCCACGTCGATCTCGTGGCGGCCCGTCGCCTCCAGCTCACCCGAGGCGAGCATCTTGCGCCGGAACGAGTCCTTGTTGAGGTCGCGCCCGAGGATGATCTCGTGAACGCGTTGCAGGTCGAGGAGCGTGAATCGCTCTGGCAGAAGTTGAAATCCGATGGGCGCGTAGCCGAGCTTGCCGCGCAGGCGCTTGACCGCCATGCCGACGATGTCGGCGTGATCGAAGCCAACATCGAGCGTTTGCCCGAGAGGTCCCTTGAGCTCGACGGCGCCGCCCGTCTCTCCGGCCCAGGGCACGTCGATGCGGGCCGTCATGCCCTTGCCGTCGCGACCCTCGGTCGGGAAGCGTTCCGCGGCAACGAGCGCAAAGTACGAGACCGTGATGACGCGCGTTCGCGGATCACGGCGCACGCCGCCGAAGGTGTAGAGCTGCTCCAAGAAGACGTGGCTGAGGCCGGCCTTGCCCTGGAGCACGCGCTCGGCAGCTTCCTCGAGTGACTCGTCGATGCGCACGAAGCCGCCGGGCAAGACGACCTTGCCCTTGTGCGGGTGGTCGTCGCGCTCGAGGACGAGCGTGACGAGGGCGTCGCCCTTGACCGACACAAGGACGACGTCGACGGTGACCGACGGCCGCTCGTACTCGCTCGCGTCGTATTCGGTGAGGAACGCCGCCTCGTCGGTAGGCGGAGCGCCCTCGGCACGTTTCGGTTGCGGTGACTTGGGAGCGCGCGCCATCTTAGATACCAACAGCATATATGCTCCTGGTATCTATGTCAAGGCTGGGGGCAAGAGCGATCCCACGCTGGCGGCGAGCATCCCCGTTTTACGTCAGCATTGCGGCATCTTGCAGCGCAACTTGGTGACCCATTGCCGCGAGTGATCGGCGCCAGCGCCCCCTCTTGCTGAAGCGTTTCGTGGGGGGCTTTTTGCGGAGCCAATGGCCCGCCCGCTGCAGTGGGAGCGGTCATGGCTCGCACTGGAACCGCTGCCTCCGTCGCCGCCCTCGGCGCCTCCGCCGCCATGCCGCTCGCCACGACCGCCGTCGGGGCCGTTGACCGCGCCCTGGCCGGCGCGCCCATCAGCGAAGTCGTTCCGTCCCTGTCGACCATCGCGCCGGTGGCCCTGCCGCTCTTGGCGCCCGTCGCGTCGCTCTTGGCCCGACCGCATTCGGGTTCACAGGGCAATGCCGGCAGTCGCGCCGCGGCCCGCGTGGGCGATCGCGTGGGCCGCCATGGCGGCGGCGGCGGCGCCCTTCAATCGGTGGCCGCCGCGGGTGCGGTGGTCGGAGCGTTGGCCGGCCTCTCGCTCGGCGGACCGAGCGCGCTCGTGTCCGCGATCGTTGGCGCCGCGTCGCGGCCGTCGCCCGGCGCCGCGTCGCTCGGTGGCGGTTGCGGGCAGATCGCAGCGGGCTCGCCGAACGTGTTCATCGAGGGCCGCGCCGTCGCCCGCGCCTCCGCCGACGGCTGCGGTCACGGTCATGAGAAGCTCTCGCACGGCAGCGCCACGGTCTACGTCAACGGCAAGCCGTTGACGCGCGTCGGCGATGCGTCGCACTGCGGCGGTACGGTCATCACCGGCGCGGGGCGCACGCTCATCGGTGGCGCGTCGGCGACCGCGAGCGGCGGCGGCGCCGGTGGGCGCGCAGCTGCCGGTGTCGCAGCGGTTCTCTTGCGCGGTCTCACCGGCGCGCTCAGCGGTCAATTGTTGCAACTTGCATCGAATCAGTTCGGGGCCCTGCTGGCCGGCGCGCTGCCCGCGCTTCCGGAAGGCGTCGCCGGAGCGCTTCAACAGGCCGGTGGCATGGCGCTCGGCGTCGCCACGGGCGCTGTCACGGGGCAGAGCCTCGCCGCGGCGGCCTCTGGGCAATTGTTGCAAGCTGCATCGAGCGGTGTCGGTTCGGTGCTCAGCGGGGCGATGCCGGCCCTTCCGTCGCTCGTGACCGGCGCTTTGCAGCAGGCAAGCTCGCTGGCCATTGGCGCCGCGACCAGCGCGCTCGTTGGCGTTGGCGCCGGCGGCAGCGTGCGCGCCGCCGAGACCGGCGCGGCGCTGGGCCAGGCCGACGGTCAGGCGGACGTCGACTTGGAGGGCGGGAGCGGCACCGATGACGGGGCCGAGTTCGGCGACGACACGGGGTCTGACCTCGGCGCTTCTGCCGCCGGCCTTGACCCGCGCACCGGCGAGCCGGTGGGGCGCTTCATCGGCACGCCCGGTGGCGAGATGATGGTCGAGCCCCCGGGCGGTCGAACCACGGGCGGTGGCGGCTTCTATCAAACGCGCCGCGCCGACGAGAGCCCCTACCAGCGCATCGATCCGGGGCACCCTCGCCAAGCCGCCGAGGTCTCGCGCCTCCCGCACGGACACGCCTACGACGCCGAGGGCAACGCGCTGAGTCTTCGCGGCGAGGTTGTGCCTCGGACGAGCCCGGAAGCGCATATCCCGCTTCGGCCCGCTCTCGTCGACCAGGCGCTGCCGCCACCGCGGCCCAGCATCGCGGAAGGTCTCCCGGAGGACGCAGCGATCCTTCGTCGCGGCGGCGCCGATGGTGAAAGTTGGGTCATCTATCGGCCGGCCGAAGGTCCGGATCGCGTCCGCTTTCGCGCCGAGGATGCGCGCACCGGCGCGCCGATCAACCCCGGTCAAGGCGCCTACTCGGCGGACGCGGAGGCGGGACTGACGGCCGGACGAACGCTCGCCGACGATCGTGTGTTCGTCCTCGAGGGTAGGCACCGCGCCGTCGGCGCGGCGCAAGGAGATGCGATCCCGGCCGAGCTCGGCGGCGTCCCAGGGCAACGAGGCGTCCTCGACTACGAGTTCTACAATCGCTACTATTCGGACGCGGAAGGCCATAATGTCCGCGACCTTTGTGATCTATCGCGCCTGGTGGTGACGTCAGAAGCAAAGACTCCACCGACCGGGTCTCGCACCTGCACCTCGTGCGCCGAAGCCGAGCCGACGCGCGCGTCGGCCCTCGCGAGCGAGCTCACCCAAGAGGGCCTCGCGACGCGTCCGTCGTCCGGCGCGGACGCCGAAGAAGGTGGTGCACGGGCGACGGAAGATGCCAACGCGCGGCCCGGCGAAGACAGCGAGGCGCGGGCGACGGAAGACGCCAACGCGCGACCCGGCGAAGACGGCGAGGCGCGGCCGACGGAAGATGCCAATGCGCGGCCTACGGAAGAGGGCGGCCGTCCCTCGGGCGACGACGCGATGCGCGCGCGCGCGTCGCAGCGCGTGGCCAGCGACGGAAACCGCTACGGCTTCGACGCCGAGGCCGGCGTCTACCGCGTGCGCCCCGACCAAGCGGTGGAAACGTTGGGCCGCGGCGCCGGCGCCATGGAACAAGTGCCGCGCGACGCTCGCTTCACGGTGCTTCAGCAATCGCTCCGCTCCTACGGCGGAGAGGCCGCGGCCCGCGCGCTGGCAGCGCCCGACGGCACCAACGGTGGTGCGCTCGCGGCCGTGGCTCGGCAAGTGGTCCGCACCGAGGGCCGCGACATCGCCAGCAACAGCGCCGGCGCCCTAGGTGACGCAAGCGCAGCCGGGGGCGGGGGCACGCTCAACTTCTTTCAGCGTTTGCTCGGCCGATAGGCAACAGGCGGGTCGTACCGCGGCGAGTCTCGCGAGCGTCCCGACCGCGAGGACGTTCCTGGGATTTACGGGACGATCGCCGCTGATCCGGGCGCATGCGTGTCACAGTAGGCGGCATGCTCCGCCCCCACCACGGCACGACCCTCCTCGCCGCATCGCTCGTCGTTGTGCTCGCGAACGCCTGCGGGCCCGCAGACGCTGGCACCGCAGAGGGGGTGGGCGACGGCGGTCCCGGATTCGTGAATTCTAGCAACGATGCCGGGCCCGGCAGCGGTCTCGGCTCCCTCGCCGCGTGCGCCACCTCGCAACAGGAAGCCACGCTCAAGCCCCTGAACCTCGTCTTCCTCTACGACAAGAGCGGGAGCATGGGCGACAAGATGCGCATCTCTTCATGCGGCGGCGGCGACGTCGTGTGCCAGACGTTGACGCTGACGGGGCCCAGCGGAAACAGCGATCTCTACGCGTGCTACCCCGCGGGCCAGCTTGGGGCGTTGACGTTTCCGAACGCCACCAGCGCGAACTACAACGGCTCGCCGTGCCCCTCGGGGACGGTGGGCGGCGAACCGGCGATTCTTTGCGCGAGCCCCGCGGGCTGCAGCCAAACGCTGTTCTTTGACCCGGCCGCGAAGTGGGTCCCGGTTGGGCAAGCGGTCGAAACGTTCTTCGCGGATCCCAAGTCGGCGGGCCTCTCCGCGTCGATGGGGTTCTTCCCCAAGCAGGGCGCCGGCGGCACGATGTGCCAGCCCTCCGCGTACGAGACGCCTGCCGTCGCGATGCAAGCCTTGCCCAACGCGGCCGCGTTCAAAGGCGCCATCGCGAGCGAGACCCCGCGCGGTAACACGCCAACGGAGATCGCCCTCAAGGGCACGATCGCCTACGCGAAGACCGTCGCGGCGGCGCGCCCCAACGAGATCACGGCTATCGTCCTCGTGAGCGACGGCGATCCCACCGAGTGCGGCGACGCGACGCCCCAAGCCATCGGTGTCGTCAAGGGCGTGGCGCAGGCCGCCGCTGCCGACGCGAAGACGCCGCTCAAAACCTACGTCATCGGTGTCGGCGCAAGCCTCACGAACTTGAACGAGATCGCCGCCGGCGGAGGTACATCCACGGCCACGCTCGTGACCGTTGGCAACCCGGCCAAGACGTCGGCGGATCTGCTGGCCGCACTCGAAGCCATTCGCGGCAAGGAGCTGTCGTGCAACGTGCCGCTCCCGAGCCCGCCCGACGGCAAGAAGCTCGACATCAACGCCGTGAACGTCGTGGCGAACGTCAACGGTGTCGACGACGTGCTCACGTACAACAAGGACTGCACCGGCGGCACCGGCTGGCACTACGACGACGCGAACGCGCCGACGCGCGTGGAGCTGTGCCCCGCCACGTGCAGCGACATCCGCGCGAAGAAGGGGAAGCTCTCGATCGCGTTCGGCTGCGCCACGAAGGGCGGCGTCGTTCGCTGAGGCGTCGCGCCCCGCGCCCGAGCGTAGCGGCTACACCGTCACGCGCATGCGCCGCCGTCCGAAACGTTCGGCGGTGGGAGCGAACACGCCGTGCACCTCGGCCTTGCAAGACGCGCAACGCCCCTCGGCGTCGAGGCGGTACTTCAAGAGCTCGTACCAGTCGCGCTCGATGACCGGCGTCTTGCACGACGGACACAGCGTCTGGTCGCCGTCGTAGTCGTGAACGTTGCCGGTGTAGACGTAGAGCAGGCCTAGCGCTCGCGCGATGCTGCGCGCGAGCTTGAGCGTCTCCGGCGGCGTCGGAGGGACGTCCTGCATCTTGTAGTCTGGATGGAAGGCCGTGAAGTGAATCGGGACCGTGGGACCAAGCTCGCGCGCGACCCACTCGCAGAGGTTGACGAGCTCGGCGTCGGAGTCGTTGAGGCCTGGGATGAGGAGCGTCGTGATCTCGGTCCACACGTTGGTCTCGTGGACCAGGTACTTCAAGGTGTCCAAGACCGGCGCGAGATGAGCCGCTGTCTGCTTGAAGTAGAACTCTTCCGTGAAGGCCTTCAGGTCGACGTTCGCCGCGTCGATCTTTGAGAAGAACTCCTCTCGGGGCTTCGGGTAGATGTAGCCAGCCGTCACGGCCACGGTCTTGATGCCCCGCTCATGGCAAGCGTCGGCGACGTCCATCGCGTATTCGGGAAAGATCGTCGGGTCGTTGTAGGTGAAGGCGACGCTCTTGGCGCCGCTCTCGCGGGCAGCCTTGGCGATCGCCAACGGCGTCGCGTCGGCGGCGAGCGTGTCCATGTCACGTGACTTCGACATGTCCCAGTTCTGGCAGAACTTGCACGCGAGGTTGCAGCCGGCGGTGCCGAAGGAGAGGACGCTCGAGCCCGGGTAGAAGTGGTGGAGCGGCTTCTTCTCGATGGGGTCCAGGGCGAAGCCTGACGAGCGACCGTAGGTCGTCGACACCATCTTGCCGCCGACGTTTTGCCGTACGAAGCACATGCCGCGTTGCCCTTCGGCGAGCACGCAGTCGCGCGGACAGAGCTCGCAGCGGACGCGGCCGTCGTGGGTCTTGCTGAAGTAGCGGCCGGGATGCGGCGCGTTTTCGGTCATGAGGCTCGGTCGAGCCACTTGCGACTCGTGTAGCGGGACAGGCGAATGTCAGGAGACCAGAACGTCTTGGCGAGTCCCGCCTTTTCTTTCAAGTGCTCCAAAAAGTCGACCGGGCGAGGCAACGTCTCCCAAACCTGAGGCAAAAATGTGCCACGACGGTGGCCCAGCTCGAGGACGACGCCGTCCCGAAACGGCACGAGGGCCCTTACGGCGCCCCCCTCGGTGCCATCGAACTCGATGGGTTCGAGGCGCGAGAGCAGCGAGACTTCGACGTCGAGCTCGGCGACGTCGCGCAGCGTGATGACCGGAGCGCGCGGGTCGTAGAGCGCGGCCGCCACGGCGTTTTTTGCGACGTCGTCGACGATGGTGCGCTGCGCCTCCAAGGCGCCGATGCAGCCGTGGAGGTCGCCGTCGCGACGCCGCAGCGTGACGAAGGTCGCGCCCTCTTCGTCGATGGCCGGCGAATGTGGCTTGCTAGCGCGGGTGCCGCCCAACGCTTCGGCGATGACCGCGCGGGCGTAGGCAGCCAGCCTCTTGCCTTCGGCCTCATCGACTCTCATGACAGGCCTCCCGAACTCTCGGGCTCCGAGAAGCCCAACGCGGCGTAGCCGACCACTCGGCGGCGGTCGCCGGCGGTGTCGCCGGAGCTTCGTCGATCGTAGAGCCGCGCCGTGAGTCCCTTGCGGCGCGCAACCCACAAGAGGCCTGCGAGCCCCGTGGCGCCGCAGGCCTGGTCGTGGTCGACGCCTTCCGAATCGAGCGCGACGATCCGCGCGACCGTGGCTTCGTCGCGGTGCTTGCCTTCTTCGTACGGCAGGTAGTGCGATAGGTCGGTGCTGATGACGATGCGCGTCTCGGGGCCGCCCCAGAGCGTTTCGAGCACTTCACCGACCTCCGCTGCGCTGGCGGTGCCAGCAGCGAGCGGCACCACCTCGGCTCGCGGGACGACGCGCTGCAAGAAGGGGAGCTCCACCTCCAGCGAGTGCTCGCTCGCGTGGGCGAAGGCGCTCGCCTCGACCTCCGGAATCTGACGAAGCGCCTCTAGATCAACGGTGACGCTTCCGAGGGGCGTCGCGAGAGAGCGCGCGCCGGGCCAGACGAGACCGCGCACGGCCACGCGGTGAGCCGGACCGATAAGCACCACCCGGGTCACAACGTCGCGGGCGCTGGCGAGCCTCGCAAAGCCGCTCGCCGCGACGGCACCCGAATACACGTAGCCGGCGTGAGGGACGACGAGCGCCTTCGGCGACGGCTCGCTAGCGTCGAGCCGCACGGCGCCGAGGAGTCGGTCGACGAGGGCGCCGAGCGCCTCCGGATCTTCTGGGTAGAAGGTGCCGGCCACGGCGCTGGGCCTGCTTGCGTCGAGCTGCGGTCGCATGGGACGCCCCTATGGGTGCGCATGTTGCCCGACCGGCGCAAGGTCTTTGCCAGGTCTCTGGGCGAAAGTTGGCCACCCAGGACGATCAACGATGCCCTGCGACTCTCCTTCGGGTGCTGCGATCCGGCGCTTCCCCGCGAGCGCGGAGGCTGTCATCGCGCTCATCGCGATGCGCGACGGGCCTCGCGTCGCGTCTCCGGGAGGTCGCCGATTGAATCTTCGAGACGCTTCAACGTCGCGTCGATCTTGGTGGTTTTACGGTGGAACCCAGGTGCCTTCCGCGTCATCGAGGGCCCTTCGCGAGGGCGCCGGCGCGGCGCTCCGCGTCACCGATGACGCGGGCCGGGCGGGACCTCGGAGGCCATCTCATGAACACTAGACGATTGTTGCTTCGCTCGACGGCCCGCCAGTCTTTGGCGCGCGGGGTGCAGCTCGTAGGACAATCGCCGAGTCACTCGGTTCAAGTTGAAGGAGTTTCACCATGTCATTGTCGTCGCTTCGTCTCAGTGCTTCGCTCTTCTTCTCCGCCGCCGCAGCCCTCATCGCGCTCGCTGGCCCCGTGGCCACGACGGCCTGCAGCGGCGGTGTCTGCTCCGCCGACGAGGAGAAGAAGTGCAACGACGCACACGGCAGCTGCACGACCGCCTGCGGAGATGGAACGAAGGTTGACCCGGCGACCGGCTTGCCGTCGCCAGACCCGAACTACTCCGGGTGCGTGAGCAGCTGCAACAGCAAGCTCTGCTCGTGCCTCGACTCGTGCGGGAGCACCTGCAACAAGTAGCGTCCTCAGGGCACGGTTGCGTCTCCTCGCCGCCGGCCCGTCTCCGCGCTACGAGAAGGTCGTGCGTCGCCACGGCCTTCTTCTTGCGCTCCTCTTGCCAGGCTGCGAGGCGGGGGCACCCCGCGCGGCAGCGCCCGCCTTTCCGCCGGGATGTTGGCTCGAGGCGGCCCAGGCCAAGCACCGCGACCGAACGGTGCCGCGCGACTGCGGCCTCGTGATGCCGGAGGGCGTCTGCAACGACGAGTGCAAGGACGCGGTGCGCAAGTGCGCCATTGAGAAGACGCGCGCGCTAAAGCCGTTCTCCATTTCGTGGACCAACTCGATGCGCGATGGCGTGCTCACGCGCCGCGCCATCGAAGCGAAGCAAGGGACCGTCGGCTACCAGGTCGCGTGGCTCGAATACGAGATGGCGGCGGGCTTCGACGCGCAAGCGGGCACGCTCGCCAAGAAGAGCGCGACCGTGTCGTTGCGCTGGTGCACCGAGCTCGACGACCTGCGCGAGGTTTGTGATCCTCGCCTCGCAGCGCCTTCGGCGCGATGCGGCGCGCCGCCCCTCGTCATGCGCGAGAACGCGTTCATGCATTGCGAGGGGACGCCGCCCGAGCCCTTTTGCGCGGAGCCCTAACGCGGAGCCCTCACGCCGGACGCGTTCCCCGCGACGACCTCTGGCACTCTGACACTCAGGCGCGCTAGGGCGCGCCTTCCACTTCCGCCCGCAGGTGGCCAATCAGCGCGGCCCGCTGCTCGGGCCCCATGGGACCCGAGTGCGCGAACAGCACGCGATTGTCGCGCCCGTAGAGCACCACGTTGCTCGCCTTCGCCTTGAGATCCAGCGCCCGCCGGATTGACCCGGTCCAGTCGCAGTAGATGATCGTCCCCTGCTTGTGCGACTCGACTTGGATCGCGTCTTTGACGAAGCCGCGCACCGGCCAGAAGTCGTAGCCGGACACGTCGGCCACGGCCACCAGCGCCACGAGGCGCTTGTACTTGTCGCCCTTGGCCAGCTCGCTCAACTGCGCCTTGAGCTCCTTGTTCTCTTCGGCCGAACCTTTGTCTTCGTAGACCACGAGGGTCGGCATGCCTCGAAACTTCGAGAGCTGCACCGCGCGTCCCCAGGGATCGTCGAGGCGCACATCGGGCCGCAGAGCGCCCGGCGACGGAAGCGCCGCCACTTGCAGCGGCAACGCGAGGACGGTCGCCGCGAGGACGCCGGCGGCCACGAGCCTAAGGTTCAGCTTCATCGACTCCTCTGGGGGCGACGCTTGGTAGGGACTCGAGCGCTGGCTTTTCGCGTGCCGCCCGTCAGCGAACGCACCAGCTCGTAGAGCGCCTTCGTGGTGGGAGGCGCCACGTGCCCGCCCATCTTGCTCACGAGGTCTCCGACGCTTGCGGCCGCGGCGCCTCCGACAAGCCACGGAACGGTTCCGCAGGCCGCGGCGTACTCCTCGAGCAATTCCCGGGCCCTCACGCGGGTTGGCGGCAAGGTGACGGAGAGCGCGACGAGCTCGGGTGAAACGGCGGCCACGGTTCCGCGAATCGCCGACGGAGGTGTTCGCGCGCCCAAGAGAACAGGCCTAAAGCCCCAATCGGCCAGGCGAATCGCTGTGCCCAGCAGGCCGAGTTGGTGTTCGTCGTCGGCGAACGAGCCGAGGACGACGCGCGCGTCCGCTGACGCGCCGGGCGACAAGCGCAAGAGGTCGCGAAGGAGCGTCTCGAAGCGCTGCGACGCGAAGTGCTCTTGCGCGACGCTCAGCTCGCCGGCGTGCCAACGCTGCCCGATGATGTCGAGCGCCGGCGCGATGGCGCGGTCGAACACCATCGAGCCCGAACCCATCACGAGCAGTCGTCGGACCTCGGCCTCGAGCGCGTCATCGTCGAAGTGCTCGACGGCGCGCACGATGGCCTCGGCCGTCAGCTCGAAAGGGCTCTTCTCGAGCTGCGCCTGACGTTCTCCCCCTCGCCCTCCTCCTCGGCGCGCGAGCAGCACGCCCGCGGCCTCCGAGGCGGCCATGCCCTCGTCGCACAAGCGTCGCATCTCGCGGACCTCCGCGATCTCCGCCCGTCCGTAGAGCCGATAGCCGGCGTCGGTGCGCTCCGGCGAAGGGATGCCGTAGCGCCGCTCCCAGGCGCGCAGCGTTGGCTCCGGCACGCCCGTCGCTTCCGCGACGCTCGCGATGCGGAACGGCCCCTCAGCGTCGGTGGCTCTGTCTTCGCGGTCGACCATGGGTTGACGAAGGCTGCTCAAGCCTATACGAACCATATACAAGAGAAGGTAACTCTATGCAACGAGCGCAAGCGCGACGCGCGGTGATCATCGGTAGCGGTTTCGGCGGCCTCGCGGCCGCGATTCGGCTCGTGGTGCGCGGATGGGACGTCACGGTGCTCGAGCGCCATGAGCAGCCGGGCGGCCGAGCCCGCGTGTTTCGCGAGAATGGCTTCACCTTCGACGCCGGGCCGACGGTGATCACGGCGCCATTTCTCTTCGAAGAGCTGTGGGCGCTCTGCGGGAAGCGCATGAGCGACACCATCGATCTTCGCCCCGTTGACCCGTTCTATCGGATCCGATTTCACGATGGCGAGGTCTTCGACTATTCGGGCGACGCAGCGCGGATGCGAGAGCAGATCGCGGCCCTCTCGCCCGGCGACGTCGAAGGCTACGAACGCTTCGTGGCGATGAGCGAAGACATCTTCAAGATCGGCTTCGAGCAGCTCGCGCACGTCCCCTTCGGCTCCTGGACCGACATGGCGAAGATCGCCCCCCAGATGGTTCGCCTCGAGAGCTATCGCACCGTCTACGGGCTCGTTTCGAAGTTCATCAAGAACGAGAAGCTCCGGCAGGTGATGTCGTTTCACCCTCTATTGGTCGGCGGTAACCCCTTCAAAACGACGTCGATCTACAGCCTCATTCCCTACCTCGAGCGCAAATGGGGAGTGCACTTTCCCATCGGAGGGACTGGCGCGCTCGTGAATGGACTCGTCTCGCTCCTCGAAGGGCAAGGAGGCCGACTGCGCACCGGGGCGACCGTCGAGGAGATTCTCGTGGAGCAGGGACGAGTCGCCGGCGTGCGTCTCGAAGGCGGCGAGATCGTACCCGCCGAGATCGTCGTCTCCAACGCCGACTCGGCCTTCACCTACCGTCGCCTTCTGCCGCCAGAGGTGCGCCGCCGTTGGACCGACCGCAAGCTCGAGCGGGCGCGCTATTCCATGAGCCTCTTCGTCTGGTACTTCGGCACCGATCGCCTGTACGGCGACGTGGCCCACCACACCATCATGCTCGGCCCTCGCTACAAGGAGCTGCTCACGGACATCTTTGAGCGTCATGTCTTGTCGGAGGACTTCAGCCTCTATCTCCACCGACCGACGGCCACGGATCCGGGGCTGGCGCCGCCTGGAGGCGAGACGTTCTACGTGCTCTCGCCGGTGCCGCACCTGGACGCCAGCGTCGACTGGGCCACGCGCGCCGAGCCGTACCGTCGGGCTATCGCTGCGGCGCTCGAGCGGAGCGTGCTGCCGGGCCTCTCCAAGCACATCGTCGCGTCCCCGGGTGATAACCCCGGTCCACTTCAAAGAAGAGTTGCTGAGCGAGCGCGGCGCGGCTTTCGGGCTCGAGCCCGTCTTGACCCAGAGCGCATGGTTTCGGCCCCACAATCGGAGCGAAGACGTCGACGGGCTCTTCCTCGTCGGCGCTGGGACGCACCCCGGCGCCGGCGTCCCCGGTGTCCTCTCCTCGGCGCGCGTCCTCGATGGGCTCATTCCCGATGCCGCCGCTTAGCTCCGAGGCCCTCGTGAAGGTCAATGCGCAGGACTTGGCCGCGTGCCGCGCGCTCCTTGCGGCGGGCTCCAAGAGCTTCGCCATGGCGGCCCTCTTGCTTCCGAGGCGCGTCCGCGATTCGGCCACCGTCGTCTACGCGTTTTGTCGCGTCGCCGACGACGCCGTGGACGCCGACCCCGACGCGTCGATGAGCACGGTGGACGCGCTGCGCGAGCGCCTGCAGCGCGTCTACGCGGGGGCCCCTGACGACTCGCCGGTCGATCGCGCGCTCGCGGCCGTCGTCGCGAACGGTCGAGTTCCCTTTGCGCTGCTGGACGCGCTCCTCGAAGGCTTCGCGTGGGACGCGACGGCGCGGCGTTACGAAACCTTGGACGAGCTCTATGCGTACGCGGCCCGGGTCGCCGGCGCCGTGGGCGCCATCATGACGGTGCTGATGGGGCCGCGGCAGCCGCAGGTGTTGGCGCGCGCCTGCGATCTCGGGGTGGCGATGCAGCTCACCAACGTGGCTCGCGACGTTGGCGAAGACGCGGCGCGCGGTCGTGTCTACCTGCCGCTGGCCTGGCTGCGAGAGGAAGGCGTCGACGTTGACCGTTGGCTCGCGGAGCCCAAGCCGACGGTCGCCGTGGCGGCCGTCGTTGAGCGATTGCTGCGCACGGCCGAAGAGCTCTACGCGCGCGCCGACGAGGGCATCGGCTGCCTGCCGCGCGATTGCCGGACGTCGATCCGGGCGGCGCGACTCATCTACGCGGACATCGGCCGCGTCGTGGCGAAAAATGGCTTCGACTCGGTCACCCAGCGCGCCTACGTCTCGCGAGGGCGCAAGCTCTGGCTGCTCCTTCGTTCCCTTGGTGCACGCTTCTGGCGGACGACGCCCACCGTGGCGCCGGCGCTCGGGCCGACGCGCTTTCTCGTTCGGGCCTGCGAGGACGCGCCGTGAATCGCGCCGCGGAGCAAGCGTTCGGCGTCGTCCGCGAACGTGGTGGCGTCGAGCTCTCGGAGCGTTTGCTGCACCTCGAGCGGCTCCGCGAGTCGCGGCTGCAGCCCCCGTCAGCAGCGCCGCCGCCACCGCGCGACGACGACTCCGTGGACGTCGACGTCGTCATCGCCGGCGGCGGCTTGTGGTCGCTCCTCGCGCCGCTGCTCCGCGCCCGCGGCGTCTCCGTCATGGTCGCCGACCGCGCGCGCGCCGCGCAATCGCACCGCGAGTGGAACGCCAGCGGCGCCGAGCTGGCGCGGCTCGTCTCGCTCGGTTTGATGACCGAAGCCGAACTGCGCGAGCTCGTCGTCGCACGATACGACTACGGCACCTGTCGATTTGCTGGCGGCGGCGACTATCCCATCCGCGGCGTGCTCGATGAAGCCGTCGATGCGAAGGGGCTGCTCGAACACGGCCGGCGTCTCGGTGAGGCGCGGGCCGTTCGGTACCTCGACGGGCGCATCGTGGGCTCGCACTCCGTTGGGGGAGCTCGAGTTCGTGTGCGAACGACGTCCGGTGGCGTATCGGAAGACCTCGTGGCCAAGGTCCTCGTCGATGCCCGCGGCGCCGCGAGTCCCTACGCGACCGCTGATCTGGTGTGCCCGACCGTCGGCGGTGTCGTCTCGGGCCTGCGCGAAGGCCTCGGTCCTTGCGAGATGAACCCGCGCGTCGGAGACATCCTCGCCACCATCGACGGCATCGACGAAGGTCGGCAGCACATCTGGGAGGCCTTCCCCGGGCGCACGGGCGAGACGACCGTCTACCTCTTCTACTACGCCAAGGCGAGCGAGCCCCTTAGCCTCCTCGAACTCTACGCCCGCTTCTTTCGCACGCTGCCTAGCTACAAGCGCGGTGACGCCGCGTTGCTGCGGCCCACCTTCGGACTCATCCCCGGTTGGTCGCGACTCTCGCCGGCGCCACGGCCTCCGCCGGGGAACGTGGTCCTCGTCGGTGATGCGGCGGCGCGGCACTCACCGCTGACCTATTGCGGCTTCGGAGCCACCCTTCGTTCACTCGGCCTCGCGACGGAGCGAATCGCGGGCATGGTTTCCGGCGAGCGCCCCTCGGGTGCCGCCGTGGTCGACGACGCAAGCGTTCACTCGCTCTCCGGTGCGCTCGCCCACATGATGGCCTCCCGCAGCATGGCCGGGGGCGAACTGAACGGCCTCCTGGACGCGGCCTTTCGCACGCTCTTCGAGATGGGTGAGGGGCACTATGCCGCGCTCCTGCGCGACGAGATGGCGCCAGCCGACTTCATCGCGTTCTTGCGTCGCACCGCCACGAGGCACCCCGCCGTATGGCGTCAGGTCATCCGCGGTCTCGGCCCCGTCACCGCTGGCCGTTGGGGACTCGGCGCTGTCCGCGCGATGTGGACCGCGAGTGCGTAGTGCCGCGCGCATCGTCGCTCTTCTGCGCGAGCGAGCGCTCGGCGCGTCTTAGTTCGAGGGGCCCGAGGAAGAACCCGTAGGGAGGCCCGCCCGAGAGGCCCGTGTGGTGCACCAAGTGAGCGCGTACGACTGTGCGAAGGTATCGAGAGCGAAGCAGAATGCGTACCGGGAGCCGATGATGCACGAGCCCGTCGTGAACAATGAGGTAAGCGAGGCCGAAGAGCGTCATGCCGAGGCCGGTGCCGAAGACGACCTCTCGCATCACGGTCGGCTCCGCGAGGCACCCGTAGAGGATGAACGCGATGGCGAAGGGGGCGTGCGTCACGCTCAGCACGTCGTTGGCTTCGAAGCGACCGCGCCGCGCCTCGTGGTGCGACGCGTGGACGAACCACAAGCTGCGATGCCAGACGCGCCCGTGAAGGAACGCGGCCCACAGGTCCATGGCGAGCGCGGCGGCGAGCGCCGTGGGGACAAAGACAAGGGCATGCATCAAGCTGGAGCTCATGTGACCTCGGTGGCGCTGTGATTCCTGCGGCCAAGAGCGACCTCTTCGGACGCTTCTTCTCGCTTCATGCCGAGCGCCGGTTGCGCGCCGCCTTCTCCTCGGTTGGGGTTCGCGGTCTCGATCGACTCGCCGCAGCCACCGGGGCCGGCCCCGTGCTCGTCGTGTCGAACCACACGGCCTGGTGGGACCCGCTCGTCGCCATCGCGCTCTCGTACCGCGTGCTCCACGTGGACGCGTACGCCCTCATGGACGCAAAGAACCTCCGACGCTTCCCCTTCTTCGCCAAGGTCGGGGCCTTCGGCGTCGACCTCGACGACCCCGCCGACGGCGCGCGCGCCCTCCGCTACGCGAAGAAGCTCCTCGATCATGAGCAGAAGAGGCTCCTTTGGATCTTCCCCCAGGGGGCGGAGCGGCCCGTGACCGAGCGGCCCCTCGGCTTCAAGGCCGGGAGCGCCCATATCGCGCGCGCGTCGCGGGCCGTGACGGTGATCCCCATTGGACTTCGCTACGAGATGCGGAGCGCCCCTCTGCCAGAGCTCTTCGTGTCCGTCGGAGAACCGGTGCTCACCAAGACCCTCGCCGCGCAAGAGGAGGGCGTCACCCAAGCGCTCGACGTCATCGAGCGTTCGCTCGTCGCCGGCACAACGGGGGCAGACTTCGCCCCGTTGTTCGCCGGAAGCCAAAGGCGACCTGGGGTCGACGTGGCGGCCCGCATCTTGTCGTGGCTGACAGCGCCGCGACGCCTCGGCGAACGCTGAGGGGATCATCCGTCGACCTCGGCGGTGCCGTTTCGCACGATGAGCGGGGTGCCGCGCCACACGACGCGTCGTGAAGCGAGGGCACCCACGAAGGCCGTGAGCAACAAGAGGTCCGCGGCGAGCGTGAGCCAGGCAAGCCTCGCCAGAGACGCGAGCGACGTCGGCTGCCGTGACGAGGCGCGCGCTACGGCGGCGACGCTCACGCGGGTAAGGAGGACCACCATCGCCGTCTCGCTGGCGGCGGAAGTGTCGCCGCCGATGGCCAAGAGCGCGCTCAGCACGAGGAGGATTGGCGTGCACGCGAAGAGGAGCGGATACGAAGGCAAGAGGTGAGCGCGCTGCGCGCGGATCACCGTGATCCAGCGGCGGTAGCGCGCCCAAACCTCGCGGACACTGCGGCCCTTTGCCAGCGACCGAACCGGCTCGACTAAAACGGTGATGCGCCCGCCTCGTTGCGTGATCCGCCGCGCCAGGTCCATGTCCTCGCCGAGCGTCGCAACAAACGAGTGCGGGTCGAGGTCCGCGTAGAGCTCGCGTCGCACCGCGAAGCACTTTCCAACCATGCCTCTGTCGTCCAGCCGCGAGAGCAGCGCGAAGGCGTGGAGCGAGCCCCTAAGATCGTGGCGCTGAGATGGTCTGCCAACGTTCGGGGTTCCGTTTCGACCGGTACGGCCCATGCGACGTCGCTCTCGCCGGTGGCAATAGGGCCGAGCAATCCTGCGAGCGAGCTTTCGTCCAGCTCAACGTCGCTGTCGACCACAGCGAGAAGCTGCCCAGGCCGACGCGGCAAGGCCGAGAGGGCCCGCGCGATCTGGTCGGCCTTCTTGTTGGCCTTCGTGGCTCCCGTGATGAGGCACGCGGCGTCGACACCTTCGCCGCGAAGCTCCTCGGCAACAGCTTCTGCGCACGGGTACGCGGCATCGTCGATCGACGCCAAGAGAAACCGCACCGACGCGTCCCGTGGCACATGCCGCGACGAGGCGAGGCTTCGGTAGAGCTCGGGCTCGGCGCCGGCTGCTGGCCGCAAGAGAACGAGCGGCCCCGCGTCCGTTGTGACTTGGGCGGAAACGCTCAGGCGGGCGCTGCGCCGAGCCACGACGGCGTAGAGCGCCACGGCCACCGGCGCGAGGCTCCAGGCCTGGACAAGGAGGCGCAGGTTCAACGGGCGCTCCCACATTTGAAGGCCGCGAGGCCGCGCACCCACGGCGCCCGCCATCGGTCGAGCGACAGGGTCTCGTGAACAGAAAGGACGCGCTCCCCGTGGAACGACGCGGATACCAAGTCGCGCGCGTAGAACGGCCCGTCTTCGAGGCTCCGGTGCAGCGTCGGCGCCCGTCCGCGGTCGCTTTGGGCTCGTCGCTCGAGCTGCCAGCGCGACGTCGGGAGCGCGAAAGACTCGGCGTTCGAGAGGGCCTCGACGCCGCGGTGCGACGCGACCATCGCGACGCGTGACGCCGCCAAGCGGCCGTCTTTGGTCATCGCGTCGTAGGTGATGGCGGTCCCAGCGCCGAGCCGCGCGCGCGACCACGTCCAACGGGAAAACGACTCTTCGAGGGGCACGCGACCGGCGTTCGCGTCGTGATAGCCGTGGCCCGCGAACCGCAGAGAGGGCTCCTCGAAGGCGACCTCGGCTCGTCCCGCTGGAGCGACGGGCCACCAGAGGTGGTCGCCTCGCTCGTCTAGCGCGTGAGCCTCGCCGCCTCCGTACTCCGGCCGAAAGACGACGGTCCCGCGAATGGCGCCGCCATGGAACAGCCCGCCGAAGGGCGTTTGGCGTTCGTCGATGCGGACGACGAGCGCGTCACCTTCCCAGCCGATGGTGCTTCGGCCGAGCGCTAGCCCGTCTCGGCTGCGGCTCTCTTTGGCAATGGCGCGCTCGTTGTAGGACCAACGTCGCGAGCCTCGCGTCGACCCGTAGAGCGCCACGTTCAGCGAGCAGAACTCGAGCGGCTCCGCGAGAGGGCCCTGCCGCCGCCGCCTCGCTGCGTAGCGCGGTGAAAAGGGCGAACCGAGGAGGGCGATCAGGACCAGCGCGGTCGCGCCGTCGTCGCTCAGGACGTCGAGGTAGTGCCACTGATAGCCGCCGAACGGGACCGGCCGATCGAAGTCAGGTCCCGGTCGATGGCGTGGGCCGCCAGTCGTCCGCTGAGGGCCGCCATGGGGACTCCCGGACCCGGATGCACGCTCCCGCCCGCCAAGTAGAGGCCCGGCACTTTGGTCCGCGCCCCCAGCCGCGACAGCGGCGCCATCGCGCTCTTCGGTCGTGGGCCATAGAGGGCTCCGCCGGTCTTGGGGAAGCGAGTCTCGAAGTCGACGGGCGTCGACACGCGGCTCGTCGCCGACAAAAGCTCGAGGCCACACTGCGCGAGGGTCTTCGACATGGCGTGTTCGCATGAGGCAAGTTCGCTTTCGGTCCAACGTCGGGGTTCATCGCCGGTTGCGGGGGCGTTCACGATGATCAGGAATCGTTCGCTTCCATCCCGAAGAGCGTCGTCGTCACCTCGGTCCTGGGCGCACACGTAGACCGTGGGCGTGGCCGGCGTCTTCTTGCGGCCCAGCAGATCAACGAACTCGTTTTCGTAGTCTTCCGAAGTGAAAAAGACGTTGTGATGCACCAAGGGCACGCCGCGAGGGCGTGCCCTCACTGCCCACGTCACCGCCGACAGCGAGCGATCGGCTGGCACCGTGGGCTTCGGCGCGCGTCCGTCTACAGCCGTTGCCACCGCTGACAGATCGCCGTTCCAGAGAACGGCGTCGAAGGCGATGGGCTCACCATCCACGACAACGCCACGAACGCCGCCGCCACCGCCAAGCAAGCGCTCCACCTCGTGGCCAAAGCGGAAAACGACGCCCTTGTCCTTGGCGAGCGCCATGAGCCCGGCCGCCAGCGCCGCCATGCCGCCGTCGACACGCGCCACGCCGCGCGCTTCAACCTGCGACACGACGTTGAAGGTCGCCGGGGCCTCGAAAGGCGATGCGCCGCAATAGGTTGCGTAGCGCCCAAAGACACGCCGCAGGCGGGGCTCCTCGAAGCGCTCGGTGAGGGCCTTCCACATGGGACGAAAGGCGTCGATGGCGACGAGGGCGCTCGGCATCCGCGCCATGTGCCTCGCCACATCGAGCGCGGAGGGAGCCTCCGCGGTGATGAAGGGGCCGTGCACCACGTCGTAGATGCGCCTCGTCTCCGACTGAAAGCGCTTGAAGGCGTCGGCGGAGCGCTTGCCGAAGGCGTCTCCGATGGCGTCCGCGGACCGACCCTCGTCGGCGAACAGGTCGAAGGCGGTGCCGCACGGGAACACGTGCCTCGCCAGGATCTCTGCGGCGCGAAGCTGCACGTAGTCGGCGAAGCGGGCGCCTGCGGCCGCGAAGAGGCCGTCAAAGACCCATGGCATCGTGAGCACCGTGGGCCCTTCGTCGATGGCGACGCCATCCACGATGACCGTCGACATCTTGCCCCCTGCGCCTGGCTTGCGTTCGAAGACGGTCACCGCGTGCCCGTGGGTCGCCAGGTCGATGGCGGCCGCTAGGCCGCCGACGCCGGCCCCAGCGATGGCGACGCGTTTGGTCGTGCCCATAACAATGGTTATATGTCAGGCCTTGACCGTGTCCATAGATTGCATAGAGTTTGTGCCATGAGTGCGTGGGCTACTCCTCTCGGAGCTGCGCCGCGGCCGGAAGACGCGGTTCAACAGCGCGTGGAGCAGGCCCTTCGGCTGCAAATCGAGCGGATGAGCAGCGCAAAGGGGCCGGCGCGCCTCCGGGAGGCGCTCGAATACGCTCTCTTCCCGGGAGGGGGCCGCTTGCGGCCGCTCCTCACCGTCGCCGTCGCGTTGGCTCACGGCGACGCGCGTCCCGAGCTGACGGACGCCGCTGCCGTCGCCGTGGAGCTGCTTCATTGCGCGTCGCTCGTGCACGACGACCTCCCGTGTTTCGACGACGCGGCGCTCCGGCGTGGCAAGCCTACGGTCCACAAGCGCTTCGACGAAGCCACTGCCGTGCTCGTGGGCGACGCGCTCATCGTCTCCGCGTTTGAGGTGTTGGCGGCGTGCGGCGCGTCGTCGATGGTGGTCGTCGCGGCTTCCGCCGTCGGCGCGAGTCGAGGCCTCATCGCGGGCCAGGCTTGGGAGCTCGAGCCGGTGGCGCCGCTCGATGAGTACCACCGCGCGAAGACCGGCGCGCTCTTCCAGGCAGCGGCCGCGCTCGGGGCAATGGCGGCGGGCGTCTCGTCGGAGCCGTGGGCTCACTTTGGAGAGATCGTCGGTCGCGCGTACCAGGCCGCCGACGACCTCGCCGACGCCGTCGGTCGCTCAGAGGACAGCGGCAAGTCCGTCGGCCGCGACGTCGCGCGGCACCGGCCGAGCCTTGTCAAGGCGCAGGGCGTCGAAGGGGCGCGGGCGCGGCTCCGTGAGCATTGCCGCGAGGCCACCCTCGCGATCCCGCGCGCGCCCTTTGAGACGGCGCCGCGCGCGTGGCTGTCGGCCTTCGAGCGACGCCTCGCGGCGCTCGCGCCTTCGCTGGGCTGAGGTGCGCTGCCCGGTCAGAGCGCGCCGGGGGCCGTGCCGACGCGCCTCCGCGAGGCGGTGCTCAGCGTCCCGCAGGCACCCTTGGCGTCGCGGCCGCGTGTCTTGCGCACCGTGATCAAGCACCCCCGCGCGTAGAGCGCCGCCGCGAAGCTTGCCACCTCGTCGTCGGTCGGGGCGCGGTGAGCGGCGCCGTCCCACGGGTTCCACGGGATGAGGTTCAGCATGTGGCGAAAGCCGCGAACGAGCGCCGCGAGGCGTTCGGCGTGGGCCTCCGAGTGGTTTTCGCCGCCGAGGACGACATACTCGAAGGTGAGCTTCTCGTGCGGTCGCTGCGGCCAACGCTCGAGAGCGCCGCGCAGCTCCGCCAAGGGGTAGCGACGCGTGAGCGGCATGAGGGAGCGGCGCGCCTCGTCGGTCACTTCGTTGACGCTGATGGCGAGCTCCGGTCGGTGCTTCGCCGACGCGAGCCGATCGATGCCGGGGACGAGGCCCGAAGTGGAGACGGTGATGCGGCTCTTCGCCACGCCGAGGCCGCGGACGTCGCACAAGACGTCGAGCGCCCCGATGACGGCGTCGACGTTGTGGAGCGGCTCACCCATGCCCATGAAGACCAGGTTGAGCGATGACGCGGTCGTGGGCCCCATCTCGCGCATGAGCGTGAGGCATTGCCCTACGATCTCTCCGGCGGTCATGTTGCGCACGAGGCCCATGCGGCCCGTCGCGCAGAAGGTGCAGCCGATGGCACAGCCGACCTGACTCGAGATGCAAAGGGTGACGCGCGGCCTCTTGGTGGCGCGCGGCATGTGAACCGCCTCGATGCGGGCGCCATCGTTGAGCTCGAGCACGACGCGAGCGGAACCGTCGGTGGAGGGGACGCGGCTCACGATGCGTGGCAGGGCGTCGTCGAAGGCCTCGCGAATGACTTGGCTCTCTTTGGGCCACGAAGGGCCATCGTCGGTCCAAGTCGTCACACGTTGAACGCGACCGAAGAGGTGGGCGGGGTCGCGCTTGTAGCCGGCGGCCTCGAGCGCCTCCGGGCTCTGCGCCCAAAGGGAGGGACGCGCGACGGGCGTTGACGCCGTCATCGTGGCCTCTTGTGGCTTCGCGAGCGCTCGCGCTCTCGGTCGCGCTCGCGCCCCTTACTCTTCCGATCCATGCGGGCCGCTCGTGAGGGGCCCTCGACGCCCTTGATCGACGCGACCGGGAATAGCGTGTACTCCACACGCGCCAAGCCCGCGGCCACGACGGCGGCCACGACGTCCTCGCTCTTCTTGTAGCAGGCCGAGGACTCGTCGAGCGGGACCCGGCCGTCCTCGTTCACGAGGATGCCGTCTCGTCGATACTGCTCGTCCACCTTCTTCTGATCGAGCTTGCGGAGCGCCTCGCCGCGCGACATGCGCCGGCCGGCGCCGTGGTTGACGCTGTAGCCGCTCTTCTCGGCGCCAGCCTCGGCGCGCAGGATGAAGCTCTTGTCGCGGTTGGAGCCCGGGATCAGCACGGGATGGCCCTCGCTTTCCCATCGCGTTCCCACGAGGGCGGGGTGACCCTTCGGAAAGGCCCGCGTCGCGCCCTTGCGGTGCACCCACACCTTACCGAAGGCCGGGTGCTCCTCGGCTTGAACGAGGTTGTGACTGATCTCGTAGACCAGCTCGAGGTCCTCGCGGAAGACCTTGCGGAAGGCTTCGGCGATCTGCTCATAGATGACGAGCCGGTTGATGATGGCGTAGTTGCCGCCGGCGGCAACGGCGCTCAGGTAGGCGCGGTAGTGCTTCGACGTCGGCGTGAAGTACCCGAGATCGAGATCGGTGATCTCGCCGGGTCGCTCGTCTTTTGCCATGTCGAAGTAGTTCGTCGCGAGGCCGTGGCCGAAGCCGCGCGAGCCGGTGTGGACCTGCACGAAGAGCGTGCCCGTCTCCTCGCAGCGCTGCAGCTCGATGAAGTGATTGCCCCCGCCGAGCGAGCCCAGCTGATCCATCCCGCGCTCGGGAGTGCCGCGCGCTCCCCACGGCACGTCCCAGTCGTCGGCGACCGGCAAGCGGTGCCGCTCCGCGTGGCTCCGGTCGAAGGCAGCGCCGTACTTCGCGGCGTAGTGCTCGGCGCCGCCGCGGACGAGATCTTGGAACTCGCGCTCGGAGACGCGCCCCAGCTTCTTGCTCGTCCCGCCGGCGCCGAGGCTCACGCGCTTCATGACCTCGCGGTTGAACTCGAGCTTGCGATCGGGCGTCGCGCGCTCGGCGTCGACGGCGCTCCTGGCGCTCATCATGCCGCAGCCGATGTCGAAGCCCACGGGGCCCATGGCCACGGCGCCCTCGTCGCGATCGGTCACGATGACGCAGCCGACGGGCACGCCGTAGCCGAAGTGCACGTCGGGGGTGACGGCGACGAGCTTCGCCCCAGGGAAACGCGCAGCATTAACCACCTGACGGTAGAGCGTCGTCTCGGCCTCCGCTAAGAGCGCGCTCGTCAGAAAGAGGCGCACCGGAACGTCGCCGACGTCGCTCGTGTCGAGCTCGTAGTAGCCGCTCGACCTCCAGCGCGCGCGGCTCTTCCAATCGGCCTCGTGGGCGAGGTCCTTTCCCTTCGTCATCGTCGTTCCAGCATAAGCGAATTGTTTCAAGGGGCGCGGAATGCGCGAGTCGGCGGAACTAAATCGTGTGCAGTATGCACCAGTAGGCGACGGGGGTACACGGCGGCAGCGCTCACCAATCGGCAACGTGTTGCAGCGCTCGGCGTGCTCATGCGCTGCCCGAAGACACCCACCACGCGCAAACGCGCGGTTTGTCGCGGCCGCCGCGTTGGCCCGAGCGTTGCGAGGGGGCCGGGACACAACGGGAGGTTCTCAACATGGTTTTCGTGCTCATCGCTACGCTCATTGGTCTCGCCGGTGGACTCCTCGCCATGTCGTCGCTCATCGTGAAGAACCGCCCCGACGCGGCCGAGAAGCTCGCGAAGCTCGCGCCGTATCAAGGGTCGATCGGCATCACCATGTTCGGCTGGGGCGCGTGGGAGCTCATTCAGTGCGCCTTGAACGTTGGCCTCATCAGCAAGGCTCCGCTGCTCTACGTGTTCTGGATGCTCATGGGCGTTGCGGACTTCTCCGTCGGCTTGCTCCTCGGCTTCGGCATGGTGTCGACCTACGTGCTCCGCGGCAACGCCATGGCCATCGAGCGCGGCAACGCCATCCGAATGAAGCTCGTTTCGTTCCAAGTTCCCCTCGGTGGCCTCGCCATCGTGACGTCGATCATGTACGCGGTCTTCCGCTTCATCTGAGAGCGCCCGCTGGGCGGCGTCGCTCGGCTCCCGAGGGTCATCCAGCGATGGGTGGCCCTCGCGGCGTTTTGTGTCGGAGCGCGTGTGGGTTGATGGGCGCTTGCCAAGCGGGTGGTGTCGCCCACGACGAGGCAGACGGATCCTGCCGAGCCCACGTGCTCATCGGAAACGTGCACCGCGCACGCCTGTGCTCGGCCGCTTAGGGAAGGCTCGTTGTGTGGCGTGAAACGGCCCGTTCGACGCAAGAGAACGGGGCTCACGGCTTGGCCCTTGCTGCGTGACTGCCCATGGACCACCGACGAGAGACTTCCGGGTCGTGGGCAGAGTTGAACGCCGCGTCGCTCACGCTCGTTTTTGGCGGAGCGGACGACGACGGGACGGGCGGCGAGCCGCTCCTCGATGCCGGCGCCGGCGAGCCGATGGAGTTTGGCACCCCGCCTGAGACGCGCGTCGACACGCCCGTGGCGACGGGCGAGCCGAATGGCATCGAGGGTTCCTGGAACGGCGAGCAGAGCGACGCCGCGCTGCCGCCCGACGGAGCGTTGAGCGAGGAGGCTTCGCCCGAAGCGTTGGCGAGCGAGCTGCCGCGCGAACCGGGCGACCTTCTGGAGGCCACCGGGGCGCGTGAGCCGGTGCCGGTGCCCGACAACCCGGCCCTTGGCCGCGATGCGTGGAAGGGACTCGTGCGCGAAGACCTCCTGCGGCGCGGCGCGGACGCGGTGCCTGATGGTGCCATTCGCGACATCCTGGAACGCGGTGCGGACCGCGCCGACGACAAGCTCGACGACAAACGCGAGTTTCAGCGCCTTCTGATTCAGCAGCAGCGCGAGACGTGGCGCGAGATCGACGGTCAATCCGTGCTCCCGCAGCTCCGAGAAGACTTTCCCGGGCACGACCCCGACGCGATTCAGCGCGCCTACGATCGCGCTTGGGCCGACGAGATCAACCGCCAGAACATCCCCGACGGGCGTCGCGTGCAAGACTTGGATCGACTCTACGACGGGGCGCGCGAGAGGCTCCGGCGCTGACGCGAGCTAGAACAGAAAGCCCACCCGCAAGAGATCGACCGTGGGCGTCACGCCGTTGCCGAACGTCGACGCGACCTTCGAGAGAATCGCGTCGGCCTCGGCGGCTTCCTTCGGGACGGTGGATGTGTAGCGCGACGTGATGGGGATCTGGACGCCGACGTCGGCGCCGAGCGAGAAGCCCGAGCGATGCGTCCACAAGACGCCGAGCCGCGGGTTCACGTAGGTCGTCTCGGCGAAGGCCGCGTCGGTCCGTGCGCCGAGCGGCGGGAGCGCGACGCTCGTGCGAAGGGTCATGCGTTGGTAGCCGCCGCGCACGCCGATGAAGAACGGACCGGGCACGGGGAAGAGGCGGAGGTCGCCGGCGACGCCGTAGAGCGAGCCTTGCACGCTGGAGACGCCGATCTCTGGAGCCATGCTCGCCTCCGCGCCGAAGGCGACGTAGCGGCTCGCCTTGACCAAGAGCTCGGCAGCGAGCGGCCGCGGGAAGCCGACGCCTACGAGGAGGCCGACGCGCGGCCGCTCTGACCCGCTGGCATCGGGCAGCGCGCTGCTAGCGGCGCGCTCCGGAACGGGCGGCGCCGCTGGCGCGAGGCCGAAGGCGGGCTCGCCCGGTGCCGCGCTCGTTGTCGCGCTCGTTGTCGCGAAGGGGAGCCGGCGCGCTCGCCGACGGCGGCTTGCTCGCCATGGGTGCCGTTCGCGCCTTGGCTCGCGACGCGCGCTTCGGCTTCGCGGCGCACTCGGACGTCGTGCCAAGCAGTTGCCCCACGACCGCCAGGGCAACCAACGTCGAGGCAAGCCGCACCGAGGGATTGTTGCGCCGAGCGGCGAGACCTTCAAAGGCGTGACGAGGTTTTCTGCGTCTCCTGCCTTGGTGGCGGAATGTTGGCGTTCAAACGGATTTTGCCTGGGTGCGACGGCTCCGTCCAAGGCGCTCGGAGCGTCGACGGCGACTTCACGCCAGCCATTGTTGGTCACTCACGAAGTGGAACCGCCGCTGTTCGTTTCCTAGCGGTCGCTGAAGCGACTACGCTCCCGTTCATGAATCGTGGCTTCCTCGTGGCAACGTTGTTCGGACTCGCCTTCTATGGCCGCGTGCTGGGGGGATGCCTCAGCGACGACGACGTTACCCCCGGCCCCGGTGTCGACGGGTCTGTCTCGCTCGACGCGTCTGCGCGTCCCGACGCTTTGGTGCCGTCGGAGGGCGGCGTTGACGCGACGACGGACGGTGGCGCTGTCCCCGACGCGTCGAGCGACGCACCCGCCGACGCGCTCGACGCTTCGGTCGACGCGTGCGTCCCCGGGCTCGTCGCTTGGTGGCCCGCAGAAGGCACGGCCGAGGACACCAAGGGCGCCAACGAGGGCACCCTCATCGGTGACGCCGGCGACGCCGGCTTCACGACGGGAAAGGTAGGCGTCGCCTTCTCGTTCGATGGAACCGATCGCTATGTCCAAGTGAACGCGCAATCGAGCCTCGACATGAGCGCGGGCGACTTCACCGTCGACGTCTGGTTCAAGCTCGCGTCCCTCGCCACAGACCAGACGATCTTCCAGAAGCTCTCCGGTTCGACGACCGCCGACCCGTCGTATTTCATCGAGTTCAGCTCCCCCAATGCCCTCCGCTTCGCCGTCCTCGAGACGGTGAGCAACCGGAACGATCTCAGCGTCACCACGACGCTCGCCGCCGGCACCTGGTACCACTTTGCGGCGGTTCGGTCTCAGAACAGCAGCACGATCTACCTCGATGGCGTGGCCATCGGCTCGCAAGACGCGGGCGCCGCCGTCAACACGGGGACCGGCGGCGGTGCGCGCATCGGGCGCGCCGCACACGACTCGGGCATCGTGCGTCCCGTCAACGGCGCCGTCGACGAGCTGGCGATCTACAACCGCGCGCTCTCTGCCGCGGAGATCCAGGCGGTCTTTGCGGCCGGCGCAGCTCGCTGCAAGTAGCGGCGGCGGCGCGGGCTCAATCGCAAACGCTTTGGAGCGTCGAGCCAAAGGTCACGACGTATTCGTCACCGGCCCACGCGAGGCGCGGCGTTGCGGCGGCATCAGCGACCTTGGCCGCCGGACCGTGCGGTGTGAGCGAAGGCGTGTAGCGTCGGACGAAGAGGGGGGCCGCCGGCGGCGCGCTATCGTCGACCCACGCGGCGGCCAGATCGGTTCCGTTCCACGCCAAATCGAGACCGGTGCCATCGCTATGTTTTGCCAGTTTGGTGACCACGACGGGCGCCGCCAGCGACGCTCCCGTTTCGCTGATCGCAGCGAGGGCGAGCTCGCCGCTGTCCGTTTCGAACAGAAGCGTGTAGCTTGCACCGGTCCAAACGGCGCGCACGAAAGCCCGGGGGTACTTGGCGCCATCGGCCACCACGAGCGGCGTGGGCGTGAGGTGGGTTCCGTCGAGGCCGACCCGTGTCATGTGAACGGCACCGCCACGCAGCCAGACGATGGCAAACTCCTTTCCGCTGGAGACGACCTGAGGGCTTGTTCCCGCGTACCCCGGATCGGTCAGAGCAATCTCGGAGCCGAGCGGCGCGAGGGTGGCGTCGAACGCTCGAAACCGAAGGTCGATGCTGCTCCGCCACGCGACTCCAAAGCCGCTGCCTGAGTGCGCCGCGAGTGCGGTCGAGTCGCTCGGGCCCCGGCTGTCGCTCGTGATGCGCCGTGTGGGCCCCAGCGGCTGGCCAAGGCCGTCGAAGAGACGAGCCTCGAGGATGTCGGAGGGGCTCGACCTCTGGAGCGACAGGACTGCGAGCGACGAGCCCGTCCAAAGCGCTCCTTCCATGAAGTACGTTGACCCGTCCAGCCGCGTCGCGCCGAGCCTCACGCCGTTCGTTGCGTATCGCGCGAGGAAGGCGCCAAACTCGTCCACAAAGTCTGGCAACGCAACGAGCAACGAACCCCCGACCATCACAGGCCAGGCGGTGTCGGCGCCGCCGTGGGCCGCCACCCGAATCCCGACGCCCTTTGGAATGCGGCAAGGCGCCGCTGGGTGGCTCGCGCCCGCGTGAGCTGAGCCGATAGCGCCACCGTCGGTTGCTCCCTGGGCTGCCGCCCCTGGGTTCGCGCTGCCGCCAGCCGCCACGCAGCGAAGGTCTACGCAGACAAGCCCGCTCGGGCAGGTGGCTTGTGCGCCACATGATTGAGCGGGCTCCTGGGCCCCTTCGCCCGTGGAGCCGCAAGCGAACACTGCGACCGCTGCCCAGGGCGAAAGGAGGCGCGCTCGTGCGCTCGTAGGGGCGTTCATGGCGACGTGCTGGGCCTGTTCCCTCGTGCGCGCCACCACGGAGCCCCGATTTTACGCTAGCGACGCTCACTCCAACCCAAACAGCACGACTCCCGAGGCCAGCACGCCCAGGCCGCCCCATTGTCGTCGCGACGGGCGCTCGCCGAGCCATGCGGCCATGAGCAGCGCGAAGGCCACCGACGAGTTGCGGAGGCCCAGGACGCGGCCCGAGTCAGTGCGCGCGAGCGCGACGATCGCCAGCAAGAACGAGCCCGCGCAAGCCGCCGCCGCGAGCCACAAGATGGGCGAGCGAACGAGTTCCGCCGCCTCCTTGCGAACGTCGTGGTTCGCCGTCAGCCACAAGATCGGGCACGCGAGCGAAAGCGCCAGCGCGAGCGTCACGACGGGGCTGGCGCCAGCGTTCGCCGCACCCTTGTAGCCCGAGTGGTAGACGCCGATGGCGAGCCCCGTGGCCAGGGTCCAAGGCACCGACCAAGCGGCGTCGCGGCGCGCGGGCGTCGTCAGCGGTCTCGTCCGTGGTGTCGCGAGGGCGATGCCGCCGGCGACGAGGGTCGACGCGGCGACTGCCCACGCCGAGGGCATCGTTCCGAAGAAGAGTCCCGACAGCGGCCAAACGAAGACCAACGCCGAAGCCCGCGAGGCCGCGTAGGTAAGCGCCAGATCGCCGGCGGCGTAGGCACGGCCCAGCGCATAGACGTAAGCCGCCTCGCCGAAGCCCGCGAGCGCAACATACGGCAACGCTGACTTCAAGGTGGACGGCCACGCGGTGAACGGAAGGACCGCACAGGTGATGAGCCATGCCCCGGTCAAGACTGCCACCGTCGCGCCGCGCTCGAGCTTCGTGCGTTTGACCAGCACGTTCCACGCGGCGTGGAGCAACCCGGAGAGCAACGCGAGCGCCAAGATCACGGCGCGCAGCCTCGGTGTGCAACGCTCGGGCTTCGCGGCGAAACGATCACGCGTCCACAGAAACACGGCGGAGGACGCTTGTCGCGCGCCACGGCGCGGTGCCATGCTGGCGCCGTGCACGGGCAGAAGGGCGCAGTCGTGGGGCTCCTCGTCTTCGCGCTGACGCGTGCTGCGGCCGGTGAAGACGGCGATAGGCCGCTCCTCCTGGCCGCGAGCGTGGCGAAAGTGCGCGTAGAGCTTTCGACACGCGTCGTTGTGACACAGGAGGTCAACCTCTCCCGCGGCAGCTGGCGCGGCGAGGACCAAGAGGTCTTCGTCGCCTTCGGAGCACCAGGCGTTCCTCGCGCCATTGACGTTCACCTCGTGCCCGTGGCCAAAGGGCACCTCGAGGCCCCGCGCGGTGAGCGCGGCGTGCCGCTCTCCTGGACCTACGAGCGTCGGCGTCCTGCGAACGCCTCGCCGCTCTTGGGTCGCTCCACGATGGCGGGCATCGCCGTGCGGCTGCCCGCCGACGTCCTCACGCGAGCGCTCGCGCCAGGCGACATGGCCGCGCTGCGCATCCGTGCGGTTCAGCCGGCGGTGGTCGCCGGTGGTAGCCAAGACTTGCTCGTGCGCCTCGGCGACGGGCCAACAGGGCCCCTCGTCTTGGGCCGCCTCGAGGTCGTGTCCGACAAGGAGCTTTCGGCGATGCCCGAGGCTCGCTTCTGCGGGCAAGAGACGTCGGAGCTGCTGGCGATTCGCGTTGAACCGGCGAGCAACGCAGAGAGGCCCGCCGCCGCTGCTGTCGTGACGCCGCGCCGTGCCGGCGCCGATTTGTGCTTGCGCCTTCCGACCCTACCGAAGCGCTGAAGCCGCGCTACGCTGCTCGCCATGAGCGACGTGCTGACGGAACGAACGGGGAGAACGGTCATCCTCACGCTGAACCGACCAGAGGCCCGCAACGCGCTCACCATGAACGTCGTCCGCGACCTCGGTCGAGGCGTGGACGAGGCCTCGGCCGATGCGGACGTGCGCTGCATCGTCCTGACGGGAGCGGGGGGACACTTCTGCGCCGGCGCCGACCTTCGGCGAACGCTCGCGGAGGTGCCGAACCTGATGGAGCGGCTCGACGAGTACATCGACGACTTTCATCACCTCGTGCGCGCCGTGGTGCGCTCGCCCAAACCTGTCGTCGCCATGGTCGACGGCGCGGCCGTTGGCTTCGGCGCGGATCTCGCGCTCGCGTGCGACCTCCGCGTCTGCTCCACGAACGCTTACGTGCAGGAGAAGTTCGCGCACATCGGCCTGATGCCCGACGGTGGTGGAACCTTCTGGCTGCCGCACCTCGTGGGCAAGGCGCGCGCGATGCAACTCGTCTTGCTCGGCGACAAGCTCGACGCCGCGTCCCTAAAGGACCTTGGTGTTGCCGTCGACGTCGTCGCGCCGGCGGCCCTCCGCGAGACGACCTTGGCGCTCGCGGCGCGCCTCGAAGCGGGCCCTCCTTTGGCGTACGCGGCCGCAAAGGCCGCCATCCTCGCCAGCCTCGGCGACTTCGACGCGGCGTTGGCCCGCGAGCGGGAATCGCAGCTCAAGCTCCTTCGTTCGAAGGACTGCATCGAAGGGGTGACGGCGTGGATCGAAAAGCGACCGGCGAAGTTTGTGGGAGCATGACGGCGCGCTTCATGTTGACCCAAGGTCTCGTGGTTGCCGGCAGCGCGCTGGTGTTGGCACTCGCGGCCTGCACGCCGCCGGCTCCCGCTGCGATGCCACCGGCGTTGGCCCAAACCAAAGCACCCGCGGCGCCGCCCCCGCCGCGCCCAGCGGCCAAGGCCGTCGTCTTCGCGGGAGACGATGCCATCACCGAGGCGCGGTGGCTGAAGACCGGCGAGTTCTTGGCGAACTCGCGCCGCTCGCTGTACCGCGGCGCTCCGGAGCGCGCGCTCGATGTGTCCGTGCTCCCCTTCGACGCCAACATCGTCGCCGTCGCGTCCGCCGACAAAGCCGACGTCGCGATGGTCGTGACGCAAGACGACAAGGTGACGTTCCTCACGCCAGGTAAGCCGAACCACGTCATCGCGGTGCCGTCGGTTCGGGCGACGGCGGCGCTCAGCGCCGACGGTCTGCGGGCCGCCGTTGGCGCTGGCGCTTCCGGTGACACGATCCTTGTGCTCGACGTCTTGTCGGGCAAACCGTTGGCGGAGGTGCCTGGCGATAGCGCGCGCTTCGATCCGACGGGGCAATTCGTCGTCACATCGCGCGGCGTCTACACGGCCGAGGGCAAGAGCGTCTACGAGCGGGCAACCCCGGGGCGCGAGCCGATGTGGATCGGAGGGCGCGCGATCCTCATGGAGGAGGACGAGATCGTCGTCGTCGATGCGGCGAAAGGGTCCGTTGTGCCAACGCCCACGCGTTGCGGCGAGGTGCCAACGACCGACGAGATCGACGTCACAAACAAGCGGGCCATTCGCTTCTGCGGCAAGCGGCTCGTCGTCGTGGGCGTCGAGCCGCTGTCGCGCGTCGAGCTTGCCCTCAAGGTGCCACCTCAGAGTCAATTCGCCTCGCCGCTGCTGTGGGTCGGCCGCGACGCAACCATTGTTCTTCGATGGGACGAAGGCGCCTTCTTCGTGGCCGACCCGGGCGCCAAGTCGGTGCGCGAGACTTCGAGTCCGCCGCCGATGCGCTACGACGCGGAGCACGACGTCGACGTCGCGTTCTCGAAGGACGGTGACACCTGTCGTCTCGGGAACCTCGAGCCGAGCAGCCGCGCGTGCGAGGCCCGCCTCTCGCCGAATGGGGCCCGCTACCTGCTTCTCCATCGTCACCAATTCGAATGGGGTGATGCCAAGACCGGTGAAGCGTTCAGTCGCTGGGGCGCGCCAGCGAGCGAAACGCGCCTCGAGGTGCGCGCCGGCGCAGGCTTCGTCGAGGCGGTTCGGATCAATGGGTCCCCGAAGAAGGGGCCGCCGCTGGCCGTGGCGGGCCTCTACCAAGTCGGCGCCGGGGTCGCGCCGAAGGCCGACGACGCCGTGCCGGCCGGTTGCCCCGCGATGGCCGGGCGCGTTCATCGAAAGATGGGAGCCAAAGACGCGTACTTCGACGGCCGCGTCTACTGCGTCTGCGCCGACGGCGCGTGTTCCGTGCCGCCGCTCCCACCGGGATTCGCGTTTCGCGGTGCGACGGCGCACGGCGCCTTGGCGCTCGAGTCCTGGAAGAAGCCGAAGCCGAAAGGCCAAGCGACCAGCGCCGGCGTGCAGACCAAGGTGGCGCTCCTTCTTGGCGAACAAGATCGCGAGGTCGAGCTCGACGGTCGATGCAGCGCCCTTACGGCGAACGAGGCGCGGGCGCTGACCCTTTGCACGACACGAGTCGGCGACGCCAACGAGGTGAGCTGGGTTGAACTATCCCTGCCGGACCTCGCGGTGACGCGGCGCGTGCCGTTTCGATCGGAGCGCACCCAGTCGCTTTACTCGCCAGCACCGTCGACCATTCTGGCGGTTGGCGAAACGAACGTGGCGCTCGAGCCGCACTACCGCGCCGGCGTCGTCGAGGGAACCGTCGTTTCACGGGTCGGCGTGGCCCTCGCGCGCATCTTCTTCTTCGACACCTTCGCGGCCGTTCGCTTCGACACAGGCAAGGTCGAGCTCTTCGGCGGCGAGGCGCCCGACGGCGTCCTCGGCTGCGTCGTCAACGGAAAGCTCAAGCCCTTCGCCGATTGCCGCGCCACAGTGCAGCTGAAGGGCGCCCTCCGCTTCGATCTCGGATTGCCGCCCAAGGAGTGAGCGGCGCGAGCGTGAGCAACGCTACCGCGCAGAACGCGGCGCCGTGAAGTAGAGCACCGTAGCGATGCCCAGCGTCACGACGGAAGCGCCGAGCGTCACGTCTGCGACGAGCGCGCGCGTTTGCGGGCCCTGCACCTCACTCGCGCTGCAGCCCGCGCCGCAGCGCTCGTCGAGGCGCTGGTAGTCGAGGTAAGTCCACGTGCCGAGCACGCCAAACGCGGCGAGCAGACCCAAGCCGACGCCGCCGGTGACGTACGCCGCGGTTCGGTCGCGGGACACCGCGGGCGAGGTCATCGGCCCTTCCGCCGTGCTCGCTTGCTGGCGCGGTCCCAGCGACAGCGGACCTCGGCGAGGGGGAGGCAGCACCAGCTCGACGGGGCGCGTTCGGTCTGAAATGGTGATCGCGACTTTGCGCTCGACGAAGCGGCCGTCGGCGAGGGTGGCCCGCACTTCGCGCGTTCCCGGGTCAACGATGACGCCCTGCGCGCGCTCCTCTGCCGTTAGCACCGCGCCATCGACGCTGACGGTCGCCTCGGGTTTGTCAGACTCTTGGTCTCGCACCCGCACGACGATGCGGGGCGCCTTCTCGCGCAGCCTCGCCAACGCTTCGCGGCAGTCGTTGCGCACGACTCTGGGGCACGTGGCTCTCGCGCAGCCGGCGAACCCCGAGAGGGCCTCGCGAATTCGGCCGGCGTCGCGTGCGTCGCTGGCCCGCTCGGCCTCCGTCGCACACGCATCAGCCGTGTCGGCCGTCTCGGCGCGCGCCGTGCCCGCCATGAGAAGGCACGCGAACAAGGGCGCCGTCGCGCCGCGCTTCACCCACGTGCGCAGAGTCTCGCCCCAAAACACCGCCGCCATCGTAGTGCGCTTCGATGGTCCTCGGCGAACTCATGGTTTGAGGCACTCGCGGCGGTAGCGCTTCCGCCCTTGCTCGTCGAACGTGTAGGGGTTCTTGCAGTCGGGTTTCGCAGGCGCCGGCTTTGTTGTCCTGACCTTGGCAGGCGGTGGGGCGGGCGGCTCTGCCGTGCTCGGTTCGCCAGCCAACGGTAGGGGAGCAGCGCCCTTCGCGGTCGGCGCGGCTTCCGCACCGTTTTCGCCGGAGGCCTCGGCCGAGGTCGTGGGTGCTGCTGTCGCTGAACCGACGGGCGATGCCACAGCGTCCGGTCGCGTCGACACGACGAAGGCGCCGGCGCCGATGGCCAACGCCGCCGCGAACGCCAAAGAAAAGACGACGCGACGCCGCGCTGGGAGCCGAGCGCGTGGCTGGCTCCACGAGTCGACCGACAAGCTCTGCGCCGAGCCCGTCTGTTCGCCGAGCAGCGCGTTCATCGGCGCGTTCATGGGCGGGGGCGTCGTGTCGTCGTCCTCGAGCTGTTCGACGACACGCAAGCGCTCGCGCCTCCTCGCCAAGTCGTCGTGGATGAGCTCGTCGAGCCACGTGGCGACCCGCGACGTGGACGCCACCGGCATGCCCTGTTCGATGGCCGATGCCATCGCGAGCGCGGTCTCGTAGCGTTCGCTGGGGTCTCTTGAGAGGCCCTTCATCACGAGCTCGTCGACGGTTCGGCCCAGCTCCGGCCGCACCGTCGATGGCGCGGGAATTTCTGCCATGAGGAGCTTGCCGATGGTGCTCTGCTCGTCGGTGCCCCCGAAGAGGCGCTCGCCCGTCAAGAGCTCCCAAAAGACGATCGACGCCGCGAAGATGTCGGTGCGGCGGTCGACCTCCATGCCGCGCATCTGCTCCGGAGACATGTACGCGAGCTTGCCCTTGATGGTCCCTTCGCGCGTCGTCTGCGAACGCCCCATCGCCTTGGCGATGCCAAAGTCGAGGACGCGAGCGACGCCGTCGGCGCCGACGAGGATGTTCTGCGGCGACACGTCGCGATGCACGAGGCCGATGCTCTCGCCGACGTCGTTCTTGAGCTCGTGGGCCGCGTGAAGGCCCGACAAGACGTTGACCATGACAGCGGCGGCGACGTCGGGCGCCACGCCCCTCGATTCACGGGTGACCGCGCTGCCGGCGGGCCGCAGGATGCCCGCGAGCGACTCGCCCAGCACGTACTCCATCACGATGAGCAGCTCCTGACCTTGCGCCACCACGTCGACGGTGGACACGACGAAGGGGCTTCGGATGCGGCTCGTCAGCCTCGCCTCGTCGAGGAGCATCAGCGCGAGCTCCGAGTCGGTCGCGAGCTGCGGGTGGAGTCGCTTGGCGGCGAGGGCCCTCGAAAAGCCGTGCGGCCCGGCCATGCGCGCGAGATGCACCGTCGCCGTTCCGCCCGAGGCAATCTGTTCGAAGACTCGGTAGCGCCCGATCCACTCGGCCATAAGAGCGAAACATCGTACCATGCGCGATCGCGGCCCAATGTCCGAGCACACGAGCACCATGGCGGGCAAAGACGCCGACGACGACAGCGCGAGCCGCGCCCGCGAGCCTGGCCTCGTGCTCGCTTATGCGGCGGCGCCCTTGGCCTCTCCGCGCTCGTTTGTCTTGGCGGGCCGCATTCACGTCGTGGGCCGCGAGCCCGGTCCCGGGGGCCTTGTGCTCGCGCAGCCGGCTGTGTCGCGCCATCACGCGTCGTTTCGCGTGACGCGCGAGGCGGTCTTCGTCAAGGACGAGGGCAGCCGCAACGGCACCTGGGTGAACGGCGAGCGATTGGCTGGCGACAGGCCGCTCTCGGCGGGTGACGACGTCCGCATCGGCGACGCGATCTTGGTCTTCGTCGACGACGACGCCGCGCTTCACGGTCAGTACCGACTCGACGGCTCGTGCGACACCGCCGCGATGCCCATCACGATCCCCGACGCCGTGGGCGGGCTTTCGATGGCGCGCTTGTCGATGGAAGTTGCCGCCGCGGCCCGCTCCGGCGTCTCGGTCCTGGTGCTCGGCGAGACGGGCGTGGGGAAGGAGCTCGTCGCGCGAGCCGTGCACGAGCACTCGCGCCGCAAAGGCTCGCTGGCCGCCGTGAACTGCGCCGCCCTCTCGCCGCAGCTCGTGGAGAGCGAGCTCTTTGGCTATGAGCGAGGCGCCTTCACCGGCGCCGTGCGGCAACACGACGGCCTCGTGCGAAGCGCCGATGGCGGCACCTTGTTTCTCGACGAGGTCGGTGATCTCCCCCTCGAAGCGCAGGCCAAGCTGCTGCGGGTCTTGGAGGCCCGCGAGGTCTTGCCCGTCGGCGCCACGCGACCCGTCGCCGTCGACGTGCGAGTCGTCTGCGCGACGCACAAGGATTTGCCGGCGCTCGTTCGCGAGCAGCGCTTCCGCGCCGATCTCTACTCGCGCATCGCCGGCTACACGATCTTCGTCCCGCCGCTCAGGGAGCGGAAGGAAGACATCGCTCTCTTGGTGCGCGCGCTCACGAGCGGCCTCGCGGTGAGCTTTCCCTTTATGGCGAAGCTCGTCCGCCACGATTGGCCGTTCAACGTTCGCGAGCTCGTCAGCGTCGTTCAGCGGGCCGCGAGCCTGAGCCAAGACGGTGAGCTCCGCGTCGCCCATCTGCCCAAGGACTTTGGCGTCGCTCTAGCGCCTCGGGTGCCGGGCGCGCCGGGCGCGACCCCCGCCGCGGGACACGCGAAGCCGGCGGCGCCGAGCGCGGAAGCGTTGGCGGCGCTCCTTTCGCGGCACAGCGGAAACGTGGCCGCCGTGGCCCGCGAGCTCGAGCGCGATCCGACGCAGCTCTACCGATGGCTGAAGAAGTTTGGACTCGACCCCAACAGCTTCCGTTGACGCGCGAAGTCTTACGCGACGGAGACGATGCCGACGCGCGCGGCTGTCCGTTGGGTTGCCGTCTTCGCGCCTTGCAGCAATGATGAGGCTCATGGGCGCGTGGCGGCATCTCCTGCGGATCACGCCCGCGCTCGCGTTGTCGGCGTGCTCGCTCCTTGACTGGGACCAACTCGAGCGTCCCCGCGCCGGCGCACAGTCGACGCTGGCGGACGCGGGCGCCGGCGGCGACGCGACCCCTCTCAACGTCGAAGGAGGCGTGGGCGCGACCGAGGCCGACGGCGGCGTCAACGCCTACGCTCAAGCGGTGCTCGAAGACGGACCGGAGGCTTACCTTCGTTTCGACGACGACGCCGCGTCCGGGACGGTGCGCGATGCCACGGGGCGCCACGCGGGCTCGTACCCGGGGACCATGGTTCGCGACCTGGAGGGGGCCGTGGGCCGCGCCGTTGGCGTCAGCGGAAAGGCGGCCAACTTGGCCCTGATCGGAGCGATCTCCGGCGCCGGCAACGCGCCCTTCACGGTCGAGTGTTGGGGCTATCTCGAGAACGGGCAGACCGGCTTCACGGTGAAGCTAGGCGAAGAGATCGATCTCATCATTGGTGATGTGTCGACGGCGAAGCCCGGGGTTCTGATCTCCCGCCACTGTTGCGGCTATTGGGATCACCCGGCGACCGTCGATGTGCCCACCGGACGATGGGTGCATCTTGCAGGTACCTACGACGGCTTGAAGCTCACCATGTTCGTCGACGGCGTGGGGGTTGACTGGGTGAGCTCGCCGGGGGCGCTGACGGGGAGCCAGTGGACGCCGGCCTTGGCTCTGTACGCCGGCGCCCGCATCGACGAGCTCGCGTTCTACACCAAGGCGCTCTCGGAAGAGCGCGTGGTCGCCCATTGCAAGGCCGCTGGAAAGTGCCAATGAGCGCCGCCACGCTGTCCCCTGACGTCCCCTGACAGTCAGGGATCGTGACTAGCTAACTCCTCGATTTCGCACGGCGAGTTCCGGGCATGACGCGTGCTCGAGGGTGCCGTCATGCACGTGCCTCTTCGCTCCTCGCTCGCCCTCGCGTCTCTCGTGGGAACCGTGGCCCTCGCGGCCGCTTGCGCCGAGGACGAGCTCCTCGCGGGTCGCGCCTTCGGCGGGGCGCCGGGCCCGGGCGTCAAGTGGACCGGTGGCCCTGGCGAGCCGGGGGCGCCGACGACGGCGGCCGTTGGCGCCCGTCGCCTGACGAAGGCCGAATACGCGGCGACCCTTCGGACGCTGATCGCCCCCGAGGCGCCCGTGGCCCTCGAGCAACTCGCCGTGGACGAGGGTGTGCCCTTCGACAACGACATCGCGTTGCAGCACGCGAGCGGCGTGCTCGTCGAGGGCGCTGACGCCATCGCCGAAGCCGTGGCGGCGTGGGTCATGACCCAGCCGGCGGTCAAGGCGCGCCTCTACGGGTGTCAGCCGACGGGCGCCAAAGACGCCGCCTGCTTCCGCACCTTCGTCGAGCGCTTCGGTCGTCGCGCCTTTCGCCGGCCGCTCACGGAAGCCGAGATCACTTCGCTCCTTCCACTCCACGCGGCGAGCGTGGAAGACAACGCCTTCGACAGCGGCGCGGCGCTCGCGCTTCGCGCCATGCTCTCCCATCCGTCGCTCCTCTATCGCTTCGAAGCCGGCGCGAGCGTGGACGCAGCCGGTGAGGTCACGCTCACGGCCTTCGAGATCGCCGCGCGCCTCTCGTTTCTCTTGCAGGGCACGACGCCCGACGACGCGCTCCTCGACGCCGCCGCGAAGGGCGAGTTGGAAGAGCTCGCGCCGCGCACGGCGGCCGCCGAGCGACTCCTCGGGACGCCGGAGGCGAAGGCGCACCTCCAGCGGTTCCACGCCATGTGGCTCGGCTACAGCCGCCTCACGGAGAGCGAAGCGCTTGCGCGTTCGATGCGCGCTGAGTCGGACGCGCTGGTCGGTGCCACGCTCTTCGAAGGTAGCCGCGACTACGCAGAGCTGTTTCGAAGCCCCAAGACGTGGCTCGACGGGGCCCTCGCCACGCACTACGGACTCCCCGCGCCGTCGGCTGCAGGGGGCGCGTGGGTCGAAACGAAGGCACCCGAGCGACGCGGGATTCTCTCGCACGGGGCTGTGCTCTCCTACGGCAGCAAGAACGGCGACACGAGCCCGACGCGCCGCGGAATCTTCATTCGCACGCGCCTCATGTGCCAAGCGATTCCGCCGCCGCCGCCGACGGTGAACGCGGACCAAGGGCCGAAGGGAGCGACGCCCAACGCGTGCAAGACTGACCGCTACAAGGAGCACGCGTCGGGGAGCTGCGCCGGGTGTCACCAATCCATCGACCCCGTCGGGTTCGGTCTCGAGCGCTACGACGCCCTCGGGCGCTACCGGACCCACGACGACGGTCGCCCCGAGTGCGCCGTCTCCGGGCAAGGCGAGCTGTCGGGCGCGAGCGGAGGCGGAGCGTTTCAGGGCCCCGCCGCGCTCGGCGAGTTGGTCCTCAACTCGGGCAAGTTCGAAGAGTGCGTCGCCGAGAAGCTCTACACGTTCGCGCTGGGGCGCGAGCTTAGGCCCGAGGACTTCGCCATGATCAAGAAGATCGGCCCCGCCTTCGCAGGCGATGGGCGCCACTTCGTCACGCTCGTTCGCGAGCTCGTCAGCGACTACACGTTCACGCACCGTCGGGAGGAGAAGTGATGAAGAAGCTTGAGCTCAGTCGCAGGGCCGTCCTCCGCGGAGTCGGCGGCTTCGCCTTGGCGCTTCCCGCGCTCGACGTCATGCTCGACGCGAAGCCCGCCTACGCCCAAGGCGCACCGGTGAAGCGTTACGTTGTGATGACCTCGGGTCAGTCGACGGGGCAAGACTCGGGGCAGAACGTGGCGCCCAGCCTCTACGTGCCGGCGACCGTCGGCGCGCTCAAGGCCGCCGAGCTTCGGCCCGCCGTCGCCGGTCTCGCGGACATCGTCGATCAGTTCAGCATCGTGTCGGGCCTCCAGATTCCGTCGCTGGGGCTCGATGGCTACGGCTCGGTGCCCGTTGCGGGTAAGGTACAGGCAACCCACGACAGCACGCTCAGCCCGCTCTTGGCGGGCAAGGCGCACTCCAATGGCTCCTACGGCGCGAACGGCGCGACGTCCGACTATCTCGTGGCGCAGCAGCTCGGCGCGTCGAGCGTCTACAAGCAGCTCGTCTACCGCGTGCAGCTCGACGAGTTCAACGGCCACTACGCGGAGATCTCCTACGCCGCCGCGAACAAGCCCGTAAACAACTCGGTCGCCGATCCGGCGCTCGCTTGGCAGTCGCTCTTCGGCTCCTTCGTGCCGCCGGCGCCGCCCGCCGGAGGCGGCGGTGGTGGAGGTGGCGGCGGAGGGACGCCGGTAGGCGGTGGCGGCCCTTCCGCCGCCGACCTCGCCCTCCAGCAAAAGAACCTCCGTCGACGTAGCGTCCTCGACGCCGTCATGAACAGCGCCAAGGAGCTCTCGGGGCGCCTCGGCGCCGCGGACCGGCGTCGGTTGAGCGATCACCTCGATCAGGTGCGCGCCCTCGAACAGCGCGTGGCGCTCCTCTCGGGAGCCGCGTTGCCCACGATGCCGTCTTCGCCCTCGTCTCCGTCGGCGCCGCCTCCCATGACCTCCACGCTCTCGTGCTCGAAGCCGACGCAACCTGGCGCATTCACCAAGGGGGCCAACTACAACGACGAGATCAAGCGCGGCGAGCTGCTCGTCGACCTGATCACGATGGCCTTCGCGTGCGATCTCACCCGCGTCGCCTCGCTGCTCATCTCCTTCAGCATGCCCATGTTCCGTCTCCCGGCGCATGCCATCGATGTCCACGAGGAGGGCCACAGCGGCTCGGCGGCCGACTTCCTCTTGTCGCACAAGTGGCACGTGGGTCTGTTCGGACGGTTGGTCCGAAACCTGAAGGCGCTCCCGGAAGGCAACGGCACCGTGCTCGACAACACGGCGGTGGTGTTTGCCCTTGAAGCGGGCCACGGCCGTGACGGGCAACAAGGCGAAGGCAACTACTTCGCGGCGCACTCGACCGACAACATGGTCATGCTCATCGGAGGCGGCGGTGGCGGCAAGCTGCGCAAGGGGCAACACATCCGGCCCGCCGCGAGCGGGACGCACCCCAACGGCAGCGCCAAGCCCCGCCATCCTGCGAGCGTGCTCATCTCGTGCATGAACGCCGTGGGCGTGCCGGCGACGACGCTCGGCGACGTGAGCGGCAACGTGCCGGAGCTCTTGCTCTAACGACTGCCCGACTGGAGTGGTTGAAGCGGGGCGTCGTCAACCAGGCCGGGCAGCTCGACGGTCGTTCGCACGGTCATCGAGCGGCCCGGCGGCGTGACCTTTATCGGAGCGACGATCATGCGCAAGCAATCGGCGACCTCGCCTCGCGCGCCCGCTCGTGGACTCACGCCGCGGCTGATCTCCCGACCGTCCGGGGCGAGCCCGATGTCGAAGCCGTAGGTCGCCGCGCCGGCGTCGGCGGTCGCTAGCTGGGCGGCGCATCGCTGGCGAAAGAGCGGGCGCTGCGCCTGCAGGGCCAGCGTGACCTCGCCATCGATGGCGGCACGATCGACGGGGACGGCCTGGCGATCGGCGAAGCCTGCTGCGGCGTTGATGCTTGGGACGTCGAGGGAGCCAGCGGCGCCGGAGGGCTAGCCGCGGGCCGAGCGCGCAGGCCGAAATAGATGGATAGTGCAATGATGCAGGCGCCGCCGACGATGGCCAGCGGCGTCGTGCGTGAGGCCTGGCTCATGGGGTCACGACGGACTCAGGAGGTCACTCGACAATCATCGTGACGGTCTTGGCGGAGCCGCCGCTGATCCAAGGCGTGCCCTTCGAGCCGTTTGGTGCGGTGCCGCACATGGCGACCCACACCGTCGCGGCGCTCTTGAACGTCTGGAGTCCGACGCGCGTCACGCCGATGGCCACGTTGGCCAGGAGCGGCTTGATGGCCATCGTCTGGGCCACGGCGGGCGGCGCTTCGTCGTCGAAGGGCGACCAGTTCTTGCCGTCGTAGTAGCAGGCGTAGGCAAGGGCGCTCTGGGCATCGACTTGCGAGACCATTAGTGCGGCGGTGCTCGTCATGAAGACGGTCTGCCCCGCCTTCACGTTGATCTGCACGAGCGGCGAGAACTCCGCGGTGGTCGCACCGGGGATCTTGGTGTCGCCGCCGGACGAGACGGGGCTCGTCGTGCCCGGCACGCCCTGGATTCCTTGGATGCCTTGAATCCCCTGGATGCCTTGTCCGCCCGGTGCACCGGTGGCTCCCGTTGCGCCTGCCGCTCCGGGAGCGCCCGTCGCGCCAGTGGCGCCCGCTGCTCCGGGAGCCCCAGTGGCCCCCGTCGCGCCCGCGGCGCCCGGTGCTCCTGTTGCTCCTGTGGCGCCAGCCGCACCCGGTGCTCCGGTAGCGCCCGCTACGCCCGGTGCTCCCGTGGCCCCCGCTGCACCTGGTGCGCCCGTGGCGCCCGCAGCGCCTGGCGCACCCGTCGCGCCCGCGGAGCCTGCTGCGCCTGTTGCACCCGTCGCGCCCTGCGCGCCGGTTGCACCGGCAGGGCCGGTCGGGCCGATCGCGCCCGTCGCGCCGGTTGGGCCCGTGGCGCCTGTTGCGCCTGCGCCCGTGGCGCCTTGCGCGCCCGTCGCTCCAGCTGGGCCTGTCGGCCCGGGCGTGCCCGCGAGTCCCGTCAGCGGACCGACCCAGTGGCCGGTGCTGTCGATCACTTGGGTGCCGTTGACGGTCACCGTGTTGGGATGGATGTTCCCGACGGCGTTCTCAGCGACGAGCGCGTAAGGCACGCTCGACATCGCTTCGCGCGGAGCCATCTCCACGTCGCCTTCGATGCGGATGCCGAGGTAACGCGTCCCGCCGTCGGCGAAGAGCGCAGCGCCGATGGGCGTCAGCTTGCCGAGCTGCGTCGTGAAGTAGCCGTTGTCGAGCGTCAGCGCCTGGCTCTCGGTCCAGATGGGCGTGCCGCCGGCGGCGCTGTCGTAGATCGCGAAGTGAAACGTCACTGGGCCCGACACGGGCTGACCTGCGGCGTCGAGCAAGAGCCCCTGCTGCGTGATGGTCGCCGGGACCGCGGCTGCCGCGTGGCTCGCGATGGCGAGGCTCGCCACCATGCCGAGCACGTAGAGGCCCCGCGTTCGCTTCGGCCGGCTCGAGCGCTTGCTGTCCTGCCGCTGGTCTGCGCTTCGTGTCACAACGAACCTCCGTCGATCTATTTCTTCGCGCCAGCGGCGGCGCCGCTGACGACCGTGTGCGCCGGTGATGCCGCGATGCCGTGCCCGCCGGGGCTACCGCCGGTCTTGGTGATGAGCGTGAACTTCGAACTCTTCGTGACGACCGCGCCGGCGCCCAAGCCTGACGCGAAGGCCGCGCCATCGAAGCCCGCGTCGAGCGTCGGCGTGGGCGCCGCGTCAACGACGGGCGGTGGCAAGTTCGTCGTGCTCGCGCTGGGGAGCGGCGGGATCGACGCGTCCGCGCCTTCCGGCGGAATGATCGGCGGATCGTTCTTCACGCAGCCGCTGGCGGCGCCGGCCGCTGCCGCGAGGAGCAACGTGGCGAGCACCGGCGCGAGCCGCCCGCCGCGAGGCCACGAAGACGAGGGAGGGGCCGAGGGGCGGAAGAAAGTCACGACCCCAGCATATAGCCGAGCTGTCGCGCCGCGCCACCCGCCCCGCGCGATGCCACGAGCGCGCCCTTCACGTCGATGGCGCGCGTGCCGGGCGCGTGAAAACGGCTTCAGAACAGTGAATTGAGGAGGTCTGGGTTGGCCTTACGTTGGCGACCACGTCGTCGCGCCGCGCCGATTCTCCTTCCCCCCAGCGAAGGGACGTCGCGCGATTGCCTAACTTTCGGTGGGCGCAGTTCGAGGGACGCGGTGCGGCCGCGCTACTTCGCGGGCAGCGGCGTAGCCCGGCGGCGCGCGCGCCCCCCCCCCCCCCGGGCCCCCCCCGCCCGCCCCCCCCCCCGGCCCGGGGCCGCCGCCCCCCCGCGGCCATTCGGACCGATGACACCCAGCGCAAGGGTCCGACGACGCCGTCGCGCTCCACGGTGTCCTGGGGCAGCGTCAACGTCTCGGGGCCACGAAGGCCTTCCCAGATGGCGAGCGTGACGTGCGGCATGAAGCGCTCGCCGTTGCCTGTCGTCACCGTCACACCGCGCACAAAGGGGAGCGCCAGGGCTCGCTCTTCCGCCTCGCGAAGGGCCTTGGTGCACGGCACGATGAGATACGCCATCGCGGCGGGCGGTGCGCCGTCGGGCGCGTTGTCTGGGGCGTTGTAGGGTCGGTCGTAGCGAAGAAGCGCCAGCGCGCGGAACGACATGAGCATCGCCTTCGGGAGCGACGCAACGGCTTCGCGCCACAGTGCTTCTGCCGCGCCCGCGCCGTTCGTCTCGACATGCAGCAACGTCACGTGCGGGACGCGGCCGTCGCCGAGCACGACGCGCGCCTTTTGGCCGCGCGCGAGCGACTCGGAGAGCGCGACGCAGCGCGCCATCGACTCAGGGTCGGGCAAGTAAACGAGGCCGAGTCGCATTGTGGCTCAGTCTACCCGCAAGCGCTGCGCAGTCCTGAGCCCTACGGACACACCGCCGGCTCCGGCGCCGCCACGAGCGAGTCCAAGTCGGCGGCCGTTGTGGCCGCGTCGAAGCCGAACGACCCAATGAGGCTCGTGCCGGCGTCGAACTCGAGCCGCATGAGGGTCTTGTCGGTGCCGTTGATGGCGAAGATCGTGTCGAGCGTGCTCTCGACGCCGATGCGCGTGATGCGGGGCGTCGTCGTGATGGCGAGCGTGGCCGCGGCGTCCGCGAGGTTCATCGTGTAGATGGCGCTGCTGCCGGTCGTGGGCGTCGTTTGCATCACGTCCATCATGTAGAGCGTGCCGCCGCGGAAGGAGCAGCTGTCGCCGTCGTCTTGCAGCGTCTGGTGCGAGCCGAGGCGCGACGCGGCGCTCGCGTCGAAGTCGACCTTCACCAAGCTGCCGGTGAGACTGGTCGCGCTGTCAACCCAGTCGCCGGACGCGTAGAACTCGCCCGTGATGGGGTTTGCCGCGAAACACTCCATGCGCTTCAGGAGGCCCGCGTCTCCGCCGCCGGTGGGCGCTTTCGTCACGCGCGGACCGACGGTGATGGCGCCGGTGCAGCGATCCACCGTCGCGAGCTTGGGCGCCGTGAGCGCGTCGACGACGGCGAAGAGACCTCCGCGGACGGGGTTCCACGCGAGGCGAACGTCGGTGTGTCCCGTCGCGCCGACGAGCGTGAGCGCTGCCGTCGACGGGTTCACGCGATAGAGGCTTCCCTGAAAGTGCGCGTAGAGCGTCGGTGCCGTCGCGGCGTCCGCATCGTTGGTGGCGTCGCCCGCCGCGTCGAGCGTGCTGGCGTCGGCGTCGGCGTCAGCGCCGCTGTCCGCGCTCGCTGCGTCGGGAGGCCCGCCGCTATCGGCGACGGCCGTGTCGGGCGCACCGGCCTCGGCTGTCGGCTGGTTCAGATCCAAGCTCGCATCGAGTGAGCCACCCGTCGAAGGGGAGGGGTCGTCATCGCCGCAGGCGCTGTAGGCAAGAGCCGAGCTGGCAAAGACGAGGGCGAGCGGGAGGGCGCGATTCATGGCCGTCGTGTAGCGCACTTTGCGCCGCGAATGCACCTCGCGACGACGGGTTTTTCGCAAGCCGGCGGGGGGAGTCACGGCCCTCCGGCGCTCCTGTGGTCACGAGCCCTTCGCCTCGATAACATGGCTCGTCGTGCCCAAACTCCGCCCACGCGCCCACCTCTTCGTGCCGCCGCTCTCGGTGGGCCGCGTTTTGGGCAGGTCGCGATGAGCGCCCCCGTGCGTGAGGGCGAGGTCCTCGCCGGCAAGTACCGCGTCGAGCGCGTGCTCGGGGAAGGCGGCATGGGCATCGTCGTCGCGGCGACCCACCTGCAGCTCGAACAGCGCGTCGCGCTGAAGTTTCTCCTCGAGGAGGCGTTGGCCAGCGAAGAGATCGTTCACCGCTTCCGCCGCGAAGCGCGGGCCGCGGCGCGCATCAAGACCGAGCACGTGGCGCGCGTCATTGACGTCGGTGAGCTCGCCTCGGGCGCGCCGTTCATGGTGATGGAGTACCTCGAGGGGAAAGACCTCGAGGACATCGTCAACGAGCGCGGCCCCTTGCCGGTCAGCGAAGCCGTCTCCTACGTCATGCAGGCGCTCGAGGCCGTGGCCGAGGCTCACGCGGCGGGCATCGTGCACCGCGATCTCAAGCCGGCGAACCTCTTCTTGGCGCGTCGCCCCGACAAGACCGCCATCGTCAAGGTGCTCGACTTCGGCATCTCGAAGTCCCTCGATCCAACGACCGGCGCCCTCACCAGCACGAGCTCCATCCTCGGTTCGCCGCACTACATGTCGCCGGAGCAGCTGAGCTCCTCGAAGCGCGTCGACCAACGGACCGACATCTGGGCCCTCGGGACGATCCTCTACCAGCTCCTCACGGCGCGCCTCGCGTACCCCGGCGATTCGATGCCGCAGATCGTCGCAGCGATCCTGCAGAACGATCCCGAGCCGCTCAGCAAGGTGCGTCGCGATGTGCCCGAGGCCCTCGCGCGCGCGGTGCACCGGTGCCTCGAGACCGAGACGAAGGCGCGCTTCGCCAATGTCGGCGAGCTCGCACTCGCGCTCGCCCCGTTCGTCGCCGACGCCGAGGGGCACGCCTCTGCCGACTCGGTCGCGCGCCTCTCCGGCACCGCCGCTCACGCGGCCACCTTTCGTCCGCCCGCCAGCAGCGCCGAGGGAGCGACGGAGACGCCGCGTGCCGGTGCGGCGACGCTGCTCTCTTCGTCAGAGGCTTCGTCAGAGGCTTCGTCCGCTCCTTCGTCGGGGCCTTACTCGTCGCCGTCGTCAACGGAGCCGTCGGCGGAGGCCGCGCCGGGCGCCGGCAAGGCGACGGCATGGTCTGCTGGCCACGCGACGGGCCCGAAGACTGCGGTGGCCCAGTCGATGGACGCGCGCGCCGAGAGCCCGTCGTCGTCGTCGCGCTCTCGGGCTGTGATCGCCGTCCTCGGGGTCCTCGGCGGCGGCGCCCTCGCGTTCACGCTCGCGCGGAGTACCCCGACCACGACGGCGGGCGCGCGCACCGCGGAGAATGCGCCGGCGTCGGCTTCGCCGGAGGCCCCGGTGCCGTCCGTCCTTGCCGCACCACCCGCGTCGGCGTCGGCGTCCGTCGTGACGACCCCTTCGCCGAGCGCCGCCGTCGCGCTTTCTTCTGCGTCGCCGTCTTCGTCTACGCCGGCCCCCGTGCGCGTCGGCACCGCGGCACCGCCTGCACGAACAGAAACGCGAACGGAACCCAAGAAGCCGCCGGCACCACCGGCTGCCTCGAGTGACAAAGGTCGCCTCTTTATGGAGCTGAAATGAGCACGCGCATCGGGTCTTCGCGTTTCGTCACCGCCGCGCCGCGCTGGTGCTTGGTCGTCGCCCTCGCCGCGGCCACACTTCTCGGCGCAGCGCCCTCCGAGGCGCAACGTCGACGCCGCCCTCGGCCCGTCACACCGACCGCACCCGTGCCCGTCGTCGCTCCGGTCGCACCAGTGGCGCCCCAGCGGCCGACCTTGGCCGAATCCCTCAGCGGCGATGCGCGCGCCGACTACGACTCGGGTCGCGAGCTGTTCCGCGACGGCGATTTTGCCGGCGCCCTCGTGAAGTTCGAGAGCGCGCACAAGAAGTCCGCTGACGCGCGCCTCCTCTGGAACATGGCGGCTTGCGAGAAGAACCTTCGCCACTACGCCAAGGTGCTCGAGCTCGTGCGCCGGTACCTCGCCGAGGGCGGCGACAAGCTCGACGACAAGGATCGCGCGGAGGCCACCGACCTTCTTCGCACCGTCGAGCCGCTCACCACGAAGCTTCGCGTCAACGTCAACGTGCCCGGGGCCGAGGTGGCCATTGACGACGTCGTGGTCGGCACGTCGCCCATGACGGAGCCCGTGATCGTCGACATCGGGATGCGTCGCGTGCGCGTTCGCAAAGACGACCACAAGGAGTTCACGACGCAGATGCCTGTGGGCGGGAGCGCGGAGGTCGCCCTCGTCGCCTCGCTCGTGCCGATCGTGCACGAAGGGAAGTTGTCGGTCACGGCCAAGGACGGGCAATCGATCTACGTCGACGGAAAACTCGTGGGCACGGGCCGCTGGGACGGCGTCGTCAAGAGCGGCGGCCACCAGATTCGCGTCATCGCTCCGGGCATGAGGCCGTTTCAGTCAGAAATCGTGGTGCAAGACGAGCAGGCCCGGACCGTTCCGGTGACCCTCGAGAAGGAGCCGGAAGCGCCCTCGAAGGTTCCCGCCTGGGTTTGGATCGGCGGCGGCGTGCTCCTCGCGGCCGGTGCCACCGTGGGCGCCGTCGTCATCTTTCGCCCCGAGGATCGCACCGAACCGGCTCCCATCGGAAACCTGGCGCCGGGCAACGTGCAGGCGTCGGTCCGCTTCCGATAAGCCGGCGTCAGGCCCACCGACGCGCCCGTCAGCTCGAGCTCGCGAGCCGCGGTCGAATCTCGCGGAGGTAGCTCGCCGACGACGGCGCGTGGCACGACGCGCATGCGCCGTCGAAGCCGACGTCGTCGCAGCTCCGGCAGACCGTGAGCGCCTCGTAGGGCGTGGCGTCGACGAGGTAGTCGACGAGGAAGAGCGAAAGGACGCGCGCGGCGAGGCGCATCTTGGGCTGATCGACGGGCAGCCACACGAGCTCTCCGGCATGACGCGCTGGCTCGAGATGACCGTCGCGCATGGCGAGCGTCACTGCGTTCCATTCGCCCTCCGAGAGCTCAACCAACGCGTCGACGACGACGCGACGGGTCGCCGCGAGGAGCTCGGCGATGGAGCGCTCGCTGATGGGCGCGGCCTCGTGGCGTGACTCGCTCGCGCCGTCGTCGTCCGCCCCCTCGGCTTCGGCGCTCACGTTCGCCAGGGCGCGATATGGACCGCATAGCCATTCCGCCAAGTCGCGTTTGTCCCAGCCGTCGCGAGCCCCGTCGAGGAACGCAAGCCCCGTCTCGCGACAGGCCTCGGCAAACGTCGAGGGGGTTTCTTCCGCGCGGTCCAACGGCTCCACCTCGATGGATTCTGCAAACTTGGTGCTCACGCCTGCGGGCGTCGTTTGGAACCGCCCGGACGCCCTCGGTGTCCCATTTCCGCTCATGGTGCCGCTCTCGAGGCTCTCGTCGGCGACCGATGGACCAGCGGAGATCCGCCGGGCCGTTGCGCGAAAATTACACTCGCTGGGCACCGTCGACAGGTGCCACGTCGGGATCCGTCGGGCCAACTTTCTGCAGACCCTTTGGCTGGAGCCCTCAGCGGTCAGAGGCCCTTCAGAAGGTTCCGACGGCGGCTGCGCCGGCGCCCATCGGAACGAACGCGATCGACGGAACGTTCGCTTGCCGAGCCGGCCTGGTCTTTGGTGTCGCGCTCGCGGGGCCGACGCTCACGGTGCGCGGCGGCAGCCAGAGGGCGACGAGCAACGCGCCGAAGGTCTGCATGGCGCCGCTCGTGATGAGCGCGGCGCGCGTGGCCGTCTCTTCGATGCACGGATCGACGGGAATCAACTCGGAGCCGGGCGGCGGGGTGCAGTTGGGGCGCTTCGCAAAGGCCATGAACGGCCCCGCGACGGGGATCAGAAGCTCGCGATCGGCGCTGCGCTTCGAGGCGGCGCCGAAATACGCCGTCGGCGCGTAGGCGAGGAGCAAGACCGTCGCGCCGCCGATGAGGAGGCCGGTGGGCCTCGACACCTCCGAAGAGGCGACCCCGTCGGCGGAAGGGCGCGTCCTTACCGGCTCGATGTCCTGCCGTGGCGCGCTCTCGACCTCGATGCGATCGTGCGACAGGAGCTCGAGGGTGGCGTCGGGCCCCGTCGTCACGCCGCGCACCGAATCGCCGGAGCGCGACATCGCCGCCGTGCCGGGTCGAAAGACCACGCGCCTGCCGTTGGTGTGCCGCACGGCGATGACTTGGCCCGCCGCGTCTTGTTCGATCACGGCGCCGAACTCGACGGGCTCGCTTGCGACGAGGGTGATCTCGCCGCGATCAACCCGCGCGCCCTCCGGCAGGGGGATTCGCTTGGTCGAGCGAATGATCGCGAGCGGCCGAAGCGCGTCGCGGCGGGCCTCGGCCGGCGACACCGTGTGCGTCGCGACCACTTGGCCGCCACAAGCGGGGAGGCCGCCCATCGTCGCCACCAAGAGCGCCCCGCCAAGAAGACGCCCGACGCCGTGCCCACGAGGAGGTGCACCACGGAACCACGGAAGGCACTCCATACCCTTGCGAACGGCCGCATGCGCGAGCCCTTAAGGGCTCGGCATCGCCAGCGTTGTTGTCAGCGCGGAGCTGCCCTGGGCTACGCTCGTGGCGTCCCGGTGCGCGCCGATTTCGAGAGCGCGCCGGCGCCCACAACCTGGCCAGAGGTCTCATGCGTCACGTCACGGTCTTGCTCTCGGCGGTCTTCGGCCTCGTGACCACCGTGGCAGCTTGCGGCTCCGAGTCGGCGGCGACCTTCGGCTCTGCTCGAGGCCGAATCATCGGTGGGCAGCTCGACGCGACGCACCTGGCGGTCGTCGCTGTGATGCTCGACGCTGGCGTCTGCACCGGCACCATCGTTCGCACCGACCCGGTCACCGGCGTCGGGTGGGTCCTGACGGCCGCCCACTGCGTCGACGGAAAGAAGGCCGCGTACGTGCGCATGGTGGACGACTACACCGTGGGCCAGAACGATCCCCAGCCGTACCTGCGCGCGACGGACTTCGTCGTCTCGGAGACCGTGATGCACCCCGGTTACGTCGCCCTCACGGGCACGACGCCGCCGCAGAATGACTTCGCCGTCTTGCGCATCCTCGGCGTCGACGCCTCGACGCCGGTGATTCCGATCTTGCCCGCGAACTTGGACGATCTGGCGATCGGCAAGTCCATCGTCGAGGTTGGGTACGGCAAGATCAGCGGCGTCGTCGACGCTGGCGACAACTCCAAGCGCCGGAGCGTCACCACCACGCTCACCAAGGTGTCGGCGACGGAGCTCGAAACCAGCTACGCCATCGGCAGCACGTGCCAGGGCGACAGCGGAGGCCCGTCGCTCTACGTCTCCGGCGGCAAGGAATACGTCGCTGGCGTCACGTCGTATTCGGACTCGGACTGCAAGGTCTACGCGGTCGCGGAGCGTGTGTCGTCGGCCCTCGCATGGATCGACGGCGAGGTGAACAAGGCGCCGGCGCTGAGCGGCTGCAATCTGTGCCGCGAGGTCTCCACGGTCGGCTCGCACGCGTGTCACGCGGCCTACGAGCGCTGCAACAGCGAAGCCGAATGCGCCGCGCTCCGCGACTGTCGAAGCACGTGCAGTACCGCGGCCTGCTTCGCGACGTGTGAGTCCAAACACCCGCTCGCCGTGGGGCCGCTCCTCGCGTGGGCCAACTGCGCGTGCCTCGGCGAGTGCAAGAGCAAGTGCGGCAGCGTGTCGGCGTGCGGCAATGTCCCCAAGTGCAGCGTCGACGTCGGTCTCACCCCGTGCGGCAAGTGCCAAGAGGCGAGCTGCTGCAGCGAGGTGACGACGGCGGCGCACGAGCCCGTGGGCAACCGGTGCCTCGCCACCAAGGGGACGTTCGCCGGGTGCGCGTCCAACGCGGCCTACAAGGCGGTGGAGGCGTGTCGCGCCTCGAAGTGCGCCGCCGATTGTGGCCTCGCGCCGCCGTCATCGTCCGCGCCTCCGCTCGCCGAGGCGCCACCGGAAGGTGACGCGGGTTCGGCGCCTCCCGCGCCCGCGGCGGCACCGCCTGCCGAGGACTCAGGCTGCGCGGTCGTCGGAAGGGCGTCCTCCGCCCCGACGTCGTCGGCCTCGTGGCTGGCCATGGCGCTCCTCGCGTGGGTGCGGCGCCGCCGCATACCCTGAGCGAAGCCGTGTGCTGACCCGCTGCGCCGCGCTATCATCCAGCGATGCGCCGCACTTCCTTTCTCGGTCTAGCGTCCATGATCGTCGCCGTCGGCACTTACGCCGCGTGCGTCGACGACGATCCGTCCAACCCGGGTTTCCAATTCGACGGCGGCGGTCTCGACGCCGCTTCGCCTGACGGCACGACGCCGGAGACCGGCGTGCCGCCCGTCGGCATCGATGCCGGTGGCGACGCCGCGCCGGCGCCCGTGACCGTGATCCTGACGCGAGCCGGTGCGCCCGCGAGCGGCGTGACGGTGGTCTTCCACGACGCGAGCGGCGCCGTGCTCGACACGCGCACCACCGACGCCAGCGGCCAAGCCGCGATGGTCGTGCCCGCCGGCTCGCAAGTCACCGCGGTCTTCGGCACCGTCACAAATCCGGAGCTCGTCACCATCGCCGGCGTCGAACCAGGCGACGTGCTCCGCGCCGCTGAGCCGCTCGCGGCGGCCCAGCCGCCATTCCCCTCGATTGACATCGAATCGGCACCGGCGTCGCCGCCGGCGGGGACCGCCTATTACGTGGCGCGCGTGGGCTCCTGCTCGAACAGCGTCAACGTCGTCGACGGCGGGCAGACCGGCCCCATCAACGTGACCCTCGATCCTGGTTGCACGAACGGGTCCACCGTGTCGGTGGTCGTGGAGGCCAAGAGCGCCGGCTCCGCGACGCTAGGCTTCGCCTCGCTGGCGAGCGCGTCAATCGCCGACGCCGGTGTCGTGACGCCGATGCCCGTCGACGTTGGCGGCACGTGGGCCGACGCCGGAGCGCAGGCGCTGCAAGTCGTCGGCGCCGACCCAGTCGCCTCTGGCAATGCGGTCTACTCCGAGATCATGAACAGCGGAGCCATCTCTTCGTTCACGAACGTCGTCGGCAACGCAGACGGCGGGCCGCTGCAGCTCTCCTTCGAGGTGCATCCAGGCGTCGCGGCAAACGGTCAATACGAAGTTAATTATCGGGAGGACCTCTCAAGCGGTGTCGCCTTTCGCGCCATCGCTGGGCGCAGCGCCAGCGGGGGAAGTCCGAGTATCGACGTCGCGCAGATGATGCCAGCGCTAACGGCGGCGGACGTCGACGCCGGTGTCCCGGCTCGTCCCGCAGTCACTTGGGCTTCGAGCACGCCCGTCACCGCCGACGGCCTCTTCGTCCGCGTGCGCTGGTGGGAGTCGCCGACCGACGGCGGGCCGTACGTCTCGGGACACTGGACCATGGTCGTCCCCCCGCAAACTCAGGTGATCCAAGCGCCGCAATTGCCCCCCGCGCTCGCCGCCTACGCGCCGAGCGCCACGTCGTCCGTCAACCAGACGCCGACGCTCGTGTTCGTCGACTCGAGCCTCTTGCCGGGCTACCGCGAGCTCCGGCAGGTCTCTGCCTCCGTCGGGCCGTCGCAAAACATGTACGAGGATCGACCGGGCGGTGGCCTCGTGCCGATCCTCCCGGCCGACGGCACGCTCAAGCTGACGGCTGTCACCGAACCCATCGACTGAGTGAACGTCGCCGGTTGGTTCGCGGCGCGGGGTGAGGCGACCTTCGGCTCGCCGGCACTGCGCGCCTTTGGTGCGGTGCTCGCTGCGCTGCATGTGCTGACGGCGCACGCGTGGTTCAGGCAAAAACACATCGTCTCGCTCGTGAGCGGCGAGGACGTCGTCTGCTGGCCGCTCTTCGCGGACTGTTGGCGGCTCAGAGCGCACCTGACACCCGGCCTCGTGCGGACCTTCGTCGGCGCGTACGTCGCGCTCGCGCTCCTCGCGCTCTGGGCCATCCTGCGTCGACGCTCGGCGCTCGCATTCGCGTCGTTCGTGGCGACCTTCGTCGTGGGCCTGGCCATCTACTCGCTCGACTACCGGCTGCGCTTCAATCAGTCGTACATGCTCTCGTGGGTCATCGTCGTCTTGCTGCTTGCGCCGCGGAAGCTGGTGGCGCTCCAGGCGCTCTTGCCGCTCTTCTACTTCTGGGCCGGCACGCTCAAGATGAACAGCGAGTGGATCAGCGGCTCCGCGCTCTACGCGAAGCCCAGCCTCGTGCCCGACGCGCTCATCCCCGCGGCCTGCGTTTATGTGCTGGTGCTCGAGCTCGCCATTGTGTGGGGCCTCTACTCGAAGCGAACGAGCGTCCGGCTCTTGGTGCTGGCGCAGTTGGCGCTCTTTCACGCCGTCTCGTTCGCCGTTGTGGGCTTCTTCTACCCGCTGCTCATGTTCGGGCTGCTCGCGCTCTTCCCCATCGTCTGGCGCTTGGCACCCGATGAGACGCTGTCCGTCTCCGCCATCTCCGCCGTCTCTCACGCGGGCGCGTGGCGCACGGCCGCGGCTGTCGCGGTCGTGTTCTCCCTCTTTCAGCTCGTGCCCTACACGTTTCCTGGCGATCCGGGGCTCACCGGCGAGGGCCGCCTCTTCGCCCTCCACATGTTCGACGCCAAGGTCGAGTGCGAGGGCGGCGCCGTGATGACCACGAGCGCCGGCGAGCGACGCTTCGTCCCCCTCATCAACCTGAACCTCGAGTACCGCGTGCGCTGCGACCCCATCGTGATTGTCGGGACCGCCGAGCGGTTGTGCCGCCTGCTTGCGGCGCGCGGTGATGCGGCACGCGTCGACGTCTCGGTCGACGCGCGGCGGTCCAACGTCCCGCGCATGGCTCCGCTGGTGCGCAAGGAGGACTTCTGCGCGGGCCCCGTCGAATACTCGATGCTGCGCCACAATCCGTGGATCGTGACGCCCTAGCTCCTTCACCGAGTCGAGCCCTCCGAGCCGTTCGCGGCTACTCTCCCCGAGGCCATGAACGACGAAGTGACTCCGCTGAAATACGGCGCGAGGCCGGAAGATCTCGAGACCCTCGGCCGCGATCCGTTGCTCGGTCGTCTGCGCGCGCAAGAGCTGGGGCAGCTCATCGACGTCCTCGATCAAGTGGCGGTCACGCGAGACACCGAGCTCATCGCCGAGGCGACCCTTGGCGACATGATGTTCTTCATCCTCGAGGGCGAGGCTCGGGTCCGGCACAGCCAGATGGGGCCCGGCACGCTCGGCCCCAGCGACCACTTTGGCGAGCTCGCCCTCGTCGGCGTGAAGCACACGAGCAGCGTCGAAGCGGCCACGACGATGCGCCTCGCCCGCTTGTCGCGGGCGCGGTACGTGACGCTCGCCGAGCATCACCCGTCGCTGGCGCTCCATCTGACGCAATCGCTCGTGTCGTCGCTCGCCGGCGAGCTCTCGATCTTGGTCGACCGCGTGGGCACGCTGCTCCGGACGCGCTCGCTCCCGCGGCGAGCGGAGGTGTCGCTCTTGATTCGGGGCCAGCGGGTCATCGCCGCCACGGGCACACCGGCGCGGCGACTCCTCGCGCCCATCGAAGGTGGCCTCACCGTCGTGGCGGCGCTCCACGACCACAAGCCCATCGCGCTCGACGCGCCCATCGTCTCCGACGGTACGCTCGAGCCGCTGACGCTCGCCGACTGGGCCGGCCGCGACGTCTATCGCCGCAGCGCAGGCCTCGCGCTGCTCGAGGCGGCTGAGCGCGTCGCGCCCGAGGTGAGCGTTCGCATGGGGCCTTCGTTGAGCGCCGGCCAGCTGATGCGCGTGTCGGGGACCTTCGATCCGGCCGAGCTCGCGCGCCGCTTGCAGCGCGGCTTGCACGCGCTCATCGACGCCTGCGCGCCCTTCCGCGAGGAGCTGTGGACCGTCAGCGAGGCGCGCAGTCACTTCTCCGAGCGCGGCTGGCGCGACACGGCGAGCCTCCTTTTGGGCATTCGCGAGCCGACGGTGATGCTCGCGACTTGCGGTCGTGTCGTGGCGCTCTCGACGGGCGCTCTTTTGCCGCACGCGGGCCTCGTCCGCCCGCTCGTCATGCGACCGCATCCCGACGGCCTCTTGGTGGACTACGGCGACGCGCTACGGCCGCACATGTCGTGGAGCGGCCGTGGCGACGAGGTCGATCCGCTCGTGGGCGAAGCCGCGCTGCCGCGCTTCGGAGGCGAAATGGCGCTCGAGCAACGGCGATGGCTCGGGTCCATGGGCGTCACGGGCATCGGCACGTTCAACGAGTTCTGCGTCTCGGGTCGCGTGAGCGAGGTCATTCGCGTGAGCGAGGGCTTTCATGAGAAGCGCATCGCTCGCATCGCCGACATCGTCGCGGAGCGCCGGCCGACGGTGCGTGTCATCGCCATCGCGGGGCCGTCGTCGTCAGGAAAGACGACCTTCATCAAGCGGCTCACGGTGCAACTCGAGGTGAACGGCCTCCGGCCGCTGCAGCTCTCTCTCGACGACTACTACGTCGACCGCGACAAGACGGTGCGCGACGAAAAGGGCGAATACGACTTCGAAGCCTTCGAGGCCATCGACCACGCGCTCCTGCAAGCGCACCTGCGCCGCCTCATGGCCGGCGAAGAGGTGCTCACCGCCCGCTACGATTTCATCACGGGCCGCAGCTTGCCGACCGGCGGCAAGGCGCTCGCGCTCCCGAAGGACTCCGTTCTCTTGGTCGAAGGGATCCACGGCCTCAACCCGCTGCTCTTCGGCGACAGCGTGGCGCCGGAGGAGGCCTTTCGCGTCTTCGTGCATCCCGCCACGACGCTCCCGTTGGATCGCCTGACGGTGGTCTCGCCGCCCGACTTGAGGCTCCTTCGCCGCATCGTGCGGGACCGGCACTCGCGCGGCTACCGCGCCACCGAGAACATCGACCGGTGGGCGTCGGTCCGACGTGGCGAGCAGCTCCACATTTTTCCGTTCCTTCGCTTCGCCGACGCGGTCTTCGACTCCTCGCTCGTCTACGAGCCCAGCGTCATCAAAGTGTACGCCGAGCGCTACCTCCTCGAGGTGCCGCAAGACCACCCGGCCTTCACCACGGCGTATCGCCTCCGCCAACTGCTCGACCGCTTCGTGACCATCTACCCGGATCACGTGCCGTCGACGTCGATCTTGCGGGAGTTCATCGGCGAAAGCGGCTTCGAATACTGACGCCTTCGCGGCCGGCTTCGGTCCGGGGTACATAAGGAGACGCATGCGGCTCAGCGGCGCGCTCACGCTCCTTTCCATCGGCCTATTGGCCGGTGCCTCGCTGGCGTCGTGCTCGTCGGACCCGCCGCGGCCGACGTTGACGGGCGAGGCGCTCCTTGATCCGAACACCTGCGCCTCGTGCCATCCCGATCATTTTCGCGAGTGGAGCGGCAGCATGCACGCCTACGCCGCCGAGGACCCCGTGTTCCTCGCCATGAACCGGCGCATGCAGCGTGAGTCGAACGGCGCGCTGGGGGACTTCTGCGTCAAGTGCCACGCGCCGATGGCCGTGCGCCTCGGCAAGACGAGAGATGGCCTGAACCTCGCCGACCTCCCTCAGAAGCTTCGCGGGGTCACCTGCTACTTCTGCCACTCGGTCGCCGCCGTGACGGGGAGCCACGACGCGGCCCTCACGCTCGACGACGCGCAGTTCGGCGGCGCCATCGCCGATCCCATCAAGGGGACGCCGCACGGCGCGCGGGCCTCCGCCTTCCACGATCGCGAGCGCGCCGAGTCGTCGTCGCTCTGCGGCGCGTGCCACGACGTGATCACGCCGCACGGCGCCCACATCGAGCGGACGTTCCTCGAGTGGACGCAGTCGCTCTACGCGAAGCCCAGCCCCAAGACACAGCTCACCTGCGGCAAGTGCCACATGGAGAGTCGCCTCGGCAAGGCCGCCGCCGTCGCCGACGCGCCGACGCGTCGGCTCCACGACCACTCGATGCCCGCCGTCGACGTCGCCCTCACGCCGTTCCCCGAGGCGGACGATCAGCGGCGCCGCGTGCAGCAGTTCCTCGACGGCTCCCTCATCGCGAAGCTCTGCGTGCGGCGTTCGGAGGAAGGCTTCGTCGCCGACGTCTCGCTCGATAACGCCTTCGCCGGTCACGCGTTCCCGAGCGGGGCTGCGCAGGACCGGCGCGTCTGGGTGGAGCTCGTGGCCACACGTGGCGACGCGGTCGTCTACTCGAGCGGCGTCGTCCGCGACGGCGAAGCGGCCGCGAAGCTCGCCGACCCGAACCTTTGGCTCCTGCGTGACAAGATCTTCGACGCCGCGGGTCGCGAGGTGCACATGTTCTGGGAGGCCGCGCGCGTCGAGCCCCAGCAGCTGCCGGCGGCGGTCACCAGCGACCCGAGCGATCCGGCGTTCTTTCACGCCGTCACGCGGAGCTACCTCATCGGCGGCGCGGCGCCCGATCGCATCAAGATGCGCGTCCGGATGCGGCCCATCGACTTCGACGTCTTGGACGACCTCGTACAATCGGGAGATCTGGAGCGCGCCGTGGTGGAGCGAGTGCCGACCTTCGACCTGGCCGGTGCGGTCAAAGAGTGGCGTGACGGCGAAGGCCCCTGTGGCAAGTGAAGGAACGCGCGAAGTGAAGGAAGCGGAAGTGAGCTCCGTCAGCCCTCGAGGCAGAAGGCGAACGTCGCCTCCGACTTCGTTCCGCCTTGCGGCGTAACCGCGACGGTGACCTGCCAGAGTCCGGCCATCGCGAAGTAGAGCTTCGAGACGGCGTAGCGCCCGCCGCCGGTCGGCGTGACCTCCGGGGTGACCGCGCTGCCGTGACCGTGATCCGGCATGAACGGAACAACCGCCACCGACGCGCCCTCGACGGCCTTACCCGCCGCGTCGACGATCTCGAGGGTCATGGCGTTGGTGCCTTTCACCGGCGGGCCCGGCGTCGCCTCGACGATGCGAACTGAGAGCGACGCGGCGCTCTTCGACAGACCGCTCACGTAGACGTCTTTTCGCGAGTCCTTGTCGCACGCGGTGGTGCCGGTGCCGCCTCCGCCGCCGCCATCGGAGCTGCAGGCGACGAGCGTCGCAACGGCTAGCGCAAAGAGGCCTACGGAGCGAACCATGAGAGGCTCTACTGTAGCGCATGTTTGGCGTGTGGCCGCCAGAGACCGAAGTGGCTCTCAGCTCCGCGACCTCCCGCCGCATGCACTTGCGCGAGATGCGCATTCGCCGTGGCCCGGTCCCCTTCTCGATCCGGTTCGCACCAATCGTCACCCCGGAGGACGAACGCATAACCCCCGCCAAGGTCACGTTTCTCTTGGGTGTTGCTCGCGCGAGGGCTCTGGCTCGACGCTTGAATTGCTGACGATCCGAGCGCGAAGAAACGTGCGAAGGGAGTTGAACAATGAGCCGAGAAACGAGGGTGCCCGCACGAGTGACCAGCTTGAGCGACTCGCTGCTGAGGCGGTGCGTGACGGGCCTCTTGCTAGGCGTCGGCCTCGCATCCTTGGCGTGCGGCGGCGCCGCGGATGACCCCCCCGTGGCAGTGCTCGGCGCCGGCGCTCCTGCGGTCGATGGCTCCGCCGGGCCTGGTGAGCCCGCGGCTGGGGCGAGCCCGAAGCCTGATACGGCGCCGCAGACGGTCCCTTCCTCGCGAGCCGACGCGGGGAGCGCTCCGCGCAAGCGCGTCTTCGTCACGGCGGCGACGTTCGAGGGCAACTTGCAACTAGCGGGCAACGCTCCCGACGGGATTGCGGGAGCCGACAAGCTCTGTAAGGCGGCGGCCACCGGCGCCCACCTCGGCGGAACGTGGAAGGCCTTCGTCTCGGGGGTCGTCGGCGGGGTGACTGTGCACGCTGCCTCCCGGATCGCGGACATGAGCCCGTGGCACCTCCTGGATGGCACGGTAGCGGTTGCCTCTGTCGACGAGTTGAGCGCAACACTCTCGCACGCGATCGATCTGGATGAACTTGGAGTGCGCGTCACAAGGACCGCGGAGGCCGCCGTGTGGACCGGAACGCGACTCGGCTCCTTCACCCAAGGCTGCACGGACGTCCACGCGGGTAGTTGGGCCCTCGGCAGAGCTCCTTGGCTCCCCGTTGACCCGACAGCCACGATGGGCGACTGCAGGAAGGCCAACGAGTGGTCGGCCGCCGTGAGCGACTACTCGTTGAGAGGGGTCGACGCCGTAGCTCCCTGTTACAACCGAGCGCGGCTCTACTGCTTCGAGCAGTAGCGATGAGCGCTCGGCCCAGGGCGCTCAGCGGCACGTTCAAGAAGCGATCACCGCGACCGGCTCTCGCACGCGGCGAGGTGCGCCACGGAGCGATTGGGGTCGAGCGACATTGGCGCCAGATGATGGGCGTGTCTCTTCCTAGGTGGGGCCCATGCAAGCGTACGAGTAGGGATCGACGCAGCACTCGCGATCCTGGCTCCCGCGCGGGTAGCCGTCGCAGGGGCTAGGTGGACCGTAGGGGTCGCCGCCGCTCTCCGAGCCCCATCCGCCAAAGCCCCCCGAAGGCGACTGGATGCCGATGCATTGGTTGTACGCGTCGCACTGCCCGTAGCGATCGCACATGTCCTGCAAGTAGGCGCAGTCGCGCGCTTCGTTCCGCGAGCCGTCGGAATTGAAGATGTCGGGCAGGGAGAACGGGTCGTGGTTGCATCCACCAAAGACCTGATACGCGATGACGGCGTTGGCGCATTGGTCGACGGACTTCGCGTAACCAATGGCGAGGCACGCGGCCCGCTCGATGATGTCGCTCACCCGCATGCAGCACCGCAAGAGGTCGCTGCAAGCCATCGTCGACGGCGGCAGCGCCGGAGGCCCCGCATCGGGCTTTCGCGGTCGTGGTCCCGCATCGGGAACCGCCGGCAGCTGCGGTGGTGGCTGCGCCGCCATGGTGCTTGCGCCACTGCTCGGTTCGGCCATCGAAGGCGTGGCCTTCTTGCAACGGGCCATGTTCGGGTCGTCGCGGCAGGTGGTGGGGTTGGGCACGTCGCTGCACGCGATGAACGCGCCGGCGAGGGTCAAGGCAGAGAGGATCCGCAAGGAGGGCGTATGCATGGTCGTGCCCACGCATCAACCAGGCCATCCATCAGGCTCACGGGAAAGGCTCCTTCGCAGCGATTTTTGCGCTGGATCCGCGGGGCTCGCTCGCTTCCTTCATCAGTCCTGGTGACCAGCGGCTCTGGCAGCGCCGCTCCCTAGAGAAGTAGCGCAGGCCGTCTCGTGCCGGCCCCACACATTGCGCGCGAGGCGCCAAAATCCCCCGATCGCAGAACGACAGCTCGCGCTGGAGCGCTCTCTGCTTTGGGCGCGCCGAGATCAGTGCGTGAGCGGCACCCAGTAGGGCCCTCCGTCCCAGCGGTGACGGACCATGCGGCGTGGATTCTTCTCGAGCACGGGGCTTTCGCTCGCACCGCAGGCGCCGCAGTAGAGGTCGAGGTAGTAGATCGCCCCGGCGCCGTCGGCCGGCTGCCGTTGGTTATCGATGCCGTTGAGCTTCCAGCGACCAGCGTCGACGGCGCCGGTGGCGGCCTCCAGATCGCCGTGCGCCTGACGCTCCAGGTAGGCGAAGGTTCCGTCGGCCCGAAGCTCGAGCGCATCGTATTTGCTCTTCGCCTTGCACGAGATCCAAGCGCCCACGAGCTTCGTCGCGAGGTCTTGCGCGGAGGTGGGCTCGTCGACCGAGCCGTGTGGTCCGGCGCACGTTGCGAGCGCGCCGGCAACCTCCGCCGCCGAAAAGGGCGCGAGCGCCACCGGCGGTGTTCCCTGGAGTCCGCCGGTAGTCGGATCGAAGCTGGTGCTCGCGGTGATGGTGTCGCCGCCGCAGGCGAGAGCCAGAGCCGGGAGAAGCGAGAGAAGAGAGACCTTGCGCATGACCGCGGCGCCGAGCAACAGCGATGCCACGCTGGATTCCGCGGCGCCCTCGCCCACGTGCCGCGCCGACCATGATCCTCTGATCGTGGGCGGTGAACGAGCTCGTCATACGACTCAGCGCGGATCGTTTTCGCGCAGTGCCGTCGTTCGGTTCTCACGGTCCGAAGGTGAGCTCCACGGTGACTTCGCCCGAGGCCGGCACTTCGAACTGTGCATCCCGGCAGCGCCGAGGCGCGTCATCGAGCAGACCGTTCGGATTCTTGGGAGCACTCTCAAAGAGGCAAGCCCTCACCGTGCGCGGCCCCGGCGCCACATAGCGGATGTGGTCGCAGTTGCGCGCCGAATCAGGGATGACTTCGGCGGCGCCGCCCGTGCGTCCGCCCCAGACGTAGTCTACGCCGCCTCCCGGGGAGAGTTGGCGGACGTCGAAGGAGGGATCGTCGTGCGTGCCGTCGCCGTCGCAGAGCGTCGTCGTGTAGGGGCTGACCGCCTCCGTGGTGGCCAGCACATCCAGCTCGCGGACGACACCGTTGACCCAGCTGACGACCGCGTAAAGCGGCACGCCCGTTGGGTTGCTGAGAAGAAAGCGCACGGTCCCCGCGGGGACACCTTCGGGGACCTGCCTCGCGTAAGGAGGCGCCGAATTGCTACAGCCGAAGCTGGCAACGACGACGAGCACGAGGATGGGGTATCGCATGTCACGCTGTGTGCAGTCTGCATGCCACACGCTGTTGGTCGAGGTCGGACGCTCCGCTGCTCCGCCGGTCCGCGCGATCTGTGCCACCGCGGGGCACGACGGTCAGGCGCAGAATCGATCAGCGTGGATCGGGAGTGCCCACGCACGCCGCCGACCGTGTCGATGTTGAAGGGCCGCTTGAGCGCCAGCACGGCGCCGCGCCCCTCTGCGGCAACTCACCGCTTCCGAAGCGGACAGCCGAGGGCCTCCGTGCGCTTCGTCGATACCGTGGTCCCGCTCACGAGCGCCGAGAGCGCATCTTTCAGGTAGTGCTTCGCCGACGTCGTGAGGAACGCGCCGTCGGAGTCGATGGCGCCCGAGTAGAGGACCGAACGCCGTGCCTCGGCGTTGGCGGCCGCCTTGGAAGGCTCGCCGAGGACCACCACGTGCGTCGAGTACTCGACCCCGAGGGCGTCGGCGAGGCGCGCCCCGCGGTCGACGACCACGGGGAAGGGAAGGCCACGGGTCCGCGCCGCCTCGTTGACCGACGGTGCGTCGGCACCGACCTCCGACGCGACGCCCACGAAGGCCACGCCTTGGGCGCGAAAAGCGTCGGCGAGCTCCCGCATGCGCGCATCGTGCGCCTTTTGCACGGGGCAGTGCGCGGTGAAGAAGACGAGCACTGTGTAGCGTGCATGATGCAGCCTTTCGAGCGAGGTGTCGCCCTCGGCGGCCACAAGCGGTGCGTTGGGGGCGATAGCGACCGTGTTCCCGGCGCCGCACCCCGCGAGGCTCATCACGAGCGGGGCCATGAAGATAACGAGTGCGCGTTTCATCGGAAGCTCCAGAGGATCGCCAACGAGGAGCCGGCGAGGGTCGGTCGGTTTTCGCCCAGCGGCGGCAAGTCACTGAACACCGTTGAGCGCAGCTTCAAGGAATCGGACAGCGGCACGACCGCGATCACGGCGGCCTGTGTCGTGCGTGTTCCCGTGCCACGCGCCCGGGCGCCGTCGATGGAGGCGTCGCCCTCGGACGCGTGCGAGAGCGAGAGGAGGAGCGACGTCTCGCCCTCGAAGACGTAGCCACCGGCGAGCACGAAGAGGCCGCGGGTACCAAGCGCTTCCCGTTGACCAAGGACGTCCCGTGGGAGGCGGGGCCCGGCCAGCGCGGTCGCGTGCAGGAGCGCTCGACCGAAGGTCTGCTCCACCGACATGCCCAAATCGAACTCGAAGGTGCCGGTGCCGGTCGCGTCGGCGGCCAAGAGGCCGGTGGCTCGGTCGACGGGCCGTCCCGTGGGGAGGAGCGCGCCAGCGAGGAGGGCGATGCCCGGGATCCGCAGTTCGCCGGTGCGGACGAGATCGTAGCGGCCCATGAGCGAGAGGTCGCCAACGCCGCCTCCCGCTTCTCTGCCGTGGGCGCCGAAGCGACGCGTCACGTCGACGGGCGCGAAGGCCGCGACCTGCGCCCGTGGCAGGAGCCGAAGCGCACCGAAGAGGCCGCCTTCGTAGCGTGCGTCGCGCGTGGCCGCGCGCTCAAAGAAGCCGTCCCCGTAGGGGTAAGTGCCCCAGGTGGCGGAGCCCCGGACCTGCAACCCAACGAGCGCCTTGTCGTGGTTGCCCAGCCAGCCGGGGGTGAGGCCGCTGCCCGACGCGCAACACGCCTGCCCGTGCGCGGTCGAGGCGTGGAGACTGGCGGCTACGAGGAGCGCCGCGACGATTGCGGCCCTGAACATGAAAGGTGGGTCAGTGGGAGTGCGCGGCGTCTTCCGCGTGCGCTGCATCGTGGGCATCAACCGACAGGGCTGCGTCTGCGGGAGCGTGCGAGTGTGCTCCGTCGGCGGCGGCCCCGCCGTCGCCAGCGGCCGCGCAAAGGGCCACACAGGTCGCCTTCTTGGGAGCGCAGTCGTCTTCCTTCGTCGCGTTGTGGGCTGCCTCATGGCAGTCGTGAATGGCCCCCGCTCCCACGTCGACCGGGTGGCAGGCGTCGATGATGGCGGTGCACGAGGCGAAGGTGCTCGTGTGGCTGTGGTCGTCGTCGGAGTGGCACGCGCTGGTGAGGGGCACGAGCAGAGCCAGCAACGAAGAGACGGAAAGGGTGCGGATAAGCATGTGACCTCAGGGCGGGGCCGTGTTGCCCCTATGACTCGGGCGGGACCCTACCCCATCAGATGGGCTCCTCCCTGCGGCATGTTGCCGCACGTGCACACGGGGTGCAGCGGCGCTATAGGCAGAGCCGTCATGAGCGAGACCGTTGAGAGACCCGCTGCTCCTTCCGAGCCGGCCCTCGTGCCGTGGCGTTGGCTCGTAAGCCTCCGCTGGGCCGCGGTCTTCGGCCAGCTCCTCGCTGTGGCCTTCGCAAAGGTAGAGGCGCCGGACGCCGTCAGCTTGGCAGGTCCCCTGGCTCTCGTGGGCCTCATGGCCGCCAGCAACGTCGCGCTCGCGGGCCACTTCTTGCGCCAAGAGACCGTGCAGCGGGGCGATCGGGTGCTCGCCGGTGCGCTCTTGGTCGACGTCGCGCTGTTGGCGTCCATCCTTGCGCTGACGGGCGGGCCAGCGAATCCCATGAGCACACTACTCATGGTGCACGTCACGTTGGCTGCCGTGGTGCTTGGGGCGCGCCTCGCCTGGTTGCTCGCGGTGGTCGCCGTTTGTGCCTTCGGAGCGCTCTTCCTTGTCGCTCCCTGCCACGTGCGACACGGCCCTATGCACCTGCAAGGCATGTGGCTCGCCTTCGCGGCCGCCGCGACGACCATCGTGTTCTTCGTGACCCGCCTCGCCGCCGAGCTTCGCCTCCGCGAGGCTCGAATCCTCGAGCTGAACGACAAGAAGGCACGAAGCGACAAGCTCGTCTCTCTCTCTACGCTGGCGGCCGGCGCAGCCCACGAGCTCGCCACCCCGCTCGGCACCATTGCCATTGCGGCGAAGGAGCTTGAGCGATGCCTCGCAACGACGCCGGGCGCCCTCCGTCACGAACTCGTCGACGACACGCGCTTGATTCGTCGAGAGGTAGACCGCTGTCGGAAGATCCTCGATCAGCTTCATGCGCGCGCTGGTGAATCGACGGGCGAGGTCGAGTCGGTCCTCGCGCTCTCGCAGCTCGGACGCGACCTCGTCGATTCGTTGGCGCCAGAGGAGCGGAGGCGCGTCGTGGTCGACGCGGAAGACGCCGACGCGCGCCTTCCGAGGGTCGCCGTGCTTCAAGCTCTGCGCACGCTCGTGCGCAACGGTCTCGAGGCCAGCCACACCGAGGTCAGCGTTTCGCTGTCACTCCGCCCCGGCATCCTGCGGTGCGCCATCGAAGATCGCGGCGAAGGTATGACCGCGGAGGTTTTGGCCCGCGCCGGTGAGCCCTTCTTCACGACGAAAGACGCAGGGCGCGGCATGGGCCTCGGTCTGTTCCTGGCACGCGCGGTTGCCGAGCGTCTCGGTGGGGCGCTTCGCCTTCAGTCTTCGCCTGGGGTTGGCACCGTCGCCTTGTTGTCGCTACCTCGGGGCGACTTGTGAGTGCGGCCGAGGCCCGTTCGATCCTCGTCGTCGACGACGACGACACCTTCCGGGAGCGCCTCATGCGCGCCTTCCGGGCCCGCGGCTTTGACGTCCGCGGCGCGCGCAACGCCGCAGAAGCGCAGCTCTCCGCGGAGCGGGACAGCCCCGAACTCGCCGTGGTCGACCTCCGCATGCCCGATGCTTCAGGCCTCGATGTTGTTCTCACCCTCCGCGCCGTCGACCCGAGCACGAAGGTCGTTGTCCTAACAGGGTACGGGAGCATCGCAACGGCCCTCGAAGCGGTGCGCCGCGGTGCGTGCCACTACCTGACCAAGCCCGTCGATGTAGACGATCTGCTCGCGGCCTTTTCGCGCGACGGCGCCGATGTGGCCGTTGATCTCGCCTCCGAGCCGCCGACCCTCGCTCGTGTCGAGTGGGAGCACATCAACCGGGTCCTCATGGAGAGCGACGGCAACGTCTCGAAGGCCGCGCGCGTCTTGGGCCTTCACCGCCGGTCGCTGCAGCGAAAGCTGAACAAGCATCCCGTCAAACGGTAGAGCTGCGGCCACTTATCGATGCGAGCGCGCCGCGATGACCGAGGCGGCCAAACTTCGTGACAAACGGGACTCGCCCCGATCGCGCGGTGTACGCTGCTCTCGTGGCCGCCTGTCCCAAGTGCACACGGCCGGTGCCTGATGGTCGCCCCGCGTGCATGTATTGCGGCACGCGGCTCTCGGCCCTTGTCCCGTGCCGCCAGTGCGGACGCCCCCTTCAGCCGGGCGCCCCACGCTGCGCCCTTTGCGGCACGCAGCAGCGGGCCACCTCTGAGTTTCGACGACCGACGGCGTCGGAGATCGCCATCGCGCGCGTCGAACTCTTTCACAACGCGGAGAAGGCGCGCGAAAAGGGTCACTTTCGCGATGCGGCGCAGATGCTTGAGGAGGTCGTCACCGTCGACCCGCACCATGGTCGCGCATGGCTCGCGCTCGCCCGCACCTACGCGAGCGCGGCGCAGCCGAGCCTGGGCGTACAGGCGCTGGCGCGCTGCCTGTCGGTGATGCCCGACTTCGACGAGGCGCGCGCCCTGAAGGCCACGCTGGAGGCGAGCGCGGCCCGGCGCACCGGCAGCATGCCCGCAGCCCGGCCGAGCTTGACGTCGGTCCCCGACGCGAGCCCTGACGAGATGTTGCGGCGCGCGAGCACCTTCATCGAGAAGGGCAGACACGCCGAGGCCTTGGCGATCTTCGACGTCTTTCTCACGCAGACCTCGGGCCTGTCGAGTCACCCTTCCGCGGCGCCGCTGCACGTGAGCCGCGGCGTTTGCCTCAAGGTGCTGGGGCGCCTCGAGGACGCGCTGGCGGCCCAAGACGCGGCGCTGCGCTGCGACGACAAGTACGCGCTCGCGTGGGCGAACCGGGGTGACGTCCTCGATGACCTCGGTCGCGCCGGTGAGGCGCTGGCCGCCTTCGACAAGGCGGTCGAGCTCGACGCGGCGAACGCCAAGACGTGGGTGGATCGAGGGACCGTGCTACGGAAGCTCGGGCGCGCCGAAGAGGCCCTCGCGTCCTACGATCGCGCCCTCGCCATCGACGCGCGCGATTCGCTGGCGTGGAACAACAAGGGCAACGCCCTCTTGGGCCTCCAGCGCTACCCCGACGCGGCTTACGCCTACGATCGCGCCCTCGCCGTCGATCCTCGGAACACAAACGCGCGCAACTCGCTCGAGTGGATGAAGGGCAAGGGCCTTCTGACCGGTGCGAAGCCCGCGGCAATCGGCAACGACCCTTCGCCCGCGCGCCTCGACTACACGACCTTTGCCGAGAGCTTCGCCGCGGGCTTCGGTGCGCAGACCCATGTTCATCTCGACTTCTCGCCCGCCAGCGTCATGGCGCTCGATCTGCTCCTCGACCTTTCGGTCCCGGTGCCCGTTGGCGCCGGCGACGAGTGGGCGCCCGATGAGCCGACGAGAAATCTCATCGTCGGCGTGGGCGCCTACCTGGGCGAGGTCTTTCGACGTGTAACCGGCGGAACGTGGGTCGACCGCTGCAACGACAACCCGGCGCCCTACTCGACCGGCGTGGTCGCTCCGGGCAACGAGAGCGTCCTCGTCTTGCCCTTCATGCGCGCGTTCAAGCGGATCAAATACGGTGATGAACGCCTGAGCGCGTACCTCGACGACCTGCGTCGACAGGTCAAGAGCGAGCCGGAGGTGACGGAGGCGCAGGCGTGGGCGGAGCAGGGCGCGAGGGTGGCCGAGAATCGCCTCTTTGACGAAGCCATCGAGTTCTTCGACCGGGCCCTCGAGCTCATGCCGAGGCAGCCGCTCGCGCTCCTCATGAAGGGGCGCACCCAGCTCGCGTTGGGCCACGACGGCAGGCCAGCGCTTCAAGCGTTCCTCTCCCATGCGCCAGCGACCATGGCGGCCGAGATCGAGCTCGCGAGGGCCGCCGCCGACGGTTACAAGGGGGGGCCCAAGCCACCAGCGGGTCGCGCCGTAGCCCCCGGCGCCATGTTGGGCGGAAGCGGCGCCGCCGACCTCTTTCCCATCACCGTCGTCGCGTCGATGATCCCCGAAGGTCGTCTGCTCGTGGCCGGCTGGTATCTCGATGTGCCGCTCGCCTTTGCGCGCAAGTGGGGCGTCGCGACTCACGCTCAGAAGGCGCTCTCGGTGAGCGGCCTCACGCACAGCGGTGACGCTTACGTAGGGCGATTCGAGGCCGACGCGACCGTCATGGGCGACGCTCACCTTGGCGCCGACGACGTTCGCCTCTGGGCGTCCCTGCTCGAGAGCGGCCGCATCGCGAGCCTCACCTTCGTCGGTAACCGCCCGTGGAGCGAAGCCGTCGAGGCGCGTGTGCGCGAGACGAACCGCGCGCTCGATTCGCGCGCCGTTCCGCTCGCGGGTCGCATCACGCTCCGCACGCTCGAAGTGGCGTAGCGCGCGTCAGCAGCCGGAGAAGCTGATTTGCCCTGCGGCGCTGCAGCAGAAGCGGTTGTGCCCTTGGAAGACGCCGCACGCCTGGCGCGGTGACGCGAGGTACGTGCCGGCGAGACCGGCGCGCGAACACGTGACGGCGTCGCTTGTCGGTTGGCCGCTGCGCCACGGGCAAGCCTCCTTCGAGAGGCAATAGCGGGCGATGTTGTTCACGCAGTAGATCTGGAGGTCGTCGTCCTCGTCGCTTTGACCGCCATCGTCGATGCACTTGTCGCCGACGCTCTGCCAGATGAGCCCGGTACCCGTGCACGCGATCGCCGGGTCGGGGGCCGGACCGGGATTCGGCTTCGGCCCGCATGAGCCGGCCGACAGACCGTCGTCGACCTTTCCGTTGCAGTCATCGTCGGTGCCGTTGCACGTCTCGGCCGTGGGGCCACGAGAGCCGCCGCACGGGCCCCACTCGGTGGCTTTGATCTCACTCGCCGAGGTGACGGTGACGCAAGTCTGCGTGCCCATGGCACACGCGCCCACGCCCGCGAGGCTCGGGCTTCCGACGAAGCACTTTTGCGTGGCGCCGGCGGCGCAGCCGCAGCCGTTGTCGACGCGCCCATCGCCGTCTTCGTCGAGGCCGTTGCCGCAGATCTCTTGGCTCGGCGCCGACATCGTCGTGGCCGCCACGCCGGCGTCGCCGGAAGGCCGTAGCGACGGCGGGGCCGTGACCTCTTCCGCGCGTCCCGAGAGGTCGTCGCCGCGGGTCACGCTGTCGCTGCAGGCGGCGGTGAGGAGACCAAGAGACAGCACGAGGAGGGGCCGCGGAGCGAGGCGCATGCACCCTCACTCGCAAGGGGCGCGCCAGTTCGCTGGGCCCGTCGCTCCCGTTCCGCATCAACGACTTGGCGCGGCACGCCGCCCCTCGCGGGGCGGCGTTGCACTTCCTGTTCGTTCGCGCGGTGTGCACCGCGGACCGCGTGACGGGCACGGTCACCGGCGGGCGCGAGCACCCGCCCCGAAGCGAGCCAGACGCCTACTTGCCGATCTCTTTTTCGACGCGGTCGAGCTCCGCCTTGAAGTTCGCGGCGGTGATCTCCTTCGCGGCCTTCTCGTTCGCTTCCGATTCGTTGGGTGTGTCGTCGTCCTTGTCGTCGACCGCTTCAACCTTCGCGGCCTCGGCCGGCTTGGGTGTCGCCGTCGCGGCGGTGGCCTGAGAGGCTGAAGGCGCCGCGCTCGCCGACGGCGTCGGCGTGGCCGCGACCGCAGAGGCGCTGGGCGCGCTGGGGGTGGCGGCCTTGTCGTCCTTCTTGTCGCAAGCGACGGTGAACGAGGCCAACGCGACGGCGGCGAGGCCCGAGAGGAGCGCTTTGGTGACGGTCTTCATTGCTTGTCGCCCTTCTTCTCGGCCTTGTCCTTGTCGCCCTTGCCCTCGCCCTTGCCCTTGCCGTCACCCTTGTGCTCGCCCTTCGGGGGCGCTCCGCCGTCGCCCGCCTTCGCGTCCTTGGCCTCTTTGGGGGGCGCCTTGGCGTTCAGCTCCGCCAGCTTGGCAAAGAACTTCGTGTCGGCCTTGCTGAGGAGGCCATCGCATCGACCGACCGTCGCCATGTCGTTCGCCTTCTCGGCGAAGTGGCGGACGCGAAAGAGCCGCATCGTATGGCGCCAGTGCATCCCAATGACGATGCGCTCCTCTTGCGTCGTCGCCTTGCCGTTGGCGCGAACGGCCTCGCGGATCTTTTTGCGCGTCGTCGAGACGTACGAGTTGCGACGCTCGCGGAGCGAGAGCGATTCGCTCTCGTCCTTCGTGCCTGCGTCGCCCTTTGATGCACCAGGTGCGGGCGTCGTCGGCGCTGACGCCGCGGGGGTGGCCGTTTTCGTTCCGGCGTCGGCGCTGGCGGCTCCCGCCGCCAAGCTCAACGCCAATGCCCATGGGAGAGCGCGTGCGATTTGCATGGTCGCGGAGACTATACGAAGCCTCCGCAGGGCACAGCTTTCCGAGGGGCGGCTCGCGCGAGCCGGCACGTGCTCAGAAGCCGTTGGGCAAGGTCACTTCCACGAAGCCTCGGTGTTTTTCGCAATGGCGCGAAGGCGGCATCACGCCCTTGGGGCACGTCACGAACTCCCCGAGCAGGTAGTCGACGTAGAGGTCCGACGTGTCGCGTCGACGCCCTTCGTGGAGCACGCCATAGGAGTCGACGGCCCGGAAGAACCGGATCTTCGTGTCGTCGTGGAGCGCCGCTTCGCGCGCCTCCGGCGACGCTGCCGCGCCGGCCTTGAGCGCGCCGAAGCCTGGTACGCCGTCGGCCTCGTAGTCCACCATCAAGGTCTCGTGCTCGACCGACTCCACGTCGTCGCCGGGCTCCTCAGGTACCGACCGAAATTCGCCGGAGCCATCGGCGTCGGCGTTCGACGGATAGAACCACGCAAAGGGGAGCGCCGCGCCGGCGTGCAACGCCCGCTGGATGCGACGGAAGAAGACGCGCGTCTCTCGGGCGCTGTTCGCGGTGAAGGGCACGCTGGTCCACGCGTGGGCGCCCGTTCGCACGTCGGGGTTGCCTCCGCGCGCTCGCTTCCCGATGAGCTCCGTGAGCGCGACCACGGGCCGCGAGCCGTCGGGCTTCGGCGCCGCGACGAGGAGCTCCTTGGGCGAACCGATGGGCAGAGCGGCCGCCGCGCCGCTCGTGAAGTTCGTCGCGCCGTCTTTGCCGAACACCTCGGTGATGGCTCGGCTCGTTCGGTCACTCAGTTCGAAGGCGGCGTCGAGCTCGCGCCGCACCAGCGCTCCATTTTGTCGCGACGCCTCTGTGCGAAGCGCTCCATTGGCGAGGGAGGTCGCGAGCGCTTTCTTGGCGCGCTCGACGCTGGTCGCGTCCTTCGTCGCCGCGCCTTGCCCACCGAACCCATGAAAGTCCCGGCGGCGGACGACGCCGTACTTTAGGACGAGCTCGGTGGCGGCGCCCCAGGTACCGCCGCTGTCGAGCTCGTCAACGAGATCACGCGCGGCCTCGCCGACGAGGCGCCCGCGCGTGATCTTCTCGTACCAATCCCAGTAGTCGAGGTAGGCGACGGATAGCGGCTCGGCCACGGCGTCGGGAGCGCGCTCCCGCAGCGCGAGGGTCTCGTGGTGCTCGATCCACGCGGCCGTCGCGAAGAGCCAGCAGTTGCCGGTCTCGCGTTGGTCGCGGACGGCGACCGGCACGCGGTCGGTGATGGCGCCGCTCTCGGAGTCGGCGCTCGCGCCGGTGGCCGAGCAGCCCACCACGAGCGCGCCGACGACGGCGAGGGCGGACCAGCGGAGCATGGCGCCATGTAAGCAAAGGTGAGGCCATCAAAATGGCCCCAGAACTCGATGGATATTGGTCTCCAAGCGTCTCCCTTGGTGTCTCTGCACCAGGAGCGCCCGTCCCGTCCGCGGGGGGGCGCCCGTCGCCGCCTGTCCAGCGAAGGTTGGACCCGCCTAGCTCTTCTTCAGAATCTTTTGGAAGAGTCCGCTTGAGCTTCGCACGCCTTGCTTGGCGCGCATCTCGGCGAGGCGCACCTCTCGCGCGGCTTCGACGTTCGCGGGGTTGAGCGTGTGGGCGGTGCGGAAGTCCAGCATCGCTTTGTCGAGCTCACCGGCCTTTCGGTAGACCTGTGCACGATACACGTAAGCTCGCTCGCAGCCGGGGAACATGTCCAAGGCGCGATCCAACATCTCGAGAGGCTCTTTCGTCTTGTCGGTGCGGAGGAAGCGAACCCAGCCGAGCAGCGCGAGGTATTCGGCCTGATGCGGCTCGTCTTCCGTCGCGCGTCGGCAGAGGATCTCCGCGGCGCTCAGATCGCGCTGCGCGACGGCGATCTCCGCGTTCTGAAAATTGACGCGGGCGTCGTTGGAGACGCGGGCGGGGGCCTGCGTCTGCGGGCGCCGCACCGACTTTGGCGCGACCTCCTCGCGCGTCGCCGCCATGGCCGGAGGCGTGAACATCCGCGGCGCCGGCTGCGAGGTCATGGGCGTGGCCTCGCGCTCGGCTCGAAGGGCGCGCGTGATGACGAGCGTGTACGCGAGCAGCGTCTCCGTCGGGCCCGAGGGCGCGCGCAGCACGCGGAAGGACTCGGCGAGGGCGCGGTCTTCTTTCGAGAAGCCGAACCGCTCGAGCTCCGCCCCCGCGTCGAGGCGAAACGTCGGCACGCCGAATCGACTCAGCGTCGAGAGCGCTTGCTCGAGCGGGCGGTGGGCTCGGACGCCGAGCCACACGAGCCGGAGCGGGTCTACGATGCTCGTGCGGTTGGCGCTGAGTTCACCGGACGCAAAGACGTATCGAGTGCTCGGCGGCAATGAGAACGCGTGGACGACCTTGCGCTCCAGCTGCTCGCGAAGGCCGCTGGCGACGCCTCGCGCGTCTGCGAGCCCCTGGTCGATGAGGACGTCGCCGTGGCGCACGCCAGGCGTGACGCGACGCCGCGAAGCGAGCTCCGCGAGCGAGCTGTTCAGGGCCGCTGAATCAATGACGCCCAGTTCGTAGAGGACTTGGCCGAGGTAAGCGACGGGCGCGGTGGTGGAGGCCGCGCACACGGAGCCGTCTTCGATGCCGAGCTCCACCTTCTCGGTGGGGGACTCGAGGCGAAGCGTGCCGGTGAGCTTCCGTTGTTCGGCGTAGGCGAGCAGGTGCGCCAGTGGCGTTCGCGCCAACATCCCTTCTGCGCCGCCCACCGTCGCCGCACCACTGTCGGCGGTGCCGAGCTGGACGCCGAGCTGGACGGGGGGACGACGGGCGGACTCCATGACGGGTCAGGCAGTCTAGGCCGAGAGTCTTTGCGCGCCAGTCGCAGCGGCGGTCGTTAACGGAGTTCGTAGAAACTTCCGCGAGCCGAAGGGGGCGCTGTCCAGTAGCGACGGATCAAATCTGCCGCCGGCGGAAGTTGAACGGCGCAGCACTGGTCGCTTCGGTGACCAGGCCCGGCGCCCGCGACCTGTGGCGGATCCCGGGGCTTCAGGTAAGGTCCCGCCCCTTGATGAAGCTCGCCCGCGTTGTGTCGGTCGTCAGTGTCCTCCTTTCGGCCTTCGCCCTCGCCAGCGCGTGCACCGACGACGCCGAGAACGGTCCGGGGCTCAGCCTCGAAGCCGGCGCGCTCGACGCTCAGGGCCAAGAGTCGGCCGACGGGAGCGCGGCGCCCGACGTGAACACGCCCTCGCCGAGCGCGGATGCCGGGCCCGACACGACGACGAGCACGAGCGATGCGGCGAGCCTCGATGGCGGAGACGGCGCCGCGACCGACGCGACCGGCGTCAGCGACGCGCCGAGTGACGCGCCGAGCGACGGGGCCGCTGACGCGTCCGATGGCGCCGCGAGCATCGGCGCGCTCCACTTCGACGGCGTCAACGACCGCGTGTACTTGCCGACCACCCCGGACGCAGGGGCCGCCAACGAGACGGCCTTCACAGTTGAACTTTGGTTCCGCACGACGGCGCTGACGGGGACGTTCTTCGAGGTCTACGGCAAGACCGGCGGCGCCGATCGGTTCATCTACCTCGAAGCCGGCAAGCCTTGCTTCTACGTCTACGGCAGCCCCACGACGGAGATGTGCGGCGCGACGGCCGGCTTCAACGACGGCCAGTGGCATCACATCGCCGGGACCCTCGGCGCCACCGGCGGCATGCGCCTCTACGTCGACGGCGCCCTCGCGGGCAGCGCGGCGACGCCCAACAAGTCGACCTTCACGTGGGACACGGACTTCGTCCTCGGCTACGGCCACATCGGCTTCTTGAGCGGGCTCGTCTCCTTTGCCGGCGACCTCGACGAAGTTCGCTTGTGGAGCGTCGAGCGCACCGGCGCCGAGATCGCTGCGAACTACAACAAAGCCGTCGCGGCCAATAGCGCGGGCCTTCAGGGCTACTGGAAGCTCGACGAGTCGGGTTCCACGGCCACGGCCCAAGACCAGACCGCTGGGGCGCACCACGGCACCCTCACGAACTTCACCTTCGCGATGTCGCCGTGGGTCGGCGGCGCTCTCTGAGCTCCCGTCGCACCCAAGAGCGATGGGCCAGCGAGGTCCCCGACGGCCAACGCAGCCAAAAAGCGATCCGGCTGTGGTCGCCTAGGCACCACCCCGAGCGCTGAAGTTTCTCGGCGTTTGTGGAGCCTGTGGCTCCGCTCGGAGGGGAAAACCGCCGGGCACGCGCGTTGCGACGAAGCGGGCATGAACTTATCCAAACTTGCTCTTCGCTCCGTCTCGACCCTGGCCCTCCTCACCACCGCGTGTTTCGCCGCCGGCTGCAGCAGCACGGCCGAGACCGGTGAAGAAGACGAAGGCGCGCTCTCCGCGGAGGCGGCCGCGCTACCGAGCGACTACGCGTTCGCGTGGGACAAGGGGCAGGCGCTGCCCGAGGCCGACCGCTGGGCGGACATGTATCGCCGCGGAGCGGCCATCGCCGAGGGGATGAACGCCGGGAGCGAGACCTTCTCGTTCAAGCCCAAGGAGATCGGTGGCTCTTCGCTCTACGCCTACGTCGACGAAGGCGCGAAGCGGCACGGGCTGTGGATTCCGCCGAACGCCTCGACGTGGATCGTCGAAGAGATCTTCGCGTTCAACCTCTCACGGCTCTTCGGGCACGGCGATTGGGCCGGCCCGGCGTCTCGGCTCACGCTCAACGGCACCGGCAGCGCCGCGTACAAGAAGATGATCGAGGGGATGAACGTGCGCGGCATCCAGGCGTGCAACAAAGATCATCAGCTGAAATACATGGCGCAGAACCCCAACTACTTCGTCGGGATCTACAAGGAGTTCTTGCCCGACACGAAGGTTGGCGACGTGAAGGGGCTCGTCAAGGACGATGGCCTCAACGCGTCGCACGCGGTGGCGAAGTTCTTGAGCAACGGCTCGCGGCAGCCCACCAGCGACGCGGTCTACTTGATCGCGAAGGGCGGCACCTACGAGATCATCACGCGGGAAGACGCCGGCTACGAGGCTGCCAAGGCCAGCCACACCGCCGAATCGACGGAGCTCGAGGTCGCCCAGCAGCTGAACCATATGATGGTCGTCGACGTTCTGAACGGTCAGCGCGACCGCTACGGCCTCGGCACCAACATGAACATCTTCATCGAGAAGACGAAGGGCACGTTCCGCCTCGCGCTCATCGACAACGGCGGCGGAAGCGCCGGCATCCCGACCAAGTACATCAACGACTTCAAGAACAAGGTGACCCGCTTCGATCCGGCGCTCGCCGCCAACGTGACCGGCCTCGACGACTTCTTGAACAAGAAGACGGCGACGTCGTTCAAGAACTTCCAAGACGAAGACTCCTTGAAGCGGGCCCTCGGCTACGAAGACGTCGACGCCGTCAACTTGGGCAAATACAGCTCCAACTGCGGCTCCTGGGAGTACCCGTCGGTTGGGTCGTACAAGAGCCGATGGGACGCGCGCTGGACGAACTTCAAGAAGGGGCTCACGCTCGCTGCCGACCACATGCGCGCGAACAACAACCCGCTCGGTCAGTGACGCTTGGCACCTAAGCACCTCGACGCTGCGCATTCGACCCGTCGAACGCCGTGGGTCGAGGTACTAAGATGCCTCGTATGCCTCGACTCACGCTTGCCGCGGCCATGGCCAGCACGCTCGCAACGCTGAGCATGCCGGCCTTCGCCGATGGCGCCGCCGGCAGCGATGCGCCGCCGCGGACGCCCGTCGAAGTCGTTGCGGCAGCGCCCATGCGCCTCGATGTAGACGGTCGTTTCGTCGGAACGACGCCCATTCAGCTGATGCTGCTGCCGAAGCGCTACGTGCTCTTGGCGCGCACCGCGGATGACGACAGCGCAGCGGTGCGGCTTGAACTTGACGTGCGTGAAGGCGAGCAACGTCGCGTCCACCTGCCGGCCCCCGCACGTGGCGGCGGTGGCCTCGTGCTCGTGTTTGTCGCGGCTGGCGTCGGCGCACTGGCCGCCGGCGCCCTCACGGCGGTGCTCGCGCTGCGTTGACGGCCGATCCGCGAACCTAGCCGACCTCGTCCTCTCGACGTCGAAGCCATGGGCTTCAGAGGCCGATTAGGGATTGAGGCGCCAAAGCGCGAGGCGCGAGCGGCCCGTCCCGCCGAACGCCGTCGCCCCAGCGAGGACGGGCCGGTCGAAGCGGTCGACCGCTACCGCGTTCGCCACGTCGGGTATCAACGCAGTGGGGGGCGCCCCGCCGGTGTAGCCCGTCGTGAAGACACCGCCGGCACCGAACGACGCGTCGAGCGCGCCCGTTGCCGTGACCCGCCAGACGGCCATTTTGCCTTGCGAGAAGGTCGCGTCGGTGGATGAACCCGCCGCGACGACGCGGCCTTTCGAGTCGAGCGCGAGGGAGAAGGCGCGCGTGATGCCGCCGACGGGCGCGCCCACCTCCGGTGGCAACGTTGCCACCCCTCCGCTACCGAACGTTGCGTCGAGCACGCCGCTGTTCGTCAAGCGAACGACGGTGCCTCGCAGCGCGCCGCCTCCGTATCCCGTTACGTAGACACGGCCCAAACCATCGGCGGTCACCCCCGCCGCTGTGGCCGTTGGGATCAACGCTCGACCCGAGGCGCCGAAGCTTGTGTCGATGACACCGTTGCTCGAATAGCGAAACACGAAGGTCTCCGACCCGCCGGCCCCCGTGAAGTGACTGCCGACGACAAGGACGCGCTGCTCACCGTCGACGGCGAGCGCGTGACCAAAGCCTTCGCGCCCCGCGATGTGACTGTTGACGAATCCCTTCGGCGCGGCGAAGCCGCTCGTGTCGGCGTTGCCGTTTGCGAGGTACCGCCACGCGGCAATGTCATAGCCCCCGGTCCCGCCGACGAGCACGGCGCCCGGAACACACGCCACCTGTTCCCCGCGGTCACCGCCGGTGCCCGTCGTGTTGGTTGTGGTGACGAACCCCGTGCCGTTGAACGCGGTGTCGAGCGCGCCCTGGCTCGTCAGACGATAGAGCACGAGTTTGCCCGCGCTGTTCGTCGCGCCAGTGGCGTACGGGCGATCGGACGCGTCGACACAGACGCCGTTGGCCCACTCGTAAACATCGCCCGTCGTGCCTGACTTGGTCCACGTGCCCCCCGTCGCGAAGCTCGTGTCGATGGCGCCACTTTCGGAGAAGCGCCACAGGGCCGAGTAGGCGCCCACCGAAGAGAGGTTCGAGTCGACGCGGCCGGCGGCGACGATGCGCTGTTGCGAGTCGATGGCGACGGCGTGACCAACGTCGGCGCTGCCTTGGGCGGGGAGCGCTTGCGGAGCGATGACGTAGCCGGCGCCACCGAGGCTCGTATCCAGGCTTCCCGCGGGACCCGTCGGCGTGAAGGGCGAGCCCCCGTCGCCTGGGAGCGCCGCGCCATCGCTCACGAGCGCACCGTCGGGGAGGCGGTCGACGCTGGCGTCGGAGCTGCCAGGTCCCGCGGGCCCAGCGTCTTCCGCGGACGACGTGCTGCAGCTCGCCAGCGCCAAGGCGACGCCGAAACCGCGGAAGAGCACAGCGCGGAGCATCGATTCAGTACACCTCGTGCCCTCCACAGCCGCAAGGATCCACGCGGAAGCCAGAAGGAGAGAAATCTGGGGAATTCCCGGCCGCCTCGTGGGTTAACCCGCCGCGCCGGACCTCGCGCCGGCGCAGCCGGGAACGTTGACACCCCGGCCCCCCTGATTAAAGTGCCGGCCGGCTTCGTGTCTGTCCCCGCTGGGGGTAGCCACCGAGTCGAGCGGCGCGCCTTTCCTCGTAGTTTTCCTAAAAAGCGCCCGCACCGAAGCCCTGCTCGGACCGCGACTCGGTCCACGGCGGGGCTCTTACGCCACCACGGAGATCCCGCCCGATGGCCACCGACGTGATGATTTATGCGAATGACCTCTCGAAGCGGTTCGGCACGTTCCGCGCCCTCGACAAGGTCAACTTCGAGGTTCGTAAAGGAGAGGTCGTCGGATTTCTGGGCCCCAACGGCGCCGGAAAGTCCACGACGATGCGCATTCTTACGTGTTTTCTCGCTCCCAGCGAGGGCACGGCGCGGGTCCGCGGCTTCGACGTCTTCGAGCAACCGCTAGAGGTTCGCCGGTCGCTCGGCTACCTCCCGCAGCGCGCCGCTCTACCTGGAGATGAGCGTCCTCGAGTACCTGAAGTTCGCCGCCGATCTCCGCCAACTCGACGCCTCGACCTTCAAGAAGCGGGCGAAAAACGTCGTGGAGGTGTGCGGCCTCACCCAGGTCCTCGGCAAGGAGATCCGCCACCTCTCGCACGGCTATCGGCAACGCGTCGGTCTCGCGCAAGCGCTGATTCACGATCCGCCGATCCTCATCCTCGACGAGCCCACGAGCGACCTCGACCCCAACGAGAAGGCCGAGTTCCTCGAGTACCTGAAGCAGATCGGCGAGGAGCGCACGGTCCTCCTCTCGACCCACAACCTCTCGGAGGTCGAGGCCGCCTGCGCCCGCGCCATCATCGTGTCGCGCGGCCGCGTCGTGGCCGATGGCCCGCTCGACGAGATCCGCGCCAAGAGCGGCAAGGTTCGCTACGTCGTCGCCATCCAGGAGTCGGCCGGCAGCGGCGGCTACAAGGGCAAGGGCGAGGCGCCGAAGAAGAGTGAGGTCGAGCAAGCGCTCCGCTCTGTGAAGGGCATGAGCAAGCTCGCCGAGCTGCCGACCGACGATCGCGCCCACTCCTTCGAGCTGTCGAGCGAAGAAGACCTCGACCTCCGGCCCGACCTCTTCCGCATGATCGCCGACAAGGGTTGGGTGCTGCTCGAGCTTCACCGCGACACGCAGACCCTCGAAGACGTCTTCCGTGACCTCACCGTCGGCGACGCGAAGCGCAACCGCAGCTTCGCCAAAGACGGCGACGACGGCGACAGCGGGGCCGAGCGCGCCGGCGACGACGAAGACGAAGACGATTCCGACGACGAAGAGAACGGGAAGGACAAGTCATGAGCACGATGGAAGAGAAAAACGAGCTCGCTCCGTCTCGCACGTCGCCAGCCTCGAACATGGCTTCCAGCGCGGCCTCCGAGGGCAGCGGCTCGAGCGCCAAGAACGTCATCACGATCTTTCTCCGCGAGCTGGGGAGCTTCTTCAACTCGCTCGTCGCCTACGTCGTCCTCGGCGTGTCGATGCTCGCCCTCGGCGTCTACTTCTTCTTGATGCAGTCGGGCGGCTTCTGGCAGGTCGACCGCGCCACCATGGCGCGCATGTTCGACTTCTTGCCGTGGGCCCTCTCGCTCATCGTCGTGCCGCTCGTGACCATGCGCGCGATCTCGGAAGAGAAGCGCTCCGGCACGCTCGAGCTGCTCATCACGCTGCCCGTGAAAGACAGCGAGGTCATCCTCGGCAAGTGGCTCGCGGCGCTCGCGATGTGCACCATCCTCTTGGGCCTGTCGCTGCTCTACCCCATCGCGATGTTCAAGTGGCCCTGGCACCTCGGCCCCCTCGATTGGGGTCCGATCTGGGCCGGCTACTTGGGCCTCGTGCTCTTGTCGGCCGCCGGCACCGCCTTCGGCATCATGATGTCGAGCTACACGGAGAGCCAGATCATCGCCTTCTTCGTGACGGCGGTCATTCTCGCGGGGCTCCTCATCATCGGCTCCGTCGCCGAGTCGATGCGCGGCCCCGGCGGCGAGGCCATCGCCTTCGTCAGCTTCTCGAGCCGCTTCGCGCCCTTCGCGCGAGGCCTCATCGACACCCGGTCGGTCGTGTTCTTCGCGTCCGTCTCCGTCATGTGTCTCCTCGTGGCCTTCCGAAACCTCGAGAGCCGCAAGTGGTCCTGACGCCTCCGCGTCGAACCCACTAGCGCCCAACAAGAAAGACTTAGAGAGAACGCCATGGCCATGGAGCGAAAGCAAAAGGCAGCGACCGAGAGCGGGGCCATCCTGCTCATCGTCGCCGGTATCCTCATCGCCCTGAACGCGATCAGCGCGTTTGGGCTCTTCCGCCGCGTCGACACCACGAAGGCGCAGCGCTTCACCCTTTCGCAGGGCAGCGCGCGGCTCCTTCAGTCGATGAAGCAATCGATGAAGGTCGAAGCGTACGTCACGCGCGGCCTCCCGAAGCTCGACGCCTTTACGCGCGACCTCCGCGATCTGCTCCAGGAGTACAAGGCCTCGAGCGGCGGCAAGTTCGACTACGAGCTCATCGAGCCCAAGGACGAAGAGCAGAAGAAGGCGGCGAAGGACGCCGGTCTCGTCGAGCAGCCCTTCGGTGAAGCCAGCGCCACGGAGGAGAAAGCCGCCGTCACGCAAGGCTTCATGGGCCTCATCTTCAAGTACGGCGCCGAGAAGGACGTCATCAAGTTCCTCCCGCCGGAGCGCACCGACGGCCTCGAGTTCTGGATCACCAACAAGGTCCGTGAGGTCCGCGACAAAGGCGACGACATGAAGCACAAGATCGGCGTCCTGACGGGCCACGACGAGATCAAGCTCTCCGAGGCGAACCTCGTCCCGTCGCAGATGGGCAAGCCCTCGATGCAACAGATCGTGTCGCAGAACTTCCCCTTCTACACGTTTCAAGACGTGGATCTGAAGGGCGGCGACAGCGAGATCGACGGCGCCCTCGACGGCCTCATCATCACGCAGCCCGGCAAGGACCTCACCGAGAAGGAGCTCCGCCGCATCGACCAGTTCGTCATGAAGGGCAAGAGCCTCGTCGTCGTGGCCAGCGCCGTGAACGTGAAGTCGGCCGACGCGACCATGAACGCCACGCTCTCGACGCACGGCCTGGAGAAGCTCCTCGAGGGCTACGGCATCGAGATCAAGAAGAACGCGGTCCTCGACTTCGGTCGTTCCTTCCGCGTCAACATGCTCACGCAGGGTGGCCTCGCGAGCGCCCGCTTCCCGACCTTGGCGATGGTCCAGGACGACCCGCGCTTCACGGGTCCCGAGACGCTCCTCGACACGGGCTTCCCTGCCTTCTTCCGCTTGCCGGAGCTGGTCTTCCCGTTCACCTCGCAGGTGGCGCTCAAGGCCGAGAAGCAGCCCGACGCGAAGGCGTCGATCATCGCAAGGTCCACGCCCCGCTCCATCGCCCTCACCGGCGAGACGGTGGACTTGAAGCCCTTCCAGCGCTGGACGCCGAAGGGCAAGTGGGAGCAGTTCCCCATCGCCGCGACCATCGAAGGCAAGCTTAAAGCAGCCCTTCCCGTCGGCGACAGCATCGAGCGTCCCGAAGCGAGCGCCGGGACCTCGCGCGTCCTCGTCATCGCGTCGAGCCAGTTCTTCGCGAACCCCTTCGCGCGGGCCGGCAACGGCCCTGACATGAGCCAGTTCGGCGGCATGCAGATGCCCGGCATGGGCGGCGACGAGCAGCTCCTGCAGCTTGCCGGTCCCTACGCGCAGCAAGCGCTCACGCCGACGATCCTCGCCTTCAAGAACACCCTCGACTGGCTCACCGGCGACACCGACCTCCTGGCCGTGTCGGCGAAGATCCTGAGCGAGCCGAACCTCGCTTACGGCGAGGTCGCCAAGCCGAGCTTCGACGAGAACGAGAGCGAAGAGCAGCTCCGCAAGCGCGACGAAGAAATGAAGCAAGCCAAGAAGAAGCAGCAGAGCAGCATCCAGTGGGCGCTCATTCTCGGCCTGCCGCTGCTCGTCGCGGCCTACGGCATGCTCCGCTGGCGTTCGCGCATGAGCTCGCGCGCCAACGTCTCGCTCGCCTGACTCGTCCTCCCCGACTGACCTTCGCTCCTACGAGAAGACGCATGAACCGCACGCAGAAAATCGGACTTGGCCTCGCCGTGCTCGCGGCGCTGTCCTACGGCGCCTACACAACGGGCAAGAAAGACCAGCAGACGGGCTTCGCCACCAAAGACTCGAAGAAGGCGGAGCTTCCGGAGATCAAGGGCTCCGACGACGTCGACAAGCTCGTCCTCACCAACGCCGACAAGGGCGAGGTGGTGCTCGAGAAGAAGGCCGACAAGTGGGAGGTCACCAAGCCCATCAAGGCGCCGGCCAATCAGGCCAACGTCAAATCGCTCATCGACAACATGAAGGAGCTCAAGGTCTCCGAGCAGATCGAGGCGAACGCCACGGACGAGACCAAGAAGAGCTACCAGCTCGACGCGGCGAAGGTTGTGCGTGTTGCCGCTTACAAAGGGGCCGACAAGAAGGTCGACAACCTCTTCGGCAAGAGCGGGGGACGTGGTCAGGTGATGATGGTCGACGGCAAGCCCGGCGTCTTCATCGCCAGCGGCTACTCGAGCTACCTCTACACGCGCGAGGTCAAGAACTGGCGCGATCAGGAGATGTTCAAGTTCGACGACGCGAACGTCACGCAGCTGACCATCGACAAGAAGGGCAGCGTCTTTTCCTTTACGAAGGCCGACAAATGGGCCGGCACGTTCAAAGGCACGGCCATCGCAGACATGGACGAGGAGAAGGTCAAAGACGCCGTCAGGGCGTTCAAGAGCCTCAACGCCGACGACTTCGGTGACGGCAAGGCGGCCGCTGACACGGGTCTCGATGCGCCCGAGTCGATCGTGACGATCGCGCTCAAGGAGACCACGACGGACGCTGGCGTGACGCCGCCGCAGAAGTTGACGCTCAAGGTCGGCAAGACCTCGACCGGCTCAAACCGCTACGCGCAAAAAGAAGGCGACCCGACGATCTACATCATCGCCTCCTTCGCCGCCGACTGGGCGACCGCCGAGCTCCCCAAGTTCCAGAAGGCCAAGGGCGACGCCGGCGCACCCGGCAAGGACGTCGCGAAGGCGCCGCCGATGGGTATGCCCATGGGCATGCCCGGCATGCCCCCGGGCATGCCTCCGGGCCACCCGAGCCACTAGGGCGCCGCCGGGCGCGACGGCACTACGTGCCGTTGCGCTGCTACGCAGCGCATGCTGGCGGCGCATGGTCGAGGGAGCGTTCACGCTCCCTCGAGCTCCCACGAGGACCTGATCAGAGCCACTGCCGTCGCGCCCGGCGGCGCTCTAATAGACCGGCAGCAAGAGCGCGCCGTCGATTTGGGATGCCGTTGGGAGCTTCGAGCCGGCCTGGAACTCCCCCTTCAGCTTCGAGGCCGTGAACAGGATGAAGCGCTCTTGGAAGTTGTGGTAGAGCCCGTTGCACGGCGGCTCGCCGCGCGTCGTCGCGTCGGGCAGCGCGTCGCAATACGCGATGCCGTCGCATGAGAACGGGTCGCCGGTGTTGCCGCAGCCCCACCAGTGCGTGACGCTCGACATCTGGCCGTTGTCGGCGAAGAAGTAGACCAAGAGCTTGCTCTTCGAGCCGCTCTGCGTCGTGCCGATCACCGTCACCTTGATGCGATCGGTCTGCGTGCCACCGGCGTTCTGCGCGTCGATGGAGTCGATGGTCCAAGAGCCGTTGCCCTTGGCCGGCTCCGTCGCGCTCGCGTTGACGCTGCTCGTTGCGGGCTTCTGCGGCGCCGGGGTTCCTGGGGGCGTCGTGGTGGTGGTGCCCCCGTCGCCGCGGTTGCCAGTTCCCGTTGTCGCTCCGGTGCCAGTGCCGGCTCCGCCGTCTGTCGCAGTCGTCCCTCCCGTGCCCGACGACTTCGGAGCGGTGACCTCCGAGCTGCAACCCCACACGGATACAGCGCAAACGAGAGCCGAGATGGCAACGCGCATCCCTTCACCAAAGCAAACCCTCCGCTCCCGTCAATGGGGGCGAGGTGAAAGAGATGCGGCGTGCTGGACGTTTGCGCCCGGGCTGCACGGGGAGGTACGACGGGACGCCCTCTGAATGCCCGCGCGCTCGCTCAATCGTCGCTCAAACCTCCCAAGGTTCCGCGCCCGAGGTGTCTGCGAGATCAAAGCGGGGGAGAGGCTCGCTGGCGCCGGCGCCGGCATCGGCTCCGTATCCGGTCCAGGCTCCCATGGGATCGTAACCTCCGCCGAGGTCGGAGCTTGCGGCCGGGGCCGCCGTCGGCTGCGCGTAAGCGCCGGCCTGTTGGAGATCCCAAGCGCCACCGGGCGCCGCTGCCCCGGCATCGGCTCCATAGCCGGTCCAAGCTCCCATGGGATCGTAAGCTCCGCCGAGGTCGGAGCTTGCGGCCGGGGCCCCGACGGCTGGGCGTAAGCGCCTGCCTGCTGGAGATCCCACTCGCCACCGGGGGCCGCTGCGCCGGACGGCTGTGCGTAGGCGCCTGCCTGCTGGAGATCCCATTCTCCGCCCGGGGCTGCTGTGGGACCACTCGCTGCGCCGGTTGCGCCAGGCGCGGCGCTTGGCGCGCCAGCGCCCGTCACTCGAGCCTCCGGTGGCGGAAACGGCGCCGCCGGAGGAGGCAGCGGAAGGTCGTCGTCCGCCCCGCGCGCCGCGGACGGTGCAGCGGGCCCGTAAACCGGCGCGGGCGGTGCGTGCGGCGCGCTGCGCGCGAGGGCCGCTTCGTCAACGAAGGACGGCGACGCGTACGGCGTCGACGGCGTGAACGTGGCGGGGGGCGTGGTCGCGTGAGGCGTCGTGGCGCCCGGACGCGCCGGCCCTTGCGGCGAGGAGCGTCCGCTGCCGAGCGCTTCACCGAAGAGGCCGCGCAACGCTTCGCCGACGAAGCGCCCCGTCCCCGGGGGGAGCTCGTCAAGGAATCCGTGACTCGTGCCAGGCGTCGACATGCCGTGCGTTCGCATGAGCTCCGCGACCTCGGCGGGGCGGGCGCCGGCTCTCACGGTGAGCAACGCTGGCGCGATGCCACCTTGCACGTGGTCGAGATCGGCCGCATCGAGGGTCCGTTCATCGGTCTTCTTCATGTGTCCTCCAGTCATCGAAGGACATGCAGCAAGGCCAATGCCGCTCCCACGGAGCCCTCTCGACCCGAAAAAATCCGACTGCGACGGTTGCATCTTCCACGCGATCGCGGCCTTCGTGCCCCACGATCGCAGCGCGCATGGAGCGCGCCGCCGCGCACTGCGGCCTACCGCCGGCGAAACCCGCGGAGCCTTAGGCTGTTGGTCACCACGCTGAAGGAGCTCAGCGCCATCGCCGCGCTCGCCAAGACGGGACTCAAGAGGACGTGGAAGGTCGGATAGAGCGCGCCCGCCGCAACGGGGATCGCGAGGACGTTGTAGCCGAAGGCCCAGAAGAGGTTCTGGCGCATCGTGCGTACCGTCCGGCGTGCCAGCACGATGGCGTCGGCGACGAGGGTCGGATCGGGGCGCATGAGGACGGCGTCGCCGGTTTGCACGGCCACGTCGGCGCCGGCGCCGCCGCCCATCGCGATGCCCACGTGCGCGTGCGCCATGGCCGGCGCGTCGTTTACGCCGTCGCCGATGACGGCGACGTGCCTTCCTTTGCCCATCAGCTTCGTGACCACCTCGACCTTGCCTTCCGGCGTCGCCCCGAAGACCACATCGGCTATCCCGAGATCGCGTGCGACGGCTCGCACCGCCGCCTCGCGGTCTCCGCTCACGAGCTTGATGTGAACCCCCATAGCCGAGAGGCGCGTGACGGCCGCCTTCGCCGTGGGGCGCGGCACATCGGCCAAGGCGAAGGCTCCCAGCAGCGCGTCGCCCCTCTTCACGAAGACGTGCGACGCGCGATCCTGCGACGCGGAGCTCACGAGCGCCTCCTCGAGAGCGCGGGCCTCGAGAGCGAGCACGTCGCCTTCGCCGCTCGCCGTCACGAACGCCCTCGTTCCAACGCGAACGTCTACGCCACCGAGTCGCAACTGGGTGCCCGCGCCACGAACGTTTCGAAAGGCATCGGCCGGCTCCGTCGTGACGGTGCCTTGCGCCAGCGCGTAGCGCACGAGCCCTCGTGCGATGGGGTGCTCCGACAGGCGCATCGCGCCAAGAGCCGTCTCGAGAAGCGCATCGCGCGATGCGCCCTCGGCGAGCACTTCGCTAGAGACCTCGGGTTTGCCGGTCGTCAGGGTGCCGGTCTTGTCGAAGACCACGGTGTCGATGGTGGCCAGCGCTTCCAAGGCCTCGCCGCCCTTGATCAGAACACCGAGCTCAGCGCCTTTGCCGGAGGCGACCATCATCGCCGTCGGGATGGCGAGTCCCATCGCGCAAGGGCAAGCGATGACGAGCACCGAGACGGCTACGGCCGCGGCGCGGATGGGGGCCGCCCCCGCGGCGACCCAGATGACGAACGTCAAGGTGGCCAGCGCCAGGATGGCCGGTACGAAGCGCGCGCTCACGCGATCGGCGAGCTTCTGCATCGGCGCGCGCGTCCGTTGTGCCTCTTCGAGGAGCCCCAAGATCTGTCGCAAGCGGCCGTCTCTCGCCGCGCTCGTGACGCGCACGAGGAGCGACCCGTCGTCGTTGAGTGTGCCCCCGATGACGGTTGCACCGACGCCCTTCGGGACCGGGGCCGCCTCCCCCGTGAGCATCGATTCGTCGAGCGAGCTCTCACCCTCGACGACGACGCCGTCGAGCGGAACGCGCTCGCCCGGCTTGATGCGGACTTGATCGCCGACGACGACGCGCGAGAGGGGAATCGCTACCTCCAGGCCGTCGGTGACGACGTGCGCCAGCTGCGGCTCAAGCGACGCGAGCCCCTTCAGCGCGGCCGTCGTCTGACGTTTCGCCCTCGCTTCGAGCGTGGCGCCAAAGAGGACCAACGCCACGATAAAGACGGCCGCCTCGAAGTACGCGTCGGCGACGAGGCCTGCGCGATGAAACACGCCTGGCGAGAAGGTGGCGACGAGCGAGTAGAAGACCGCCGCCGACGTGCCGAGCACGACCAGCGTGCTCATGTCCGCGGTACCTCGTCGCAGGGCGGCCCAGGCGCGCACGTAATACATGCCCCCGGCCCAACCCACGACCCCTGCGGTCACCACGAGGAGCACCGCCAGGAGCGCTTCGCGCGGCGTTCGGTAGAGCCACGGCGCTACGCGAGCCAGGCTTGGGCTGAGCACCTCGCTCGTAAAACGCATGAACGGATCGACGCTCGCGTGGTTCATGTCGGGCGCGGCCATGAGAGGCATCGACACGATCATGGCGACGGCGGCGCCGACGAGGCTGAGCCCCGCCTTTCGCGAGAGGGCCGTGACCTCGCGGCGCGCCGCCTCTTCAAGGGCGTTGGCCTTCGCGGCCGGGTCGTCGTCGCCCAGCTCCAGCGACGCCTCGTAGCCAGCGTCGACGACGGCGCGAAGGAGCGCCGCTCGATCGAGGGTGTCCTGTCCCGTGACGACGGCTTCGCGCATCACGAGGTTGACCTCCGCGGTCTGCACCCCGGGCACACCGGCGAGCGCCTTCTGCACGTGCGCCTGGCAAGCGGCGCACGTCATCCCGCCCACGTTGAGGACCGTTCGTGGAGTCCTCGCGGGTGAGGGCGTGCCGGGCATGACGCGTCTCAGCCGGCGCGACTCGCGGCGTAGCCGGCCGCTTCGAGTCGGCGCAAGAGGTCTCCCAAGAGGGCGTCGTCGACGTCGACCTCGGCGCGACCGACCTCCACCACCGTCGGAGTCACGCCAGCCTGCTCCATGACCTTCTTGACCCGGCGAACGCAGCCGTCGCAGTGCATGCCCTGGATTTCAAGCTTGGTACTCACGGACAACCTCGCTCCCACCCGCGAGGCCATAGTGGGGACGCGGCCGCAAGTCTGCAACCTCCATTCGACGTTCCAAGCGCGCCGGGTACGATGGCGACCTTGAACGACAGCCCATCGCAAGACGGCCGGGCCCCGAGCCTCGCGCCGTTTCCTGTCCCGACGCAGGTCGCCTTCGTGGCCCTGGCCACGGCGCTCATGGCCGTGAGCTACCTCGATCGGCAGGTCTTCGCGGTCTTGTCACCCACCGTGACGAAGGAGCTGGGCATCAGCGATGCCACCTACGGCCTCCTGGCGGGGACCTTTTCTTGGGCGTACCTGATCGGTCCGCCCGCGGCGGGGGTCTTGCTCGATCGCGTTGGCGTGCGTCGAGGACTCGTCGCCGCCGTGCTGCTCTGGTCGACGATCGCTGGGATGCATGCGCTCTGCACCGGTGTCGCGACGCTCTTCGCGCTGCGCTTCGCCCTGGGTCTCGCCGAGGCGCCCTCCTTTCCCGGGGCCGCGCGCCTCGTCCATCAGGCGGTGCCGAAGGAGACGAGCCCCCGCGCGTTCGGGTTCCTGTTCACGGGCAGTTCGCTCGGGGCCGTCGTCGCGCCGCCGCTGGCCACCTGGATGTCGGCGCGTTTCGGCTGGCGCTTTGCCTTCATCGGGACCGCGGTCGTGGGCCTCGCGTGGATCCCCGTGTTCGTGCTCCTCTCGAGACGTGCGCCAGAGGTCTTCGCGCGAGGTGACGCGGAACCGTCGGCGCACCCGCGGGGCGGCTCCGCCTTCCGGGTCCTTCGCGAACCTGCGATGTGGCGGGGTATCGCCGCCGCTCTCGCCGCGTCGCCGGTGGCGGCCTTCGTGTTCCTCTGGGCGCCGAAGCTCCTCGTGGCACGGTTCGGGGCGACGCAAGCGGACTTGGGCCGCCTCCTGTGGATCCCGCCCTTGATGTTCGACCTCGGCTCCGTCGCCTTCGGCGACCTGGCAAGCCGCGCGCGCTCGCGCTTTTCCGGGCAACGCGCGCAGGTGTTCCTCTTTGGGGTTGCGGCCTTGTTTGCCATGACGCTTGCGCTCGTGCCTTTCGCAAACGGCACGCTCCTCGCGGCGGTTCTCGCGGGGCTCGCGCTCGTCGGCGTTGGAGGTATCTCGGCCATCAACACGAGCACGGTGCTGTCGGCCGTCCCGCGCGACCTCGTGGGCGTGGCCGCCGGCACCGCGGCCGCGGCCCAGTCCGTCGCGTACATCGTCGCGAGCGCCATCGTAGGGCGCCTGGTTGGCTCGCCTCGTGGCTACGATCTCGCCGTGTGGGGGCTGGCCGCTTGGGTGGTGCCGGGCGCGCTGCTTTGGCTGGCGTGGGAGCCTATGCGGCGGACCCTGCGCCCGCGCAGCGCATAGAACTTGAGCCGCAGCGCGCTAGGGACGCAAGATGCGGTAGATGCCGCCGCGCCAATCGCCCCAGTAAAGATAGGCGCCGTCCTGCGCGAAGCCAAAGGGCCGGGCGTTGGCCACGAGGACCTTCGGAGTGCACGGAGCCGCGGCGCCCTTCGCGCAGTACTCGATGGTCCCCGCGATGGTGCCGAAGTAGACGTTCGCGCTGTCGACGGCGATTCCAAAGTGGCTGCCCTTGGGGCCGGCCACGTTGGTGGAGCGTTCGTGCAAGAGCTCGGGGACGCCGCTGGGGCAGCCGGCTACCGGACATCGCAAGAGTCGTTCGACGCCGGACGTCGTGTAGTAGGCCATGCCGCTCGTGAAGAAGACGTGCGTGCCATCGCTCGCGACGGCGCCGATCTCGGCCGGGCCTGCGTCGGCCACATCGGCGCCCACGAGCGTCGAGCCGCCATCGTTGCAGTTGCCCGTCTTGTCGCAGACGCGGATTTTGTTGGTGTCGATGGCGCCAAACACGCGCGACGTGTCGAGGGCGATCGTTTGGGGGCCGTTGTCGATGGAGCCGGCCATGTTGCCCGTGAAGACCGTCAGCTCGTTGGCCGAGGGCACCGTCACGCGCGTCATTCCGCTGCCGTGACCCCAATAGACGTGCGTCAGATCTTGCACCACGGCTGCCGGGCCCGCCTGCGAGGTCCCCCACGCGGTGCGGCCGCCGTCGACCTCAAGACGCCAGAGGTGGTTGTTGGGAGCCTGGTTGTCGGCGTAGAAGATCGGTCCGGCGGCGGTGACGGCCGCGATGCCGGTGGGAAGCGACTGATTGACGGCCGTGTAGAGCGGCGTCGGAAGCGTCGCGCACGGCGTGACCGTCGAGCAAGAGCGCACGGACGGCGCGCCGCATCCGGCGCCATTGGGCGTCTCCGTCCAAAAGACCGCGCTGCCCGCGATGGCGATGCCCCACGGGCACTTGGCTGGCGAGACCAGCTCTTCTTGTGCCGCCGCCGCGTCCTTCGGCGCATCGGCCGGCGCGTCGAGAGCGCCGAGGGCGTCGGCGGCCCCGTCGCTAGGTGGGGCGGAGTCCGACGAGGCTCCGTCGCTCGGCGCGCCGTCGGTGCTCGCGTCCAAGGTCGCGTCGGCGGTCGCGTCGAGGCCTGCGTCGTCGTTGGCGGCATCCGCGAGCGGCGGAGCGTCGAGGAGCGGTGCGGCGTCAAAGACCGGGGCAGCGTCGAAGGACGTGGCGCCGTCTATGAACGCCGCGTCCGTGCTCGGGTCGTCTCCTTCGGCGTCTGTGCACCCAGGCACAGACACGAGAAGGTCGGCATAGAGCAACCACAGTGCCGCCGATGCGAAGAGCATGAGGCCGCGCTTGCTGGTGGTGAACCTCGGTTTCCCGCCGCTTGACATGGGCGCAGGGTAACAGAAACCCGGTGGCGCCTACTTCTCCCCTGGAGTGCGAGAAAACGGCCGTCGCGTGAGGCGCCCGGCGGGGAGGGGAGTCCCGGCGACAGCGTATAGGATGGGGGGATGGCTGCCGCGGAGCTCATTGGCGATCGCTTCGAGCTAGGTCGGCTCGTGGGGCGCGGCGGCATGGGCGACGTCTTTCACGCGACCGATCGGCACACGGGCGAAGCGGTCGCCATCAAGATCCTCCTTCAAGTCCCGATGGGCCCTGCGCTCGAGCGCTGGCGTCGCGAGGTTCAGCTGCTCGCCGAGATCCGTGACGCTCGAACGGTGCGCTACGTCGCGCACGGTGTCGGGCGCGACGGCAGGCCGTTCCTCGCGATGGAGTGGCTGGAGGGGCAGGAGCTCGCGGAGCGGTTGACCTATGGGCCCCTCGCCATCGGTGAAGCCGTGGCCCTCGCGCATCGCATCGCCGAAGGGCTCGCCGTCCTCCACGCGCGCGGGGTCGTGCATCGCGACATCAAGCCCAGCAACGTGTTCTTGGTCGGCGGCTCCGTCGAGCGTGCCAAGCTCCTCGACTTCGGCGTCGCGCGCCTCGCTGACGCCGCGCTCCGCGCGACGAAGAGCGGTGTCATCGTGGGCACGCCCGGCTACATGGCGCCGGAGCAGGCCCGCGGCGACGCCGAGATTGACGCGCGCGTCGACGTCTACGCGCTCGGGTGCGTCCTCTACGAGTGCCTCGCCGGCGAGCCGCTCTTTCCCGGCACCAACATGGTGGCCATCCTCGCGAAGATTCTCATGGGCGAGACGCCGCGCATCCGTAGCGTCCGCCGTGACGCGTCGAAGGAGCTCGAAGCGCTCCTCGCTCGCATGCTCGCGCGCAACCCCGTCGATCGGCCGAGTGATGGCGCCGCCGTGGCAGCGGAGCTTCAGCGTCTGCCCGGCGCCGCCGCCATCGCGAGCGCTCCCTCGCTGCCACCGGCCCGCGAATCGCGCTCCATCACGCACACGGAACGCCGGCTTGTCAGCGTTCTGCTCGTGAGCGGCGGCGTTACGGCCTCCGCGTCGCCGCCAACGGCGAGCACCGGCGTTGACGAGACGGTCGCCGCCACGCTCGACCCGCGCCTCGTCGCGTCTCAGTTTAGCGCCGCCGTCGAGCCGCTCGCCGACGGCTCGCTCGTCGTCGTCCTCGCGGGCCGCGGCACCGCGACCGATCAGGCGGCGCGCGCCGCGCGTTGCGCCCTCGAACTTCGGCGCCTCCTTCCCCGCTGTCCGATGGCCCTCGCGACAGGCCTCGCCTCGAGCGATTCCGAGCTCGCGGCGCGGGAGGTCATCGATCGGGCCGCCGAGCTCCTGATCGCCGCGCCTTCTCCGGGCGTTCGCCTCGACGACGTGACCGCAGGCCTTTTGGGGCAGCGCTTCGAGATCTCCGGGGACAGCGTGGGCTTGGTCCTCGAAGGTCCACGCGACGATCAGACCTTGCCGCGCACCATTCTCGGCAAGTCGATGCCTTTCCTCGGGCGCGAGCGCGAGCTGCAGAGCCTCATGGCCGTCATTCGCGAGTCTGACGAGGACTCCTGCGCTCGCCCTGTTTTGGTGACCGCGGGCCCCGGCGTAGGCAAGACACGGCTGGCGCAGGAGCTGTTGCAATTGACGCGCAAGGAGGGACGCGCCGAACTTTGGTTCGCCCGTGGCGACGCCATCTCCGAGGGCTCGACGTTCTCTCTCTTGGGACAGGCCCTTCGTTCCGCCGCGGGCATCCTCGATGGTGAGCCGCTCTTGGTGCGCCAAATGAAGCTTCGCGCACGCGTGGTGCGAAACGTGGCGGAGCCCGAGCGCGAGCGCATCACGGAATTTCTCGCCGAGATCATCGGCGCGCCGTTCACCGAAGGGATCAGCGTATCGCTCCGGGCGGCGCGCCAGGACGCGCGCCTGATGGGGGACCAAATGCGCGCCGCCCTCGAAGATTTTGTGCTTGCAGAGTGCAAGGAAAAGCCTCTCGTGCTGATCCTCGAGGACCTCCAGTGGGGCGACCTGCCGAGCGTCCGCTACATCGACGCTGTGCTTCGCAATCTCGAGAGTGAGCCAATCGCGGTGGTGGCCTTCGGCCGGCCCGAGACGGAGGAGCTGTTCCCCGGTCTGTGGAAGGAGAGGAACCTCACGGAGCTGCGCCTCGCGCCCCTCTCGAAGCGGGCCGCCGAGGCCTTCGTCAAGGCGGCGCTCGGAGACGCGGCGAGCCCAGACCGGGTTCGCTTGATCCTCGAGCGCGCCGCCGGCAACGCCTTCTTCCTTGAAGAGCTCGTGCGCGCTGCCGCCGAAGGCAACGACGACTTCCCCGGCTCGGTCCTCGCGATGGTTGAGTCACGGCTCTCCCGCTTGGACGGCGGCGAGCGCCGCGTGCTCCGGGCGGCAGCCGTTTTTGGTCTGACCTTTTGGGAGCGTGGCGTCGGCACGCTACTCGGCGCCGAACGCGCCGTGGGGGTCTCCGATTCGCTGCGCGAGCTCAGAAACCGCGAGATCACCGATCGCTCGCCGACGAGCTCCATCCTCGGTGAGGAGGAGTACACCTTCCGCCACGCGCTCGTGCGCGAGGCCGCCTACGCGACGCTGACGCCAGCCGATCGCGCGCTCGGCCACAAGCTCGCCGCCGAGTGGCTGGAGGCCCGCGGCGGCAACGACCCGGCGGTTCTCGCCGAGCACTATGAGCTCGGTGGCGACCGAGAGCGCGCATGCCGTTGGTACGCGGCAGCGGCGGCACACGCGCACGAGGCCGATGACTTCGCGTCCGCCAATGGGTACGCCGAGAAGGCCTTGGCCTCCGGCGCCGAGGGGGCGGACGTTGGAAAACTCCGCTTCATGCAGGCGTCGGGGTGCCTCTGGGCGGGCAATCTAGACGACGCCCTCCGCTTTGGTCGCGAGGCCATGACGCTCCTCGACCCCAGCGACTCCACGTGGTTCATCGCCGCCGGTGCCATGGCGAGCATCGCCGTGAGGCAGCAGGAGATGGCCGTCCTCGCCGATGTCGCGACGCGCCTCGAGGGCCTGCTTGGTAACGAACCGCTCGCGGCACCGCGCGTCCTCGGCGCTTGTCGAGTGGCGGGGTCGCTCTTCTACGGTGGGCTCGTTGAGCGAGGCAACGCCCTCTTGGCTCGCGTCGAGGCTGGTGGCGCGAAGGTCATCGCCGACGATCCGATCGCGTCGGCATGGGTGCACTACGCACGCTCGATGCGCGCGACGGTGCGCTCCGATCCGGAAGACGAGCACGTGGCCCTCGAACGGGCCGTCGTGGCCTTCGACGCCGTGGGTGATCGTCGGAACGCCTGCCTACACCGCGTCAACATGGGCGCCGGCCTCCAAAACCTCGGCATGCTGGAGCTCGCCGAGGAGCACCTGAGGAAAGCCACGGCCGACGCCGAGCGTATGGGCCTCGGCTCCCTAGCGCTCGCTGCCAAACACAACCTCGGTGCGGCGCTGTCGCGACAAGGCCTCGTGGAAGAGGGCATCGTTCTCGAGCGTGAGGCGGCGCTCGGGTTCGCCAAGGTCGGCGATCGCTTCCTCGAGGGCGTCGCGAGGGCTTACCTGGCCACCATGTTGCGCGTCGCCGGTCGCCTCGACGAAGCGAAGGACGAGCTCACGCGCACGCTCCTGCGCTTCACCGACCTACCGCACGCGCGGGCGCCGCTCTTGGCGCAGCTCGCGATGGTGGAGGTTGAGATGGGCAACGGAGAACGCGCCCTTGAGCTCGCCAAGGAGGCAGGACGCCTCGCGAACGATGGCGCTGTCTTCGAGGGAGAGTCTTACATAAGGCTCTCGTATGCCGAAGCCCTCTTCGCCACGGGACGTGTCGAGGAAGCCAAGGCCGCCATCGTGGAAGCTCGCGCGCAGCTATTGGCTCGCGCCGAAAAGATCCGCGACGCCGGTTGGCGCGCCGCCTTCTTGGGCCGCGTGCGCGAGAACGTTCAGACGCTCGCGCGGGCGCGCGAGTGGCTTGGCGAATCGTCGTGATGCGGGAGCCGGTTGATTCGAGCACCGGCCGAGGTAGCGGGGCGCTACACGGCGCGCGGTGGCATGTGCACGTGAAAGAGAACGCGGCTCGCCAAGAGCACCGAATGCGGCGTCTGGGTCTCCTCGAAGGAGAGGAGACCTAGCCGTTCGAAGAGCGCGATGCGCAACGTCCGCGGCCGCGCCACGCGAAGCGACAGCTTCTCATGCCAAATCGAGTAGGTTCCGAGGCGGCCGTCGAGTCTCCGGAAGAACCCACGCACCGGGTGCGTGAGGCGCAAGAACATCTCGTCGTAGTCGGCAAAGCCCGGCGCGTCCTCGAGTTGGAGCGGCTCGCCCGTGTCCTCGACATCGATGTACGCCTCGCCCCAGTCGGAGCGCGCCAACGTGCGGAAGAACGCGTACCGCTCCGGGCCGGGCCGACTCGATAGCTCCGCTTCGACGCGGTATTCGGCTTCGTGCCAAGGGATCTGCCAAAGAGCGCGAGCGACATGCACGACGGGTGAGCCCATCGTCGTCCCGAAGAACCAGGCGCACGGCTCGCCGGTCTCGCGGTCGCGCACGTAGAGTCGGTAGTTCGTCTGGCCGAAATCGAACTGCGCGAAGGGCGCGAACGCGAAGTGAAAGCCGCTGTCGACGAAGGCCACGGCGCTCACGAGGGCACGCGGACCGTCGCGCGTTTCGATGAGCTCGAGGTCGAAGCGATCGAGGGGCACGTGCGCGGCGAGGCGCTCCGGTTTCACGGCGTAGCTCACCATGACGAAGTGCAGGAGCGGCGCGCGGATGTCGTGCCACGCGAGCTTGCGCGCCGCGAGACGGGCTTCCAGGACCGCGCGTGCGTCGCTCATTCGAACGTACCGACGAGCGAAGGGTCGGAGCGCGGGGCCTGCCACCGGGGCAACAATCGGGCAGCCGCCTTACGGCCACTCAACCACGAGACGCGCACCGTGAGCCGCATTCCACGCCAGCGTCGCGCGCTGATCCGCCGAGTCCGACCCATGGGGCGAGGCTAACACGCGGTTCCAACCGCGATCAGCGGAGGCTTGCCGCCCCCTGGCCCTCGGCGACGACCTTCGTCGCAGTGACGTGAAGAGAAATACCGATTGTTACGTCATAGAAATATCGATTAATGATTTGACAGCGCTGGTCTCCGGCGCTATCTCGTGAATGGTCGGTGCCCACGCGCCGTCCAAAAGGTCCCCAAGGTCGTCCCATGTTCACCCTCCTTACAAATCGCATCGGCTCAGCCCGCCGCGCCCCGCATACGGGCACGGACAGGTTTGGTCTTCGCGGGATGTTGGGCGGGCGGGCGTCGTTGCGAATCGCAACGGGTCTCCCAACCGACGGCCGCGGCCCCAGTCTCCTCTGTGGCAAGCCCTTCTCCGTCACGGCTGAATTGGGCCTTGGCACCGGATATTGGGCTCCGAAAGCGGAGGATAGCTCCTAGGCGGTTTCAGACGTCCCCGCGACGTTTCTGAAGGCCGCCCGGGATCCCCCGAGGCGGCTTTCGCCGTTTCTGGCCCCGGCAGGCTGCCCTTCGCACCCACACCTGCAACCACACGCGCGACCGCTCGGTTGGCCCCGGCGCCGGCGCGACCCTCCTCTCCCGACACCAAGGATCTCAAGCCGAAGCAGCACGCCCAACATTTCGCGAGGGACCCCCTCGCAGTTGGCGGCGCGGTGGTTCGATAACAAACAACAAAGTTTACTATGGTCAAACATAGTTGTTTGCAGGCGCGTCCCCGTGGCTGCGTCGTTGGAGTTGTGTTCGTTCCGCTGGGGTTGTGGCGCAAAGGCAGCGCACCCGGCTTTTACCCGGAGAGATGAGGGTTCGAGTCCCTCTGACCCCACCCGCTTCTCTAAACCCGAGATCGGATCTCGGAATGCAGGCTCGTAGCGTAATGGCAGCGCACCCGGCTCTTACCCGGTGAGGCAAGGGTTCAACTCCCTTCGAGCCTACTCGCGATTGTGGCGCGGCCTCCGCGCCTCGCGTGCGTCACGTCTGTGGCGCGCGAACAGGTTTCGTTTGCCCTCCGCCTTGGAGGGCACTGCTCGTTGAAAACTGAATGCCAGAACGGAGCGCTTTGCGCTGCGCACCACGTTGATCGTCAGATCAGGTGCCTGCCGCGACCGGTCCGTTTTTTCGTGAGGAGGACTCCGCGCCCGCGGCTCGCAAGGGTCGCGGGTGCGGAGTGCTTCCTGTGTTTATGAATCAATGCTGAGGCGATCACCTTCACGCGTGATCCCTTAGGACGACGGGTCGTGAGCTAGTCGAGTGATAGCGCTCGCCTGAAGAGCGAGAGAACGTGGTGCGACTCCACGACGACCCACCGCGCGCGCCCTGCGCTAGCGCGAAGGTATGTGTGTAATGCATGTTAATGGGTGACAAGACCCGTATGGCCCGGGGCGCGGTTGTAACCCGCGCGTCTCAGACCGACTCGGTTCGATTCCGAGGTCACCCACCGCGGCAGATGCCGCCTTGGACTACATCCCAAATGTTGGGGCCTCACGGCCTCATGCTCCAGGGTCCTCTTGCTGCCGTGATCGAAATGCGAGTGCCGCGTCACTTTGGCGCGGCGCGCAGCGCGAAGGCTCGCGCTTCCAGGGGTGTCATCCAACGGCAAGGATGCTGGTTTCCAACTCCAGTCACGGGGGTTCGAGTCCCTCCACCTCTGCCGCGTCGCAGCGAGCCTGCTGCGGCTTCGGCTCGTGATGCGACTGGCGTCGCAGGCCTTAGAGCCCCAACGTGGCGCGGACGCCGGCGCCAAGCCAGCCGTGAATCGCCAACCGCTCTTGGCCGACATAAGTGCCCCGGTTGTCGTACGCGTCGGCGGCGGCAAAGACGAACGGACCGAAGGTCGCTCGCGTGCCGAAGTCGAAGCCGGCCTGGGCATGCGCCGTAGGAGCCGTGGTCGACGCGTCAGCGAAGTAGTCTCCGCCATACTCGTTCCCAATCAGGTGTTGGAAGCCGATGCCAACCGCCGCCCAAGGCGTCGCAGGGGCCGCGACGCCTTTCAGTTCGAGTTCAGCCGCCGTTCGCAAGGAGAAGGCTCGGCACGACGAACTCGAGCAACGACCCCCGAGGGACGGCGCAAACTCGACCACGGCGCCAGCTCGGAGGCGTCGGGAAAGGGCGCCAGAGAACGTCAATGCGACGGGCACGAAGACGTGCTCGTTGAACGGCTCTTGGTGCGCGACAGGGACTCGGATGCTCGAGCCTAGACCCAGGACAAGCTTTCGCTCGACCGGGATTGTAGGCGCGTCGGGCGCGACAGCGTTGTTTTGGTCAGCGATGGCGATGCTCGGAGAGGCAGCGAGAATGGCGGGAACGCCGAGCGTTGCGATCAGCGTGCGAGTGAAGCGATGGCGGGTCATGGCGCGGCGCTAGCAAGGTGCGCGCCTCTCCAATGCGTCGAGAAATCGCGGTTGGTGCGCCCTGTGCCAGTCGCGGAGCCGCGGACCGCGACACGAACGCCAGGAACGATTTCGCCTTGGCCTGGAGCGAGCGCGATTCGACGAGACCCGCCGCTGCAACTTTCTGGCTCGTGATGCGACTGGCGTCGCAGCCCCACTGTCTATGGGGTGAGAGGGGTTCGATTCCCCTACGAGCCGCCGGACGAATGCCGTGAGGAGTACATCGGTTCGATTCCAAGCGCCTCCGCCAATCGAGCGGTTCGGTTCCATGGAGGCGCGCCCGACTTTGGAGGGCAATGACCTCTTCGCACTCTTGTCGTCCGCTTGGCCGCGCGTGCTCGATAGGAACGAGCTGCCGTCTTCTAAACGGCTCACTCCGGGTTCGAGTTCCGGGCGCGGCTCCGGCCTGCGAAGCAGGCCTTGCCGCGCCCACGGCATTTAGACGTCATGCTCGCGCTGGTGCGGCCAAAAGGCCGCACCGCGCTGCGCGTGACGCAGCGAGTCCGGAGACGAAGATATCGAGAGCGAACGGAGCTCTTGGCGCGGGCTGAGGATCTGCGAGCCCTCACCCCGCTGGGGGCTCGCGAAGGAGCTCGTCCTCGCCGCGCTTGCGCGGCGGAGACTAGGACACCGAGAGCGAGCGGATCGGCTGGCGCGGGCTGAGGATCTGCGAGCCCTCACCCCGCTGGGGGCTCGCGAAGGAGCTCGTCCTCGCCGCGCTTGCGCGGCGGAGACTAGGACACCGAGAGCGAGCGGATCGGCTGGCGCGGGCTGAGGATCTGCGAGCCCTCACCCCGCTGGGGGCTCGCGAAGGAGCTCGTCCTCGCCGCGCTTGCGCGGCGGAGACCGGACACCGAGAGCGAACGGAGCTCTTGGCGCGGGCTGAGGATCTGCGAGCCCTCACCCCGCTGGGGGCTCGCAGATCCTCAGCCCACAGAGAGAGCAAGCTCGTGTAGGCGAACGGAATAGCCAACCGGTTCAAACCCGGTCCCTCTGCAGGTTCGACTCCTGCCACGAGCACCGCGTGGCCCCCGCTCCCGGGTGCGGGGCACGACGTAACGCAATCCCCTTGTCCTGGCGGATCCAGGTCTCGGTCTACGAAGCCGATGAGCGAGGTTCGACTCCTCGCAAGGGGACCATCACCAGCTTGGCAAGAGACACACTTTACACACTGCCCACTGCGCGCGTTCGAGCGAGCGCGCGGCGGGATTCTGCATGGCTCGCTCGGAAAGGAGAACGATCATGGTACTGAAGAGACTCTTTGGATTCGCCGGCAAGGCCGCGCCCGCGAACGCCACGAACGAAGCCGGTGGAAAGGCCTACGCGTTCTCCCCCGAGCACGCGCTGGCGCAATACGCGGTCACCGGCACGATGCACACGACGTTCTACGCCTCGGCGGAAGATCAGCTCGCGCGCATCCTCGAGCTCGCCGACGCTTGCGCGCCGACCTTCGTCGCGAAGACGGCCATCTACTGCCGCGAGCGCGGCTTCATGAAGGACGTGCCAGCGTTGCTCGTCGCGTACCTCGCGAAGAAGGACGTCGCGCTCATGCGCGCAGCCTTCGCGCGGGTCATCGACAACGGCAAGATGCTCCGGAACTTCATCCAGATTGTCCGTTCAGGACAGGTTGGACGGAAGTCCTTGGGCTCGGCCCCGAAGCGCGCCGCTCAGGCGTGGTTTCAGAGCCGCTCGCCGGAGCAAGTGTTTCGGCAGTCGCTCGGCGCGCAGCCGTCGATGGCCGACGTCATCAAGCTCGTTCGTCCTTCGCCGAAGAACGACAAGGGCGAGGTCGACGCCGTCCGTGAGGCGCTCTACGGCTACCTCATCGGCAAGGCTGTCGACGAAACGAAGCTTCCGGCCATCGTGCGCGCGTTTGAAGCGTTCAAGAAGGCTGGAGGTGTCATGCCCGATGTCCCCTTCGAAATGCTGACGGCGCTCGAGCTCTCGAAGAGCGACTGGACGACCATCGCGCGCGCCATGACGTGGACCCAAACGCGCATGAACTTGAACACGCTGCTCCGTAAGGGCGTGTTCGAAGACGAGAGCATGATCGCGCTCGTTGCGGACCGGCTCCGCGACGCAGCGGCGATCCGTCGCGCTCGCGTGTTTCCGTACCAGCTGCTCGCGGCGTTCCGCGCTGCTGGCTCGGAGATGCCCGTGGCCATCACGAACGCGCTTCAGGACGCGCTCGAGGTAGCTACGGAGAACGTGCCGGGGCTCTCGGGCCGAGTCGTTGTTTGCCCCGACGTGTCGGGCTCGATGCAGAGCCCCGTCACCGGTCTTCGCCGCTCGGCGACGACCGCCGTTCGGTGCGTCGACGTCGCCGGCCTCGTGGCGGCTGCGCTCATGCGCAAGAACGTCGACACAGAGGTCGTGCCCTTCAGCGACGACGTCGTGCCCTTGCCGCGGCCCATCAACCCGCGCGACTCGGTCATGACGAACGCGCAGTACTTGGCGTCGCTCCCGAGCGGCGGCACGGCCTGCAGCGCGCCGCTCCGTCGCCTCAACGAGAAGGGCGGAACGGCGGACCTCGTCGTCTACGTGTCGGACAACCAGTCGTGGGCGGACTTTGCTGCCACGAGCAGCCACGGCACGCGAGGCACCATCATGGCCGAAGAGTGGGAGCGCTTCCGCGCTCGCAACCCGCAGGCCAAGCTCGTGCTGATCGACGTGCAGCCGTACGCCCATACGCAGGTCAAGGAGCGCGCCGACGTCCTGAACGTCGGTGGCTTCTCGGACGCAGTCTTCGAGGTCGTCTCGCTCTTCGCCAAGGGTGAGCTCGACGCGGGGCACTTCGTCGGCGCCATCGAAAAGGTGGCGCTCTGACCAGCGACGCCCGTGAGGGCGGGGGCGTGGTGAAAGCTCATCACGCCCCCGCACCGCACCTCTCCCTTTCGCTCCTGCCGCTGCCTTTGGAAGGGGCGCCCCCTCGTAGCGGGCGCTGACCGGGTTCAATTCCCGGAAGCGGCTCTCGCCGGGGGGGCCGGGCCCCCCGGGGGGAGAGCGCCGGGGCCTCGGCGCGGCGAGCCGCTCGAGGTTACAACTGGGTGGCTCGGGGGCGGAGCAGGCCTCGGCCGCTTCCTCGGGAATTTAGACCTCGTGCTCGCCTCGGCGCGGCGATGCCGCGCCGGGCTGCGCGCGAGGTTACAACTCCCGGGGGTGGCTCTCGGGTTGCGGAGCAGGCCTCGGCCGCTTCCTCGGGAATTTAGACCTCGTGCTCGCCTCGGCCGCGATGCGGCGGGGGGGGGGGGTTAGGCGGGGGGGGGGGGGGGGCAGGCCTCGGCCGCTTCCTCGGGAATTTAGACCTCGTGCTCGCCTCGGCGCGGCGATGCCGCGCCGGGCTGCGCGCGAGGTTGCAACCCCGGAAGCGGCGCCGCTTCGACGCGGCCGACAGTTTTTCAGCGGATGCTCGAGGGCCTACATCACACCTAGGACGTCGGTTCAAATCCGACCGGTTCCACCGCTTGCTCGCGCAAGCGCGCACAACGGAGCCGTAGCTCAGTGGGTAGAGCAAGGCACCGGCTCTCAACTCCCTTGCCGCTGAAATGGGTCATGACGGGCTGGTCGCCCTGGGCTCTCTGATAAGGAGCCTGCGCTCGCGTTCGATTCGCAGATGACCCACAAAGAGCGCGCTCTCTGGAGCGCCACGTCGGCTTGCCGGCGCGCATCGCAACAGAACGCGCTCTCCTGCGGTGATAGTTCAAAAGAAGAATGCGGGGTTGCCATCTCCGCGATCCGGGTGCGATTCCCGGTCACCGCTCCGGCCGCATGCCGATGGGAGTACATCGGTAAATTCGCTCTCGGGCGAACGGGGTTCAATTCCCCAAACGCACCGCTTCACGGCGGCGCGCGCTCCCATCACTCTTGGCGGCCACACCAGAAGCGGCGAATGCCGCGAGGACTACACAACTGGCTGTTAACCAGTTGCCGCAAGGCAACACGTCTTCGCACTCTTGTCGCCGCCTGTTCATTGTTCCCTGGGTGGGCCGCCGGCAGGGGCCCGGGGCCGGGCCCCCGGGGGGCGCGGGGGCGCGGGGGGGCTGCGCGGGGGGGGCGGGGGGGGGGGGGGGGGTTTATTGTTCTCTGGGTGTAGCTCAGCCTGGCAAGAGTCCTCGGTTCGGATCCGAGTGGTCGCAGGTTCGAATCCTGCCACCCAGACCAAAGTTCGACGTTCGCGAACGGTTCGCGCGCGTCTCGCCTCTCCAATTGGAGGTTTGTCATGAAGAAGAAGAGACGGATCTAGCGATCCAAGTCACCGAGGTAATCCCATGCGCACGCTGCTTTTGACCCCCTGGATGGCGCCCCACAAGATCATCTCGTGGCAGCGCGCCGTCGTTCTCCTCTGGCTCGACAAGGTCGAAGTCCTCGAGGAGTACGAAGAAGAAATTCGCTCGCTCTCGCTCTCACTCCGGACGCCCGCTGTGATCCGGTTGAAGCGTGGCGGCGCGCGCATCAAGCAGGCGGTGCGCTTCAGTCGCGTCAACGTGTACACGCGCGACGGCTTCCGTTGCCAGTACTGCGGCGAACAGAAGTCGCCTCGCGATCTCAACTACGACCACGTGATCCCGCGTGCACGGGGTGGCCTCACCGACTGGGAGAACATCGTGACCTCCTGCTACCCGTGCAACGATCGCAAAGGTGGCCGCACGCCTGAAGAGGCCGGCATGAAGCTTCGCAAGAAGCCGCTCGTGCCCAAGTCGCTTCCCGTCGCGCCGGCCTTCCACCTCTCGCGCGCCGAAGTGCCTGAGCCGTGGCTCCCCTACTGCTGCGGGCCCACGGTTTAGGGTACGCGCGCTGCCATTGCGCAGCGCGACGAGGCGATCGGAGAGGGAGGCTCGGCGTGAGCCGGCCACCGACGTCTTGCCCCGAGACGCAAAACCGGGGCGCTCCAACGAGCCCGCTCTTCGGGTTGCACCTTGCTCACTACGTTGACGCGAAGGCGTCACGCCCACAGGAAGCGCGTCCCCTCACGAACTTGGAAGCCGAACCGCGCAAGGCGTGGGCCTGGTTGCTACCCAGTGCGTGCCCCTCGTTGGGCATGGTGTGCGAGTCACCCGGTTTCCGCTGCGCGGAGGTCTGTATTTCGCAGTCGTCGCGTCAGTGCCCGACGATGCCGAAATACGGGCGTGACTTGCCTTGGTACCGGGCCACGAGCGCGAAGACGTCGGGCTCGCTCGCGGAAGGTGGCGCTGTGATCGTCAACTTCAAGTGATCGCCAGGCTTACCCGTCGCCTGGTCGAGGCTGAACGTGGTCCCCGAGCCTGGGAGCTGTTGACCGAATCCCTGGTCGCCCGACAGCACCTCGATGCGAAACACGCCGATCGGCTGGTCAGCGCCGAGCGTCACGTCGATGATGCGAGAGGTGCCGGGCGGAACCAGCACCCCCTTGCCGTTTTCGGCTCCGAGCTGGGAAAGGTCGATGGTGTCCTCGAGCCAAGGGGCTGCGTAGAAGTACGGGCCATCGGTCGGGACACAAGGGTCGTGACCTTCGAGGCTCGACTTGTTCGAGAAGCTCCGCTGCACCGCGTAGGGGTAGTCGGCCGGGGTGTATTGAGCATCGAAGCGCTGGCTGCAAAGGGCCGAATTCTCGCCGCCGCCGAGGTATGCCCAGGCAAGGTCGTCCTTGCTCGGGGCTGAGAACGCTGGCGCCGAAAAGGGGTAGGGATCGCTGGTCGCCTCGATGAGCTCATGGCTCGTCGTGCTCGTGAGGTCCTCGAAGCGCCGACAGTTAGGAATGACCGCATAGGGAATCGGTGTGCCGTCGGGCGCGAGGCCTTCCGAGTGGTAGCCGCCGAAGGAGCGACAACTGCGGTCGCTGCCCAGGTAGATGTTCGTCGTCGACGGATAGAAGAGGACGTAGAGGATGTCCTTCGAGGGCGGCTCTACGAGGCCCGCTTGGATCTGCTTCGAGAGCCACTTCTTGATCTGCTCGTCTTCAATCCGCGCCGGCCCGTCCTCGGGCACGACGACCGATGGGCTTGAGATGCCTTCGCCCACGCCGAAGTCGCTGGCGATGGCGCGCCAATAGTCCGTGCAGCCGATGGAGCCGAGGAAGTCTTCGATGTCCGGCTGGTCCTCGGTGTCGCGGAAGAAGATGGGGACCCATCGTGGCGCGGCCAGCACCGGCCCGCCTTGGTAGGGCATATGCGGCGGACGTCCGGTCGCCGGCGCGAGGCCGTGCGGCGCGGAGTCGATGCCCGCATCGGTGGGCGCCCCTGTGTCGGCGTCGCCGCCGTCTTCGGCGGCTGCGTCCGGCACGCCTGAGTCGAGGGCCGCGTCCGGGGCACCGGCGTCGGTCGCGGCGAGGTAGAAGCCAGTCGCCGGTTTCGGGTTCGCGCAGCGCGGCGTCGGATGGAGCGGGCCCGCTTCGACGGGGCCTGCGTCGACCTTCGGCTTGCCTGCCTCAACGGTTGGGCCGGCATCCGAGGGTGCTGGCGTCGCCTCGGCGTCCGACGAACAGCCGACGGCAAAGACGCCCGCGAAGAGGGCGAAAGCAAGGCTCGCCACGGCGAGTCGCAAAGAAAGCTGGGTCACCGGACGGCTATAGCGTGGCCCGTCCTTCCGGTCCACGCACCGTCGCGTCCTCGTGGCGGCTCAACGGCTCGGAAGGCCTTGGCTGGTGGTCGCGGTCAATCCACGCGCACCGTTTCGTCCCCGAAGACGTACCGATCGAGGAAGCGATCGGTGAGCAGCGACACCTTGAGGATGTTCTCGTTCTTCGAGAAGCCGTGCCCTTCTCCTGGGAGCAGGAGGTAGTGGACGGCGACGCCGGAGCCCTTGAGCGCTTTGACGATTCGCTCCGACTGGTCGGTCTTTACGCGCGCGTCCTTTTCGCCTTGCACAACGAGCAAGGGCCGCTTGATGCGCGAGACGAAGTTTACGGGGAACGATCGTGTTGGTAGGTCGCGTGCTCGGGGTTCTTGGGGTCGCCGAACTTCTTGTAGATGTAGCTCGCGAAGGAAGCCCAATAGGGTGGGAAGCTCTCGACGAGGCTCTTGAGATCGCTCACGCCGAAGTAGTCGACGTTCGCGACGAACTCGTCGGGCGTGAACGCGGCCGCCGCCAGCGCCATATAGCCGCCGTAGCTGCCGCCCATCACGACGACGCGCCCTTCGGCGACGTTCGCCTTCGCGACCATGTACTTCTTGCACGCGACGATGTCTTTGAGCGGCCCGCCGCCGAGGTCGAGGTTGTCGAGTTGCGTCCACGTCTTGCCGTAGCCCGTCGAGCCGCGCACGTTGGGCACCAGGACCACGTAGCCCTTGCTCACCAGGTACTGGCGCATCGGCGAGAAGGTGCGGCGGCTCTGAGCCGTCGGGCCACCGTGCACGTCGATGACAGCAGGGAAGGGGCCTGCGCCTTTCGGCGCGTACAAGTAAGCGGGGACCGAGCGGCCGTCGAAGGAGGGGATCTGCACGGAGGTGCCCGCCACCATCTCGTGACCGGCGAGCGAGGCGGGGAGCGGCTCGGCGACCGCGATGATCTTGCGCTCCTTCAAGTCGATGACGTGCGGCGACGCCGGCGTCGTGTCGCTCAAGAGGTTGACGGCGAAGTAGCGCTCGCTGCGCGAAAATCCGAGAAACCACGTGCCGCTTCGCGTCGCACCCCAAGGGCTGAAGGCGCCGCCCTTCGGCGCCGGCGGGAGCGTCACCTCCTTGTTGGCCCTCACGTCATTCACGACGATCTTCGGCACGCCATCGACGTTTGAGGCGGACACGAGGTAGCGACCCGACGCCGATGGAACTCCGAGCTCGACGTCCCAGTTCTCTTTGCGAAGCGTCTTCTGCTTCTTGGTCGCGAGGTCCAGCGATACGAGCGTGGTGAATTCGCCTTCCGCGTTGCTCGTGATGAGGAGCGACTGGCCGTCTCTCGCGAACGCCTGGACCTCATGGAGCGCCGCCCCTTCGTGGGGCGTAAGCAGCGTCTTCTTGTCGGCCGAGGCCCGCTCCACGAGGTAGACGTTGTTGTCGGCGTCGGACTTCGTCTCCGCAATGGCGAAGCGCTTTCCGTCGGCACTAATGGCGTGAAACGAAAGGTTGCCTTCGGCCTTCCAGAGAACCGTCGTGGCCTTCTTCGTTACGTCGAACTCGTAGAGATCCATCGCTCGCTCGTCGCGCGCGTTCGAGAGGTAGGTGAGCTTCGTTCCGTCTGGGCTCCACTCCACGAACCGCGTGCGTCGGCCCTTCGGAAGATCGGGGACGACGGCCGCGGGGGCGTCGCCTTTGGCGTTCGTCAAGTAGAGCCGAGGCAGCTCGTCGCCTCCGTCGTCGAGCTCGTAAGCGAGGCGATCGTCTTTTGGCGAGAAGCGAAACGAGTGAACGAATCCCTGCGCCTTGGTGATCTGCGTCGCGGGTCCCCCGGTGAGTGGCCGCACGTAGAGATCGAGTCGGCCTCCTTCGTCGGAGATGAAGGCGATCCGTTTCTCGTCGTGAGAGAACGACAACCCCGAGACGCGCTTCGTCTTGAAGTACTCCTCGAGGGCAATGGGCGCCTTGGGAGCCTCGGCGCGCGCGCGCGGAGCGGGCGGTGGTTGCGTCGCGCTCGCTGGGGCGCTCCCCACCGGCGCGGAGACGCTGGTGATGGGAAGGTCGGGCGTTCCGCATCCCGCGGCGGCGAGGGGCAGCGGCGCCAGCGAGACGAGCACGAGCGACGTGGAGAGACGGAGCGAGCGCGGAGAGCGCGGCAGGCGCGGCAGGGGGCAGGACGAGGTGCGGAGCATGGCGGTCCGAAGGTTCGCACGAGGAGCTCCGCTTCATTCGGAGATCTGCCAACGGGGCCGGAGCACCGAGTCACGACGACGACCTGAGCGGTCAAGGAGATAGGTGACAGTCCATGGAGATGGGTGACACTTTCGGCGGATGGATTTTCTACTCTGCGGCTATCGCTGATTCTTTCCCTATTTCTTCTGGCGACTGAGGGGATGAATCGCCTTTCTTTCGTCGTAGTGACCGAGGTCACGGGCGAAAGCTCACCAGCCTTCCCGTCCTCAACCTCTCGAAGTCCGACCTGCTCGTCGACGGGCGACGCCGTCAGGCTGAAGCGCCGACGCCGATCGATCGCGACAATGCCTCCCTTCCAAACGGGTCGAGTCATGTCGTGCAGGGGGTAACTGGGCTTGGGCACCTCGCCCTTCCAGACGCGCGGCGAAGGCTCGTACGCGCTGGCTGGGGTTCGATCGCCAAGCGCCTCGTGGGGCCGCTCTTCGTTGAAGCACTTGCGCCAAGCGTCAAAGCGTTCCTGTTGTCCGAGCAGTGTCCGAGCCGCAGGACGCGTCGTTTCTGCTTTCAACGTGCGATGCATCCGTTCGTGGCGTCCGTTCTGCTGCGGACACCCAGGCTCGATTCGCTCGTGGAGGATCCCGAGTCGCGCGAGCCACGCTCCGAGTCGACTCAATCCAAAGAGCGCACGCGGCGAAACGAAGGGCTCGCCGTTGTCGCTTCGAATAGCTCGCGGCAGGCCTTTTCCCTGAAGATGTGCTCGAGTGCCGCTCGCACGCCCTGCCGGCCGTCCCGTCGAAGGCCTCGCACACGAGCACGTACCGGCTGAAAGCGTCGGTGACCGTAAACGGGTAGCAGACCGTCCCGTCTCCGAGCTCAAACTGCCCTTTAAGTCCATGCACCACAGCTCGTTGGGGCCCTTCGCGTCCGTCAGCGGCGCGCGATAAGCCGCCACCCGCCCGCGACGACGTCGCGGCACTGTCAGCGTTGGCGACGAAGCACGTTGGCAATCGTTGTTCGGCTCGGCAGCTCTATGCCGGGGTGCTCGATATCAGAAGCACCCTGGGCTTCTTCGGACCCCACGTCGGATGTCGCCGCCGCGCGTCGACGATGAGGCTCACGAACTGTTCCGCCAGCGCCGTCGGCGTCTGCTTGGGCCGTTGCGACAGGTCCACGAGCCCGGCATCGCCCCAAGCTTCGTAGCGCTCGACGTACTTGTAGCCGGTCTTCCGGCTCACGCCGTACTCCCGACTCAGCTCCGTCATTCGCTCGCCCGCGCGGTAGCGAAGCACCAGTGAATTTCGTTGTTCCAAGACACTCTTCGCTTTCCAAACCACGGCACTTCCTGCCGTTGTTCGCATGCCGGAGTGTCACCTATCTCCTTGGACTGCTCTGTTACCTATCTCCTTAGACTGTACCACCCCGACCCCGACCGCGACCACGACCGCGACCCCGACCGCGACTACGAGGGCGACCACGAGGGCGACCACGAGGGCGACTGCGACCGGGGGCGCGAATGCACGTGGGTTGACGAGGTGGGAGGCGAACCTCGGCGCGGAAGGGATCCAGTCCGCGTGCGCGTTTTCTCAGCGGGATCGTCGCCCGAGGTCGCACTCGAAGCTACATGGTGGAAGCTCGCGATTTGGTTTTGATAACAACGCGTTGTGAACTGGTAGGTCACACCTTCGAGTGTGCTCTTTGGGTTGGCATACCGCTCGCTAAAGGGGAGGTGTCGCTAGCCCTCCACCCCGAGAGGTCCCCCCATGTTCAATCGCCGCCCCAACACGCAACGAATCGCCGACCTGCTTCCGCGCTTCGAACTCTCCTTTGACGGCCTCGACGCAGTCTTTGGAGGGGCCGTCGACGCCGATGGGAACGAGATCGCCGACGGCACGGCCACGGGCTACGACCCTTACGCCGGGGCCGACGAGGCCGTCGCCGCGGAGCAGCAACGCGTGGAGGCTCAGCCGCAACCGGAGCCGGACTACGCGGCGCCAACGCCGAACGTCGACGTGGCCGTTCCCGCTCCTGAGTTCGGTCCCGACCCCTACCAGGCACCGCAGATCGACACTACGGGCGTTGGTCCGACGGAGGAGCTCGGCGCCGCTGAGCGGGACGCCACGCTAGCCAGTGGCGCGGGCTGGGGTGGCGAGCCCGGCACCGCGGGCGTGCCCGTCGAGCCTGTCGCGCAGAGCCCTAGCCTGCTCGGTCAGCTCTACGGAGGAGCGGAGCACCTCGGTAACCAAGTCGCCGGCGCTGCGACAGGCCTTTGGAATTCGTTGCCCTCCGCCGGAGACATGTGGAACGCGCTCCCCACGGGCTCGCAAGTTCTGAACGGGGCAGGTGAGGTGCTGAGCGCGCTCAACCCGTTCTCTGTCGGCACCGCGCACGCAGGTGAACTCCCCCGCGCGAGCGGCTTGCCCGCGCTCGCCGATGGACATACCCGAGTCGAGGTTTCGCCAGGAATCTTCCAGGACACGGCAGCTGACGGCAGCCTCGCGGGACTCCACACGACAACCGGCGCCTTGACCGAGCCGCACAAGCTTGGGCCCACACCGACTGCCCCAAACGTGCTCGAGCCGGGGTCGAGCCCCATTCCGGGAGTGGTCGTCGCCGAGCCCGGCAAATCCATCTTCGCCTACGGGCAGGAGTCATCCTCCATCCTCAACGGTCTGAGTCGCACCGTGGTCGCTCCCGCGGTCGCCGCGCTAACCGACAACAAATGGCAGTGGCCCGCAAACGCCACGGCACCGTACATCGCAACGGCCGGCATCGTGTCGGGCACCATCGACAAGGTGATGAACCACGACGCTGCGCCCGTTCCGGCGTTCGTAGAGGCGAGCCGCATCGGCATGACCGCCGTGGGCACGGCCTCGGTGACTTCGAACCTCGTTGGGACCGTGGTCGACGCCACCAAAGGGTTGACCGGTTATGGTGCGACGAGCTGGGCGGGCAACCTTGCAAAGGGCGTGGGTGCCGCCGGCGTTGGATACCTGACTGTGCAAGGAGCGAAGTACACGGATGTCGGTCAGGGGATGCTGAAGGCCGCGGACGACATGGGGATCGTGATGCCGCCGCTCTCGCCGCTCTCTCCCGCATTTGGGCCTGCCGTGATCGGCGGCTCTGCGCTCTACAACCAGGGGCGTTTGCTCGGTGCGGCGGTCGACGGCTCGCTCTACCAGACCCTGGCGCCCAACCACTATTACGGTGGCTCGGCCCCGGGGCCCAACCTTGCTCTCACGCCTGAGGGCGACGCCTTCATGCGGAGCATGCGGCCCAGTCCGTTGCTGACGCCTCTCCGCTGACCTCCGCTCACTCGAAAGGCGTCCCATGGCTAAGAACTCCGCCCAGCGTCCTTCGCGTTCCTCGCACCCCGCGTCTGGCGTTCGCAAGCGCGCGCGCCTCACCTCCGCGGACCTCGATAAGGTCTTTGGGGGCGCCCAGGACGACGAGGTCGACAACACGGTCGTCGACACACCGGTCGATCCGGCGCCCGTCGACGCAGCACCCGCCGACCCGGCACCTGCCGACCCGGCACCCGTCGATCCCGCCCCCGTCGAGTACGCCGAGCCAGCCCCCGCGCCGGCAGGAACCCACACCGAAACGCTCGACGACGGAACCTCGTACGTCGCGCAGAACGACGACCCCTTCCTGACGCAAGCGGCCGTCGAAGGTCGCGAGGTGAACGTGCCCAACGCCGTCCTGACCGGCGACCCGGCGGCGCTCGGCCACACCGCGTACCCGACCTTGGATGGCGAGCCGACGGCCGCCGCACCGACCGTCGACGCGCCCGGCCTCGTCCAGGAGCCCGGTGTCGGCAACCACTTCGAGCTTCTCCCGAATGGCGGAACCTACCTCGCGCAGAACGACGACCCGTTCCTGACGGCTGCATCCGTCGAAGGCCGCGAGGTCAACGTCCCCAACGCAGTGCTCACGGGCGATCCGCAAGCCGTGGGGCACATGCCGTTTGCGGCGCCGAACGTTGACGGCGTGCCGACTGCCGGCGCGAGCCCCTGGGAGCACGGCGACCCGAGCAGCGCGCTTCGAGCGAGCGACCTCTCCCCGCACGTCGTGGGCGGCGTCGATCTCAGTCAGCACAACCTCCCCGCCGAGCAGCTCGAGACGCTGCGCGCGCATCTCGCCGGTCAACCGGTCGACGACGGCAAGCTCGGCGCGATCCCCAACAACGTGTGGGCTCACCTTCAAGCGGCCGAGAACGGTGGGACGTTCGACCTCGCTCGCCGCGAGGGCTTCTCGCCAGCGAAGCTCCCGTCGCTTCCAACGCCCGCGCTTCCGCCCGGCATGTTTGCGACGAACGTTCCCGGTACCGTCATTAGCGCGCAGAACCCTGCCCTGGGGCCTTTGCCCGATGGCAGCCCGGCAAGCATCTTCATGCAAGGGGCCGGGCTACCGGGCGCACAGCCTGCTGCCGGCGCGCCGACCGATCTTGCCTCGGCGCTGCGTCTCGGACAAACGTTCAATCCGCTCATCAACGCGGGGCAGCGCATCGCGTCCACGTGGACCGGCCACGATCCGAAGGCCTACGCGCCGTGGCTCGCGCAGGTGGGCGTTGGTCTGGGCGTGGCCGCCGACGTCGCCGAAGGCAAGAACCCCCTCGATTCGATCATCAAGAACGAAGACAAGGCGATGCTCGCGGTCTACGGAGCCAATGCGACGCAGACCGTGATGGCGGGTCTCCAGGTGGTCAAGGATCTCGGCCCCACGGCGAGCAAGCTCATCCCGAGTCTCGGCGGCACGGCGACCGCCATTGGCGTCCTAGGCCTCTCCAACTACACGCCTGCCGGCGATGTCATCAAGGACATGGCCGATGCAGGGCTCGTGATTCTCCCGGCCTTCGCAGGCGGTCCTATGGGCTCGGCGGTGATGACCGGTATGATGCGGCAGGCCATCGGACACGGCTACGCGATGACCGAGACGCGCATCAACGATCTCGACAAGGGCATGCGCGAGCTGGCTGCCGCGCCCGACACGCCGCCGGAGATGCGCCAAGCGGTGGAGTACGCGCGCCAGACGGGCGACTACCGCGACATGGTCCAAGTTGGCAAAGACAAGGAAGGCGCGCCGGTATTGCTCTACGGTAAGTCGCCCAACGAGTGGTCGCCGTGGCAACTCGCTGTGGAGCGGGTGCGGCATGACGAAGCTGTCGCGGCGTCCCCCTCGGGCCAGATCGCTGGGCCGGCGACCGAGCCAAACCCAGCGGCCGTTGCCGCCTGGCAGCGACTCGAGATGCGGTACGCCGAGGACAACGGATTCCTCGGTCGGGCCCGCGTCCCCGCGGTGATCAACTCCCACAGCTTCCAAACCGGCGATCTTCAACGCATCGACCCGACAGGCAACTACGCCGCGCTGGCCCGGGCGCATCAAGCCGCGGTCGCCGACTACCGCGCGAAGGGCATCGATCTCCTTCAGCACTACGGGTACGTGAAGAAGTAGGTCGCGGGCGACGGCAGCGCTGCTGAACCGGCGGGGCCACAGCATCGCACAGGAGCGAGCTCCCAAGGGCCGAAGGCAGGGCGACCCCCCGCACCCGGGCCGGGCCACGAGGGGGCCTCTCCTGGGAGGCCAGGCGCGGTTTGGTTGCCCACTCGTCGTAGGGGCCGGATGTCGTTTGGGGCTCGGGGGGCCCATGGCGCGTTTAGACACGTTCCCAGGGGTTGCGTTGCATGCACCGGGACCACCGACAGTCAGGCGAGTAGGCTTCGGCCATGCTCCTCACGACGGCGCGCCTCGTGGCGTCTCGCCCCACGCGCGAGCACCTCTCGGACCTCGAGGCGCTCTTCGCCGACGAACGGGTGAATTGGGACTTTCGCGCCTACGGCATCCCGCCGATCTCTGCCGAGACGTTCCTCGAGCGTTGCGACGCTCGCTTCGAAGCCACGGGCCACGCCCACTCGGTCCTGCACAAGAAGGACGACGGAGCCTTCGTCGGCCTCACGGGGCTCGCCTACCAAGAGATCGAAGGCGAGGCACTGCTCGAAGTCGGCTACCGCTTGGCGTTCGAGCATTGGAAGAAGGGGTACGCAACGGAAGCAGCGCTCGCGTTTCGCGAGCACGCTTTCCGTGAGGTGGGCGTCTCGAAGCTCATCGCACTCATCCGGCCCGACAACGTCACGTCGCTCGCGGTGGCGGGACGGCTCGGCATGCGCTTCCAAAAGATGGTTCCGTGGAAAATGGTGCCCGAGCCCATCGGCCTCCATGCCATCACGCGAGACGAGTGGCTCGCGCTTCGCCAAGGTTCGTCCCCGCGCTAACCTCCCGCCCATGATGTTGCCGCGCTCGTTCCCGGCCGCCGCCCTCGCCGTCACACTCTCAGGTTGCGCCGCGTCGGGCTCTCCCGTCGGTGCGTCGAACGATGGAGGTGCGAGCGCGTCTGACGCTCCGCCGGTCGGCGTCGCCAACGACGGCGGCGTTCTTTCGCAGGGCGACGGGGCGTCCGCGGAACAAGACGCCGCCACGAAGCCCGTCGCGACGGGCATGCGCGTCTTCGCGACGAGCGCCACGCACAACGGCAACCTCGGAGGTCTCGCCGGCGCCGATGCCTTGTGCGAAGCGGCGGCCAAGGCGGCGAAGCTGGGAGGCACCTTCAAGGCATGGCTGTCGGACTCGACCACCAACGCCTCGCAGCGCATCGCCGGGGTAGGGCCGTGGACCCTGGTTGACGGCACGGCCGCGTTCAAGGGCAAGAGCGTTACGTCGTTTCCGGTGCACGATCTCGACATGGACGAGAACGGCGAAACGGGAAAGAAGGGCCTCGTGTGGACCGGTACCGTCCTCGGCGGCAACGCCAGCACCGAGACGTGCAACGACTGGTCGTCGACGGGCGCGAGCGGGACCTCGGGCTACCCGCACGTCATCGACGACTGGAACGACGATGGCAGCGGCGGTTCTCCGTGCAACCTCGGAGGCCGGCTCTATTGCTTCGAGCAGTGAGGTCCCACGGCAAACCCGAAAGGGGGAACCTTCCCGCTGTTCGCTAGGGTCTCTTGCCTAGAGTGCTAGCGTGCTCGCTTGTGCAGAGGATCAACGCGAGGCGCGCTTGCGCTAGCGTGCTTCCCGGAGGGTTCCTATGACGACCATGCGTGCGCTGGCTTGTTGCGCGTCTTTGCTTGCGTGTTCGGGCGGCACGACCAGCGGGCCTGGGGTCTCTGGTGACGGCGGCCTCAGCGCTGGTGGCGGCGATGGGGGAGTCGCCGCGAACCCCAGCGGCGCTGCAGCGCCCCTCACGGCGGTCGAGGGGGGGCTCACGGGCACATGGATCGAGCAGCGAGTGATCGATGGTCGGCGCAACGTGATGGTTTTTACGTCGGACCGGAAGGGCTGCTACTACCACCGCTACGAGACCGGCGAACGCACCAACTTTGTCGGCACTACCACGTGGCGCATCGAAGAGACTCCCACGCCGGCGACGGGCACGAAGGACAATGTCGTGGGCTTTCCCATCGTCTACAGCACCGACAAGGGCAACTCCCACAAGTCCGACCTCTACAGCCCCGAGGTCCGCGAAATCTGGGGTTCAGGCATCGTCTCGTCCGGGGGCCAGCTCGTTCAGACCGGCACGGCGCTCGATTGCGACAGAAACGGCACCAAGTGATCCGGCGCCGATGACGGCTGGTCGACGCACTCTCGTCGACGTTTGACGATGCCGCGGTGCGCCTCCTTGACGGCGGCGCCTCGCTGCCTACGTTGCCACGACACCGATGGCTCGCTGCATGGCGCCTGGACACGCGAACGAGCCCTTTCGGCTGAGCAAGCGGGGTTGAGCGTTCGTGTACCGAAGCGATGATGGGGCCGCGTTCGCGCGCGCGAACGCGGCGTGGAGTCGGTGGGAGAGCGCGGAGACTACGCTGAGGGCCCTGTCCGCGACCGACGATCGGAAGCGCAAACCGCGGGCCGCGACGGAGCCCGCCGAGACGATGTCCGCGACCGAGCTGCTCCTCCTCTCGGAGCGCCTTGAGGCCGAGGCCATCGACCTCGAGCGAGAGTTGCGCGTCGTCCAACACGCGCGCGACGCGTCGGCCCCGAAGGCTCGCGGTGCGGCCGCGGCAACGCCCGCGTTGCCGGCCTCGCCCTTGGGCACCGCCTTGGCCCGTCACGCAGCTTTGGGCACCCGCCTTCGCCTGATCGCTCCGCTGATCGTCGCCGCTCGCGCCGGTCGCGAGGAGCGGAGCCTCGAGCCTTCGTCGCTCCTCGAGCGTCGACCCTCGACGCGCGGCGCCAACGACCCCGCGGCCGTCGCCGAACTCGCGGCTCGCATCGACGCCCAGTGCGACGCTGTCGTTTCCGAACTCGAGCGCATCGGGCTCGCGCGGGCGACGGGCCATTGGCAAGAGCGAGCCCACGAAGCGCTCCTCGTTCGGACGCTCCTCGCCGAGACACGTTATGAGCGGGCTGCAAGCAAGCTCGCTGAAGCGCGCTCGCCGACTCGGCTGCCGAAGGTTGCGGACCTCAGCGGGCTCGAGTCGCAGGCAGATCTGGTGGCCCGACTCGCGCTGCTTGAGGCGGAGCTCGCGAGGACACCTCCGATGGCCGCCGCCGATGAGGTCGATGCGGCCCGCGCCGTGCTCGCCGAGCGTTGGGCGCGCTACTCGGACCGCGTCCTTGCGCTGGCTCCTCAGCAACGCGCGACTCTCGGACCCTTGCCGGAGCTCGGTGACCTCGGCGCTCGTGAAGCGATCGATCGAGCCATCGCCGCCGTCTCAACGGCCCTCACGCGCCTCCCCGAGGCAGCGGCGAGCGCGGCCGACAGACGCGGCGCTAGCAGCGCCGAGCGAGTATCGCCTGACGTCAAGCGGGGACAACGTGACCTTCGTCGGGCAGTTTCGTTCCTCGAGCTGGTCGCGGGTGCGTTCGGAGCCCTGCTCTTCGGGCTCGCTTGCCTCGCCGTGGTCAACATGCTGCTCCCGAGACCGGGGCAGCCAAACTTCGTTTGGAACCACGCATCATGGAGCCTGCCCTTGGCCATTTTGTTGGGGGTGGCCGCACTCTACGCGACTCGGCGTCGGACGGCGTCGTCCGCTCGAGTCAAGTCGTCGCCGGACCTCGCCCGCGTTCGTGCCATCGACGTTGTCCCGGTAGACGCCGACGAAGAAGAACACGTTGAAGCCCGTCGGCGAACGCGGCTGTGAGGACGCAGGGGTACCGACGGCGCTCGAAGCGCGGCGCCGAGCCTTCCCTCATGGTTACGGCGGCAATACGAGCTCGACGTGCTCCTTCACCAGATCGAGGAACGCGCTTAGTCGAGGTATCGCCTGCGAGCCCTGCCGGTAGACGACGAAGAACGGGGAGGGCGTCGGCACGAAGCCCGCGAGAAGCTCTACGACAGCGTTCCTCCCGAGCGCCTCGTCCGCGAGCGCACTCGGGATGCGTGACACGCCGAGACCTCGCACGGCGGCGTCGAACGCCATGGGCAAGCTGCTCACGATGAGGCGGCCCCTCACGGCAACGTTGACGGTTCGCTCGGCCGCTCGGAACGTCCAGCGGCCGCCGCGCGCGAGCGGCGGATACACGACGCACTCATGCGTGGCCAGATCGGCGGGCCTTCGCGGTCTTCCGCGGCGCTTCAGGTACTCCGGGCTCGCCACGCAGCGCAACGTGCCTCGACCTAGCTCGCGCGCCACCAGCGACTCGTCACCGACGCCGCCGGCGCGAAACGCGAGATCGAAGCCTTCTTGAACCAGATCGACGTGGCGATCGGTGAGGAAGATCTCCAGCTCGACCTGCGGATTCGCGGAGAGGTATCGCTCGGCGATGGGGCCGAGGTAGCGCTCGCCGAAGGCCGGTGCCGCTGTGATGCGCAGTCGCCCGCTCGCTTCGACGACGGTCTTCCGGACGCTGCGGGCCGCCTCGTGCAGTTGACTCAGCGCCGGCTGACACTCCTCCAAGTAGCGCTTGCCGGCGTCTGTAAGCGACACGCTGCGTGTGGTTCGTTTGAGAAGCCGCGCGCCAAGCTCGCGCTCGAGACCGGCGACCTTCCGACTCACGGTGGAGCGAGGCACACCGAGGCGGTCGGCCGCGCCACGAAAGCTCACGCTCTCCGCCACCTGGACGAAAACGGCGAGGGCGTCGAGGCTTACTGTCCCATTCATGGGACAAATCGTCTCACGTAACGCCCATTGATGCGACGGCTTCCTGGCCTCATGGTCATCCGAAAGGATGGCACCGATGACGACAACGATGACGGCGACGGAAAGCGAGAACCAGCGCGAGCTCCTCACGGGCGGAATCTGGAAGGGCGCAGGGATCGGCGCCGCCGTCGGCGCCGTGGGAAACGTCGTGCTCTACGGCATCGCCAACGCCTCGGGCATCTCCATGGTGGGCGAGTTCATGCGAGGACAGCCGCCCTTGCCGATGCCCTTCGCGCCGGTGATCATCTCGAGCTTCATTCCGGCCATTTTCGCGGCGCTGGTGGCCATGGCGCTCAATCGGTTCACCGCCAGACCGGCGAGAATTTTCACGGTCGTCGCGGTCGTCTTCGGGCTTGTCTCGATGGTCGGACCCGCGTCAATCGCCGGCGCCGGAGTGGGCCTCCGTGTGGTCCTCGCACTTATGCATTTGGTCTCCGGCTTGACCATTACGATGGGAATCTTGCGCCTAGGCAGACGCTAAGCGAGCCGGCCCGCTGCGCGACAACTGCCGCCCCGGTGGCTCCTCCTAGAAATGACGCGAGCGGGGAATGGAATCTCCCCCGGACCGCGTATCTTGGGGGAGCGAGCCATGAGCGAGGGGAACGGCAAGGTACTCGGCGGCGCGGCTGTCGGCGTCGGCGGCGCGGTCGTTGTGATGCTCAAGGCGGCTAGCGCTCCGGTCCATGTCGCGGAGATTGGCGTCAAGGCCGCGGCCGTGGGCGGCCGCGAGGCCGTGCAGGTCGGCGCCGTTGGGGCGCGCGCAGGTAGCAACGCGGGCACGAAGGCCGCGTCGGCGCTGGCGGGGACCGAAGGCGCCGCGGTTCGCGGTCTTGCCGGCGGTCACCTCCTCGGCGAGACGCTCCGGCCGCTCGAACAGATCTCGCTCAAGGCGACCAGCGAGCTTCCGCTTCATGCCGTCGACCCCGCGAGCCGCGTTGCCGCGAAAACGGCTGCGTCCAAGGCGGCGCTCACGCCGGCGATGCGCGAGTCGGCCATTCGAAAGGTGCTCGCAAAGGCGGACCACGTCGGCGCCCTCGACCACGCCGACACGGCCCTCGACGTGCTGCAGAACCTCGCCGACGTCTGGGACTTCGCGACCGACGGCGGCGACGCCGAGAAAGACGTCACGGAGCGCTTTCGCGCCGAGGGCCTCGATTTTCGCGGCGACATCGTGCCCGCGTACCGAGGCGAACCCTTCGATGGTCTCCAAGGCGCGACGCGCACGCTCTTGACCGATGGCAAGACGCTGGTGCCCGCGCTGCGGCTGAACGCGCTGCCGGTGAGCTCGCTCGATCGCGACGCCCGGATTCGTGTCGTCACCGAGCACATCGCTCCCGCCCTGGGCAAGAGCAACGTCGTCTACGTCGCGCACCCGCTCGGTGTCTCATCGCTCGAGCAGCTCACGGGTGCGACGCTCCTCCGCTCGCTCGCCACCAGCGCGGAGCTGGATTGGCGAGCGTCACCGCTCAATCTGCCGAACGCTCACGTTGCTCAGGTCGTGGAGATCAACGGGCGCCGCTACGAAGCGCTCGTGAAGTCTGATCCCGCGGATGACCGACATCGGGCGGCGCCGACGCGCGCGATCTTCGTTGACCGCATGGGCCGCTGAAGCGGTATGCCAGAAGCGGTAGATCAGAAGCGATGACGCCCGCGTCCCTCGAGCATGCCATCGCGAGACTCTACGAAACCTTCGCGAATTACCGAGCCTCAGCCGTTGAAGGGTGCCCCTGTTGCGTGTCGCCGGAGCAGCGCGCGCGATTGACCAGCAAGCGCCTTCGCGAGCTCGAGGAAGGCGATCTCGGTAGCTACGTCTTCAGCGCCCTGAACACGTGGGGCACGCTGACCGACTTCAAGCACTTCTTGCCTCGGATCCTTGAGCTCAAAGCGCACGGGTCCTTGTGGGTTGACCTTCAGATCATCTACGGAAAGTTCGTCCAAGAGGGCCCCTGGCTCCCCGCCGAGCGGGCGGCCCTCGAGGCGTTCACCGGCGCGCTCCTCGCCTCTGCCGTCGCGGGGCGGGCGCGCGCCCGTGTCCGCGACATCGTGGAGAGCGCAGGCATCGCGCGCATGGATTTGGCGCCCATGCTCGACACGATGCTCGATAGGGGTGACGACCCTGCGACGTCGGCGACCCTTCTGGCGGACCTCGTGCTCGACGAAGCGGCCGCTCTCAGCGCTGGGACGCACGGTTGGATCTTCTGGAAGGACGATGAGGATCGCCTCTACCAGAAGTGGTTTCTGTCGGGCTCCGTGCGGACGCGGCTGATGGAGGCCTTCGAGGCCGACCCGAACCATGCGAACGCGGGGCAGTGGGCCAGCGCCAGCGACATCCTCGAGGCCCTCGGCGGATGACGCGATGGATCGCGTCACCAATGATCGGCGAACGCACCCGTCCGTGGTGACCGGTAAACGCGCGACTCTTCGCCGCATTCCGTGGCACGGGCGGTGCTGACGAGAAGGCGTGAAGAACCTCCGCCTCCTCCTCGCTGCGTCCGCCGTTGCCTGCACCGTCACGCTGGCCGCCTTCGGGGTCGGCTGTCAGGGGGGCGCGCCGGACGACGCCGCCGAAGCGCAAGGCGCCCTCGCGCCCGCCGCCAGCGGCCTCAAGGTGACGCTCGATGACCTCGCGACCTTTGGCGAAAAGCGCGTCGGTACGCCCGCTGGCAAGAAGGCTGCAGACTACATCATGGACCGCATGAAGCGGGCCGAGCTTCGCAACGTGCACTTCGAAGAGTTCAACTTCCCGATGCACGTCGCCGACCCGACGAAAGCGTCTCTCGCCGTCAGCAAAGGCGGCGCGCCGGAGCCGCCCGTGGCCTTCGACATCTTCGAGGGCTCTGGTGCCGGCGACGTGCGCGACTCGGAGCTCGTCTACGTCGGCTCCGCGAAGCCAGAGGACCTTCGCGGCAAGGAGCTTCGCGGCAAGATCGCGCTCGTCAAGCGCGACTCCAAGTATCACCGCTCGTCGCAATACCGGAACGTCTCTCAAGCGGGCGCCGTCGCCATGCTCTACGCGTCGGCCGTGCCCCAGAACCAGATCCAGATCGGCTCCATCCGTCACGCGTGGGAGGCCATGGGACCGATTCCCGCCATCACCATCGGCAAAGACGACGGCGAAAGGCTCCAAAAGAGCGTCGGCGAGGGCAACGTTCGCGCGAGCCTCAAGGTCGACGCGCGCGTCGCGCGCGGCACCGGTCGCAACGTCGTCGGCGTGGTGCCAGGAAAGAACTACGGAAAGAAGGACGCGAGCGGTAAGAGCCTCGATCGGCAGATCGTCATCGGCGCGCACTACGACACCTGGTACGTGGGCTCCGTCGACAACGGCTGCGGCGTGGCGGCGCTCCTGTACTTCGCGGGCAAGCGGGGGCAGACCGACGGTCGCTTCGACAACACGATCGTGTTTGTGGCTTACGACGGTGAAGAGGTCGCGCTCTACGGCGGCTACGACTACCTGCGCAAGCACCAAGACGACGGGATGCTCGCCGTCGTGAACTTTGAAATGCCGGCCGCTGAGACCGATCTAAAGAACGGCGGCATCACGACGCTCTTCGGTGGTGTCGCCTCCAGCGAGGTGCCCATCATGGACCTGGCGCTCCGCGAGTCGCGAACGGCGGGCCTCTTCGACACGTTCACCGTGTGGCTGTCGCTCGACAAGATCCAGCAGATGTTCGGCGGCATCATTCCCACCGACATCCAAGGCGCCTACCGGAGCGGCATCCCGACGGTGAGCACGGCGTCAGACTCACCCTGGTACCACACGCGCCTCGATACACCCGACAAGGTCGACGCGGACTTCCTCGCGCGCGGCGTCAAATCCTTCGACAAGGCCGTTCAGATCTTCGCGACCTCGTCGCCCGACAAGTTCGAGGGGCGCGACCCGACGCTGTGGGGCGCCGACTTGCGGCTGCCGATTGCGACCAGCACGGAGGTCTTGGCTGAGGTCCAGCTCACCGACCCGCAAGGCAACATCCTCATCGGCAAGGACGTCACGGCCACGTTCTTCTGCGACGACTTCTTCGCCGCCCCGGACGTCGTCGCGAAGACCGACGCCACGGGACACGCGCGGTTCTCGTTCGCGCGCGAGCTTCAGAGCTGCGCGGGCCGCCGTTGGGTTCACGTCTCCGCTGGCGGCGACTACCCGCTCGTGGAGAAGGTCATCGCGGTGCCGTCGCGTTGAGGGGCGCGTCCTGCGCTGGCGCGGCCGCGCCCCAAGATGGAAGCGGGCGCCCGACCGAAGCCGGACGCCCGCCGAATCTCCGTGCCCGGTCTCTACTGGCACTTCTCTTGGAAGCGGCCCACGAACAGGCCCCGACCGTCGTCGGCGACGTAGCCGTCGCTGATGAAGCCCGTGAGGCCGCCTGCGTTGCGCGGATCACGCGTGCCCCAGAGGCCGCGGAAGCCGTCGTCCGAGTAGCCGCCGCCGAGGAGGCCGCGGAAGTCGCCGGAGCGATCGATGTATTTACCAAAGAAGACGTCCTTGTCGGCCTTCTTCGAGTGACCGTAGATGCCGCGGATGTGGCCGAGCGTCACGCCGTGATCGCCGACGACGCGGCCGTGGAACTTGCCGAGGTTCGCCTTCAAGCGGTGCCACTTGCCGAAGAGAAAGCCGCTGGCGCAGCCGACCTTGTCTTCGAAGCCGAGGTACGAGACGCCGTTGTAGCCGTCGTCGGCGCGGGCGATACCGCCCACCTGCGTCTCAAGCGTCGAGACGTCGATGTCGGTCGTGACCTTTGCGGTCTTGAAGTGCACAAGCGTCGAGGCGCCTTCAGGGATGTGCACCGTGACGAGCATGCCATCGACGTGCGGCAGCGTATGGGAGACGAAGCTCACCTCGCGCAAGCTCGTTCGCGGCTCCAGGTGATCCTTCGCGTCGAAGCGCAGCGTGCGCGCGACGCCGATGGCGCCGCGGTCGACCGACACGCTGCCGGAGAAATCGGCGGGCGTGGGCTCGGGAGCGTTCTGGGCGCCGGCGGCGGGAGGCATGTGACCCCAGATGAGCGCGACGCGATACGTGCGGCCGCGCGGGTTCGCGAGGCGGCTCTTCGCGATCGTGTCCTCTTCGTCGGCGCCTTCGTCGGCGAGGGGAGCTGTCTCGTCGATCTGCTTGTCCCCAAAGGCGCTCGCTTCGGCGTTGCGCGTCATCGCCCCGTCGTTCGCTTCGAGGGCCGCGGAGATGCTGTCGATCTCGTCTTGGTTGGCTTCTGCGGAGCCGCTGCACCCGGTAGCGAACGTGGCGGCGACGGCGGCGATGGCGACGAACGTAAGATGGCGGTGCATGGCGGCGTGGCTCCTTGGCGGGCGGGTTGTGCCTGCGTGATGGGAGCTAGTGCACGGGCCGGGCCAGGCCAAGGGCAGGGAAAAACGCGAGCTTACGCCCGCCCGCAGGCGCCTCCGGCGAGTTCACTGGACGCGGCTGCGTTCAGGGTTTGTGGCTGCGCGGTCACGCCCAGGTCACTTCGGCGAAGCGGCGTTGGGCGGCGCTGCGCCTGGTGTGCGCGACGGGGCCACGACGGGCTCGTGCGCCGGCGGCGGCAAACCGTAGGGGGGAGCGACGGTCTCGACGTTCGGTGTTCCCGCATCGGGGGGCGGCCTCGACGGTGGCGCTCCGTACAACATCGCGTGCCCCGCGCAGCCCATCGCCGTCGCCGCCATCGCCACGAGCAGCACGGGGCCTAAGACCGGCGTCGCGCCCCGCTCGGTCTGCGGCATCGGGACCAGCGTCTGATCGAGATCGTTAGGCAGCGCCGCTCGGCAAAACGGACAGCGCTCATCGGCGCAGCGAACGTGGCGATAGCACGCGGGGCAGGGAACGAGCGGGGACATGACCGACGAGGGTAGGAGAACGCCGCTCGCGTGTCTCCTTCGCTCCCAAAGGCTAACGCTCTCGCTCGTGCAGCCACCAAGCGAGCGAAGCGATCCCCAGCCGCTGCCCGAGACTTCTTCGGCCCGGTGGCGCCCCAGCGCGGACGGCGCGTGCCATGAGACGGTGCGAGTGCGTTTGGAGCAGGTTGCGCAGCACCTGTTTGGTGGCGTCGTCGACGGGACCCGCGATGATGAGCGTTGGCCGACGGTTCTCCTTCACGATGCGAATCGTTGCTTCCGCAACCTTTCCTCGACGGACCGCGTCCGCGACGTCGTTGACGAGCGCTTGTGGCACGTGACCTCGATAGAGGAGCACCCGACCGCGGCGCACCGAGAGAGCCGCGACTTCATTGGCGCGTCGCAAGGCAAGGAACGCGAGGGCCGCTAGCAGCGCGACGACGAAGAGCAGCGCGTGGTTCGTCACGGTCTTGTTAATCTGCCTTGATCGCGTCGGCGATTCTGAAGATGGGCAGGTAGAGGCCGAGCGCGCATAACGCCAGGCCCGCGACCGCCATCGCAAAAGCCCCGATGATAAAGGCGCGCCGCGTCGCCAGCGGAACCTTCGTGCGAAGTGCCATCGCGAGTGCTGCGGCACCAGGGAGCGCCATGGCTCCGGGAAACCAAAACGAGGTCGCGAGGCGAGTCAGGAGCGGCACGTTTGCCCCACCAAGGTCTTGAAAGATGGAGCCGAAGGAGCGACCGATGACGGGAAACGCCAAGAGCGCGACGAGGTTGGTTCCCGCCACCAAGGCCGCAATCCAGTCGAGCGCCGTGAGCGGTTGCTCCTCCACGAGCGGGCGAGGATACCTCCGTTGCGCAGGGCCTAAGCGCGCTCTTTTGCGCCGGGAGTGCAGACCCCGGCGACGGCCTCCGCGCTCTTCCCAAGCAGGACTGACGCCGGACGATACTCATCCCCTCGCTTCACGAAGAGCGCGCCGGTCTTCAGATAAGCACACCCGACGATGTCGTTCTGATGCCACTCGTCGCCCCAGCGAACATCGATGGCGAACGGCAAATAGCCTCCCCCGTGCTTGTCCGCGGTGGTGGTGGCCTGCGTGACGCGAACGCGGCGCTCGCGCGGTGGCATGCGCGCGCGCGTGAAACGGCCCGCGTCCTTCTCTTTCTCGGCCAGTGGTTTCAAGAGGCCTTCTTCTACCCGCTGCTTGGCGGTCGCCGCCGGCGATTCATCGGCCGAGGCGAGCGACGGGACGAGAGAGAGACCGAGGGCGCACAGCCAAAGCGATTTTGCCGAAGACATGACCCATCCTTTTCGATGCGTTCGAGAGGGGAGACGACGAAGACAAGAGCTCGGCGGCCGCTGCGCTGACGAGGACCGGCCCCCACAGCGCGACCACGTAGGCGACCCCGGGTGACATGCCTGCCGCGTCGAGGCCAATGAGGAGCGCGCGCGATGTCACCGCCACGCTCATCTGTGCGAACACATGCAGCATCGCGCGACGGTGTCTCACCAGGTCACGGCGTCGGGCTGCCAGCACGCCTCTCGTCATGAACCACGCGACAATCGCGCCGGAGAGGAGGAAGCCCGCCGACACGAAGGCGCCGCCCTTCGCGTCGAACGCGAGCACGGCGCCCGATGGGACGAGAGCGAAGAGGACTACGACGCCCGCGAGGCGCCCGAGCCACCGGTGAAGCGCGGCGCGGCGCTGCAGGGTTCGTGTCGCAAGCGCGATGCACAGCGGGAACGCGAGCGCGGCCGCCGCGACATGCACGCGGAGGGACACGAGCCACAGCGCTTCGAAGCGCACGGGGAGCTTCTCGATGACAAAGGGAGGGAGCTCTTCGAAGTTGAAGTACGCCGAGCTGGAGGCGCTGATCAGCGCCGAGCCCAGCGCCATCGCCAGCAGGAAGAGGGCGCGGGGCGCACGCGCGAGGTGTCGCACGACCTATGGACGCGCCAGCCACCAGAAAGTTTGGGTGTTAGGGCGACGAACTGAAGTTTGTCGCCGGCTACATCCACCCGCGCCGCTTGAACGCGTACAGCGGAATGAGCGCGCTCACCACGATGAGCGCAAGAGCCATGGGATAACCGAGGGGCCAAGCGAGCTCGGGCATGGAACGGAAGTTCATGCCGTAGATGCCGGCCACGACCACTGGCGGCACGCCCACCACCGAGGCGATGGTCAGAGTCTTGACGACCTCGTTCTGCTCGAAGCTGATGAAGCCCAGCGTGGCGTCGAGCAAAAACTGCAAGTTGGAGGAGACTCGCGCCTCGTATTCCATGAGCGATGTGATGTCGGTTCGGACCGCCCTCATGCGACCCGTGTTGACCGGCGGTGCGCCCGGGAGACTAGACTCGGTGACGAACGAGGCGATGCGACCGACGCCGAGGAGCGCATCACGGATTTGCGATGTCCGATGGGCCGTTCGGCCGATCTGCTGGAGCGCCGCGCGGAGTCCGTCGCTCTTGTCGCTGCGCGCCCTGAAGATGGAACGCGTGAGCTCGTCCGATGTGTTGCCGGCGTGCTCGAGGGCGTCGGCGGCGCCATCGACGATGGTCTCGAAGATGCGTAGAAACGCGGCCTCCGCGCTCGCCACGCCAACCTTCGAGCACTCGGCCCGCGCCTCGTCGAGGGAGCCTGTGGCCGTGAAGCGCACCGTGAGCAATCGGCGCGCCGAGAGGACAAAGCCTACCGGAGCGAGGGCGAGCTCTTCGTCGTTGCTGCGCTGCACGAGCGGCGTTGAAACATAGAAGGCCCCATCCTCGAAGCCGAGACGGCTCGATGACTCGATTTCGCTGACGTCGTGTTTCGTGGGCACGCGGAGGCCGGTCGCCTCACGCACGCGCGCCACCTCCTCCGGCGTGGGGTCGAAGAGGTCGATCCACGTAGCGTCCGCGAGCACGTCACTGGGCTGCGTGGTGATCATCAGCCGCGGAGTCTACCCGGGGCGAGAATCCGGCCGAGCGTCGAACTTAGAAACTTGCTGGCCCTTCCGGGCACTCGGCCCAGGGCAAGCCAGGCCGTCGGGCCGTCAGCGCGGGGCGACGCGCCCGACGCTGAAGCTTGAGAAGAGCTCACCGAGGCGGGCCTCGGGGATTGGCGTGCCGTGGTTCACGCCATGCGGATTCCTGAGGACCACCATGTTGTTGTGGGTCGTGGGATCGCGATACGTCATCGCGACCTCGTAGGCGTGGTTGTCGACGAGGCCGTACGAGCTGAGCTGATCGCGCAAGTGGTTCGCACCGCGAATCTCGTCGCCCGTGGTCGGCGCCGTCGGGACCGGGTTCGTGTTGAGCGTCATGGCGGTGCCCCCAAGGGCGCCGCCAGTCTCGTTGTAGATCCGTACCGCGTCGGCCGGCATGTAGTCCCGGGGCGTGTTGCCCCAGTGGTTGCCGAGGCCGAGTTCGCGCATGGCCGCGCTCGGCGCGGCGCCGTAGTCGATGCTCTTGTACACGTCAGCCTCCGTGAGCCCCCCGAGGTCCGCCGTGCGGTCCACGGCGAGGGCCTTCTCGAAGATGCGCAGGTTCCTGTCGCCGGCGCTGCCCATCCCTGGGCTCGGATCGCGGAGGATGACGTTGCGGTCGGCGCCGTCTTCACCGGTGAGGCGCACTTGGTGGAAGCCGTCACCGAGATCTTGAATGCGCGACGCGAGGTGCGCTTGCCCGTCGGGCGTGCGCGCCACTTGGTTGAGGCTGCTGACGATCGAGCAGTCGTTGAGATTCGTTTGCACGAGGCGCGCCGGGCTCGCCCCGTCTTCGTAGTTTTGCGCGATGTCGACGCGGTGCCGAATCATGTCGGCTTCCGTGGGCGCGGCGCCGGGGATAGCCGCGGGTAGCGTCGACTGTCCCGGCGTCACCAACGCGTGTGAGTCACGCATGGAGCTTTGCCCCGTCAAAATGGGACCGGTCTCCACGGGAGCGCCAACAGGCGCGACGACACCCGCGGCGAGCGGCGGTTCGACGAGCGCGGCATTGTGTTGAGTCGCGTCGACGAGCGGGTCGCCGGGGCCGCCAGTCTCGACGGGGTTGACCGGCGCTGTGAGGTCCGGTTGCTCGAACTCGCTGGCGCGAACGGCTTCGGTGGCTCGGACGAGGTCTCGATCGTAGCCGGCGTCGCTTTCGGTGTTGCCGAACGAGTCGTACGACGGTGTCACGTCGGCGACCGGCTCGGGAGCAGGCTCGGGGAGCGGATCGGCGGCCGGCGGATCGCTCATGACGAGCGAGTCGTCGTCGCTCGTGCCACCGCAAACGGCATCCAGGTCGAGTCGCCATCGTGTGATGGCGTGAAAGCGAGACGGCATGGGCAATTCCTCGCGACGCGAACTTGCGAGGTCGGTGCCAGCGCCCGGACGTCCTGCGCGGAGGCTGTCGTGGAGCTCGCAAGTGCCCGAATAGAAAGGATTATGTTGGTCGCCTTCAGGGTGCGTACGGGTGCGATGTCTGCGGACGCGCCCGCTGGGGAAAGCGCGGTACGACGTGGATCGAGCGCCGCCGTCCGCCGCCAAGGGATGGCCCAACATGTGTGCATCATGCATACGAACGGCCCTGCCGCAGCGTTCGCCCATCTTTTCGAGCCGCGCACAGCCGTTCACGGCGCCGGTTTGCACAAACGCTTCCCAAGTACGCGGAAAAGTGCCAAAAGCTGGCCCAAACGGATGGGCTCCCGCGGCCTTGGCCCCTAGGTTCTCCGCGGCTCCCCCGGCACCCCCGCACCAGCAGCGAACCAACCATGGAAAGCGCACAGACCTTCACCTTCATCGAATCGACCCTCGGTAAGAAGGTCGTCATGGCCGTCAGCGGCCTCATGCTCTTCGGCTTCGCCCTGGCGCACATGGCCGGCAACCTCCAGGTGTACCTCGGCCCGGAAGCGCTCAACGCCTACGGCGCCTCTCTCCACGCGCTCCTTCACGGCACGGGCCTCTGGGTCGCGCGGCTCACGTTGCTCGGCGCCGTGGCCGCGCACATCTGGGCCGCGTTCTCGCTGGCGGGGCGCAACCGCGGGGCTCGTCAGGAGCGCTACAAGGTCAACGCGCCGCGCGCCTCGACGTACGCGTCGCGCACGATGGTCTGGAGCGGTCCCTTGCTCCTGCTCTTCATCGTCTACCACCTGCTCCACTTCACGACGGGGCACGTGCACCCTCGTTTCCAGGAGGGCGACGTCTACCAGAACCTGGTGGTTGGCTTTCAGCAGCCGGCCGTCGCGGGCTTCTACATCATCTCGATGATCGCGCTCGGGCTTCACCTCTACCACGGCGTCTGGAGCCTCATGCAGAGCCTCGGCCTCGCGCACTCGCGCTGGAATCCCCTCCGCCACTCTGTCGCGACGTTCTTCGCCGCGGTGATTGTCGTCGGCAACATCTCCTTCCCGGTCGCGGTCCTGACCGGCTTCGTCAAGTGAGCGCGATGCAGCTCGATAGCAAGATCCCCTCCGGCCCCGTCGGCGAGAAGTGGCAAAAGCACCGCTTCGACATGAAGCTCGTGAACCCCGCCAACAAGCGGAAGTTCACCGTCATCATGGTCGGCTCCGGTCTCGCTGGCGCCGGCGGCGCCGCGTCCCTGGCCGAGCTCGGCTACAACGTCAGCTGCTTCTGCTACCAGGACAGCCCGCGCCGCGCTCACTCCATCGCCGCGCAAGGCGGCATCAACGCCGCGAAGAACTACCGAAACGACGGCGACAGCGTCTACCGGCTCTTCTACGACACGGTGAAGGGGGGCGACTTCCGCGCCCGCGAAGCGAACGTCCATCGCCTCGCCGAGATCAGCGTCAACATCATCGACCAGAGCGTGGCCCTCGGCGTGCCGTTCGCGCGCGAATACGGCGGCCTCCTCGACAACCGGTCCTTTGGCGGCGCGCAAGTGTCGCGCACGTTCTACGCGCGCGGTCAGACGGGGCAACAGCTCCTCTTGGGCGCGTACTCGGCGCTCGAGCGGCAGATCGGCGCCGGCAAAGTGACGATGTTCCCTCGCCACGAGATGGTCGAGCTCATCGTCATCGACGGCCGCGCCCGCGGCATCGTGACGCGCGACATGGTGACGGGAAAGATCGAAGCCCACGTGGCCGACGCCGTGTGCCTCGCCACCGGCGGCTACGGCAACGTCTTCTACCTCTCCACGAACGCCAAGGGCTGCAACGCCACGGCCATCTGGCGCGCGCACCGCAAGGGCGCCCTCTTCGCCAACCCCTGCTACACGCAGATTCACCCGACCTGCATCCCCGTGAGCGGCGAGCACCAGTCGAAGCTCACGCTCATGAGCGAGTCGCTCCGCAACGACGGTCGCGTCTGGGTGCCCAAGAAGAAGGGCGACGAGCGGCCTCCGCACAAGATCCCCGAGGGCGACCGCGACTACTACCTCGAGCGAAAATACCCGAGCTTCGGCAACCTCGCTCCGCGCGATATCTCGTCCCGCGCCGCCAAAGAAGCTTGCGACGACGGACGCGGCGTCGGTCCCGAGGTCGGCGGCGTTCGTCGCGGCGTCTACCTCGACTTCGAGGACGCCATCAAGCGCCTCGGCGAGCCGGCCATCGCGGCGAAGTACGGCAACCTCTTCGAGATGTACGAGCGCATCACGAACGACAACCCGTACAAAGTGCCGATGCGCATCTACCCGGCGGTCCACTACACGATGGGCGGCCTTTGGGTGGACTACAACCTGATGAGCACCATCCCGGGTCTTCACGTGCTCGGTGAAGCCAACTTCTCCGACCACGGCGCGAACCGCCTCGGAGCCAGCGCGCTCATGCAAGGCCTCGCCGACGGGTACTTCATCATTCCGTACACCATCGGTAACTACCTCGCGCAGACCAAGCTCGAGAAGGTCGACACCGATCACCCCGAAGTGAAGGCCGCCGTTGACGCGGCGAAGGGGCGCACGAAGAAGTTCTTGGACATCGGCGGCAAGCGGTCCGCGGCCTCGTTTCACCGCGAGCTCGGCGCGCTCATGTGGGAGTACTGCGGCATGGCGCGCAACGAAGAGGGCCTCAAGAAGGTCTTGGGGCTCATCCCCGAGCTCCGCGAGGAGTTCTGGAAGAACCTCTCGGTGCCTGGCGGCGCCGCGGAGCTCAACCAGTCGCTCGAACAAGCCGGCCGCGTCGCCGACTTCTTGGATCTCGGCGAGCTTCTGTGCACCGACGCCCTCGAGCGCCGCGAGTCGTGCGGCGGACACTTCCGCACCGAGTTCCAAACCTCCGACGGCGAAGCCGAGCGCAACGACAAGGAGTTCTGTCACGTGGCCGCCTGGGAGTGGAAGGGCGAAGGAGAGAAGCCCGTTCGCCACACCGAGGCTCTCCAGTTCGACAACGTTCACCTAGCGACCCGGAGCTACAAATGAACCTCACGCTCCACGTCTGGCGGCAAAAAGACGCGAAGGCCCAAGGGCAGTTCGTCACCTACAACGCCAAAGACATCAGCCCCGACTCCTCGTTCCTCGAGATGCTCGACGTGGTCAACGAGGAGCTCACGCAGAAGGGCGACGATCCCATCGCCTTCGATCACGACTGTCGCGAAGGCATCTGCGGCGCCTGTGGCGTCGTCATCAACGGACGCCCGCACGGCGGCAAGGTCCGCACGACGACCTGCCAGCTTCACATGCGCTCCTTCACCGACGGCCAAGAGGTCTGGATCGAGCCGTGGCGCGCCGGCGCCTTCCCCGTGCTTCGCGACCTCGTCGTGGACCGCGGCGCCTTCGATCGCATCATCGCCGCCGGCGGCTACATCAGCGCGCCCATCGGCGCCGCGCCCGACGCCAACGCGACGCCGGTTCGCAAGGAAGACGCTGACCTCGCGATGGACGCGGCCGAGTGCATCGGCTGCGGCGCGTGCGTGGCGGCCTGCCCCAACGCGGCGGCGATGCTGTTCACTGCGGCGAAGATCTCCCACCTGGGCCTGCTGCCGCAGGGCGCTCCCGAGCGTAACGAGCGCGTGCTCGGCATGGTCGCGCAGATGGACAAGGAAGGGTTCGGCGCGTGCACGAACCACTTCGAGTGCATGGACGCATGCCCCAAAGGGATCAGCGTCGACTTCATCGCCCGCATGAATCGGGACTTCATCGCCGCGAGCCTCTCGAAGGGTCGTCGCCCCGAAGGCTCCGGTGGCGGCGGCGTCGGCTGACAGGCGAAAGGGCTCGCGCGAGCGAGCCAATGCGGCGAAGCCAGCCAAAGGCCAAGGCCAAGGCTCCGGCCCGAGGCGAGTTCTGGTTCGTTTACATCGTTCGTTGCAGCGACGCCTCACTCTACACGGGCATCGCGCGGGATGTGTTGAGACGGCTAGGGGAGCACGACGCCGGAAGAGGGGCGCGCTACACGCGCGGGCGCGGGCCCGTCACGCTGTGCGCGAAGCGACGTTGCGCGACGAAGAGCGATGCGCTGCGACTCGAGCTGGCGGTCAAGCGCCTCGCACGCCGCGACAAGGAGCGGCTTACGGAGCGGGGCCGGCTCGCGGGCTTCGCGCGGGCATTTTTCAGCGCGTCGCACACCGACCATCGCGCTTCCAAGCCAGCGTGAACTTCGCTAAGGGCAGCGCATGAACGTTTCGAAGCGGTTGGTGTTCTGGGGATTTCTCGGCGCCGTTGGTCTGGTGGGCGCGAGCACGGGCGCTTGCGGCGACGACGACGACTCTAACGGACCGGGCGTTGCGGTCGACGCCGGCAAGCTCGACACCTCGTTGCCGGACACAGGCGCCGTCTCCGACTCGGCCGCCAGCGACGCAAGAACGAGCGACGTCACGTTGATGGATGCAACCGCCGACGCGCCGAACGAGACGGGGCCAGCGAGCGATGGTGGCGCCGACGGAGCGTCTGACGCTGCGAGCCTCGACGGAGCGTCCGACGCGAAACTCGCCGACAGCGCCAGCGACGCGGGTACGGCGGGCTGCGCCGATGGCACCCGCGATGGACTGTCCGAGGTGACCTACCCGCGGGTGGCGGCGTGCGCCGGCACGTGGAGCGGTCATGTGTCCACGGCGTCGCCGCTTTGCGCCGCTGGCTCACACGTTTGCACCGGCGCCGAGAGCGCGCTCAAGGCCGTTCAATACACCGATGCGATCGCCGTCACCGGCTGTTTCGCCATGAACGCAGCGCAAGACAGCTTCGTGTGCCACGTCGACTGCGCCGCCGCTGTCCCGAGCATCGACACGGCCGCCAACGTCGACATGGGCGCGATCGGTTCGACGTGTCCGTACAAGTTTCCGGGCGCCGCGAACGGCAGCTGCATCTCCGGTGGCCGCATCGACTTCAGCGAGAACTCGGGCACCGGGTGTAACTTCGCGGCGGGGCTCTCGGGCGTCTTGTGCTGCGCGAACTGAGGTGAGGGGACTCGCCGCCGGCGTGCCGTTACGGTGCGGTGCGCCCCTTGCGCCACGAGCGTACGCCACGGCGGAGCGCGACGGCGCCCACCAACGCAACAGCGCCAAGAGCGAGCCAGGCGAGCTTGAAGGTGCGTGGAAAGCCGGGTAGCGCCGGCGTCACGGAGAGGGTCACGTTGCGCTCCGAGAGGTTCTTGGCGTCGACGACGAGGCGTGTGGGGCCCGCCGCGTCGACGCTGACGCTGCACGAGGAGGGGCGGTCCACGGGAGCTTCCGCGGCGTGCGTCGTGGGCGGGGCCGTCCCACGCGTGGCTTGGACGTGCAGTGTGCATGCAATGGGGACGGTCTTGTACGGCCCCTCGTAGAGCGCGAGCTCGACGGAGACGTCGCGAGAGCCGTACCCTGTTTGGTCGACGGAGACCTCATCCTTGACCGACTCGCCGGGCTTCATCGGCCAATGGCGGAGCGGTGACTGCGGATGAGTGGCTGTCTCGAATCCCACGACGAAGAGACAGGCGCTCGAACAACCGGCGAACAGCACCCCAAAGGCACCTAGAAAGACGAGGAGCGGCCCACGCACGCTCCGAACGTAGCCCCGCGGTGCCCCCTGCGTCACCTAAGCAACGATGCGGTCCTTGGGGCGCAGCCGCCCTACTTCACCCACTTGGGCTTGCCCATGTAGCGAACGACGACGTCCTTGAACTCGCCGGCAGCGCCCGAGTCACGAAAGCCAACCTCGACGTTGAACGAGTGTGCCTTGTGGACCACGTAGACCTTGCCGGACGCCTTCCCCGCCTCTTGGAACACATGGCCCTTCGGGTCGAACGGCTTGACGTCCCATTTCGTGATCTCGACGTAGTAGGCGTTGTCGGTGTTCCAGCTCGTCGTGCCCTTTCCGTGGCGCGGGTCAATGATCTGAAAGAAGCCGTCTCCGTATTTCATCGCCTTCGCGAACTTCTTTCCTGCCGATGGCTGCACGTTCTTCGGAAGGTCGACGGTGATGGTCTGGGCGTTGAACTGGTGGATGAGACCCGTCGGAGTCTTCAGCTCGGCGTCGGCGATCTTCAGCTGCCAATGATCCTGGTAGGGCTCGAAGTAGATCGCGCGCGCGTCGAAGGCATGGCCGTTGGCGGAGCCTTGGACCTTGCCCGAGGGAGCGTCACTCGCGGCGGGCTTTTCCACGAGCTTGAAGGGTGGCGCCTCCGCTCCGAGGAGCGGCAGCGAGGCCGCACCCGCCTTCGGCGCGGCCGTCTCAGCCGACGTGATGGAGGCGCTAGAGGCTACCTGCGCGACCTTCTCCTCGACCTTCTCGGCCAGCTTCTCGGCGAGCTTCTCTTTGATGGTGTTGCAGCCGGTCAGGGCGATGACGAGGGTGACGAGGACGGAAAGCTTCATGGCCACGAGTCCTACGTCGTGACCCCGAAATTCTTCCTCGCGCTCCGCGTGGGCACTGCGGCATCGATGGCAGCGTCCGCCGATCGACGGGGTCGCAGGCACGCGCGCGGCCGCTCGGCCGGCGATGGCCTATCACGGCGCGCCGCAGCCCACGAAGAGCGGGCCGCCATCGGCCTCGCCGCAGGGCGTCGCGTAGGGCACTCCGTAGGGCACGTCGGCGCGGTCGGTTACGCTGCTCGAGATGGCGTCGGCTACGAAGCCGATGGCGAGCGACAGAGCTCCACAAGGGGCCGCCGCGGGGCCCTCGGTCGGAAACGTCGTCGTCAGGTCGGCTTCCGAGCAAAGAATGCTCCGGAGCGTATCGAACGCTCCCGTGCGTTCGCACACTCCGCCATCGGCCGCCAGGTTCGCTAGAAGTGAGTCAGCAGCGACGGCCGCGGCAAGGCGCCCGTGGTCGAGGCGCAACCGACCGTCGACCTGCGTGACGTTTGCGGTTACGAAGCCACCGCGCAGCGGCAGCAACGCGCGCTGCTTGTCGACGAGGATGGGCAGGTCCACGCGGTCAAGCTTTGCGACGAGGACGCCATTGGCGACCCAAGCTTCGCTCGCGGAGCGCAAGGGAACGTCACCGGCGCTCGATGGGATGACGCTTCGCGGCTCAACCTTCCACGTATCTGTGCCGTCCCACCTTGGCAGCGACGGTCCACCGTCGGGCCCCTCGAGGGTGCCCGTGGCGGCGTAGAAGAAGACCCCCACCGCATCGTCGTTCGCCTCGCCGCTGTAGCCGACGACTTGGATGAGCAACGTGGGACCTCCCGTTTCCATCGCTGCCGACAGCGACAGGTTCCCCGGCTTGACGCCTTGCAGCAGGGCCAACACGTTCGCAAAGGCGTTGTCGCGACCGCCGTCTTCGTCGCACGCGCCCCTCTTCGTCACGCACTTGGCGAGGCCGGCGGTGGCCGGGCAGGTCGTCTCGATCCCGTCGAGGTCGAGGGCCGCGTTCGGGCACAAGAGACCGCCCGCGTCGAAGCGCAGCGTGCCTACCCCAGTGACCGGCAGCCGCGGCCCGAAGTCGAGGGCTCGAGCGGCGAAGAGCGTCCCCCTCTCCACGCCGCCGCGGCTCGGCACCAAGGGTGGCAGTGCGAGATCGCAGGGGCCGGGGGGGAGCGGCGGAGCGTCCGCTCCTCCGTCGGCGGTAGCGGGACTGACGTCGGCGGGAGCGGGGCTGACGTCGGCGCCCAGCGGAACAACCCACTGACAGGCCCAGCCGGCGGCGGCCAAGGTCAGCGGCAGAAGAAGAAGCGCCCGACGAGCAACTGACAACGATCGCAAGCTCGTCTGAAGTCTATCAAGCGTTCCACCGCCGCGCTGCATCAGGAGTCATCGGCTGGGGCGCCGGGGGAGCGAAGGTGTCGGAGCGCCACCTCGGCGCGCGCGCGTCGCGCGGGCTCATCGACGCGCGTCCCGCGCAGCGCCACGTTGTAGGGGCTGACGGTAGGGGGCACAAACGCCACGGGTTCGACCTTGTACCCCGCGGCTTCAAGAACGAGGGCCCGCTCACCGAGGACCATGCCTTCGACGACGCGCCGCTTCGCCTCCGAGAAGTGCGCGATGCCGAGCCGCTCTGCATGGGCGCTGGCGCGCGTTGCCGCGTCGAGCTGCGTGGCGACGCAGCAGGGCGCCACGAGCACGTGCCGCGCGCGGGAAGCGATGGCACCCGCGAGCGTGCGATCCGTGGCGTCGCCGCACGCGTGAAGCGACGCGACGAGCCATGGCGCCTCCGGCCAGGCCGCGAGGTCGGCGACGTCGCAGGCCTTGGCGACGACGCGCGAGGCTACGTCCAGCCGCGAGGCCGCCTCACAGAGCCTCTCGACCCTCTTAGGGTCTCGCTCAAGGAGCGTCACGCGGTGTCCAAGGCGCGCGAGCAGCAGGCCAACGTAGCCCTTCCCTGCCGCGGCATCGACGACGGTTCGACGCTTTGCCGACGGCCGGAGCAAATGCGCGGCTTCGCGAAGGAAGCCCACCAACTCCAGCGCCTTCTTCTCGTCCTCCTCGCGGAGCGTCGTCCCTTCCGCTGCGATCCACGCGCCCGCGAGGAGCCCTCGGATGGTCGGCAGGTCCACCGCGCCATTGAACCACGAGGGCGCCGCGCGCTCATCAGGCAACTGCCAGTGATGGGGCAGCGACGCTCCTTACGGGACTGTGAGCACGTGTTCGTCGACCTTGGTGCCCGATTCGACGGAGGGGTAGCTGACGCGAACCACGTATTTTCCCGCGGGCAAATCGACGCCCGTGTTCGTCGGAGCGGCGCAGCGCAACACCTCTTCTGTCGAGGCCTGGCCCTGCGCGGTCGCTTTGTAGATCCGGTAGGTCCCGGGGACGCGCGGCTGCGTGGCGTTGATGAGCACGTCGTTGACGTCGACGCGTCCCAGCGCGAACTGCCCCATGGGAGCGCCGCGCACCGGCATCGGCAATGGGACCGAAGATCGCCAGGCGTCTGCGCGCAGGTAGTAGACGGACTGATCAGACTGCGACGGCGCAAGACCGACATCGATCTCAGCGCTCTTGTCGAGGCTGAACCCCGCGCTCGCGGCTCCGAGCAGGTTATGGGTCAGCTCATACCGGACCGTCGCACTGGTCGCCGGCGTGCCGCACGTCGCGTTCGCCATCTCTCGGTCGCTGGGCGCCTTGATGCGCACCGTTCTGCGGGCGGTCGGATCGGCGAGGACGAATTTCTTGGACTCGCCGGGGGCGAGCTTGACCGGGATCCCGTCGGCTGCGTTGAGACCGAAGTTGAGCTCGTAGCCGTTGGCGCTGCCAAGCACTGCAAACGAAGGGCTCGCGGCGACGCTCTCCGGGAAGCCGCCGAGCGAGGAGCGCCCGTCCGTGGTGAGGCGCAAGCCCATGCCGGTCGTGTCGGTGCGGAGCCCCAGCGTACGGGGGCCAGACGCGGCATCAATTGCAAGGAGCGCGACGAGCTCGGTGGTGGTCTTGCCGGCCTCGATCTTGACGTTGCCCGACGAGGTGACGCTGCCGCTCGTCATCGTGTAGGCCTGCACGCCGACGGGCACCGGGTCAAAGAGCTCGCCGGCGCTCTTCTTGACGCCGTTCCAAGCGACCTTCGTCTCGTGAGCCGCGCCCGAGGGCAGCTTCACCGTGAACTTACCGGGCGAGTCGGTCCCCGTCGGGTCAATGCGGGTCTCGCCTTCGTCGACGCCGTCTTCGGAGGCGGAGGTGGAGCACGCGGGCACGAAGAAGGTGAGGCAAGCGAGAAGCGTTCGGATGCGCATGCCGACACGGTCAGCACAGTTCGTGCCGGGGCGCGGCGCCACCGTTTCAGGCAAAAAGCTTCCCCCACTCCGCCGCGCGCTTCCGCGTTCGAGATCACAGTTCGAGTGAAGGTGCGGCCCCTCGCCGCCGCCGCCGCAGAGTTTGCCTGATCCCGGAGGGACCCCGTCTGGGCGCGGCCGTTGCTTGGGCTCCCATGCGTCGCGCGAAAGGGGCCTCCGTGGGAAGGAGGGCCGCTCGTCGGGCGTAAGAAGAAGCGTCCCATGAAGCTCGTTGTCCTTCTCATCGTCTCGAACTTGCTCGTCGCCGCGGCCTTCGTGGCCGTCTCCGATGAGGGCGCCGACGAACCGCACCGCAGCGCCACGCGCTGACGCGGTCAGTAGAGGAGCGACACGGCCAGGTTGTCGGTGCGCACGGACGCCGTCGCCGGGCCCCCCACGGCCGCGCCCGAGAGCACTTGCACGGAGCGCAACCAGTCGCCGCTCGCAAACTCGTCCCGCGCCGCCACGCAGCGGGACACGGGGCCGACGCGCACGACGAGCCGCAGCGCGTCGCCCGGCAACGCGAGGCTCGCTGCATCGAGCGGATCGCCGTTGGCGTCCACCAAGGCGCACGACTGTGCCATCGCATCGAGCACCGAGCTCGGTGCGAGGATGAACTCGAGTCCCAACCAGTTGTTCTTCAGCGTGGCCTGGTCGAGATCGAGGAGCGACGTGAGCTCGACCTTCTTGGCGCCCGACACCACGGTGCGCTGTTGCAGCGTCACCTCGTAGTCGCCGTGCTTCTTTCCTTCAACGAGGATGAGGCCGATGCCCTCGCCGCGTGCGCCGTCGCCGAAGCCGATCGCGTAGAGGAACTTCTCTTCGCGCGCTGCGTCGACGTCTTTGAAGTTGAGGTCCATGACGCGAAACTGGACCCGCACGCGAACCCCGCGCGGAAGCTGCCCTTCCGGGGAGTGGAGCTCGTGCGCCACAAAGGCCAACGCCGTGCCGGTGTCGCGCGCAATGACGGTCGACTGAAGCACACGGCTTGAGTTGCGCTCGTCGTCGACGATACCAAGGGTGTTCTCTGGCGAATCGACGAGGCGGTTTGCCGCGCCACCGGCGCCGAGACCTCCACCATTCCATCGCGAGAGGTCGTCGCCTTCGCCTTCGAAGTCGTCGCAGAAGTCGGCTCGTGGGCAGAGCGTCGCGCAGAACGACGCGTCCGGCGCGACGGTGCACGCGTCCGTCGCGGGGCCGGCGTCGCTCAGCGCGGCGCCGTCGCCCATTCCGCGCAAGGGAAGCTCCTCGATGCTCAAGAGGCCGGCGCACGCAACGGTCATGGCGGCGCCGGCCGCTGCCAGCGACGCCACCACGACACCCATGCGCGTGCGCCCTGCTCTCCCCAAGGCGTGGAGTCTAACGCGATCGCGGCGCCGCGCGGGAGATGGGCGAGGGAGCGCCGAGTCCGAGCTTCATGCCCGCCCTTGCGGTCCCGACGGCCCGCGGGCGCCTCGAACGTCAACCCGGCACGTCGGGGCCGTTCACCGAAAGCGCTTCCCAGTCCGTTTCAAAATGCGCCGCCGAGGGTGACCGCTCCGCCTCGCGTCTTGCCCTCTTGGTCACGCAACGCGACGGGGCTGATGCCCGTGATGCGGGCGCCATCGCGGCTGGCCTTGGGTTCGCTCGGGGTGTCGCTCGAACTGTCGACGAGATCTTCGCGGTGGGGCGTGGTGGCCATGTCAACGATGGCGAGGGCGAGCGGTGCGGCGAATCCAAAAAGAAACGGACCCATGAGGTCGTCGTCCTTCTTTCCCCAGTCGACGCCGATGGCGACGCCGATGGAGGCGCCGCGGGCCGCTGAGTAGACGAGGCCTCGCGTCGTATCGCCAACGACGAGGCGCGGAATGCTTGGCACGATGGTGCTGATGGCCGTGTACCCCACGAGCGAGGCGGTCGCATCGGAGTGTGTTCGTGAATGGCCGCTGTTGATCAAGTACGACATCCCCGAGTAGGCCATGCCCACGCCGTAGACGATGGGCGCTGCGATGAGCGCGGCCTTGCGGCCCCCGTCGGGCGCGTAGCGCTCTTGAGGCGCAACGGCTGGGGCTACGCAGGGCGCACCCATGACGAGCGCTTGCCCGCCGGCGCGCACCTCCGTGGAATGGCCCTGCACGGTGACGGCGCTGCAGCCCACCGCCGTCATGGTCCCTCCACCCGCGACGGGGGTGATGACGGTGAGTCCGCCACTGCCCGGGGCGGCGTCGACTCGGGTGACGACGGGTTGCGGCGCGGCATGGGGAGCCGGTGCGGCCGCCGGCGGTAGCGCCGGCAGCGTCTCTTGGGCCTGAGCGGAGAGCGACGAAAGCAGGGCCACGACGCCGGCGGTGAGGGCGAGGAAGTTCTTCACGGCCCGCCCAGGAGCAAGCGCGATGCCATTCAGGGTTCTCGCGGACAAAGGCACAACGCCAGCCCCGGCCGTGAACGATGGGTCACGGGCTGTGCGCCCGGTGCGCCGGGCCGGCGGCATGCCGAGCTGCTCGAGGACCGGTTAGACGAACGGATAGACGAGGGGCCCCGTTCGCGAATCAACGCGCCAGCCGAATGACCGACGGGCCCACGGCGACGTACACCGCGTCGGCCGCCACCATAGCGGTCGGCGTGCCGAGCTTTTCCGCCAGCACCGTCGTCGCGCCCGCGCCTGCCACCGGCACGCGGCTCACGTCGCCCGAGAGTGTGGCGAAGAAGAGATCGAGCCCCTCGGTGGCAAGTCGTGCGAGCCCCGGCACGCCCGTAACTTGTTCGGTGGCAGCGCCGCCCGAGAGGGGGATCGACACGATGGCGCCGTCTCCCGGCCTGTCGAGCGCCACGAGGGCGCGTCCTTCCACCAGGACGAGATCGCGAGGCGTTCCGCTAGCTGCAGACCACACGTTTTCCGGGACGCCCCCCACGAGGGGCACCTTGTAGAGGCCCCCGCCGGTGGTCTGGCTCACGAGCATGTAGACGATGCCGTCCTTGACGATGGAGCGAACCGGCGCGAAGTCACCAGGCAAACTTCCGAGCGACTGCGAGGCGCCGGCGTCGGTCTCCGAAACGCGGTCGACGTTGAGCGTCCCCAAGCTCGTCGACACGACGACCGTGGCGGCCGGTGTCGTCGACACGGCGAAGGTGCTGGCGGTCGGAAAGCCAGCGCCAACGACCTCCGCCGCGTTCGCGCTGAACCGCACCAACGATGACGTTCCGTTGTCGTCGAGCCAGTAGAGACTCGCGCCGAAGAGCGCGAGGTCGCGCGGTGACGTACCACCAAGGGCGACGGGCTCAAGCGGCGCAAGCGCCGTCGCAACCGCCGCTGCCCGTGGCGCGCGCGCGAGCACTCCCGTGGAGACCCCGCCGTCGGCCGGTGAATCCACGTAAACGACGTAGATCTCGCTCGCCGCAACCACGAGGCCGCGAAGTGTTGACGGTGCGGTCACGATGGCGCGCTGCGGGGTCGTTGCAGCGTCACCGACCGGGGGGGACGACGTGCCGCCTCCGCCGACGGTCCCGCCGCCCGGCTCGTTGGTCAAAGGCGGCGGCCGAGCCGCGTCTTTGGTGCACGCGAGACCTAGGGCCGCCATCAAGAGGCAAGCGAAGCGACTCTTCATGGCCACAGCGTTGAGCACGAACGGCGGGAGGTCAAATCACTCTCGAACCGCCGCTCGTTTGTTCACCGGAGGTCGACGACGCGGAGCGTGCGCGGCAACGTGTGGGTCACGTGATCGACGCTCGTGGCCTCGGACGACCAAAAGGTCTCCTTCGTGGAGAGGATGATCTGACGGGCCACGTCCCTTCGCCTCAAGACCTCCTCCTCCGTGGCTGCGGCGTCTTTTGGGAGCGTTCGGAGCGCGAGCCGCGCGAGCAAGCCCGCGTCGCGGCCCAGCGCCACGCGCCAAGTCGGCACGCTGCCGAGCGTCGCCACAAACGCGTCGAGGTCGGCGCGAGCGGAGGCGCCCGGTCGGCGAACGCGTCCGGCGCCTTTGCGCTCGCGTTCCCGCTCGCCAGTCATAAGGCCACCGGCTTGCGGTCGAACCAGCGTACGCGAGGCGCCGTCCCCGGTGCTCGGCAAGAGAGGAATGAACCCGGCGCCGGCGCTGAGCACGCTGGCCGCCGTAGCACCGCGTTCGACTCGGCCTGTGGCTTCGAGCGTGAAGGCGACAAGGGCGCCGTCGAGGTGTCCGATCTCGCGCAAGAGCGCGCGGCCGCAAGAGTCGGGGCCCGCCACGAGCCAAGTGCGAAACTTCTCCTTCTCCCAAGCGTCGACGGGGAAGCGCGCGTCGGCGCCTTGCGCTTCCTCGATCTCGCACGGGGCAGGCTGGAACAGCTCGAACTTGCTCTTTCGACTCGCGAGCGTGGCTGCGACGGCTCCAAGGCTGGCGCGGTCGGACACGATCGCGATCTTCGATTCACGCCGAGCCGCCAGCGCACTGGCGAGGAGCTCGGTGACGCGCTCCACCGGCTCGCCGAGCACGAAGGAGCTGGTGCGAGGCTTCGTCTTCGACGGCGCCGCGAGCGCGATAACGACGACGCCGGTGGCCTCCGACCAGCGGACGGCCCGCTCCGCCGCGGCCTCGTCGAAGCCGGCCACGATGACGCCGGCGCCCTCCGCCGCCAGCTCTTCGAGCTTCGACTCGAGCTCGCCTCGCTTGCCACTGTCGTCGCGAGTGGCGAGGCGTGTTTCGTCGCCCGAGGTCTCGGAGGCTCGCGGCAGCTCGAGGGCCCAGGCCATGCCGCGCGCCACGTCGCCGGCGGCGTCGCGAAGCGAGGACGATGAGGTCGGCAGCACGAGTCCGACGGTGCGGCCGATGAACGCCGTCCCGCCGGCCTGCCGCGTCGCCAGCTCGGCGACAAGGATCTCGGTGCTGTCGTCGAGCACCGCGCCCGCGTTGGCGTCAACGAGCCACTGGGCCAGCTTCGCGTCGTTTTGTTCGACGGCAAACTCGGCCACGCGCGCCGTCACGAGGCGCTGCAGGTCTCGGCCGTAGCCCGCGGGCGCGTCCTTGCGCCGCATGGCCGTGAGCGCAGGCACGAGCACCGCGCCGTTCATGCGCGCGACGCTCGCTCGCACGCGCTCGCGAACGGCGTCCTTGTCGGCTGGTTCGGCGTTGCGGATCCACGCGTCCATGTAGGCGAGCGCTTCGTATTCGCGCCGCGCCTCCAGCGCCGCGAGCACGATGGCTTCGTCCGTTCGCTCCCGCGCGTCGCGATCCGCCATCTTGCCGGCGAGCGGTCGCAATCGTTCGAGGGCGTCGCCGGGGCGACCGCGGGCCCGCTCGGCCTCGGCCCGCGCGACCTCGGCGAAGTCTCTCGTGGCGCCCGTTGGCAGCTTCGTGAGCGCGACCAGCTCGCGTTCCGCTCGCTGAAGATCGCCCGCGTCGAGGTAGACGAGCGCGAGATACACGCGCGCCAAGGGCGAAGCGCCGTCGGAAGGGAACCTTAGGAGGAACCGCTCGAGGCGATCGCGGAGCTCGATGCGACCCTCGAGGGTGCGCGTGCGCCACGCGGCGCGAATCTCCGCGAGCTCATAGGACGCGCCGGCGCTGGTCGCCAACGAGGGGGTCGGTGTGTCGCGGGCACCTCGGCCCGCACCGCACGCGGCCAAGGCCGTCAAGAACCCGGCAGCGAGGAGCGCTTTCCCCTTCCTTTTTCCCACGGCGGCATGGATCGTATTCGCATCGACATGGCCCTGGAAGAAGAGAAGACGAACGCGCCTCGCGGCTACGGGTCCGGCGCGGCTTGGTCGCTCGAAACGGCGGGGCTATTGGGGCTCGTCGTCCTGGCATCGGCGTTGTCTTGGGCCGTGTTGCGCGGGCCCGTGTCGACGGAGACCTTCGTCCGCGCCGTCGCGCGAATGCCGCGGCTCCTGGTCCTCGTCCTCGTGCCGCTCTTGGCGGCGCCCCACTTGCTTCGGGCCTTTGCGCCGCCGCCAGCGTCGCCCGCGCTGGCGGCGCGGCTCCTCGCCCCCTTTGCCGGGCTCTTCGCCTTGCTGCTCGCCGCGGTGCCCTTTCAGCCACCCCCTCGGCAGGCGTGGGCGTCGCTCGAGCGGACCGTTTCGTCCGTCATCGGCGGGGTTCCCGTGAGCGGCCTCATGGTGCTCGTGCTCGCCGCGGCGACCTGTTTCGCGCTGGCGCGCCTCGTCGTTCAGCGCGCCTTCGGAGGCCGTGCTCCTCTGGCGCCGCGCGACCGCGTGGCGCTCTTGTGCGTCGTGACTGCGTTGCTCCTGACGCTGCCGGCGAGCGCGACGGTCTTTCTGGCGACCGGCAGCAAATGGCTACCCATCGATGCTGACGAGCTTTGGTCGCCCTCACCGGGCGCGACGGAGCCTTGCGCGACGACGGCCGCCCCTCGGTAACGTCCGCTCGCACCACCGTGTATGCTGAGGCTCCCTTGCGCTTCGTAGCCGCTATCGCCGCGCTGATGCTCGCGTCGCCTTGCGCCCTCTGGCCGAGCGTGGCCTTCGCGCAGGAAGACGACGACGCGCCGGCGGAAGCTCCCAAAGCGCCGACGCCAGCCGCGCCTTCGCCTGCGGCGACCGGCGGCGTCTCGGTCTCGGCGCAGAGGCCTGACGCGCTTGCCCTCGGTATCGACAGCGGTCCGCCGCCGGAGGCTCCCCCCGCGAGGCCTTGGTCTAAGGGCCTCGTCGTGGAAGGTTCGCTCGGGGCGCTCGGCTACCTCGGCGCCTTCCGGCGCCTCGCGAGCACCGCATTCATGCAGCGTGTCCAGGTGGGCTATGAGCTCTTCGGTTGGCTCATGGTCTTTGGCGGCGGCGAGCTCGCGCTCACCGACACAAGCGTCGGCCAAGACACGAGCAAGACGCGCGCGTTTCCGCTCTGGGGGTTTGACGGCGGGGCTCGGCTCACGGTGCGTCCCACGGCGCGCGTTGGGCTCTTCGCGCAAGGCAGCGTCGGTCTCATGAAGGCGGACGTGCCCGCCAACGCGCTCGGCGTCTTGGGTTTTCCTGACACCGAGTCGCTGGCCCCGTCTTTCGGTGGCCGCCTTGGCGTCGAGTGGTACCAGGTCGACCGTCACATGGCCTTTGGTCTCGCCGGCGGCCCGCGACTCGCGACGGGCTTCGAGCGCAACTACGGCAAGGGCGACACGCCGCTCATGGTCGATGGCGCGCTGACCTTGCGCTACACGTTCTGAGGCGGCTTCGGGCAGCGTTCCGCCCGTGTTGGCCCTCGCGAGCCGAAGCGCGAGCGCGTTCCATTGCTCCCGCCTTTGCTCTACCGTGATCGCCGCTCCGCGCCGCCAGACGAGGAACGCGCGCGGGGCCAACACGAGGCAAATGATGGATACGCGCAATTTGGGACGGCTCTCAGGGGTCGTCGGCTTGGTCGTCGCGCTCGCCGGATGCTCCAAGGATGAACCAAAAACTGAGGCGGCTCCGGCGAAGAGCGCGAGCGCGGCGCCCGCCGCATCGGCGCCCGTGGCGACGGCAACGCCAAGCGTGACCGCCAGCGCGCCGCCGGCTCCGTCGGGACCGATCCACGAGTGCCCCAAGGGCTCGTCGGGCGACGCAACCTTCGCGAAGCCCTGCGAGGCGAAGGGCACGGCTCGCATGATGGAGGTCGCCTGGACGGGTAAGACCGACGAGAAGGGGCCGCAGTTTCGCGTGAAGAACAACGGCACCGCGGTCATCCTCTACGGAAAGATCGCCGTCTACTTCTACGACAAGGCCGGCAAGCAGCTCGAGGTCAAGGACGCCACCAACCCCTCGAAGCCCGCGCCGTATCACCAATGCTCCGGCAACATGTTCGGCGGCGTCATGAAGGGCGGCGAGAAGGCCGTCTTGTGGTTCTCGTGCGTGAAGAAGGAACACGTGCCCGAGGGAACAGCGGCCATCGAGGCTGAGTTTCCGATGGTGGGCTTCGCCGACGCGACCGAGAAGAAGAGTGAGTACTACTGGAAGAACGCCGACCTCACGCCGGACGCGCGCCCCAAGGGTGGCATCAAGAAGTAGCGGCTCCCGGCGACCGGGCCCCGAGCGCTACCGCTGGGGTTTCGGTCGCCGCGCGCGCCGGTCCGCTTCCTTGTAGGCAAGGACGAGGTTGCGGAACGCTTCGTTCGTTCCGCCGTGATCGGGGTGCACCAGGAGGGCTCGCCTCCGAAAGGCGAGCCTCAGCTCGTCGCGGCTCGCGCTCTGGGGGACGCCGAGGACGCTCCACACGCTTTCCGCGTCGCCTCGTGGCTCGGTGTCGCGCGCCTCTCGGCTGCGCGCGCCCGGCATGCTGCCCTCTCCCAGCCAAGCGGCATGGCCGCGCATGACGCGGAGCCATGCGCGGGCCCACTCGGGCTCGATGAGCGCCGCGGTGCCACCTGCCGCGGCGGTCGCCTTCGCCAGCGCGGCTTCGTGAGAAGGTTCACCTCCGCCCGAGAGGTCGGGCCTTCGGAACGGCGACACGCGCGGCGGCCCGCTCGTCCACACGGCCCAAACGAAGCGCTTTCGCTTCGTCGAAGCGATGGAGCACTGGGCGACGAAGAGAGCCGTCACGTCTCGTGCGTCGATGGGCGCGCACCGGTGACGAGCGCGGGCGACGTCACGTGCCCGACGGTGAACATGCGCACGGTCTTGGCCTTCACGGGCACCTCGAAGCCGCCCGCGGCGCGCTTCACGACGACACTGCCGTCGAGCGCGTCGACCAAGGCCCTCGCCCCGTCGAAGGAGAGGCGCACGACGAGCGCGTCGTCGGTGGGGTTCATGACGAAGCAGACGCGCGGCACGCCGGCCGCGTCCTCGTGAAGGGCGAAGGAGGCGCCTTCCGGGTCGACGGGGTACGTCGGCAACGAGAGTTCGTCGATGCGGTGCGAGACGAGCGCGTCGACGCGGGCGAAATCCGAGAGAGGCTCCACCTCGAGGCCGCTCGCGTCGTGGGGGGCCGCTAGGCGCCGGAGGTTGCCGTCACGCGTGGGCACTTCGGGACCGATGGTGGCGCGCGCGCCGCGCTTCGTTGCGCGCCGAAGGCTCTCCAAGACCTCGCCTTTGATGCCGCCGACGGTCGGGCAGACGATCCAGGTGGCGCCATCGAGGCTGACGTCGAGCGCCTCGCCGCCGACGTACGCGAAGGGCACGCCGCGTTGCGACAGAGCGCGCTCGAAGGCTCGCAAGAAACCCTCCGCCACGATCGGCGGCGCCTCGCCCTCGCAATACCCCTCTTCGAAGCAGCTCTCCTTGAGACTCGCGCCGAGCACGTGGAACAACGCCGGCGTAGCCGAGCCGAAGGCGTGCGTCGCGCGAGCGATGCGCCTTAGCGAACGCGGGATGACGAGACGCACGGGGGCGCGTCTTCGCAGCGTATGAAACGCGGTGCGCTCCAAGGCGGCGATGAGCGCCTCGTAGCGATCGGCCAAGGGCCGCCGCCGGCCGCCCGAATCGATGGGCGCGCCGACCCAGCGATCGCGCTCGACAGCCATGTAGAGGTTGAAACCACGAAGGCCGTACGCAAGCGCCGCCATCAGCGTGTAGAGCGAGTCGCCTTCGCAAAGGGGAGCGAAGAACGGCGGAAATCCCGCGCCAACCTCAGCGCCGAAGGCCGGGGTGTTCTGTCCGTCGCATCGCGTCGCGAGCTCCGAGGTGCGCCGCATCACGATGAGGTGATCGATGGGATGCGCCCGCTGGTAGTAGTCGAGCCCCACGAAGTCGATGCTTGTCATGCGCGCCGGGTTGAGCGGCGTGGCGCCCTCGCCCATGGGAAAGTTGTGCATCGTCGGCACGTCGAGCGGCGCGGCCGAGAGGAGCGCCTTGCTCATTCGCTCCATGGCGACCGCCAGCAGGTGCTCGTGAAATTCCATCCAATCCATAGCGCGCACCAGCTCGTCGAGGCTCGTCGCGTCGAATCGCACCGGTGGCGTGGCGGTGTCGAGCTCTACCGAGGCGTCGCTCCAGGCGTGGGCGAGGGCCTCCGAGGAACCGTACTTTTTGCGCAAAAAGTCCCGAAAGAGAAGGACCGCGTCCGGGTGGTAGTCCTGATCAAAAGGCCCGTCGCGGAAATAGAGCGCGCCTTCGTTGTCCACTTGGAGCAGCACGATGGGGCCGGAGGGGTACACATGCGGCGCAAGGACCGGCGCGACCGCCTCGAACCAACGCCGCGTCTCCTCGTGGAACGTCTCGCTAGCGTAGCTGGGCACGGGGAACGAAAGCGGCAACATCGGCAACATCACCGGATTGCCCTTGGGCGTGCGCGCTTGTGCCTCGGCGTTCCAAACGACGCGCTCGGGGATGCCGAAGAAGGTCAGCTCCGCGTTGATGTGCGGTCCGGGCCTCGCGATGACGTAGAGCCCGCGCGCGTGAGCCATGGCCAAGAAACGTCCCACGTCGAGGCGGCGCTCGCGTTCGCCGAAGTCGAAGGTGCCGTCGTCGAGCTCGTGCGCGGCCCACGGCACGTACGTGTCGACGACGCGCAGCCCCAGCGACTTGATGGCGTCGAGGCCTGGACCCCACTCCTCCGGTGGATGCCGCCAGTAGTGCATCGCACCGGCGTAGAGCGGCAGCGTCTCGCGCGGCAGCCCCTCGCTCTCCGCGAGGGACAACCCCGCGCGGACTGGCTCGACCGAGCGTTGACCCTTGGGGCGTCGGTTCGGGGGCGCCGCTTCCGTCACGTCTCAGCGCTCCGGATCAGACGCGAGAGCCGTGGAAGCGACGGGCGCCGACGCGAGGGCTCGGTCAAGGATGCCCGCGAGTTCGGCCATGTCCACGTCGCTTGGTGCGAGGCGACCGAGCGAGCTCCGTACCTTCTCGATGGTCGGCTCGACGAATCGCAAGAACCCGCTGTTCTGCTTCTTTCGATCGATGAACACGAAACGCCCCGCGTCCTTGAGCTTACGTTGGACCGTCACGAGGTCGAACTGGGTCACGAGGGAGCTGCGGGAGGCGTCGTCGAGCTTCGCAGCCTCGGCGAAGTCCGAAAGGCGCGCTTCAACGAAGGAGCGATCGAACTCCTGGTAGCTATCGTTGAGCAGCGCGACGAGGTCGTAGACGCGCGGGCCCAGGAGCGCGTCTTGGAAATCGATCCACACGAGCGACCTCGTGTTCCTGCGAACCATCAAGTTGCGCGACTGGTAGTCGCGGTGAACGAACCCGCGCGGCAACGCCGCGATGCGATCCGCCAAGCGCGTGCCGATGACGTCGAAGCGCTCGCGGTCCGTCGCCGACATCGACAGGCCGCGCGCCTCCAGCCCCCACTCGCGAAAGTGTTCGATCTCCCACTTGAGCAGATCGGCGTCGAAGGCGCGCGCGGCGACGATCGAGTCTCCCGGTCGCGACCCGAGGCGAGCCTGGGCCTTCGCGAGATCGCGGACGGCTGTCTCGTAGAGGGCCGTCTTGTCGTTTGGGTTGTCGAGCAGCCAGTTGGCCAAGGTGTCGTCGCCGAGGTCCTCGAGGACGATCCAGCCAGCGTGCGTGTCTTCGGCGTGAATGCGAGGCACGTCGACGCCGCTCTCCGCCAAGAGGCTCTGCACCTCGAGAAAGGGCCACCGGCGACCGGGCGTCGCCTTTTGGATTTCCTCGGGCGCGCCGCCTTCCGGAAAGAACATCGCGACGGCGGAGTCGCCCCCGAGGTCGAGGCGGAAGTACTTGCGGGTGGAGGCGCCGCCGGGCATGGGCGTAACGCTCTTGGCGGCCTTGCCAAGACGCCCCAACAAGTTGGTGAGAGCCTCGAAATTCGGCGTGGACATCGGGACCTGTCGCGGCGCGCGGGGGCCACCGCCTCAATCACACCGGGCGACCGGCGCCCGGGACCTTGTGTGCTATCACACCCCCGACCGACGTGGCTTCCCGAACGGCAAACGAAGCGCTCACCGAGGCCGCAATTTTCAGCGTGGCGGAGCCCCTCGGGTGCGAGCCAAGTCGGAGCGTGTGCGCCGCGCTCGCGCTGTGGCTGAACGAGCTTCGACTTTGGAATCGGACTCACGATCTCACCGCGGCGCGGTCCGACGACGAGCTCTTGGACCTGATGCTGGCCGACGCCTTCGTCTTGTCGAAGGCGGTGGCGCATGGCGGGTCGGTCGTCGACGTCGGGGTGGGGGCCGGCGCGCCTGGCCTCGCGCTCGCGGTCATGAGGCCCGACCTCGTGATCACGCTCGTCGAGCCGCTCGTGAAGCGCGTGAGCTTCTTGCGCGTCGTCCTCGGCAAGCTGGAGAGGGAGGACGTGAAGGTCTTGTCGCAGAAGGGCGAGACGCTCACCGAGACCTTCGACGTCGCGCTCTCCAGAGCGACGCTCCCACCCAAGGATTGGCTCACCCTTGGTGGCCGGACGGTTACGCCAGGCGGCGCCGTGTTGGTGCTCCTCGCGCGCGAGGAGCCGCCGACTGACCCGCTCTTCGACCTCGAGGAGACGACCCGCTACGACTGGCCGCGAACCGGCGCGTCGCGGACGCTGTGTCGCTATCGTCGCCGCTGAGCTCCCCCATCCGGCGGCGCTTGCGGTAGGGTCGCGTCATGAAGCCCCGTGCGCCGTTGATGTTCGAGACGCGAACCATTGACGAGTTTCGCGTGGAAGACGAGCGCTCCTTTCGAGGGATCGCGCTCTACGAAGACTTGAAGGGCGTCCTCCAGAAGGATCGCTACCCGTTTCGAATGCTGCCGAAGGCGCTCGCTGGCCGCTGGGATCGAGCCCTCCTCCTCAACCTGACGTATTGGGGCGCCAACGAGGGCGGGGATGTCCTCTCGGAAGACCTCGCCGCCGACGTCGTGACGCACGTCGCGTGGCATCACCTCGCGGCCAAGGCGCTGCTCCCCAAGGGGCGCGCTCCGTCCGTCGACGCCCTCTTCCTGGGTGAAGCCATCGCCAGCGCATTCGACGTCTACCTCGTTGGGCGCCTCCTCTTGGCTGCGCCGAAGTCGTCCTTCCTCGCCACGCAAGTGCCTGCCATGGCGGAGGCCGCGATGGGCGCCGGCCTACCGGAGAGTGACTTCGAGGCGCTCGTTCAGGCCATGGCGGACGCCCCGGAACGCGCCTTCGAGGAGCTGCGTGAGCTGCTCTTCGACGCCACCTCCGCGCTCTTCGCGAGCGCCTCCGCCGAGGAGGCGATGCAGGCGCTATCGGCCTTCGACGCTCATCGCTTTGCGCCGCTGCTCCATCGCTACGAGTTGTCCAACTGGGTGCTCTATGCGCGCGCCTACGGTGACGCGGCGCCCGACGAAGCGGCTCGCCAAGTGGACCGCGCGCTCCGTGAAAAGAAGGACGAAGCGCTCACGTGGCTCACCGCGCAGTGGCTCTCCTCCTGAGGAAGGTCACGACGCTCGGAGGGCCCGCGCCACGTCGGCGCGCTCACGTTCCATGGTGCGGCGCGCCGCACGGTAGGCGAGGGGCACGAACAACGTGCCCGTGACGAGCACCAGCAGCGGAGGGATGGCGAGGAGAACGACGCCCGGCACGGTCCCGCAGAGGCCGAGGAGGATCATCGCGCCAGCGGCGCCTTGCCCGTCCCTGAGGGGGACGTTGGCTGGCTTTCTGTGAAGGGCTCGGGCGAAGAACCAGCCGTGAACCGCCAGCGCCAGATGAGCGTGGCCGACGATCATCCCGCTCAGCGCCATCCACGCGCCGAAGCCGGACGTGTTGCCGAAGAGCGCAGCCACGCCCGCGTGCAGCGTGAGCGGCGCAGCGAAGGCGAGGCCCACGAGCGGAAGCGCGATGCTCGCGACCTCGACGTGGTAGAGGCGCTGCTCCGTGCGGGCTGCCGAGGTCTCGACCGCTGGCGCCACGAGCGCTGAGAGTCGGCCCGCGGCGCGCGCGAGCGCGTAGGTCAAGAGCGCGAGGGGCCAAGCGGCGAGGAGGAGATGAAGCGGCAACGCGTCACGTTGCGCCGAGCTGTCCCGGTTGAAGAGGGCGCTTCCGATGGCAAAGGCGGCCATAAGGCCGAGCACTGCACCGGCCGCGGCGCGCGCGACGCGGGCGCGGTAGATGAGGTCGAGCTGCGCGCCTAGGGCGGGAGCCTCGGCGGCTTCGTCCACGTAGCGATAGGGCATGGTGCGCGGGGTCATGGCGACGCCTCCGCCATGGAGTCCTGCACACCGCGCGCCACGGGATGGCCGCTTGGATTGGCTGCAATCGTCGGCTCACTGTCCACGCCGTGGACAGCAGGCGCGACGCCGTGGGCAGACGCTGGGCTAGGCAGAAAGTTCGCGCGGAGCCTGCGACTTGCGCTCAGAAGAGCGAAGGCTCGTCGGCGAGCGACCAGATGGGCCCCGCGAAGCCGTGTCGTGCGAACATGGCAGCGGCCTCACGGGTCGACCACTTGGTCCACGTGACGTCCGCGTGGCGGGCGTACCACTCGCGCGCGAACGCCCAGACCTGCTCGATCGGTCGCACGTCACCCTTCGCGACCCCGCGAACAGCGCACCACGCGTCGACATCCGACTCGTCCCGGAACAGCAGCATCACCGAGCACGTGAATAGGACGTTGTCCCAGGCCCGCCGCATCGGAATCGGGAAGTGGACGACGAAGTCGGACTCGACAATGCGCCCATCCTCGATCCGGACCTCAACGGCGGCACCTAGTGCGCCGAGCCTCGTCTCGATGGTCGCGCTCCCTCCCGCGAGGTGGGCGACACCGAGTGAGCACCATGCGCAATTGCCCCACCAGCTTCGGGGTCCGGTCCGTACGACGAAGGTCGTCGGGGCCGCCGAGAACGGGTGCGCCACCCAGATCTCGTCGCTGTTTGGGTGAAGGACCACGCCATGGTGATCGGCAAGCGAGCGAAGTCCTTGCCGTACGGCCTTCTCGTCGCACGCAAGTTTGAGCGCCAGCGCCTCGACGGTGGGGGGGCGCTGGTCTTGGAGAAACGACGCCATGATCGCCGCGTGGAGCGTGGCGTCGTTTAGTTGCGCTCCCGTGCCGCCGCGCATCACTTGTCGACGTCGACGAGGCGAAGAAAGGCGACGTCGCGCTTGGTCCCTGCGGAGCCTGCCTCCATGGCGCCGACGGCGAGCACGCTGCCATCGTCCAGCGGCAGGAGGTAGCGGATGTCGAGATCGTTCTTCAGGTCGACGCGAACGATACCGGTCGGCGGGGCGAAGGAAGCGTCGATGTCCCCGCTTTCGGTCAGGCGCAGGATGATGCCGATGCGTCTCGCGTGGCCAGCCACGAGCATACGCTTGCTCGGCAGCTCCACGATGGCGCGCACGCCGCCGTTGTCCACGGCCGCCGCCAGCGCCGACCCTCCATCAGGCTGCGCACCGAAGGTGGGGTCCACGGCGCCGCCTGGAAGCGACACGCTCCACACGCTCGGAAAGCCGCCGGTCGTGCCGCCAAGAATGAGGCGGCCCGCCGTTCGAAGGAGAGTGCGGGCCGCTGAGTTGTTCCCGCCAACGCTCACGCCGCCGTCCGTCCCGAAAGCTGTGTCGGGCGCCCCCGATGCGAAGCGGTGTTGCACGAAGGCGATGTCGTTCTTTCGCGTGACGCCAGCCACGAAGACGCCCCCGTCGGGGTCCTCAGCGGCAGCGAGAGGGGCCAGGCTTCCCAGCGAGGTCACGACGGCGCTGCCGATGTCGCCTTCCGGGAACCGCATCATCGTGCCGTGCGAGTTGTTGTTGCCGATGTTCTCCGTGCTGAAGACGAAGCCGCGACCGGCCGTCAGGACCGCCGCCTGCGCGGGCCCGACTCCCGCGTCAACGAGCGCCGGCGTGTAGCTGGCTCCGGTGGCTGTGGTGGCCGCGAAAGCGCCGCCATCGAGCGTCTGCCCCACGACCAGGAAGCCGGCGTCGCTCGCGGCGATCTTTCGCAGCGCGCGATCGGTGTAAGGGTAGTCAGGGAGTGCGGCGCCGCCGTCGAGATGGCGCCGAGCAAACGTGTCGTTGTAGGTGAGGTACACCAGGCCGCCCACGCGAATGGCGGAGAGGTCCGCTCCGTCTCGCGAGACGTTTCCGGCGAGTTGAAAACTGGTCCCCGGCGCGCCGCCGTCTCCTAACCCGAGCTGCGCGACACCTCCCTTGCCGAACGACGTGTCGATGTGCCCCGTGATCGTGCTCACGACGACCTGCTCTCGCCGCCGCTCGTCGTCTTCCCCAATGATCTTGAGCACCGCTGGACCAAGCGTTGCTAACGCCGTGGCGGAGACGCGAAAGGACTTCGGTTGACCTTCCACCATGGGCACCAGCACGCCCGGCGGCATCGCGCCCGCGTCGGTGGTGAGATCGCTGACGGCGACCGATTCCTGCAATTCGACGGGGACCGACCACCGCAATCCGAGCGCTGTGGTCGACGTGTAGCCGCTGCGGGTCAAGGTGATGGCGACGTCGACGGAGCCACTCTGCGGCAGCACGCCGTCCTGGAGCGTCGACGCGACGACGAGGCCCGTTGAGGCGCTGTCGCTCGGCGCACCGTCGGTCGGCGTGGTGTCCCCTCCGGTCGCCGCGGCGTCGGCGCGCCTTTCCACGACGTCGCCGTCGATGCCGAGCAGCGTGGTGCAGGCCAGCGCGGCGAGGGCCGCAACGGTCACCAGTCCTACGGCTGTCCAACGACCCAGCATCCGACGCGTCCGTGCACAAGGAGCGGGGCTCGGGCCACCGCGCACCCTCATTGGTCTACCTCAACCAGGCGCAAGAAGACGATGTCCCGCTTGTCTTGCCCACCAAACGCCAAGGCCCCGATGGCGAGGACGCTGCCGTCGCGGAGCGGCAACAGGTACCGAAGATCAAACTCGCCGATGGTTTGGATGCGGACGAACCCCACCGGCGGCGCGAAGCTTTCGTCGACGCTTCCGCTGGCCGTGAGCCGTCCGATGAAGCTCCCCGCCTTCGAGTATCCGCCCACCAGAATCCGCTGGCTCGGAAGCTCGACGATGGCGCGAACGGCGCCGGGGCCAATCGCTGCGGCGAGCGGGCTGACGCCGCCATCCGGCGAGGCACCAAACGCACTATCGAGTTTGCCTGCGAAGTCGACGCTCCAAAGCGCTGGCGCTCCGCTCCGCGTCCCGCCCACAAGAATGCGTGCGGCTCCTCGGTGGACGACGCGTGCCACCGTCCCGCCGCTGCTGGAGAGGGCGACGCCCGCGTCTCCGAAGGCAAGGTCTGCCGCCCCTGTCGGCAAGCGCCGCTGTACGAAGCCGACGTTGAAGTTCTTCGTGACGCCGGCGACCAGGATGGCGCCGCCCACGTCGGCGGTGGCGCCGAAAGGCGCGAAGTTGCCCAACGTCTGAACCACGGCGCCGTTGACGGGGTCATCGCTGAAGGTCATCACGGTGCCGCGGGCGGCGGTGCCGCCGTCGTTGTCGGTGCTGAGCACGAAGGCCCGGTCACCACTCCACACGGCCGTCTGCGCGGGCCCAATCCCTGCGTCGGCTTGCGCCTCGATCAAGGCGCCCCCGTCGAGCAAGGCTGCGTAGGCTCGCGACGCCTTCTGGCCCACCACGACCACACCCGCATCGCTGACAGCCACGTGGCGGAACATGACACCGATGCCCATCGTCGAAGGCGACGCAGGGCCACCATCGAGCTGGCGCCGCGCCAAGGTGTCGCCAACGGTCAGGTACACGTGGCCGTCATCGGCGAGCGCTGCGCCGAGATCCGCACCCTCACCCGTGAGCAAGTTGCCCACTGGAAACGTGTTCGTTGGCGCGCCTAGACCGAGTGGACCGATGCCCAACTGTGCGAGGCCGCCTTTGCCGTAGGAGGTGTCGATGTGTCCCGTCACACGGTTCGCGACGACGAGCTCTTTGCGGCGGTCTCCGTCCTCCGCGATGATCTTGAAGTCGGCGGCGCCGCGGGGCGTCAAACTGGAGGTCGCGACGCGAAAGCGCTTCTCCTGGCCCTCCGTCAGGTCAACGAGGGCGCCCGGCGGGAGGGCGCCAGCGTCGTTCGAGAGATCCTCCACTAGCGAAAGCCCTGCGAAGGGCAACGACCACCGGAGACCGAGCGGCGTGCTCGCGGTGTAGCCCACGCGGCGGAGGGTGATGCCCACCTCCACTGCGCCGCCTTGGGCAATGGCCCCTAGCTCGAGGGTTGAAACGACGAGGAGACCCGACGCCTCGACGCCTGCCTCCACGGCTCCCGGAGCGTCTTGCTGCGGGGCACTGGCGTCGGTGCCCGTGGTTGCCGCCGGCTCGCGGACGTCGCCGTCGATGCCGAGCAGCGTGTTGCAAGCGACAGCCAGGAGTATGGCTGAAGCGGAGGCCGCCCGCGCGAAGGGTCGCCGACCCATCAGAAGGCGCCCGTCACGCGGAGCTGTTGCGACGAAAAGCCCAACGTGAGCGACTTCGCCGCGCTCCCGCGGGGCGCGGCCACGAAGAGCACGATGCCTGCGGTAGCGAGCGCGCCACCTGCGATGAAGGCCACGGTCGAGACGGTGCCCGCCGTTTGCGCATCGCGCAGCTTGCTCGCGTCGGCGCCGGCGGCGCTGCAATCGACACCTTCGCAGTGGGCGTCGCTCTTGTTGCCCACGGCGACGAGGCCGAAGGCGGTTCCAAGGCCAAGACCGACGACCCCCCCGGCCACGAGCCCGATGGCCAGCGGACGATAGGGGCGCGGCGCGTCGACCTCGCGAACCACCTCCTTCACTGGCACCTTGAGCTCAGGGACCGTGACGTCGGTGACGCCTGCGTCGGCCGCGATCGCGATCTTGACCTCATGCGCTGTTGCGCCGGGAGCTTCCACGCGCACGACGTGCTCCCCCGGGTCGACGGGAAGGCCGGGGCCCTCGGTGGCCGCTTCGCGGCCGTCGAGGCGCGCCCGCTGGTCGGGGCGAGGCGCGACAAACACGATGCGAAGCCTCGGGACGAGCTTTTCGAGCGCGTCAGCGCGCTCTGTGGCGGCGCGGAGGCGCTCCTGCTTGTTGCTGAGCTGCGCGACCTTGGCGACCTCGCGGAACAACGCCAGCGCCGACGCCGCGCGCCCGGTCTTCTCGTAACAGTCGGCCAGGTTGAACTGCGTCCCGATGGCCGGCTCGAGGCGTTGGCTCTCCTCGAAGAGGGGACACGCCTGCATCGCTTGACCTTCAGCGGCGAGCTTCTTTCCTTCCTCGTACAACTGCTCTGCGCGACCGCCGGCGGGCGGCGGCGCGGCGTTCTGGGCGTGGCTCAGGCTCGGCAACAACAAGGCGCAAAGCGCGATTGCCTGGAGTCGCCACGGTCCTGCTTCAAAAGCCTTCATCAGTCGAACCGATCGCTTCGCGAGGGTGCCGGCGGCACGACGGGGGCTGCGATTGGAGTGTCTGAGGTCGCCGGCCTAGCCGGGCGCGGGCCCCGCCTTGGCTCCTTGCGCTTCGTTGGCGTCGCGGTCTCCGTGGGACCGGCATCAAGCACAATTTCGGAGGCGATGCCGCTAGGGCTCGGCGACTCACTCGACGTGCCAACGGAGGCTGCTGCGGCTGCGGTCGTCGCGGGGGTCGCGGCCGCGTCGACCGCCGCCGTCGCGCTCAAGGGGCTAGCGGGCTCTGGGTGAGCCGCCGCGGGACTCCTCGAGCTTACGACGGACGCGGCGACGATGACCAAGCCTGCCGCCGCCAGGACAGCGCCCACGAGCACCAGCGGCCGACGTCGCGCCGGGAGTCCGGCGCCCGTAGACCACGCGCCTCCAGTCTTTGCCGCCTGCGTTGGCGCCTCTCCCAACGCAGCCGCAGGCGCGGCGGCCGGCTCCGTCATCGTGGCGAGTCGCGTGCTGTCGGGCAGCGCCGCGGAGCTTCGTCGAGCGAGGCGCATCGCTTGGCTTCTGTGCGCCTCGTTCGCGAGCGGTGCGAGCGCTTCGACCAACTCGCCGATCGACGCGTAGCGCCGCCCCCGCTCTTTCTCCAAACAGCGGGCGACCACCGCCGAGAGCCGTTCATCGACGTCGGGGCGCACGGAAGCGAGCGTCGGCGCTCCGCCGCCGCCGAGCACGCGCGCGCCGAGTTCCGCAACGGTGTTCGCATCGAAGGGGGGCTCACCGGCGACGAGCTCGAAGAGAATAACCCCGAGGGCCCAGATGTCGGCGCGCGCGTCGACGTCGCGAGCGGCCGTGAGCTGCTCCGGTGACATGTAGAGCGGCGAGCCCAACATGCTCCGCGACTTGGTCATCGACATGTGCTCGTCGCCGGCGCCCAGGAGCTTCGAGATGCCGAAGTCGAGGACCTTGACGACGAGCGTGCCGTCTTCGCGCTTCGCGAGGAAGAGGTTGGCCGGCTTGAGGTCCCGGTGAACGATCCCCTTGGAGTGCGCCTCTGCGAGCGCTTCGGCCGCCTGCAGTACGTAGCCGATGGCGTCCTCGGCGGGGAGGCGGCCGTGAGAGGCGAGCAAGGCCCCCAGGTCGACGCCCGAGAGAAGCTCCATGACCATGTAAGGCTGTCCGGAAGCGAGCGTCGTGACATCGTGCACGCGTGCCACGTGCTCGCTCTTGATCTTCACCGCTGCGCGGCCTTCGCGCACGAAGCGTGTGACGACCTCGGGCACCTTGGCGAGCTCTGGCAAGAGGACCTTGATGGCTACCTTCTCGTCGAGATGCAAGTGCGTGGCCGCCAAGACGATGCCCATGCCGCCTTCACCAACGATTCGGTCGATGCGGTACTTCCCGTCGAGCGTCTCGCCGACGCGCGGCACGCCATCGGGCCAGGATTGATTGGGCACTTGCGACGACAAGGGGAAGTCGGGGAAGAATAGGCGAAGCTCGCCGCCGTTGGAATTCCTCTTCCGCTTCAGCCCTATTGGCTACTCGGCAGGCTGCGTGCTCGGCGTCTTCGCGGCGCCAGCGCCGCGACCAAAGAGCTTCGCGAGCCGCGCCTTGCCACCCTCGATGCCCAGATAGAACGCGGGCACGACGATGAGTGACAGGAGCGTGGAGCTGATGACGCCACCGATGACCGCGATGGCCATGGGCGCGCGGAACTCGCTGCCATCTCCGTTCGAGGTCGCCGTCGGCAACATGCCGAGGATCATGGCGGCGCTGGTCATCAGAATCGGTCGGAGTCGCTCCGGGCCGGCCTCGAGAACGGCTTGCATGGGGGTCTCGCCGTGCTCGCGCACGCGAACGAGCGCGCGATCGAGGAGCAAGATGGCGTTCTTGGTCACCAGCCCCATGAGCAAGATGATGCCGATCATCGCGCCCATGGCCATGGTCACGCCGGCCATGAACAGCGCGACGATGGCGCCCACGAGGGCGAGCGGGAGCGTGAGCATGATCGTGAGCGGGTGGATGAAGCTCTCGAACTGCGAGCCGAGCACGATGTAGATGAAGACCACGGCGAGCGCGAGGGCGAGGCCCATGCTCTCGTTCGACTCGTTCATCTGGCGCACTTGGCCGTCCAAGTGGAAGCTCGCACCCGGCGGCATCGGAATCTTGGCGAACTCGGCCATCATCTCCTTCTGGATGTCGCCCAAGGGCCGGTTCAGCGGAAAGGCCCAGATGACGATCTGCCGCTCGCGATCTTCGCGCTCGATCACGTTTGGGCCCTCGCCACGATCGACGGAGGCGATGTCCTTCAAGGCAACGGGGCCCTTCGGCGTCCACACCGTCATCTTCAGGATGTCCGCGGCCGTCGCGCGGTCTGTGCGCAAGAGGCGCACGCGAATCGGGATCTCGTCTTTGCCCTGACGAAGCTTCGAGGCCTCTTCGCCTTCGATGGCGGTGCGGAGTGTCATGGCCAGCTGCGAGACGGGCAGGTCGGCTTGCGCCGCGCGGTCGCGGTCGATGGCCACCTTGAGCTCGGGCTTTCCGGGCGTGTACTTCACGGCCACGTCGACGATGCCGGGCGTGCGCTTCAAGACGTCGCCGAACTGTCGCGCCAGCGGCGCCAGCTCTTCGTAGGTCGACGCGCGCACCTGCACCATGATGGGCGCCTCGGTGGCGGCGCCTTCCACGAACGGCGGATCGGAGATGGCCACGACAGCGCCTTCGATGGAGCGCGCGGCCTCACGAGCCACGGCCTTGAGGGCGACGATGCCCTCTTTGCGCTGACGCTTGTTCACCGTCACGATGCGCCACTTGATCTTGTTGCTCTCGCCGTCGAGCCCCAAGGTCGAAAAGACTGTCAAGAAGCGCTTGTCGCTAAGCAATTGCTTCTCCGCCGGCGCCGCCAAGCGCATCGACTCCTCGAGCGACGTGCCCGCGGGGAGCTCGACGTCGACCACGAACTGGCTTCGGTCTTCGGCGTTAACAAACTCGTTGCCCATGAGACCCATAAACTGACCCATTCCGACGAAGGAGGCGATGGCGAGGCCGCCGACGATGAGCTTGTGGCGCACGGCCCAACCGAGGGAGCTGCGGTAGAGACCTTCGAGCGCGGCGAAGAACGCAAGGAACGGCGCCTTGAGTTTTGCGAAGGGATCGACCGCGTTCTTGTCGTGGGCCTTCGAGAAACGACTCGACAGCATCGGGTCGAGGGTGAAGGCCACGAAGAGGCTCATCATGACGGCCACCACGATGGTGAGACCGAACTGCCGGAAGAACTGCCCGACGATGCCGTCCATGAACGCGATGGGCACGAAGACGGCGACGATGCTGAGCGTGGTCGCGAGCACCGAGAGGGCGATCTCCTGCGTGCCGCGCAGCGCCGCCTCTCGCGGCGGTACACCGCGCTCCAGGTGTTTGGAGATGTTCTCGCGCACGACGACGGCGTCGTCGATGAGCAGGCCGATGGCCAGAGACAGCGCCAAGAGCGTCATCATGTTGAACGTGAAGCCGAGCACGTACATGACGAAGAAGGTCGACACGACGCTCGTCGGGAGGGCGACGGCGCTGATGAGCGTCGAGCGGAGGTCGAGCATGAAGAGCAAGATGACCAAGATCGCCATGGCGCCGCCGAAGACGATGGCCGTCTCGACCTCGTGGCGGTTCTCGCGGATGAACTGCGACTGGTCGATGATGAGGCTCGCCTTGTAGCCAGCCGGGAAGGTCTTCTCCACCATCGCGAGCTTTGCCTTGACGGCGTCGGAGACCGCGACGGTGTTCTTGCCTGACTGCTTGACGATGTCGAATGCGACGGCCGGCTCACCGTTGGAGCGGATACGGGTCTTGAGGTCTTCGTACCCATCGACGACCTCGGCGACCTCGCCGAGACGAACCGCCGAGCCGTCTTTTGTCGTGGCCACGATGAGCGCACGGATCTCGTCGACGTTCTTGAACTCGCCGACGGTCCGCACGGCGACTTCACGCACGCCCTCGTCGAAACGACCGGCTGGCACCGTGAGGTTCTGCGCCTTGATGCGCGCCATGATGGCCATCGGGCTGAGGCCCAAGGCGTCGATCTTGGCGAGGTCGAGGTCGACTTGAACCTCACGCTCGGCGCCGCCCTTCACGTCGACGGATGCGACGCCGTCGACCTGCTCGAGGGCTGGCTTCAAGACGTCTTTGGCGAACTTCGCGGTCTCCGGGAGTGAGCGTCCGCCGCCGGCCAGCGTGTAGGTGAGCACCGGCGCCGCGCCGACGTCGAAGCGGTTCACCGCCGGCTCCTTGACCTCCTGGGGCAAGCGGAACCGCGTCTGGGCGACGCGCTCGCGGACCTCTGTTGCTGCTTCTTGCAGGTCGCGTCCCAGCTTGAAGATGATGAGCGTCTGGCTCATGCCTTCGCGGGAGAACGTCCGCACGCGGTCGATGCCGTTGAGCGACACGACGGCGTCTTCGACGGGACGGGTCACGAGCGACTCGACCTCGCTCGGCGACGCGCCTGGGTACGCGATGTTCACGACCACGACGGGGAAGTTCACGTCGGGAAAGAGGTCCGTTCCGAGCCGCGTGAAGCCCACGTAACCGAGGACCATGAGGGCGAAGGTCACCATCACGGTGAAGACGGGCCGCTTGATGGCGATGGCCGAGAGGTTCATGGCCGCTCCTTATTTCGCGACTTCGGCTTCGTGTTTTTCGATGACGTCGCCGTCTTTGAGCTCCGGGTCGGCGTTCACGATGACCACGTCACTCGCAGCGAGCCCTTCGCGGACGAGCCAGTTGCCTTCCGTGTCGGTCCCATGAACGACGCGCGCGAAGCGCGCGCGGCCTCCCTCGAGCTTGACGACCTCGGTCTGCGAGCCGGGGCGCCGCGCGGCGGCGGGGACCTTGAGGGCTGAGACCTCAGCGCCGCCGTCGATCTTCGCGCGCACGAACGCGTAGGCCAAGAGCGGCGCCTTCGGATCGTTGGGCACCTCGACCTCGACGGGAGCGCGGCGCGTTCCCTGGTCGAGCGACGGAACGAGCGTCGTGACCTTCCCCGTGACGGTGCGGTCGCGCATCGTCACGGTGACGGGCATGCCCGTCTTGATGATGAGCGCGTCGTCTTCCGACACGCTGACGCTGAGGCGGAAGCGCGCGTGGTCTTCGACCCTGATGAGCGGCGCGCCGCCGCCCACCACGCCGCCCGGCGACGTGGGCGCTTTGGTGATGAGGCCGTCGAAGGGGGCGGTGATGACGCGGTTGCCGACGCCCGTTTGAGCGAGTCGCGCCGTGGCGCGGGACGCTTCGAGCTGCGCCTTCGCGAGCGCGACCTGTTGCTTGGCTTGTTCGCCTTGCGCTTCCGGGAGCGCCTTCGAGCGGACGAGCGCGTCGGTGCGCCGGAGGTTGTCTTCCGCCATGGCGAGGCTCGCTTCGGCGGCGCGCGACGAGGCCTCCGCTTGCCCCACTTGCGCGGCCGCGCTGTTGCCGTCGAGCACGGCCAGGCTCGCGCCGCTCTTGACGACGTCGCCAATGGCGACGTTCACGCGCAACAGCTTGCCGCCCATCTCGAAGCCGACGTCGGCGCTGCGCCACGGCTGCAGCGAGCCGGTGACCTCGACGCTCGGTCGAACCATGACGGGAACCGGGCGGGCCGTCTTGGACGTGGGCTTCTGCGTCGAGGCCGCCTGGGCGGTGACGCGCTCTTTCGCGACGGCGGCCTGCTTCTCGTTTGCCTGCTTCACGCGGACGCCGAGGGCGAGCGCGAAGGCCACGCCCAAGCCCACGGCGGCGATCGCCACGATTCGCTTGTGACCTCTGGGGGCCTCGCTGCCCGCCACACCGGACGCCTCTGGTTGCGTGGCCGCGCCTTCGGCCTTCGATGCATCAAACGCTTTCATGTCGTCCTCGCGGTCGGCCTTTGATAGTGACCGACGGGTTTCTCTCTGCCGCTTGGCGTCGTTCCGACGCCTCTTGGTACGAACTTGTTCCGAGGCCACGCACGAAGGCGGCCTGCGTCTCTAGGAGCCAGGTGGCGATGGGCGGCTTCTTGGGACTCGCCACGAGCTTGTGCACCAGCTCGTGGTAGGCGCCGCAGAGCAGCACGGAGACCAACTCGGAGTCGACGTCGGCGCGAAACGCCTCGGCGCCCTTGAGTGCGTCGATCCACTGGGCGGTGCGCGTCTCGACGTCCTTGCGAAAGGCCTCGAGGAGGTACGCCTGAGGGCCCTGACATCCGCCGAGGATCGCCAAGGTGGCGCGGTTCTGCCAAAAGAACTCAAAAAGCTCGATGTCCTTGTCGAGGCAAACCTGAAGGACGTCGTCGGCTTCGCTCGGCAACTCGTCGACGTCGCAGGCCTCCGACACCACGGCGGCGCAGCGCGCCAGGAACGACTCGACGACGGCGCGCAGGGCGTCTTCCTTGCTGTCGAAGTGCAGGTAGAACGCGCCTTTCGAGACGTGGGCGCGGCGCGCGATCTCTTCCACTTTTGCGGCTGCGACGCCGCGCTCGGCGAAGACGGCCTCGGCCGCCGTCAGGAGAGCGATTCGCGCGTTGGGATCAGCGGTTCGGGCCATGGTTAATTGACCGGCGAGTCATTATTGGGGCTGTCGGCTGTTGCGGCAAGGGTCGGCGGCGCCCGCGTGGGCTCCTCTATAGAGCCAGAGTCACGCCTGATAAGTGCGCCACGAAAATGTCGGTCGTGTGGGATCCTGCGGGATCTTCATGAGGTTGCGAGGGGTGCCGCCTTCTTGGCCCACCTTCTCCCACCATGCGAGGGTCGACGCGCTCCATGATGCGAACCAAAGATCGTCTGACGGTCCCGCCCACCCCTGGCAGTCCGGCTTCTGGCAGCCACGGCGCTCTCTCCCTCTTGCGCCGCCTCGCGGATGATCTCGCCTCGTCGCGTGGTGAACGCACGACGACCGGTCACCTCCTCTCCGCCGTGGCCATGACCGAGGGAATGGCCAGCGATCTTCTCGCCGAGCGCCGTCTTGACGGGGAAGTGCTGCTCAAGGCGGCGCGCGTCCTCACCGACGACGGAGAGGGCGCCGTCGGTCGGGCCCTCGAGCGTGCGCGCGCGTTTGCGCTCCGTTCGACGACGCGCGAACCGAACGCGCTGCACCTGCTCTTCGCGCTCTGCCATGAGCGCGGCACCGCGTCTTACCGCACGCTCGAGCAATGTGGCGTCGACGTCTCGAAGGTTCGCGCGAGCGCGATGCAACTCGCCATGGGGCTCGTCGCGCCGCGGCGGCCCTCGGCGCGCGAGCAGACGAGCGCACCGCGGGCGCCCTTCGCGCCGACTTCGTTGCTGAGGAGCGAGGCGCCGCAGAGAGCGCCGATTCCCGTCGTGCGGCCCGCGCCGCCGCCATCGCGCGTGCCCGTCGTCCAGGCGCCTTGGCCGCTCGGCGCGCCGCCCGTGGACGCCGCGTCGGCGCCGCCCCCTTCGTCGGTCGTCGTCGCGGCGCCGCCGAAAGCTCCGGCCCCCGTTCACTCCCGCGAGGCGCACCCTCGCAGCAAGGCCAAGGCCTCCGCGGCAAAGGCCAAGAAGGTCATCAAGGACGAAGCGCGTTTCGCCATCGACGCGAAGATCGCCCCGCTGCTGACGCAGCTCGGCAAGAACCTGACGCTCCTCGCGGCGCGCGGCGAGCTCGATCCGGTCGTCGGTCGCGAAGACGAGATCGAACGCATTCTCGACGTGCTAGCCAAGCGCGACGCGCGAAACCCCTGCCTCGTTGGCGTTCCCGGCGTCGGCAAGACGAGCGTCGTTCGGGGCCTCGCCACGAAGATCGCGAACCTCGCCCACGACGCCGTGACAGGGCTCGACGACCGCATCGTCATTGAGATCGAAGCCTCGGCGCTGGTCTCGGGGACCGGCCTTCGCGGCGCGTTGGCGGAGCGCATCGTCCAGCTCAAGAACGAGATCAAGGCGACGGGCTCGCGGGTCGTCCTGTTCTTCGACGAGATCCACACGCTCTTTGCCGACGCGTCCGACGAGGGTGCCACGGAGCTCAAGAGCGCGCTCGCGAAAGGCGAGCTGGTTTGCATCGGCGCCTGCACGCGCGAGGAGTGCCGCCGCTTCATCGAGTCGGACCCCACGCTGCTCCGGCGCTTCTCGGTCATCGAGATCGAAGAGCCATCGCGCGAGGACGCCTTCCTCTCGATCGAAGCCGTCGTGCCGGCCTTCGAGCGCCACCACGAAGCGGCCTACTCCAAGGAGGCGATCGCCTGCGCCATCGGCTGGAGCATTCGTTACGTGACCGGACGCGCCCTTCCCGACAAAGCCATCAGCATCCTCGACCTCGCGGGAGCGCGCGTCCGGCGCCGCGGCGAGCGAGAGATTCTTCCGGAAGACGTGGCCGACGTGGTGTGCGAGCTCGCCGACGTCCCTCGCGAGCGGCTCCTTGAGACCGACGGCGATCGCATGCTTCGCCTCGACGCGCTCCTTGGCGAGCGGGTCGTGGGTCACGTGCCCGAGCTCCAGAAGATCGCCGGCGTACTGCGCCGCAACGCTTCGGGTCTTCGCGGCAAACGGCCCATCGGCACGTTCCTCCTCTTGGGGCCCACCGGTGTGGGCAAGACAGAGACCGCGAAGGCCATCGCCGAGAGCCTGTTCCACAGCGAGCTGGCCATGACACGCCTCGACATGTCCGAATACGCCGAGCCTCACGCCATCGCGCGGCTGCTTGGCGCGCCGCCTGGCTACGTCGGACACGAGAGCGGCGGGCAGCTCACGGAAGCGGTGCGGAAGCGCCCGTATCAAGTGATCTTGCTCGACGAGATCGAGAAGGCCCATCGCGACGTGCTCGAAGCGTTCCTTCAAGTCTTCGACGAAGGCCGCATGACCGACGGGCGCGGCCGAACGGTGGACTTCACCAGCACCGTGCTCGTCTTAACGTCGAACCTCGGCGCCGAGCGCATCGGTCCGTCGTCGGCTCGGCGCGGCATCGGCTTCTCCCCGCAACGCGAGTCGCAGGTCGCGGCGGACGTGAAGGCGACGCTGCATCAAGCGGCGCGCGAGGGGCTTCCGCCGGAGCTCTACAACCGCATCGACGAGGTCCTGTCCTTCGGACCGCTCCTCCGCAGCGAGGTCGGCGAGGTGGCCCGCCGCATGCTCGCGGGCTTGGCCGACACCCTCGCCGAGGGCCGCGGTCTCCGGCTCGACATCGCCGACGCGGTCATCGAAGCGCTCCTCGACGAGGGAGGCTTCGACGTCACGCTGGGCGCGCGGCCGATGCGGCGCGCGATCACGCGGCTCATCGAAGCGCCGCTCTCCGAGTTGCTCTTGCAGGGGCGCACGAACCCCGGCGACGTCGTTCTGCTCGACGTCGAAGGTGGGCACGTTGTCGTCGACATCGCGCGCGCCGCCAAGGCGACGGCGTAGAACGAGCTCTGCGAGACGGAGTCGCGGGCGGTCACCGCTTTGGCGACCGCCCCGCTGCTCCGGAGGTCGCTTCAGAAGATGCTCTTCACCGTGCTCCAGATCGACTTGCCAACGTTCGAGACAGCCTCTCCCGCCGAGTGAACGGTGCCGCTGATGGCGTCGCCGATCTTGGCGACAAAGGAGGGGTCCGCGGCCGGCGCGGGCTCCGCTTGCGCCGCTTCGAGGGCCGCCGCGTCGACCTCCGGCGTGGCCTCAGTGACGACAGAAGCCTCGATGTGCTCGACCGTGATCTCCTGAAAGCCAGGCACGAGGGCAAGCGTCTTGGGGCCCGCGAGGCCGTCGACGTCGAGGCCGTTTTCTCCTTGGAACTTCTTCAGCGCCGCTTCCGTTCCCGGACCGAAGGCGCCGTCGGCCTCGATGCCGAGACCCGCTTGAAGCTTCCGAACCATCTCACCGCGGATGCCCTTGTGGAGCAAGACGAGCTCGTGCAGCCCCATCTGCGTGAACGTGTCGGGGCCCGCGATGCCATCGGCCGAGAGTCCGTTGTCGGTCTGGTACTGAATGAGCGCCGCTTCGGTCCCCTGACCGAAGATGCCATCGGCGCTCACGCCGAGCTTGCCTTGAAGGATCCGAACGGGCTCTCCCGAGAGTCCACGCCTGAGCATCGCCATGGGGCTTACCTCGCTTGCTGGAGAGGTTTCCAGCGAGGCGCATCGTGGTCGCGTACGAGCGACGTCGCAAGGCGCGGCGTATGTTCAGCGCGAGAGCGGCGGCCCTTCTCGAGCGCCGCTTGGCGCGCGGGCCACCGTGAGGCAAGATGACCCGGTTGCACCGCTCGTCCTCACGCTCTCTCGCAACCCTCGCGCTCGTTGGCGCGGCGCCGATGCTCGCGGGTGTGGCGTGCAACTCGGAGTCAACGATAGCAGGCGGCGCCGCCACGGCGCCCTTCGATGCGAGTGCGTCGCCCGGCGACGCGACGCTGTCGAACGACGGTGGTCGCGGAGTCGCCAGCGACGGTGCTTCGCAAGATGACGCCGCCACGAAGGGCCCGCTCTTCGGTTTCGTCGGCGCAGGCGACGGCAAGATCCGCGTCTACGACGTGAGCGACACGACCGGCGCCTGGTCGCTCAAGCGAGAGTCGAACGTCGGCGGCCACCCGTCGTTCCTCGCGTTCGACCCTTCGCGTCGACGCGTCGTCGCCACCGACGAGAGCGGCGGGCTCGTGCGCTCCTTCGCCTTCGATCCAGCGACCGGCGCCCTCTCGGCGGTGAACGAGCGGTCCGCGGGCGGCGCGGGCACGACGCACGTCTCGTTCGACCCCGCGGGAACTTGGGTCATGGTTGCAAACTACACGGGCGGCAACATGTCCATCCTGCCCATCGACGCGGCCGGCGTCTTGGGCCCCCCCGCCGACACCAAGGCCTCCGGTGAGAAGTCGCATTGGGCTGGCACCAACCCTTCGGGCACTCACGTCTTCGTGCCGGCGCTCGGTACCGACGCCGTGTCGCAATACATCCTCGACGGCAGCACCGGCACGCTGACATCAAACGGCGTGGCCCCCGTGCCCAAGGGCGCAGGCCCGCGGCACCTCGCCTTTCATCCGTCGGAGAAGTGGGCCTACTTGATCAACGAGCTTGCCATCAGCGTGACCGCGATGGACTTCGACAAGGCGAGCGGCAAGCTCACGGCCAAGGGCACGACGTCTGCGCTACCGGCTGGCCAGGGAGCGGCGGGGGTGTCGGGGGCCGAGATCGCCCTTCACCCGAGCGGCAAGTTCGTCTACGCGTCGACGCGCGGATACAACTCCATCGCCGCCTTCCACGTGGCGCCGACGGACGGCGCGCTCACGCTCGTCGCCAACGTGCCGACGGGCGGCGACCGCCCGCGGAGCTTCGGCATCGACCCGGGCGGCACGCTCCTCTTCGCGGCGAATCAAGTCGCCGCGGCCATCGTCGGGTTTCGCATCGACAGCGCGAGCGGCGCCCTGACGCCGCTCGGCAACGTCGTTTCGAGCGTCCCGTCGCCGACCTTCGTCGGCCTCGCGCGCATGCCTTGAGGTGAGCTGCCGCTTGCGCGGGGGCTGCTACCGACTAAGTAGTCGTGGCAACGCCGCGACCCTGATGAGTCCCTCCATGAAACCATCCGCAACGTGGGCGCCGCTCAGCCGACGCGCCCGCCTAGGCGGGGTCGATTTGCACTGGGTTGAAGCGGGAAAGGGCACCCCCGTCGTTCTGGTCCACGGATTCACGCGCAGTCACCGCGTGTGGATTCCCGTCGCCCGTCGCCTCGCCAAGACGCACCGCGTCTTCGCCGTCGACCTGCCGGGGGCCGGCGAATCGGGGCGAGCCGACGCGCCTTACACGCTGGAATGGAACGCCGAGTGCCTCGACAAGTGGCTCGACCACCTTGCCGTGGGCCCCGTTGACGCGGCCGGGCACTCGTACGGCGGCGGAGTACTTCAGTGGCTGTTGCTCGTGAACCGCGCGCGCATTCGGCGCCTCGCACTCGTCTCGTCGGGCGGTCTCGGCCCCGATGTCGCGCTCTGGCTCCGCATCGCGTCGCTGCCCGGGGTGCTCGATCGCGCGCTCGATCCGATGGTGTCGGTGGCCCGCGCCGTTCTCGCGCGGTGGCCGGCGCGTCCGCTCAAGCTGGCGCGCTCGTGGCTCGTCGACAATCAAGCGCGAGGCACCGGGCGCGCCCTCGGTCGCTCGGTGCGCAACGTCATCGGGCTCCGCGGGCAGACGCGCACGTTCTACGATCACGCCGCGCGCGTGGCCGAGCTCCCTCCGATTCGCATCTTTTGGGGCGCAGACGATCGAACGATCCCCGCGGTGCATGGGGAGCGCCTCGCAGCGGCGCTCTCTCATTGCGACTTCGTGCGCTTCGCGAACTGCGGACACTCGCCGCCGCGGGAGCGCGCCGGCGAGCTCGCCCGCGCACTCGCCGAGTTCTTTGCCGCCGAGTCGTTGCCGACGCCTGTGCTGCGTCAGGCCACGTGGACCTAAACGGTCATGCGCCCATGGCGCGGTAGGCGTCGTGGGCCTCGCGGGCGAGGTCTTCGACGATTTCAGAGATGGGCTTGACGGCGTGGATCAGCCCGACGCCCTGGCCAGCGCTCCAAATGTCCTTCCAGCGCTTTGCGCCTTCGGGGCTGTGATCAGGCGTGAAGCCTTCGGGAACGGTGTCCTTGAAGAAGTTCGCGTGGATGCCCGAGACGGCGTCCGTGTAGACGATGTCTTCGGGGCCCGCCGAGACGACCTTGTCTTTGTACGCCGTCGCCGCGCCGCATTCGGTCGACGCGATGAACCTCGTGCCGAGGTAACAAAGGTCCGCGCCGAGCGCGAGGCTCGCCACGACCTGACGGCCATCGGAGATGCACCCCGCTGCCAAGATGGGCACGCCAAGCTCGGCTTTGAGCCAGGGCACCAGCACGAAGGGGGAGATTCGACCCGCGTGACCGCCGGCGCCGGCGGAGACAGCGATGATGCCGTCGACGCCTGCCGCGACGGCCTTTTTTCCGTGGGCGAGCCCGATGACGTCGTGGAACACGAGCCGGCCGTGCTCATGGGCGCGCTTCGCGAGCTCCGTGGGGTTGCCGTAGCTCGTGAGCAAGACCGGCACCTCGAACTCGAGACACAGGGCCATGTCGGCTTCCACGCGCTCTTTGGCCGTGAGACCCATGGTGATGTTGATGCCGAAGGCGCGATCGGTGCGGGCCCGGATCCACGCGAGGTCTTCGCGCAGCTTCTCCGCCGTGCGCGCGTTCAGTGAAGGCATGCAGCCCAGGATGCCCGCCTCGGCGCACGCCACGATCATCTCCTTGTTGGAGATGAGGAACATCGGCGCAGCGACGAAGGGGTATTTGAGACCGAGCTTCTTGGAGAGGGGCGTCGAGAGATTCATTCGCCGCCATGTTAGCCGAGCGTGGCCCGCGTCGTGGTGACGCGATGCGCGGGCACCTGCCGCAATCGCGCGCCAACCGCCTTGAACTTCGCTCGAGCAAGCGCTCGAATCGAGCCATGCCGTTCCTGGAAATTCTCGACACGTACTTCCGCGGCGAGCGCGCCGAGAGCCTCTACTTCATCTTGCCGCTCGGTCTCGCGTGTTTGGCGTTCGCCGCCGCCGTCCTCGCCGCCGAGCGTTCGTCGTTCGTGGTGGGCGTCGCCGGCGTCTTCGTCGTGCTCGGCCTCGTGCTATCGGCCGTCGGCGGCGGCGTGGGATTTCGGACAGCGAGTCAGGTGACGACGCTGCACAAGGAATTCGACACCGATCGGGCGGCCTTCGCCGTGAAGGAGGGCGCCCGCATGGAAAAGGTCAACGCGAATTGGCCCGTCTACCTGGCGACCTGGACCGTCTTTGCGCTCCTCGGGCTGTTGCTTCGCTTTGCAGTCCGCCATGAGCTCGCCAACGGCGTCGGCATCGCGCTCGTCTTCTTCGGCGGCGTAGGCCTGCTCATCGATGGCTTCGCCGAGCGCCGCGCGAGACCGTACACCGAGGCCCTCTCGGAGCTTCGTCGCGAGACCGGAGGCGGGCGCTAGCGCAGGCGAGCGCGCGAGCTAGCCAAACGGATCAGAGCGTGGCTTCGAGTTGCTGCTGCGCCAGCTCGAAGGCCTTCGAGTTGTTGTCGGCGGGCTTCTTCACGGCCGCCGGTCGCGCCGGCGGCTCGAACCGGCTCGGCGCGCGGAACGACGGCGCGCTGGACTTTGCTGCTCCGGGCGTTGCCGGCTGCACCTGAGGCGCCGCCGCTTGAGGCACCTTAGCGGGAGGCGCGGCAGGCATCGTGATCGCGACGGGCGTGGGCTTCACGGCGGCCGGCGGCGGCGCCGCCGCGGCGATGGCGGCTGCGAGCGGCAAGGGTGCGCTCACGGGCGCGATGGGGCGCTCGGCAGCGCTGCCGCGAAGGAGCAGCACGACGAGCGAGGCGCCGGCGAACGTCATGGCCGCGACGGCTCCGCCCCAGAGCCACTTGGTTCGGTTCTGCTTCGCACGCACCTGCCGATTGATTTCACCGGCCGACGGGATCGACATGCGCGGCGCCGCCGGTGGCGGGGCCACCTCGGCCGCGGCGGGCCGCGACACGGGGCGCATGGCGGGAGCCGTATCCATCGGTCGAACACGCGTCATGTCGCGCGGTGGCAAAGGCGCCGGCGCCGGCGGCCTCACCGAGGCCGACGCCACGGGACGCGCTTCGCGGAGCTCGTGAGCGTCGTTCAACGATGGGCGGCTGCGGCGAAGCTCGCGGCTAATGTTCGCCTCGATCTCGTCGATCGACGGCGCCGAGCGGCGCGGCGCTGGTGTTGGCGCGGCGGCGACGGGGTCGCCACGACCGCGCACCACGGTGGTGTCTGTGTCCGTCGCCGGTCGCGACGTGCGGGGCGGGGCGGTGCTCCCGAAGGCCTCGTACCCGGCCGGCATCGCCATGGTGCAATCGCGATCGGAGACCTCGCCCTCGTACTCGTTCGCGGCCTGGGAGCGCGGTCGCGGCGCGAGTCGTTCGCCGCTCTCCGACGGGTTGGGGGCTCGGAATCCGTCCGGTCGTCCGCGAGAAGCCGCTCCGTTTCGCACTCGAATACCTCCTGGGCTCGAGCGCGCCGCCGCCGCACCCGAGGCTTCACATCAGCATTCGGAATCCACCCAAACAAGAAGAATTGCGGTGGCGACGTAAAGCTACATCGGTGACGGAATGTTGAGCTCTCTGTGCGGTAGCTGCCTACGCCACTAAAGTGTTCGTAACCATTGATGAAACTCGGTGTCCGCTGGCAGGCAGACCCCGGAGGCCATTTGTCTCAAGTAGGTCCCGCTTCCCACGGTTCGGGCGGCAGGAGACCGCCTTCCGTCGTTCGCGTCAGAGACCGGCAGGCCGCGCCTCGATGGCGCGCCGGTAACGTTCTCGGCGCACGTCGTCGCGGAGGATGTCGAACGCCTCTTCGATGACGGTGGTGATCTTCGAGACCTCCGACGCAAGGTGCGAAAGACTCGGCGTCAAGAGGCGTGCGGGCTCGAACGTTCGACGCAGCTCCAGGAACGCGCGCCGAATCTCGTAGCCGGTGGCCGCGCGCGGGACGCCGAGGATCGAAAAGTAGTCTCCCTCTTCGACGAGCGCGAGGCGCGCTTCGATCTTCGCGACGATGGCGTCTTCATCGAGGGGATCGTTTCCTCGCGCGTCGGCGCTGACGCCGACGGGCAGGGGCAACGCCCTCACCGGCTCAAGCACACGCATCACCGACAGCGCGAAGAGCAACGCGGGCGTGTCGCTCCCGTGTGCCGAGACGAGGTCGTCGAGGCGGCGCCCGAGCGCGCTGCGAGCGATATGCGTCTCTCGTTCGTCGAGTGCGCACTCCACCAAGAGCGCTTCGTTGGCGCCGCCCGCGAAGGTGGTCGCAGCCCCGCCGAGGCGACGGGTTGCGTCGTCGACCGGCACGACGCGGCGCACCACCTCGACGAGAACCTCGGCGCCCGTCGAGCCGCCGAACACGCTCGGCTCGCCTTTGAGTCGCCCCGGCGGCTCCGGCTCTCGCACGAACACGCCTTGCGCGATGCGAAGCGACCTGCCGAGGATCCACTCGGCGTGAGCTCGCAAGATGGGCCACAGTTGGTCTTGTCGCAAGATGCCGTGGGCTACCAACGCGGCGCCAGCGTGCCGCCCGAAGGGAGGCACGCGTCCCGCGAGGCCCTCCGCTTTCTCCTTTGGGAGATCGCCGCGCCCCTCGAGGAACGCCAAGAGGCTCTCGTCGGCGAGGCTCGATGCGCAGGTGATCAAGTCGCCCTCGCGGACCACAACGCGCCGGAGGCCACCATCGGCCTCGAAGGAGAGCGAGCCGGAGACCCGCGTGGCGATGGCGCGCGCAAGGACATCGAGCGCGTCGCCGGGGCCGAGCACCGCCTCCGCCGGGGTTGGCGCGGCGCTCGTCAAGGAGGGCGCGGGAAAGCTCCCCGCCTGGCCCGCTACGGCGACCGTCGGTTGAGCGGCGGTCTGCGCGAAGGCCGCCGTGGCCCCGGTCTGCGTGAACGCTGCCACCGCGCCGGTCTGGGTCATCGCGAGCGCTTGAGGGTCGTTTGCGCTCGCATCGGGGTCCGGCGCCCGACTGCGGCGATGAGAAAAACGTCGGTGGGGCCGGTCGCGACGCGCCCGGTGAGGTCAAGGGCGGCATCGACCCGATGCCCGTGGGCGAGAGAGAGGGGCCCGGCGACGTTCGCGCGCGCTCTTGACGGTCGTCGGTCTTGGTCCCGCCGTCGGTCCCCGTGCCCTGTGTGCCGGCGTCGGTCGTTGGCGTTGGGCCAAAGACGTGGCCCAAAGATTCGCCGCTCATGGTGCTCGCAAAAATGCTCGCTGGCGACACCGTCGCGGGTGGCTCGTCGCGCGCGCCCGGTGGGGTCGAGTCGCGTCGCGGCGGCGGCACCGTCGGCGGCTGTGACATCTCTGCCGCGGGCACCGCTTCGTGTGGGGGCGCCGCTTCGGCTCGCGCTTCGTTGCCGGTCGTGGCGCGACGCCCGCCCGACGACGTCGTCTGGCGTCCGCGCTCTTCCTCCTCGACGGGCTCCGGCTCCTCCAGCGGTTCGTCGAGGGCCGCCAAGAGGTCCGTCGGCAAGACCGCCTCGATCTCTTCTTCGGGGGTCGGGGCCGTCGAGTCGCTGCTCCCGCGGGCCTTGGCGCGCTCCTCCGCGTCGGCGAGCAAGTCGAGCAACTCGTTGCTAAGGGCGCCGCCGGCCGCGCGACGGGCCATCGACCCGGCGCTTGGCGGCGGCTGGCTGTGAAACGAACGCGACGGCGGCGGCGGCACGCTCGGTCGGTCGAGCCTCATGCTTGGCGACGGCAGAATGCCAGGCGGCACCATGGGCGCGCCGACGACCGGTGGCGCGCTGGGCTTGAACGACACATCCTCACTGGTCAACGTCTCGATGCGCTGGATGAGATCGCCGACGTCGACGGGGCGCGCAAAAAAATTGCCTGCATCTTCCATCGAATCGGCGGACGGTTCGGTCGTTCGGCCGAGGAACAAGACGTCGACGGCGTCGGCGTCGGGTAGCTCACGCATGCGCAAGACGGCCGCGTAGGCGCCGTCGGCGTCCGCGTCGACGAGCACGATGCGCGGCCGTTGGACGGCGACGCGCGCGACGAGCATCGAGAGTGGAACGTCGACGACGAGGTAGCCGTGGCCTCGTAGGCTCGCGGCGACGTGTTCGGCTTCCGCCGAGGGGTCGCTGATGAAGATCGCGACCCGCGGCACCACGCTCGGTGGTGGTGGCGGCGGTAGCGAAGGGAACGCGGGGGCCGCTGCTGCCGGCGGCTCGCTCGGATCTTTGTCCCCGCCCATGATCAGCGCTCGCGGCTCCGTCGGTCTGCGAGCCAGCGGTCGAGGTGCTTCCCGAGGCGCGCGAGGAAGGCGGCCCCATAGATGAGGCCGAAGATGAAGGCCGTCATGGCCAGCTCGCCGCGGTTGGCACCCCCAATCACGGTTCGACTCTATCGCGGTTTGCCATTGAGCAGAAGCTTAGGGGCGGGCTTCCGTGCTCCCGTCGAGGGCGCGCCCTCTCGGGAGCGAGCAGCCGTTGGTGCGGTGCCCGCGTCATCCGGTCGGTAGGTAGGAGCGGAGCACGTGAACGAAATCCTGCGCGTTCGTCACGACGGCGTAGGCCTGGTGCGTGCCGCGGTCCTTGAGCTTACGGACGACGAACTCCGTCTGGTCGACGGCGACCGTCACGATCGGCTCAAGCGTCGCCGTCCCGTCCTCGGACCCTCGCTTCTGGAACGCCGGCAGCATGTTGCCGAAGGCGATGGAGTGGAGTGCGCTCGCGACCATCACCACGCAGGTGGCTCGTTCGGCGTGGGCGCGCATCGCTTCTTGTGCCGCGAGGGCGTCAGTCAAGACGCCCGGCAACGGGCCGTCGTCGCGAATGGAGCCGGCGAGCACGTAGGGGACGTTGTGCCTGACGAGCGCATGCATGATTCCCGATGAAACGGCGCCGCTACCGACGGCGCTTTCGACGGAGCCGGCCTCTCGGACCTTGTTGATGGCGCGCATGTGGAGCGCGTGCCCGCCGCGTTGTGGCACGCCCCGTCCGTCCATTCCGAGCGTCGTTCCAAAGAGCGAAGCCTCGATGTCGTGCACGGCCACGGCGTTGCCCGCCATCACGGCGTGCACGAACCCGCGTTCGACGAGCCAGACCATGTCGGCGCGCGCGCGCGCGTGAACAACGGCGGGCCCGAGGACCCATACGATGTGCCCCGAGGTGCGCTCGCGCACGAGGTGAGCTGCGATGGCCGCGTAGTCGACGGGTCGCTCGCGGCTTACGTCGGAGCCCATGAACTGAAACTCGCCTCCGGCGCCCCCATCGCCGCTCAAGAAGGCCTCCGAGTGGACGAACACGCCCTCGCTGCCGTCTTCGGCTATGGCGACCACGACGCGATCGTTCTCACGGACCAAGCGGCCCTCCAACGTCTCGACGCGTGCTCCTCGCAAGACGAGCGCCGCGTCCATGCGCGGTCGCTCGGCGAGCGTCCAACCGGCCTCCAGGCGCACGTACGTCGGAAGGTTGCTCGTAGAGAAGAAGCCCTCGGGCAGGACGCCGTCGCGCGGGGCCGGAAGGAACTCTGCCAACTTCGCCGAGCGAAGCGGCGGCACGTCCCAGTCGGGCGATTTCAGGCTCATGCACGCCAGTATCGCCCAAGGAATCGCCCCCGGCGCCCGTTCCATGCGGTGTTGCGTCGAGGCGTCGCAGATGGACCCGAGACGGCTCGGCTCCCATGTGTGCCGAGGCCAGTTTCCTCGGTGTTCGACGAGACCGGCGCGAGACCTTTTTGGTGACGGACTTGCTTCAGGCTGGCCATTCGCCCGAGGAGGTTACTTGGACGCACCGCCGGTTGTCGTAGACAGGGTCGAGGTCTGCCGGGACGCGGCGCAGGCGGCATCCGTCTTTGAAGCGGGGGCGTCGCTCGCCCTCGCGCGCGGTGTTCACGTGCGAGTCACCGTTTCCCCCTCGCGGGCAGGCCTCGACGCGGCAGCGGCGCTGCGCCTTCCGAATGGCGCGACCGAGAAGCGCACATTTGCGACGGCGGGGAAGGACTGCGCGCCCCTTGCACGCGCCATGGGCGCGTGGATCTCGGTTCGGATGGATGACTGGGCTGAGGCCGAGCCTGCTCCGTCAAGGGCGGCGCCACCGCTCGAGACCCCCGCGCCGCGCTCCCCGGAAGCCCCGAAGGGTGTGCCCGTTGCCGTGGAGGCGCTGCCACCCAGCGGCGGGCTCGACGTCCCCTTTGACGTGGATCGCGACGGGCGCCGCATCGCGGAGCCGTCGGGGCCGGAGTTTCACGTGCTCTCGTCGGTTCTTAGCAATTTGTCGCGGGCCACGCTCGTAGGGGGCGTCGCCGGCGTCACCGTTGGCCTGGGCGACACGTTCGTCGCACGCGGTGCGGCCTTCGCCTATTCGGCTGCCGTGAACCCGACGCTCGCGGTCGGATACCGCATGGATGGCTGCCGTCGCGTGCCCGGTCGCTACGCGCGCTTTCGCGGCATGGTGCTCGATCTCTGCGCCGGCGGCGAAGTGGGCCTCTTGGCCCGCGAGGTCTACGGCGCCTTCGGTCCCTCCGTCACCATCCACGGCGATCTGTCGCGGGCCTTCGCTCTCGATTTGGGCGGCGGCTTCTCGGTGCCTGTCGGCGGCCCCGCCGCGGAGCGGCCCAACGTCGATGGCCTGCTTGTCGCGGTGCGCGGTGATCTCGGGCTCACCTGGAGGGCGCCTTGACGGACCTGCTCACCGACGACGCGTTGGACGAGACGACGGCCGCTGCGGCCGGACCGGTCGTCCTCGCACCCGCTCCAAGTGGCGTTCGCGTCGCTGGTGAGCCCGTCGACTTTCGTTCGCTCTACGAGCAGAACGTCGACTTCGTGTGGCGCAACCTGAGCCGCTTGGGTGTGGCGCCTGCCGATCTGGATGACCGAACGCAGGAGGTCTTTCTCGTAGCGTTTCGCCGCCTCGACACCTTCGAAGATCGCGGCTTTGGTGCCCGTGCGTGGCTCTACCAAATCCTGCTCCGCGTTGCCTCGGAGGCGCGACGGCATCGGCGTCGCCACCCCGAAGACGCGGCGGCAGAGGTCGGCACGGACCCGGGCACGGAGTTGGCCTCGCGCGCGGAAGACCCTTGCGACGTGGCGCAGCGGCGCCAGGCCCTCGAGAAACTCGACCGCGCGCTTTCGACCATCGACGTGGGCCGTCGCGCCGTCTTGGTCCTGCACGAGATTGAGGAGATGAGCGCCCCCGAGATTGCGGCGATCCTCGAGTTGCCGGTCAACACCGTCTATTCGCGCCTCCGCGTTGGACGAGCCGAGCTCGAGCTGGCACTCCGCGGCGACGCCGTGAGCCAGGCGGCTAGGCAAAAGGCGGTGGCACGATGACGTCGAACGAAACGCGCGCGCTACTCGCCGCCGCTCGCGGCGACGCACCGTCCAAGCCGAAGCGTGACGCGATGTGGGGCAACCTCGAATCGCAGCTCGGGCTCGCGCTGCCGGTCGCTGCTCTCTCCGGCACGCGGCTCGTAGAGGCCGCTAGCCCGACACAGTCGGCCGGAGCGTCTGCGGCCGCGAGTCTCGGCGGGCCCACTCTCGCGGGGACCGGGGCCGCGAAGGTCGCCTCCTCGGCGGTGCTCAAGGCTGGCCTCTTGGGCGGTGGACTGGGCAGCGTCCTCACGGCGGTCTTGGTCCTCGTGGCCCTTCGTCCCGCGCCGACGCTCGAAGAAACGGTTCCCGTGGCGCTTTCGCATGAAACGCAGAGTGGCGAGCGTTCGCCGTCGGTGCTGGCGCCGCTCACAACTGCCGTCGCCGAAGGCGAGCGCGCGCGTCTCCTTCCACCGACGCCGAAGGCGACCGTCGTGGACGTGCTGAGTCGCGAGGTGGCCTTGGTGGTGGATGCGCGGCAAGCGCTGCTCAGTGGCGACGGCGAGCGGGGGCTAGCGCGGGCGCGGAAGGCGCGGGAGCTTCACGGTCAGCTCGAGCGCGAAGCGCTCACGCTCGAGGTGCGCGCCCTGCGGACGCTCGGACGGGACACGGAGGCTGACAGGGCCGAAATGGAGCTCCGTATCCTGCATCCGCCGCCGCGCTGACCTCTCCCGCAGCCTCGTCGCGCCGGGTTAGGGGGCTACGGAGCGGGCGCGTCGCCGTACGCGGCGATACGCTCCAAGATCCACGCGCGGTGCGGCGCCACCTCTGTGTTCACTTCGTAGGCCGCCAAGAGCGAGCCGCCGGCGCTCGTCACCCCGGCGAGCACCGACGTCCCTTCGACGAAATGCGGCCCGCCGGAATCGCCAGGACAGGTCGCCTGACCGAAGCGGAAGAACAGCGACCCGACGTAGTGGGCCGATCGCTTGTGCCCGTCGCCGCGGTGCTCGCAGCTCGTTCCGATGGATGGGCCGCGGCCGAAGGAGCCGTATCCGTAGACCGTGTAGCGGCCACTCGGCGCGTCGTTCTTCGCCAACGAGACGGGGCTTGCCCCAACGACGGCACGGTCGAGCCTCAGCGTCGCCAAGTCCTCGCGCGACTCCAGCAGCGCGCCGGTGTCGCGGACGTCGCAGCGGATGGCTGCGTAACGCTCGACCGATGGGTCAAGCGTTCCCCGCCCCAAGCGATCCACGAGGGCCGTGACGGGGCACGCTCCCGCGGCGTCGACGCGCCCGAGGATGCAGTGGCGCGCTGTGAGGACCGTGCGCCGTCCCACGAGGGTGCCGGTGCACGTGAACAACGCCCCGTCCTTCTCCACGTCGAGGTTCACGACCTCAGGGCGCTCGTGGTCGGCGCGAGCGTCGCCGACGATGGCGTCTTCTGCCGCCGAGGTCTCCGCGTCACGCGCCGCACCGCAGGCGGTTAGCGTGAGGCAAACGAAGTGAAGAGCGAGGCGACGTTCGCGCACGCCTCCCCACCAGCAACGCCCGTGCCTAACCGAAGGTCGCGCCGTAAATCCGTCGCGTCACGCCTTCTTCGGAGGCTCGCGGCGCCGCCGCGTCGGTCTGGTGTCGTCGAGCGGCGCCGGGGGCGGGCGCATCGGGACGAGTTGGAAGCGGTTCGAATTGCGCGGCAAGCTGTCGGCCGCCTTCACCTTGTCACGCGCGAGCTCCATGAAGCGCGCTTGGCTGCGCACCGGCGGCGCCGGACCTGCCGGCACGCGCACGTAGGTGCCCTCGGTCGTCAGCGCCCAGGCTTTCACGTTGTCGGTGCACTGGAGCTGCAGCATCTCGATGAGTCGAGAGCGCTGCTTCTCTTCCTCCACGGGAAGCACGATCTCGACGCGGCGATGGAAGTTTCGCGGCATCCAGTCGGCGCTGCCGATGTAGACCTCGTCGCGGCCCCCATTCTGAAAGTGGAAGACCCGTGCGTGCTCAAGAAAGCGGTCAACCAGGGCGCGCACTTCGATGGTGTCGCTCACGCCGCGAACGCCGGGCCTTAGGCAGCAGATGCCTCGGACCAAGAGCGTGATCTTCACGCCCGCCTGCGACGCTCGATAGAGCGCCTCGATGACGTCGGCGTCGACGAGCGCGTTCATCTTGGCCACGATGCGCGCCGGTCTTCCCGCGCGTGCGTGGTCCGTTTCTCGCTGGATGAGGCCCAAGATCGCTTCGTGGAGGCCAAGCGGCGCCACGATGAGCGTGTTCCATCGCGGCGGCGCGCTGTAACCCGTGAGCAGGTTGAAGAGCGAAGACGCGTCCTCGCAGAGCTGGGGCTTGGCCGAGAAGAGCGAGATGTCGGTGTAGAGACGGGCCGTCGACGGGTTGTAGTTGCCCGTCGAGAGGTGCACGTAGCGCCTCAGCTTTCCCTTCTCGCGCCGCACGACGAGCAAACACTTCGCGTGGGTCTTGAGGCCCATCAAGCCGTAGACCACGTGCACGCCCGACTGCTCGAGGGTTCGCGCCCAAACGATGTTCGACTCTTCGTCGAAGCGCGCTTTGAGCTCCACGATGGCCGTCACCTGTTTGCCGGCTTCGGCGGCGCGCGCCAGCGCCTTCACGATGGGCGAATCGCCGCCGGCCCGGTACAGCGTCTGCTTGATGGCCAGCACGTCGGGGTCGTCGGCGGCGCGGGCGATGAAGTCGACGACGACGTCGAACGACTCGTAGGGATGATTGAGGAGCACGTCGCCTTCACGGATCACCGTGAAGGGATCATCCGCGTCGCGAAAGGCAGGGATCGCCTGTGGGACGAAGGGCTCGTCGCGCAGCTCGCGCCGATCCTCGTGGCCGACCATCTGCATGAGGTCGGCGACGTTGAGCATGCCCTTGGTGCGGTAGACGTCTCGCTCGGGATCAAGCTTCAGCGCCTTGACGAGCTTCGAGAGCGACTGCGGTGTCGGCTCGCCGGCGACCTCGAGGCGAACGGCACCGCCGCGCTCGCGCCTTCGGAGCTCCTGCTGGATGGTCTGCAAGAGGTCCTCGGCTTCTTCCTCGTCGATCTCGAGGTCGAAGTTGCGCATGACGCGAAACGCGTAGACGCCTTGCAAGCGCACGCCCGGAAAAATGGCACCGACGTGCCGCGCGACGAGGTCGTCGAGCAGCACGAAGCAACGCCGGGCCGCCGAGCCGTCGGGCATGCGCGCGCCCGACACCTCGAGCAAGCGCGGCAACATCATCGGGACCTGCACGACGCCGAAGCCGGCCTCGCGGTCTCCGTCGCGCTGCAGCATGACGCCGAGGTTGAGGCTCTTGTTGCGGAGGTGCGGGAACGGGTGCCCCGGGTCGATGGCGATGGGCGTCAAGATAGGAAAGACGTCGTTCTGGAAGTACGCGTCGAGCTGCGCGCGTTGCTCCGGCATCAGCTCTTCAGGCTTCGCGAGCAGGATCCCTTGCTCCGCGAGCTTTGGCAGCAGGTTCACCTGGAGAGAAGCTGTCTGATGCGCCACGAGCTCGTGCACGCGCTGCGAGATCGCCGCGAGCTGCTCGGCGGGGGTCATGCCGTCTGGCGGGATGTCTCCGACCTCGCCGGAGAGCTGCTGCTTGAGCCCGGCCACGCGCACCATGAAGAACTCGTCGAGGTTCGACGCCGCGATGGCGTGGAACTTGAGGCGCTCGAGGAGGGGAACGCTCTCGTTGTCGGCCTCCGCCAAGACGCGGGCGTTGAACTCGATCCACGACAGCTCGCGGTTCAGGTAGAGCGCCGGCGAGTGCAGGTCCTCGGGGTTGAGCGGTCCTAGGCTCGACGGCTGAGGCGCCATCGAACCGCCGGGAATCGCTGACCCCGAGGAAATGGGCGCTGGCGGAACGGAAGGAGAGGGACGCTCCGCGCTGGTGGTGACGGGAAGGGGGACCGGTGTCGTCGGTTCCATAGCGGGAGCGACATCCTATCCTCCTTCATGGGGTCCGCGCGCTTTCCCTCGTGCCAACCCGTGCCGCGGGCATGATCGCCGGCGCGTCGCCGTGCCTGCGTTTTGTCGACCCGATGCCTGAATCGTGCGCGCCGTGTGACAGAATAGTGACGGCACACGCCGTGCTTGCTCCGCCGCGATGACGCTCCCCCCCTTTCGCAACGTCGTACTCACGGCTGCGCTGGCGCTCTTCGGGGCGAGCGCATCGGCGTGCGGCGTCGTCGGCGCCGGCGAGATCGGAAGCTGCGATCGGCGCGCCGTCGTGCAGAAGCCCAAGCCCTTCTGCCAGGAGATCATCGAGACGGTGGCGCTGCGCGAGTTTCGTGAAGACTGCCAGAACCGTCTCGCGGGAAAATACGTCGACGGGACGTGCCCCCGCGAGAAGGCGCTCGGCGGCTGCGCCCAAGACGCCACCAACGAAGACGGCTCGCTGGTCGTCGAGTGGTTCTACGACACGAGCGGCGATCCGAAGGCAAAGCAATACCCGGCCGAGGACACGGCCAAGACCGTCGCCGACGTGAAGCGCTTCTGCGCCGACCGGAAGCGCTACGAACTGAGCAGCATGCACTTCGTGAGTCCGTAGGGCGTCGGCACGCGCCCACCGAGTGACGTCTAACTCACGCCGCCGCTCTGGACCTTGACGAGCTTCGGTCCGCCGCCTCGCGCCTTTTTCGGTCCGGCTTTCGCTCCGCTCTTCACCGGCGGCGGCGCCGCCATCGGCGCGGGAGCCACCTTCGCGACGCTCGCCTCCGTCGTGGGGGCCGGCGCGGGCGGCGGTGGTGGTGGCGGCGGCGCCGCGACGGCCGTCGCCATCGGCTCGCTCTTGGCCGCCGTCGTCTTCGCCGTGCTGTCACCACCACTCGTCGCGAGGGCCAGCATCCCAAGGGCGAGACCCAACGCACCGGCCACCGCGAGCGCTTTCTTCGCGCGCGACATCTTCTGCCAAGGGCTCTGCATCGCGAGCGCGAAGTCGTCGACGTCCTCGCTCGCCTTGGCGCCGCCGTACGGCGCGAGCACGACCGGCGGCGGTGTGGACGACTTGAAACGCTCCGCGGCGGCGGCTTCCTCGGCCTTCTTCTGGGAGGCCCGAGCGTCTCGATCGATGGCGATCAGATCGATGAGGCCTGAGTTGTACGCTTCGCGGGTAGGCGTTTCCGTGGACGGCATGGGCTTCACGGGGCAAGGGCCGGGCCGCCCGCGGTGTTCCTCCTGCGTCGGATTTTTTCCAGTCAAGAGAGCCGCGCGGATGGAATGTCTTGGGGCTGCGTTCGAGCGGGCCCGGTTCGCCCCGTTCGGGGCCGATGTCGCCTATGGCCGCTGAGCCGCGATGGACCACGCAAAACCGATCGCCAGCGATCCACGGGGCGAGCCTTGACCCCACGCGCCCCGCCTGGGCGGACCGACTCGCGCCTGCGCGTTCCGCCTCGAGTTCGCCTACAATCGGTGGCCTTCGATGCTTTCGCGCTGCTCTTCGGCCTTGCTCGCGCTCTCGGTGCTCGCCCTCGCCGGCTGTCCGGACTTCCGTGCCGGCGCCACCGAGGAGACCGACGCCGCTGCGCTCGTCGACGCCGGCGCGCCCGATGTGATCGTGCCCGACGAGCGCGCCAAGGGGCTCCTTCAGGTGCCGGATCTGCCCATGGTCAACTATCGCGGCGTTTGGGCTGTCAGCCCGAACCGCGTGGCCATCGTCGGCGACGAGACCATCCTCGACTACGTCGACGGTTCCTGGAACGTGACGGTCGTCGGCGGCTCAGAGCTCCACGGCGTCTGGGGCGACGGCGAATACATGTACGCTGTCGGGACCTTCAAGCAAACGAACACCGGCGTCATCATGCTCAAGACGCGCAAGGATCGCACATGGGTGCAGCTTGCAACGGTTCCCCACGGCCTTCGAAGCGTCTGGGGTGAGGGCACGTTTCGCATGGCCTCGGGCCACGACGGCGTCGCCTACTTCGGTTACGAGAGGTCGCCCTTCAAGGAGGGCGTGCAGAACGATCCCATCGCGGGAGCGCCGAACACGCTCTTTGCGCCGATCATGTCGTCCGTGGGCGGCAACTCGCGAAGCCACGTCATCGCCGCGGCGGGGCCTGGCGGCTGGTTCGGCTACGACGGCAAAAACTGGAAGGCCTTCGCCGAGAACGTCGACAAGACGCGCTCGTTTCGGTCCGTGTGGGGACCGCCGGGCGACGCCCTCGACGTCATCATCGGCGCCAATTACTACGGCCTCTGGCGGTTCAAAGGCGCGAAGGACGCGAACGGTAAGCCGATCCCCACGTCGATCCTCCACGAAGAACGGAGCGATCCGCTTCGCGCCAACCAATTCATCAACGGCATTTGGGGCGCGAGCCAGCGCGACTTTCTCGCCGTGGGCACCGGCGGCCGACTCATCGTCTTTCGCGAGAAACCCGACAGCGACGGGGTGTCGATCTTGAAGACGGCCGCCGGCGCCCGCGACCTCTGGAGCATCTCGGGGACCAACTTCTCCGACGTGTGGATCGTCGGTGACGACGGCGTCGTGCTCCACGGCGCGGTGGAGTCGCCAGCCGGCGCCTATCGGCCCCTTGCGATGCGCTCGCGCTCGACGACCTCGGCGACGCGACGTCGACGATCCGCTTCGCGCGCCTGCTCCCACGCGTAGGTCCACTCGAGGATCGAGCCAGGCCGGCCCGCCGCCTTTTCGGCTGCGATGTAGGCGGCAAAATCGCGCGCGTCTTGGGCGTTTCGTTCCCACGCGCTCCGCGCTTCGCTGGCGAAGGCACGCTTCACCGCGTCGACGGCCCAGCTCGGTACGTCGTAGTAGTGCCCGTCGTTCCGCGCGAAGCGACGGCGTCGGCTGTGGGCGGCGCGGCGCTTCACGATGTCTTCGCTGGGCGGCCCTTGCAGCGGTGCAGCGCCTGCCGCTTCGGCCCCGGCCCAGGAGACGAGCCAACCTCTGCCGTCGCGCACTTCGGAACCGGGCATGTCGGTGGTGCACGTCTCGGACGCCCTCTTGGCTCGCGTGGCGGCAACGGACCGGCGTCCTTCGGGCCGAGCCCGTCGAGGAATCGATCCAGCTTGGCGAAGTCCTCGGCCCTCGGGATCGCCTTGCGCATGACGCCGTCGTCAGGCGTGCCCAGGAAAGGCGTACGTCGCCCGTGCGTCTGAACGTGGCGGAATCGTCTCCGTTCCCGGGTGATATGTAGAGCCCGGGTTGCCACTCGGATGGTTGTGGAACCGCAACTTGTCGCCGGGACGGAGCGGATCCACGCCGCCCCGGTCCAGTTGCGTCGTCACGTAGAGTCCCTTCGCGTCGCGGAAGATGCCGTATTCGACGCCCATGCGGCTCAGGTAGTCGAGCAGGCCGCTCTTGCCTCCTGGCGGCAGGCGAATGGCGTCCCCGGCCTGCAAGCGGTCAATGGCTTTCTTCAGCTCGGGATCAAGTTTCGAGGCCGAGCACGTCGTGCAACCCAGCGGCTCCTCGATGCGAGGTCCGCCGTTGTGGCCGATGCCTGGCTCCCCCGCGTTTGTCGTTCCCGCGTCGCCGCTCACGACGCACCGCTCATGCCGACGGCGCGAGCCACCTCCGCGGGCATCGCGCCGCGGCCGACGTCGAGCGCCGCCGAGACACCTCGCATCAAAGCTTCGACGCTGGGCCCTCCTTTCGGCGCGACGGGACGACTCCCGCTCGGCGGCGGAATCGTCTCTCGCGCGCCGGCTGCCCCGCCGCCCAACGACCCAACGAAGGTGCGGGCGGCGCCGGCCACCACGACGCCCTTGCAGCGCGACGCGTCGCCGACGCGCGAGAGCGGCTGACCGTTGACGTACACGGTCGCGCTGCCCTCCATGAGCACGTGAGGCTGCTTGTGAACGTTCGGGTCGACGTTGGCGCGCGCGGCGGCCTTCCCTTCGATGAAGACGTTGGGTGAGCCCGCCACGATCGTGCTGCAACCGCTCGAAGCGCCACCGCTCGCTCCGCCACCGCCAGCGCCGCGCGCTCCGCCACCAACGTGCCCGTGCTTCGAAGGTCCGCCGCCTCCCGCGTTGCCGTGTCCCAGCGCAGATCCAACGAGCGCTCCGACGACCGGCAGCGCGCTGCGGCCGACGGCGGCGATGATGCCGACGATGCCTCCGTGGGCCCCGGCGCGACCGCCGGCGTGGCCGACGGGATCGCCGATGCGCGCCGCCGCCGGTAGAGATGGCCCGCCCGCCGCGCTCTCCTCTTCTTCGTCGTCAGGACCAAGGGGGAGGAGGTCCGGGAGTGAAGCGAGAAACGACTCGAGGTCGAAGAGCGCGGCGGGCTGGGCCATGACCCACGTCACTGCACTCCGCGGGCCGCGCCGCTACGTGCCTAAAAGCCCTCGCGAACAGGGAGTGATCGGCGCGCGCATAGGTGACGACGTACCGGCTTTTGCCTGTGCTTTGCACGGATTGGCGACGCTTCGCCGCGATGCTCTCACCGATCACCCTTCCTTCGTGAGCGAGCTCGAACGCTTGCGAGGGATGCTCCCGCCGATCATGTGCGAGTCATCTGCCTCGGGCCCTGAATCGCGCCCGAGCCACCCGCGTCTTGTGTCCCATGACCAAGTCGTTCCTATCCACGTTCACCCTCGCCGTCGCGGCGACGCTTCATCTCGGTTGCGAAAGCGCGGATGGAAGCGCGACGGCGCGCGTCGATGAGGTTCACGGGGCGGCCACCTTCGAGCGGGGTTGCGACGGCGTCCTTTCGGGGTCCTGCGATCGCGGTTGCCGGAGCGACACCGATTGCGCTCATGGAGCGCGGTGCGAGCTCACGCGCGAGGGCGAATTCTACCGCGGCCGCTGCGTCGCGTTCGCGCCGGTGGCCGCCGACGAAGTCATCACGCCTGTGACCCCCGAACCATCTCCGCCGATTCGCGCCGACGTGGCCTGGGAGCGCGACGCCGGCGCCATGCCCGTTGACGCGGCGCCGCTCAGCATCGTCGACGCAGCGACGCCCGGCTACATCGACGCGGCTGTGCCGACCGTCGACGCCGCCCTTCCGCCGGTCACGGCGCCGTCGTGTGCCAACGGCTCCTGGGAGCGGCTCCCATCGAAGCTTCGGAGCAATCACACGGCCCTCGCCGTTGGCTCCAACGTGTTTCTCTTCGGCGGCTATGACGGCGACAGCGCGTCGGTGCTGCGGGCGTCGCTCTACGATCCGAAGTCCGGCGTCGAAACGCCGCTGCCAAAGGGCGGGCCCGACGTGTCGTACTGCGAGAGTGCGAGCTACCTGGAAGCCGAAGCCCTCGTTTTGATCATGTGCGGCGGGGCAGCGTACCGGTTCGATCTCACGGCCAACCAGTGGCGCGCGTCGGCCAAGACGAGGGTTCACGAGCGCGCCCTCAGCGGCGATCCCTACGTCGTCTACGTACCCACGGCGCACGGCGTCTTTCTTTGGAACCCGTCGACCCGGACCGGTGCCGACTACGACGCGCGCACCGACGTCTTCACGGCCACGCCTTCGCTCGGCGCCCCGCCCGCGAGTTGCTGCGGCGCCGGCGCGTTCGGCGACGGGAGCGTCTACCTCTGGGGTGGTCACGGCGGCTGGGGTGCAGCGGCTCACTCGGAAGGTGCGCGGCTCGATCTCGCGACGATGACTTGGTCGCCCCTACCGACGGTCAACGCGCCGGCACCGCGGCGACTCGCTTCGCTCGGCTTCGTCGCTGGCCGGCTCATGGTGCTCGGAGGCAACGAGGCCGCGTTCGACCCAACGGCGGGCGCTTGGAGCGCAGCGCCCCCTTCGGGGCTCCCGACCGCCACCTCCGACCAAAAGGTCCTTGTGGCGGGGTCGACGCTCGTCGTCGTTCCCAACGGCACTTCTGGCGCAATGAAGCTCTCCATCTACGACGCCCAAGCGAACACGTGGTCGGCGGCGACAACGGCCGACGCGCCCCGCGATCGCCGCTGGCACGCCGCCGCGTTGGTGGGCGACGAGGTCGTCGTGCACGGTGGTGTTCAATACGGCACGCCGAGCCGGTCGATGTTCGACGACGGCTACCACTTCGCGTATTCGCTCGCCGCGGGCACCTGGCGTCATGGGGAAGGAGAGGGGCCCGTCTTCAGCTCGAGCGCCAGCACGACGGGTGGCCCTACGACCGCCGTCTGGTCCGAGCGGAACAAGCGCGTCATTGCGTGGGGCGGCGGGACGGGCTCGTTCTCGGGCGGTCAATTCGACCCGGTCACCAAGACGTGGACAAAGATCTCGATGGTGAACGCGCCCACAGGAGGCTGGTACCCGGTGTCGGTGTGGACTGGCTCGAAGATGCTCGTGCACGCCTACGACGGCGCCAAGGGCGGACCGCTCATGGGCGCCGCCTACGATCCGGTGACCGATGTCTGGACGCCCTGGTGGAAGGGGCCTTCCGTCACGGCGACGGTGGCGCCGCTCTTCGCCGCGGTCGGCACCAAGGCCGTCACATGGTCGGGCTCCGGGTTCTGGCTCTCACCCGCGGCCACGGGGACGATCGTGGATGCAGCCTTGAGGTCCGTGCCCGTCTCACCGCTGGCAGGGCCCGGTGCCGTGGAGGCCTCCTCGACGTCGCTCGTGCCCATCGGCGGCTCGCGACTCGCCGTATGGGGCGGCAACCGAGACGCCAAGCCGGGCACGCTTGGCGGCTACGTCAACGACGGCTTCATCTTCGACACCACGTCGAACAGCTGGTCCAAGATGAGCGGTGTGGGCGCGCCCGACGCGCGCGTGGGCCACGGGATGGCCTGGACCGGCAGCGAACTGTTCGTATGGGGTGGCCACGGCGCCGACGGGGAGTACCGCGGCGACGGTGCGCTCTACAACCCAGCGACGGATACGTGGCGCCCAGTAGCGTCCTTGGGCGCACCGTCGGCGCGCACGCTTCCCCTCACCGTATGGACGGGCCATCGCGTGATCGTCTGGGGCACCGGCGCTTCGGGGGCTTCGTACGATCCGGCCACAGACACATGGCATTGCATGCCTAGCGAGGGCGCGCTTCCGGGGCGCCACTACCGTCCGCTCGGCATCTGGACCGGCTCCGAGTTGGTCGTCATGGGCGGCGTCAACGGCCCCACCAACACGGTGGCGATCTATCGACCCTGACGCGCGGCGTAGAGACGCAGGTCCCGTCAATTCCCGCTCCTTCGCCTCGCGGCGCTGGCCGATTCGTGTCAGCCTCGGGGCGTGGAAAAGCGCATTGCGCGGCGCGAGTTCGTGGTCGGAGCGGTGGCGAGCGTCGTGTACGTCGCTTGCGGCGAAGGCGCTCGCGGCACCACCTCCGAGGCCCCCAAGGCGCGGGCCGATGCGGGCGCCGATGCGCCGTCCGACGCGCCCGGCGAAGCGGCCTTTCGCGCTTCTCCAACCTCGTCACCGGAAGACAGCGATCGCGTCTTCCCGCAGGGGCTCGCGTCCGGCGATCCGCGTCCCGATCGCGTGATCCTCTGGTGTCGCGTCGAGCCGGGCGAGGTGGGCAAGGCGGCCACCGACGACGTCACCGTCGACTTCGTCGTGGCGAAGGACGAAGCGCTCTTGGACGTCGTCGCCCACGGCAGCGTGGTGGCCCAGGCCGACGCCGACCACACCGTTCGCGTCTCGCCCACGGGGCTCGAACCGGGGCGCTTTTACTACTACCGCTTCGAGGTGCAGCAGAAGACGACGCGCGTCGCGCGAACCAAGACAGCGCCGCCGGAGACCGCCGACGTCGCTATCAACCTCGCGTTTTGCGCCTGCCAAGATCGCATCGGGCGCTATTGGCACTCGTGGCAATCGCTCCTCGATCAAGCTGGAGAGCTCGACTTCATCCTCTTCCTCGGCGACTACATCTACGAGAGCGTGAACGACGCGCGCTTTCAGTCGTCGGTGCCGGGGCGCGACATCACGCTCCCCGACGGTCTCGACACGTCGGAGGCGCAAGACGGCTCGCGGCTCGCCGCCGGCACGCTCGCCGACTACCGTGCGCTCTACAAGGCGTACCGCGCCGATCCGCTGCTCAAGGAAGTGCACCGGCGCTTTCCCTTCGTCGTCATCTGGGACGATCACGAGTTTGCCGACGACTGCTGGCAGGATCACTCCACGAGCTACAACGAGCTCGACCCGGTCACCAAAGCCTTCACGTCGGAGCAGAACACGGCGCGGAGGCAGGCCGCCAACCGCGCCTTCTCCGAGTACCAGCCCGTTGAGATTGTCTACACGCGGGGGGCGCCCTTCCCCGACGACATCAAGATCTACCGGCAGCTCCGCTTCGGGGCGCACGTCGATCTCTTCCTCACCGATCAAAGGCTCTACCGCGACGATCACCTGATCCCCGAAGGCCCCGCTGACGCTGCCATCGGAAAGCTCACCGCCAACAGCTCCATCGGCTCGCGCTACTTCGTTCGGAAGTCGGCCTTTGATCCTCGTGAGTCGTCGGCCAAGCCGACGCTCCTCGGCACCACGCAGAAGGCGTGGTTGACCGACGCGATCAAGAAGTCCACCACCACGTGGCAGGTCTGGGCCAACGAAGTCCAAATGTGGCAGATGGCGCTGACGCTCTCCCAGCTGCCGGGCATGCCGCCCGCGTTCACGTACACGGTCTACGTGAACACCGATCAATGGGACGGTTTTCGCAGCGAGCGCGCGGAGATCCTCTCGCAACTCACCACCAAGAACTTGCTCGTATTGACCGGCGACATCCATGCCTTCTTCGCCTCGGAGCTGCGCGTCGACTTCGACAACCCATCGTCAAAGTCCTGCGGCATCGAGTTCGTGACGGCGGGCATTTCTTCCGCTTCCCTAAAGACGCTCGTCGACAAGACGGTGCCACCGGGCTCGACGCTCCGGCCCGTCGCCGAAGCTTGGGCTGCCGGCGCCGACGCGGCGCTCAAGGGGACGAACCCTCACCTGCGGTTCGCCGCGAGCGACGCGTACGGGTATGCGCTCGCCACCATCGACAAGTCACAGGTCGAGGTCACCTTCGTACGCCTCGCTGTGCCGCCCACGGATCCGACCTTCGCCGGCTCTGTTGGCAAGCAGAAGTTTCGCAGCCTCACCGGCACCAAGATCATCGAGGTATTGTGACCGCCGAACCCAGGCGTTAGCGCGTTGGCGGAACGAAGCGCGCCGCCTCGACGCGGTTGCGCCCGGCGCCCTTCGCCTCGTAGAGCGCCGCGTCGGCACGCGCCAAGAGCGCGGAGCCGTCTTCGTCGCCGGAGAGCTCGGCGACACCGACGGAGACCGTCACTGGCGGCAGGTGCCGTCCGTCGGCGATCTCCACGGGCCTATCGGCGAGCGCCATGCGAACGCGCTCGGCCGCGACGAGCGCCCCCTCGACGTTCGTGCCGGGCAGGAGCACCACGAACTCTTCGCCGCCGTACCGCGCCACGAGATCGGTCGGCCGGACGGCGAGGGCGAGAGTCTGGGTCACCTTGGTGAGCACGCGATCGCCGGCGGCGTGGCCGAAGGTGTCGTTGAAGCGCTTGAAGTGATCGACGTCGAGGACCATCGCGGAGAGGGGCTCGCCGCCGCGTCGCGCGCGGCCCACGAGGCGGGGCAAGCGATCCGTTAGCCATCGACGGTTGTAGACGCCGGTTAGGCCATCGACGAGCGCGTCGCGTTCGAACTTGGCGCGCTGCTGGGCGCTGTCGACGATGGTTCGGTTGCTGGACCGCAAGCGCGCCGCCAAGGACACGAGCATGTTGGCGGCGAACTCATGCGACGCGCGGACGAGGAGCCAGAACGTGTCCTCGTCGACGCAGAGCAGACGCGCCGGTTCGGCGGCGACGACCCACGCGGAGCCAGGGTTGTCATCGATGACGCTGAGCTCGCCCACCGACTGGCCCGCGTCCACGAAGGCGATGGCGTCGGTGCCCGACGCTGTCAGGTGAACGCTGAGGCGTCCCGCGAGCACCAGGTACAGGGTCTGGTTCGACTGCCCCGCCTCGATGAGCAGCTCGCCGATGGCGAGCGTTCGCACCGGGCAGTGCTCGAGGAGGCCCCAGACCGACTCGATGGCCACGCGCCTCAAGATGTGGAGCCGAGCCAGCTCGTCGATGGCGAGCCGCGGGCCGCCGGTCGCCTGCGCTGTTGCCGCGTTCAATGGCCTCGCCCCCACAACCGATCGGTACGGCAATCGCGCCGCTCCCTTAAGGAACGACGCGCGCCGGACCCTGCGGCCCGGTGGCGGTCGCCGCTACCGAGGCACTTCCGGCGGCTTCTTGTCGTCTTGCACACACGCCGACAGATCGAAGAGCAGAAACTCGAGCGCTTGTTCCTGCGCGGAGAGGACCGTCGACTTGCAGCCGTTCGGGAACGTCGTGCCCGTTTCGTCGCCGCTCGAGACGTGAACGTCGCTCAAGACGGCGCGCCCGCACTGCTCGTCGGCGGGCTTGTCGATGGGCGTGTTGAACGAGAGGTATTTGGTCGAGTTGCCTTGGTAGATCCAGCGCTGCGTTCCCTGCGCCGCGTTCACCGCGCCGATGTCCTCGCGCACGTCTTGCAACCCGATGACTCCGGCGATGGGGCTCGCGCCGACGCCCTTCAGCCATTCGGCGAAGGCCTTGCCCTTGGGGAACGACATGTCGACGTTGTAGATGCCGCCGACGCCTGTCGTCGCCGTGGACGGAGTCCAGGTCGCCACGTCGCGGAAGCTCCCGAGCGGGCCCGTGGGCCCGAACTCGAACCAATAGTAGTGGTAGTGCGTCGCGAAGATGCGGCCGCCGGCGTTGGCGTAGTTGTAGAGGAGCTTCGCCGACGGCGCGCCGGCTCCGTCGCCGGAGTCGGCGTAGGGCACGTCGCCTTCGCAGCCCAACATCACCATGTCGTATTTCGCGAGCGTCGGCTCGTGGCTCCACAGGGAGCGCGCGTCGGGGGCCGCGTCTTTGGCTTGCGAGCCAAAGGCGCCCTGAAAGACGTGCACGCGGCCGTTGCCGAGGTTGCTCGTGAACTCCGAGTCGTCGATGCCGATCTTCCGAAGCAGGCACTCGAGCGGATCGAAGCCGCCGGTGGAGAGCGCGATCTGGGGCATGTCGCCCTCGCTCTGCTTCTTTGGCAGGCGGGTCTCTTCGAAGTCGCCGACGAAGTTCTCCTGGCAGGGCTTGACGTTCTTGACGACCGTTTGCCTTCGCCACTTGCCCACCTGAATCACGAGTGGGATGTCCTTGCCGGCGGGAGCGTTGATGAGGCGAAACTCTCCGGCCGTGTTGGTGAGCGCCTTGACGGCGGGCTTTCCTGAGACGGGCGTGCCGCACTGAAGGCACGACGGTCCCGGCGGCGGCATCGGCTCGACGGCCTCCGTCGGAACGTAGACGAGGACGTTGTAGAGCGGCGTCATGCCCCTCGGATCTTTGACGATGCCCGCGATGGTCGTCGGGGCGTTGGGGCACAAGCGATCGTCGTTGGGACCTCCCGAGATGACCGCCGCACCAGCTTCGTCGGCGACGTCGACGTGTCGATCGGACGCCTTCAATGCGTCGCGCTGCCCTTGACCGCACGCCGCCATGGTCGCGACGAAGGCCGCGGCACCGGTCGCCGTTGTGTGGGTCCATCGTCTGCGTTGCATCGCGTTCCTCCCGACAGAGGGGCGGTAGCATTGAGGCCTCCGCGAGCAACGGCATTTCACCGCCAAAATGCGCCACATTTCAGAGACACGCGTCGCCACTCGGAGACACGCCCGAGGCGTCGCCGCGTTACCATGGCGACGTCCATGAGGCGTACCGTCCTTGGCTCGGCGTGCGCTCTGGCTCTCCTCGCGTGCGCGTCCGAAGCGCGGAGTGAGCCCGACGAGCCGCCCTATCGACGCTACTTCTACCAAGGTCGCGACTACGGTTCGGAGGCGCTCTTCGGGCCCGCGAGCGTCTTTTTGAACCGCGGCTTCGACGTCCTGCAGCTTAGGCCCAAGACCCGCGATCCTTTCGACCAGCGATACGGCCCGAACCTCGACAACGTGGGTCGGAGCTTGGCCGACCCGCTCCATACCATCGAGGCACGCGGCACCGAGCGCTTCATCGTCCAAGAGCTCTTCCCCCTCAGCTTCACCACGGAGTCGGCGCGATGGGCCCCGAACTACGGCCTGCACGTCATCGGCGGCGGCGTGACCTACCGTGCTCTGTGGGAGTGGTTTCGCGGGCAAGGTGTCCCCGTGCCGGCGCTCTTCTCGGCGCTCACGCTCTACGGAGCGGCAACCGTCAACGAGGCGCTCGAGAACAAGAACTTCGTCGGCCCCAACACGGACGCCCTCGCGGACCTCTACATCTTCGACCTCGCCGGCATCTTGCTCTTCAGCGTCGATCCCGTCGCCGAGTTCTTCTCGACTCGCCTTCGCGTGCGCGACTGGTCCTTGCAGCCGGCCCTCGCGGCGCCGCGCCGCGAGCTTCACAACGTGGGCAACTACTACGCCGTGAAGTTCCCCGTCCCCTACGTGCCGCGTCTCGAGCTCTTCAGCTACGTAGGCTTCTCGACGCTCGGTGGCCTCTCGCTTCGCGTCGGCCGCGGCCTCTCCGTCTCGGCGGCCGGAGGCGTGAAGATCATCACTCTTCAGAATTCGGATACGACGTCGCTCGCGAACGTCATCGCGTCGCGGCCCAGCGGCGCGCTCTTCCTCGATCGCAACGACTCGCTCTTGGCGTCGCTCCAGGTGTCTGACGTGTCCGACTACTTCGTGCACGCGAACCTGTACCCGAACGCCCTCTTTCGCTCGAAGCCCGGCGTCGGCTTCTTCGCCGCCGCGTCCCGCGAAGCGCAGTGGATGGCCGGCGTCTCGTTCACCGGCTCTTTGGGCCTCGGTGTGGCCGTCGGAACGTTGCGCCCTTAGCGCGGCGTCGGGTGGCCTCAGAGGCGCGTGCCGCTCAGCGCCACGCGATAGGCCTGCGCTTGCCTTGTCGGCGACGACACGCCGACGAGGTAGCGCCCGCCATAGCTCGAGACGTTTTCGACGCGTCGTCCATCGCGGTCGAGCCGTTGCCACGCGCCGTCTTGTGTCTGCTTCCAGATCACCATGACCGCGTCACCCTGCGCCGCGAGCTCCACGGCGTAGCGAATGTTGCCGCTCGAGAGCGCGAAGGAGAGCCAGTCGGCGTCGCCTGCCGTCAACGTCCCGCAGGTGGACTGGCCCAGTGGCGACGCCGACGCCGTCGTGTCATTCGGCTCGCGCTCCATCGCCGCACAAGGTGCCGCCGCGTCGAAGGCCGGTGGCGCGCCGGCTGTGGGGGCCGCCGCGGCCGCTGCTGCGGGCGTCGTCGCCCGGCCGCCGTGCGCCGCGACGCGCTCTTCGATCCACGCGTGGAGCAGATCGACGCGCGCCAAGATCTGCGAGCCTCCGCCGCCGCCGGAGTTCACGGCAGCGATCTCGTGGTCCTGGGAGCCGGCGACCAAAACGGGGCCGCCTGAGTCGCCCGATTCGATGAGCTCCGCCGTCGCGTAGGCGAAGGGAAACCCGGTAGCCGCGCCGTCTTGCGCGGCGACGGGAGCACCCACGAAGAGATCGGTCGTCGAGAGCTGGCCGTCGGCGATGCGGCCGACGTTCACCAACGCCGCTCCCTCGGCGATGGGCGCAGCGCTCAGCTTTGGGTAACGAGCCATGCGGATCGGCGTCGCGAGATACAAGAGGCCGATGTCGTGTTGGTTCGGGTTCACCTGCTCGCCGGGGTCGTTGTAATCGTAGACCTCGAAGCTCGCGACCTCGGCGCGTTGCCCGTTCGCGTAGGGCGCGGTGACGGTCCAGCTCGAGCGCCCCTCGACGCAATGGCCCGCGGTGAGCACGACGTAGGGGGCGATGACGGCGCCCGAGCAAGCCGAGCCGGGCATGTCGATGAGCGCAGCTTCGGGATAGTCGCTCGCGGTGGTCGCGCCGACGATGGCCGAGGCCGAGGTGCCACTTTGCGCGGGCTCGCCCGCGCATCCGAAGGCGAGGCTCGACAGCAGCCACGTCAGCAGCGCGACCTTCCCCGGACGCGCGATGCGAGCGAGACCGCGGCTCAGTCTCGACGTCAGGCGCAGCGGGCGCGTCGCTTCAGACATCCCTTCAGACAAGACAGGCTCCTTGTCATGAAGCATGCGTGGACCGGCGCGCCGCGCCATTTGCCGAGGCCGTGGAGACGCGGTTGCGAGCTTCGATTCTCCCGTGGGAGACACATGGATTCGTGCGGCTCCGAAGAGTTGCAGCGGGGCCCGAACCGGCGAGTCACTTCGCGAGGAAGTCGACGCTGAGCGGCGCCGCCGGCGGCGAGGGCGCGCCAGCTTTCGGCTTGAGTCGGGTCTTGGAGCCGTAGGCGCGGCTGCTGGCTTTGTATTCGTTGACGTTTGACGCCGCCGTGTCGCGTCGCTCGCTCTCGGGCGCGTCGTCGACTTCCTTCATCCAGCCGGTGACGTCGCTCGCCGGCAGTGGCGGACCTCCTTTGATGGCGCGCCCCTGTTGCTCGCGCTCGGCCTTCGCGGTGATGGCCTCGAGGGCGATGCTCTGGGCGAGCTTGCTTTCGTTCATGGCGAAGAGCCGGTGGTGCATGAAGGCGCGGGCGCCCCGGATCTGACCGTCGATGGCGTAGGCGAGGCCGACGACCTCCTCGCCAGGGGTTGCTCCCTTCACCTGCCGGGCGATCTCCGCCGCGAGCTCCTCACGCCGTCGGCTGATGTCCTTGTCGTCGAGCGTGGCCATGAAGGTCCCGGTGGCGGCGCCCTTCTTGTTGGCGAGGTTGGCCTCGGCGACCTTCTCCCAAACCTCCGACTGATTTTGCTTGTATTGTGCAGCCGCCCGAACCTTCGACGTGGCGACGACTTGCGTGGCTCCAAACTTCCCCCCCGTCGACTGGCCGTCGCGCGTGCCCTGCCAGCGACCGGCCTCGACGCAGAACGCGTCGACGGGCGTGGTCGCGCGGGGCTCAATGACGAAGTCCTGGCTGATTTGCCGGTCCTGGTTTCCGCCCTTCACGACGGTGCCGGCCATGACGAAGATGGCCGTGTCGCCCTTGTTCTCGATGACGAGCGTGCCAACGGTGGCGCCTCCGGCGGTGCGCGCGAGGCGCCTTCCTTGGTGCGGGCCGTGCTGAGGCCCGTCATTCACCAGCGCGACTCCTTCCTTCGCCACTTCACGAACTTCAGCGCCGCCGCTCTTGAGCGCGTCTTCCAAGGTGACGACGGGCCCCGGGTCCGTCTGCTTCTTGGAGCGGAGCACGTAGAGAGACAGGTCGCCGAGGTTCCGCGGCGCATCCACCGTGAGTCCATCGCCAGCCGCGACGGCCACTTCGGGCAGAGGTGGCCGCTCGGCCGAGGCAGCGCCTCGCCCTTCGAGTCCCGCGTTTCCCGCGAGCGGTGCCGGCGGCGCAGCGCGTGAGCATCCGAGAGTCGCCGCGAGTGAAAAGAGAGCGAACGAGTGCCAGAGCCTGCGCATGCGGGCCTCCATCGAGCTTGGTTGGGCCAGCGGCAGCCGCGCATGGCGCTCCTCGCGCGCGTGGCCGCCGGCGGAATTGCTTTTCGACACGGCCGCGGCCTTCGCCTTGGCTACGCCTCGGAGTCGTTCCTACGCACGGCTTCCCGAAAAGTTCTTCGCTCCCATGAGAGCGGCGCCGTTAGCCCGCGCACGGCGGGTCTCGGTGCGCGACATTTCGCAGCCTGTCGTGCACGGCGTGGCCCTTGCTTGCGCGCGCGCATGCCCCCTCGCTCGCTCGCCCTAGGCGCCGTTTTCCTTCCCCTCTTCGCTGGCGCGATGGGGTGCTCAAGCGCAGCTGCGACCGAGCCTTCGCAGGCCAGCGTCGTCGACGGAGGTCTCGATGCTGCCGCGCCGGCTCGCGAGGCGTGCCCCGACGGCACGCGGGAGCGTGACGGCACGTGCCAGACGACGCTGACACTCACGCCTTCGAAGGTGGAGATCGCACCGGCGCGGGATCATCACACGACGCACGTCTTCGAGGTGTCGGGCGTGCCGTACCTTTACGTCATCGGCGGCACGCTCTCCTGGCGCAGCATCTACGGCGACGTTCAGCGAGCCAAGATCAACGCCGACGGTTCCATCGCGTCGTTCCAGCCGGCCGGCACGTTGCTGAAGAAGCGAGCCGGGCACACGACCGTGCGCGCGAAGGACAAGATCATCGTGCTCGGAGGTTCGACGCCCGTCGGAGCCTCCGTGACCATCGGCGCAACAACGGAGGTCGGGACGCTTAAGGCGGACGGCAGCCTTGGCGACTTTGTAGAAGGTCCGAAGATGCCCGAGGGGCTCATGCACCACACGGCGGTGGTTCAGGGAGACTACCTCTTCGTCTTCGGCGGTCGCGGCAATGCGAAGGGCGTGAGCGTCAACCAAGTGCTCCGCTCACGCCTCGCGGCAGACGGAACGCCCGGTCCCTTTGAGGCCATAGCGCCGCTGGCGGAAGCTCGCAGTCACCACATGACGTTCGTGAGCAACGGTCACGTCTACTTGTTCGGCGGCATGACCGGCGACCCCGTCGACAACCCTCCGAACCGAACCGACGTCATTCGCGCCGCCTTTGGCGAGGGCGGCTCGCTCGGCGAGTGGGAGCCCGCCGGCTCGTTGCCGAGGGGCGGTCTCGCGGTGACGTCGGCCGAGCTCTTCGGCCGCCAGGTCTACGTGATGGGTGGGCTTCCCGGCGGGCACTCGTACACGAAGAACATCTACGTCGCGCCGCTCGGCGAGGACGGCGTGCTTGGAGCCTTTGCCGTGCTTCCGCAGAAGCTCGCGCAAGGTCGGGCCCACGTGCACCAGACGCCGATGTTCGGGCGCTACATCTACTCGGTGGCGGGTCACGTCGACGGCGACGACTCCATCGGCACCGTCGAGATCGGCGAGTTCACCGCGCCCAAGTGAGCTGAAGCGAGGGCCTATACGCCGCGCGGTGGCAGCGCGGCGATGGCCTTCAGAAGAGCGTCCGCGCCCAGCGGCTTTTCGAGAAACGCCTCCACCACTGGAGAAGTCGGTGGCCGGCGCCCGGAGATCAGGATTCGACGCGTCGCCGGATAGAACTCGGCGACGAAAGTGAGCAACGCAATCCCGTCTACGTCTGGCATGTTGTAGTCGGTCACGACCACATCGAAGGTGGCCGCGGCTAGAGCCTCCTTTGCTGCGGCGGCGCAGTGCGCCAAGGCGACTAGACTGCTCCTCCCGAGCGCCCGGCCAAAGGCCCGCAGAAGAGTGACTTCATCGTCGACGAGCAAGATGCGCAAGCACCTTCACCTGCTGCAATAGTCGTACGCAAAGCGCCCTCCGCCACCTTTCAATGGGTTAGCGGAGCGATTGCGGCTTCGCGGCCTCAAGTCATTGCGGTTTCGATGCACCGTTGCAGCAGCAGGTGCCGGTGCCGGCGGCGACGCGCAAGAACCACGGCGAGGGCCAGCGCGAGACCCGAGGCGCCCGAGCTACCGCCCGAGCCACCGCTGAGCGCGCACCCGAGCCCCCCACCTTCGAGGCTGCCGTCATCGGCTGGCGCCGCGGGGGCGCCCGCGTCTGGTGTTGGCGCAACGGGGCTTGCGTCGACGACGGGCGCTGCTGGCCCGCAGGTTCCAGCGACGGCGCTGGTCGAGGAACACAGGAGACCGGACGGGCATCCGTTGCCCGCCGCTCCGCGGCATCCAGCCCGGCACGCGCCGCCCTCGCAGATCTGGCCGCTGGTCGCATTGCCACAATCGTCGTCGGCCCGACACGCCGGTGCCTTGTCGTCGGCCGTGACGTTCGGGTCCGACTCGGTCGCGTCGACCTTGCCGTTGTGGTTCGCGTCTTCGTCCCCATCTTTGACGCCACCATCGTCGGTGTCGGCGTCGAGCACGAGCGTCGTCGTGCTCGAATCGCTGTCCGCGACGCACTGGCCTTTTGCCGAGTCCGTGGCTGGATTCGAGCAGTCTTTGCCAGCTTCCGTGCCGTCCTTGAGGCCGTCACCGTCGGCGTCTGCATCCAGCGCATTCTTTAGGCCGTCGCCGTCTTGGTCATCGCCGGGGTTCGGCTCTAGACCGTCCAGCAGGCCGTCGTCGTCGCTGTCGGCATCGTTGGGGCTCGTGCCCAAGGTCGCCTCCAGCGCGTCCGACAAACCGTCGCCGTCGGTGTCGACGTTGGCTCCGCCTTGCGTGTCGTCGGAGGTCAAGAGCGGGTCGGTCTCGCCCGGGTCCTTCTTACCATTGCGGTTTGCGTCTTCCGAACCGTCGCTCACGCCACCGCGATCGGTGTCACGCGACAGCGGATGGGTCTTGGTGGACGGATCTTCGTCTTTCACACAACGACCCTTCGACGTATCGGTGCCAGCGCCGCTGCAGTCGAAACTGAGCTCGGTTCCGTCGAAGAGGCCGTCGTTGTCGCTGTCGGGATCGAGGGCGTTCTTCTGGCCATCGCCGTCGGTGTCGTCGGCAAAGTTGGGCTCCTGGCCATCGGGCACGCCGTCATCGTCGCTGTCGGCGTCGTTGGGGTTCGTGCCGAGCGCGACTTCGAGCGCGTCGGAGAGCCCATCGCCGTCGGTGTCGCTGTTCTGTCCGCCCTGCGTGTCATCGGCGGTCACGTTGGGATCCGTTTCGCCCGAGTCCTTCTTGCCGTCACGGTTCGCGTCTTCGGCGCCGTCGATGATGCCACCGCGGTCGGTGTCGCGAAGGAGCGGGTTGGTCTTCGAAGCCGGGTCTTCGTCCCTGCGGCACTTGCCCAGCTTGATGTTCGTTGCGGCGTTCGTGCAGTCGAGACCGCGTTCGGTTCCGTCGTAGAGGCCGTCGTTGTCGCTGTCCGGGTCACGCACGTTCGAGAGGCCGTCGCCGTCGGTGTCGTCGGCCGGGTTCGCCTCTTGACCGTCCAAGACGCCGTCGTCGTCGCTGTCTTGGTCGTTCGGATTCGAGCCAATGGCCGTCTCCAGGGCATCGGAAAGGCCGTCCTTGTCGGTGTCGATGACCGATGAATCGTCGGCGCCGTGGGTTGCCGTGGGATCGGTCTCGCCGGGATCTTTCCTGCCGTTCCTGTTGGCGTCTTCGGAGCCGTCGCTCGCGCTGCCGTTGTCCGTGTCGGCGTCGAGCGGGTCGGTCTTGGTCGCCGGATCCGCATCAGCGATGCAGTGCTTCTTCGAGATGTCCGTGCCTGCGCCACCGCACCCCAGGCCGAGCTCGGTGCCGTCGTAGAGACCGTCGTTGTCGCTGTCCGGGTCGAGGGCGCCGATGAGGCCGTCGCCGTCCGTATCGGTGTTCCAGCCGGGCTCTTTGCCGTCGGGGACACCGTCGTCGTCGCTGTCGGCGTCGTTGGGGTTGGTGCCGTTGGCCGTCTCGATGGCGTCGGTGATGCCGTCGCCGTCGGAGTCGAGCGTCGCAATGCCACCGAAGGTGCCCACCGCTTGATCGATGACGTCGGCGACGCCGTCCTTGTCGGTGTCGGCGGCATTGTCGATGCGGCCGTCGTTGTTCTGGTCTTTGGCGCCATGGCCTGCGCCGACTACGTCAAAGATGCCATCGCCGTTGCGGTCAACATCGACGTAGTCGGGCGAGTTTCCGCCGTCCTGGTCCGGCACCGGAGGCCCGGCGGCGTCGCCGAAGCCCGACAAGCCGTCCACGCTGTTTGCGATGCCATCTTTGTCCGTGTCGGGCCCATCCACGACGCCGTCCTTGTTGGCGTCGGTCCCACCAGAGCCGCCCTCCGAGAGATCGCTCCAGCCGTCGTTGTCGCTATCGAGGTCGCGGAAGTTGGGGCGTCCGTCGCCGTCGGTGTCGGGGCGTGGCAGCGCGGCGCCGCCTTCTGCCGCGTCGACGCGATCGACGAGGCCGTTGCCGTTGGCGTCGGGGACCGCGTCCAGCGGATCGATGCGGCCGTTGCCATTGGCGTCGACGCCGCCGGCCTCGATCACGTCGTTCAGGCCGTCGTTGTCGCTGTCGAGGTCCCTGTAGTCGGGAATGCCGTCGCCATCGGTGTCTCGGGCAAGGTCCGGGCCCTGCGCGTTACCGTCGAAGTCCGAGATGCCCGTGTCGGCCCCCGTCTCGGCGTTGTTGCAGAGGCCGTTCGCGCCAACGCCAGCGGCGCAGTCGTAGCGGCCGTCGCCGTTGGCGTCCTTGCCGTCGGCGACCTCGGCCGCGTCGGTGACGCCGTCGTTGTCGCTGTCCGTGTCCTTGTAGTCGGGGACACCGTCGCCATCGGTGTCGCGGAGCGCGTAGTTTAGAATCCCCGAATCGACGGCGGTCTCGACGTTGTTGCAGACGCCATTGGCGCCAACGCTCGCGGGCCCGCAAGCGCGCGCCTGACCCGTGGTCGAGGCGTTGTGCCCCGCTTCGACGGAATCGGGGATGCCGTCATTGTCGCTGTCGAGATCGCGGTAGTCAGGGATGCCGTCACCGTCGGTGTCACCGACCTCGAGCGCGTCCAAGATGCCGTCGTTGTCGCTGTCGCGATCGCGGTAGTCGGGGACGCCGTCGCCGTCGGCGTCGCGCGGCGCGTCGGGCCCCGTGTTGTTCCCGTCGTAGGTGACGACCCCGTTGTCGGCGGCGGTCTCGGCGTTGTTGCAGAGCCCGTTGGCCCCGACACCCGAAACGCAGTCGTAGCGCCCGTCGTTGTTCGCGTCGCGCCCCAACGCCACTTCTGCCGCGTCGGTCTTGCCGTCGCCGTCACTGTCGGTGTCGAGGAAGTCCGGCGTGCCGTCGTTGTCGGTGTCTCGGAGTGCGTAGTTGAGCTCACCGGAATCGGCTGCCGACTCCACTACGTTGCAAACGCCGTTGGCGCCCACCGTCGCCGCCGAGCCATTGCAAGCGATCGACGAATTGGCTGCAACCCCGCGGCCGTGGCCCGCCTCAACGGCGTCGGGGATGCCGTCGTTGTCGCTGTCCTTGTCGAGGCGATTGGGGATGCCGTCGTTGTCCGTGTCGCCCCGCTCCAGCACATCGGGAATGCCGTCGTCATCGTCGTCGAGGTCGAACGAGTTGACGGAGCCGTCGCCGTCGGTGTCGGGGACGGCGAGACACCCGTTACCGGACGTGGACTCATCCGTCTGCCCGTCACCGTCGTCGTCGAGGCCGTTGCCGCACACCTCGAGGCGGGAGGCGATGTACGAGCAGCTGGCGCCATCGTTGCCCGCGGAAGCGGGTCCGGTACCAAGAAATGCGAAGGTCTTGGTGACCAGGTTGATTCCGAAGACGGCGCCGTCGCCATTTCGCATCAGCAAGAGGTAGCCGCCGGTGTCGAACCACTGGGCCCCGTAGGCGGAGTTTCCGTTGTTCTCGCCGGTCAAGCCGCCGGGAAACGAGATGTTCGCAGCGGCCGTCTCATCGGTGAGAGTCCGCGTGTTGAACACCGAAACGACGCCGTTGCCGCCGACGCGACCGTAGGAATAGACGCGCGAGTTGTCAGGGTTGTAGGCGAGGTCCGCGCCGATCGTGCCCGCGTTCGCGGTCGTCGTGACGGCCTTGGTTGCCAAGACGATGCGCGACAGGGAAGTCCCGTTGCGCACCCACATGTTGCCGTTGTCATCGACGTCCGCGGCGAAGGAGCTGATGACCGTGGGGTCGCCGTTCGTGCCGCTGATGTCGGTCACCGTGAACGGTGGGTTGGCGGCGGGGTTTCGTACGATGCGAAGAAGGTGATTGTCCGACTGCCGATAGCCGTAGAACCGGCCATCGAGGAAGTTGTACCCGACGGCGTTGATGGTGAAGCCCAGGTTCCCGACGCCCGTGAACGTGAAGGGGTTCGTCGCTGCCGACACGAGCGTCAAGGCGCTCGTCGCGCCCGACGTGACGAAGAGTCGTGGCGTCCGGTCGCAGGAGAAGGCAGCGTTGCACGCGGGAAGCGCGTTGCAATCAGGGTCGACGCAGTCCACCAGCCCGTCGAGGTCGTTGTCCTTTCCATCGGAGCACGCGGCATTCGAGACCTCGATGGCTTGTGTCACGAAGCCGGTGGTCGGTGCTGCGGTCCCCGCCGGACCTTCGTCCGGCGTGCCGCAGCCGCACGCAAGCGAGGAGAGGCCCGCAAAGAAGATGAAGGTGCGTTTCACGGCTTGTTCTCCTCGGCGATGTGGAACTCGACGCGGCGGTTGTTTTGGCGACCGGCGTCCGTCTCGTTGGTATCAAGGGGCCTTTCGGGGCCGAAGCCCGCGCTCGTCAGGCGGTCGGCGGCAACGCCCTTGCCGATGAGCCACTTGACGACGGATGCGGCACGATTCGCGCTGAGCTGCTTGTTGAATCCGGCGTTGCCGCGGCTGTCGGTGTGCCCTTCGACGCGGACCTTTTTGATCTCCGGGAATTTCTGAAGGACACCAAGGACCGCGTCCAGGACCTCTTGGCTGTCCTTGCCGGGCGAGATCTCAGCGCTCGACGTCTTGAACTTCACCTGATCCAAGATCCGGATCTGTCCCGCCTGCACGAAGGCCTTCGGACAGCCGTTGCGCTTGGGATCGGGGTCAGCCTTGCCGGCCTCATCGGGGCAAGCGTCCTCGGCGTTGGCGATGCCGTCCTTGTCGCGGTCGGGGTCGGGGCAGCCATTCGTTTTCGCATCGTTGGTCCTGTTGCCGGGCACGTCGGGACACGCGTCGTCGGCGTCCAGGACGCCATCCTTGTCGCGGTCGGCGGGGACCGGGCAACCGTGCTTTGTGCGATCGGCGGAGGCGACGCCGGGCACGTCGATGCACGCGTCGTCGGCGTCCAGGATGCCGTCTTTGTCGCGGTCGAGGGGGAGTGGGCAACCGTTCTTTGCGCGATCGGTGGAGGCGACGCCGGGCACGTCGATGCACGCGTCGTCGGCGTCCAAGACGCCGTCCTTGTCGCGGTCGGAAGGTGCTTCCACCTTCGCCAGGGCGGGCACCCATTCGAGGCCCGCGAGCACGTGCACCACGGGCGTGCCGTAACCGCGTGAGAGTCCGGTGCCCACGCCACCACCGACTTTCACTTCACCGAAGAGGTAGTGGGCGCCGAGCAGCGCTTCGAGAGGCGTCGTCTTCCGTGCAAAGGCGTCGTCGAAGACCGTCGAGCCAAAGAGCTCGGGCCCGATGACGAGCTTCTTGTCGTCGGAACGCACACCGGCGGAAAGCGCGAAGGTCAGCTCGTTGCCAACGGGCGCCGACGCATAAGTCGCGTTGCGGCGGAACTGCGCGCCGACCTGGGCGGCATAGACGAAGACGCCTGCCTCGCCGGCGAGCATCGCCCTCGGGGCGATGCGCACGCGTCCGTCACCGGCGTACGCGTCGCGGTTTCCCGTCGGCAGCCAAAGCTGCGTCCCGACGGCCACCGTCGCCAGGTCGCCCTTTTCTCCGAGCACGCGCACGTCGGCGCCGAGGCGCAGATCCCCGAGGCTCTGGGCGCTGCCGGGGGGCGAGTAGCGAACGCCTTGGAGGCTGCCGCCGTCGCCGTCGGCATAGAGCGCCACGGGAAGATTGGCCCCGAGGCGCAAGCGCTCCCAAAGAACGAACGACGCACCGGGGTGGATGCGCAGAAGGTGCTCCACCACGCTCGCCCGCACCGAGTCGTCGGCGTTGTAGATGACCAACGGCCGGTATTGGTATTCGCCCACGGCCCCCACCGTCAGGCGCCCATGACCCGAGAGGTCGAGCGAGTCGGTCGCGAACCAATCGCTCCCGCGCTCCGCGGGTTCAAAACGACTCACGCCGAAGCCTGCGTTTTGGGCAAACGCCGGCGCCGTCGCGAGGGCTACCGACAGAACTAGAAGTGCTTTGGGGAGATGGGTCATCATGATGTCGCCGTGTGAAACGCCAAGGCACACGCCCACGATGAATGAGCGTGATCAACCTGAACTCCGAAGCCCAGGTGGCCTGGGCTTCGGGAGACACTCAGCAATGGTCAGCTGACAAAACGAGCGCGCGCGTCAGCTCTTCTTCATGCCGTCGCGAATCTCCGCGAGGAGCTCGACCATCTTCTCTTCCGGCTTCTTTTCCGCCGGCGGTTCCGGCGCCTTCTTCGCGTTGACGACCTTCGAGACGATGATGAAGAGCACGAGGGCGACCACGAGGAAGTCGACGATGCTCCCCATGAGGGCCCCGTACTTGAGCATCACGTTGTTCTTCGGGTCGGGAGCGGCCTTGAGCAACATGCCCGCGTCGCGCCAGTTGCCACCCGGCAGTGCCAGCGACACGAGCGGCATGATGACGTTGTCGACGAGGCCCGACACGATCTTCCCAAAGGCTCCGCCAATGATGACGCCGACGGCGAGGTCGACGACGTTGCCCTTGAACGCGAACTTCTTGAAGTCTTCTACGAATGCCATGGGCTCAAGCGCTCAGAGGCCCGCGGGGTTGGGGGACGGCGCCGGTGTGGGGGCGGGCGTCGGTGCGGGAGCCGGCGTTGGTGCCGGCGTCACAGCGGGGCCACCGGGTGTCGGCGCAGGTTGCGTAGGAACTTGGCCCGAAGGCGCGGTCGAGTTCATCGGTGCGTCGCCGGCCGGCGGCGGCGGATTTGCCCCAGGCGGCGGCTCGGGCGGGCACGGACAGGTCTTCTCCTTCTTCTCGGGCACGTCGCTGAACGCGTAGATCAGGTTGCCGCTGATCGTTGAGTCGAAGGTCTCTTTGCCCGGCAAAGGATCGTGGTCGTAGCGGCCGTTGAAGCCGACGCCGAAGGCCAACCCGCCGGCGATCTTCGCCGCCAAGAGCGCGTCGAAGTTCATGCGCCAGCGTCGCGTCTCCACCACGCTCTGCAGGTACTCGGCGCCCAAAGACAGCGTGACCTCTTTGTTGAAGGCTTGCCGGTATCCGGCGAAGAGACGAGCCGAGTGATCCGTCGCCGTCTTGTCGAGGAGCTTTGGGTTCCCCGCCGGATCGAGCACCGGTGCCTTGTTCGCGTCGAGGACCACTCGCGATGCGTCCCGCCGCACGTCGTATTGGAAGTCGTAGCCTGCTTCACCCCATAGCGCTTGGGCCTTGTCGGAGATGAACAGGTACTTGAAGCCGGGGTCGAGGTTGAGGCGGAAGTCGAGGCCTTGGAAGCGATCGTGGCGACCGGTGGTGATGAGAAAGAGGCTGGCCTGGTCGATGATGTAGCGGTCGTATCGGACGCGGCCCTGGATGTTCTGCGCGGTCGCGACGATGGCGTTTCCGGGGGCGGCGCCTTGTCCGTAGTTGGCCAAGATCGAGCCACCGACGCCGTTGTTGTCGAAACGCGTGTCGATCGAGCCCGATCCCGTCAGGGCGAGCGTGCGCGAGTTTCCCGTGGTCTGCATCCCACCGGCCGAGAGCGTCGCCGTGGTTCCGTCCGGGCTGGGCTTTCCGATCACCGGGGCATCGGCGGGACCTTTGGGGCCTGCGGCGAGCGCTTTGGCGTCTGCTGGGGGCGCACCAGTCGGCGCCGGCGGCGCGGCGTCCTGTGCGGCTGCACTGGCGGCGTGGGTCAGGGCGAAAGCGAAGATACCGATTCTTACGGTCCGACTCATGTGTCCTCCAACCCCCGCGGGTGCGCCTGGCAAACGCCGGGCCACGCGTCGCCTCTACCACGTGGGCGCGATCGCGCGCCCTTCTTTGACCCTTGAGGGCTTGCGACAGCGAACTGCTGCCTGGGGGCAGCAGCGGCGCGCGACGGTTCGCAGTTCAGGCCGGCGGCAAAACGCGCTATCTGCGCGGAGATGACGGGAGCACGAACGCCGACGGGGCGGCCCGGGCCCACCGCGCCGCGAAACGTGGTGACGATGCGCTCGCCGCGCTGGGAGCTGTGCGTCGAGCAAGAAGCCGGAGAGCGCGCGGACCGCCGCGTGACGCTCGATGGGGAACTTTTCCGTATCGGGAGCCACGAGAGCAATGACCTCGTCATCACCGATCCTCTCGTCTCTGGCTTCCACTGCTCGATTCAGCGCGGCCGTTCGGCTTGGAAAATTATCGACCACGAATCGCTGAACGGGACCCGCATCGCCGGCGTTCGGCTGCGTGACGCGGACCTTCCGACGCCAGAATGCCTTCTCGAGCTGGGCGATACGCGAGTTCGCCTGCGGGAGCTGGCCGCGGAGGTCGACTTGGAGCTCCTCGACCAACCGAACTACGGAGAGCTCTACGGCACCTCGGTGCCCATGCGGCAGCTCTTCGCGACAATGGAAAAGCTAGCCGCAAGCGATCGCACAGTCCTCATCGAAGGCGAGAGCGGCACCGGCAAAGAGCTTGTGGCGGCGGAAATCACCCGCCGCGGCGCGCGGGCCAACAAGCCGTTCATCGTCGTCGATTGCGGCGCCATTTCCCCGACCCTCATCGAGTCCGAGTTGTTCGGTCACACGCGAGGCGCCTTCACGGGGGCCGACAGAGAACGGATCGGGGCCTTTGAAGCGGCGCTCGATGGCACGGTCTTTCTCGACGAAATCGGCGAGCTGCCGCTCGACATGCAGCCGAAGCTCCTGCGCGTCCTTGAAGCCCGCGAGTTTCGCCGCGTTGGTGAGACCAAGCCGCGCCGCGTCGAAGCTCGCATCATTGCCGCGACCAACCGGCGGCTTGAGCGCGAGGTCAATCAGGGCCGCTTCCGCGAAGATCTCTACTTCCGCATCTCCGTGGTGACGCTGCGCCTGCCGCCGCTCCGTGATCGTGTCGAAGACATCGAGCTCTTGCTCAGGGTCTTCCTCGCGGCCGAGGACGCGGCCGATTCAGCGCAGATCTTCACGCCGGCGCTCATCGAAGGCATGAAGCGCCACTCGTGGCCCGGCAACGTTCGCGAGCTGCGTAACTTTGTCGACCGTGCGCTGATCCTTCGCGATCCGGCGCCTCCCGGCGTGGATGCCGTTGAGGCCTCGCCAGTGGCCGGTACGGGCAAGAGCGAGTTGGAGCTTCCGTTCCGCCACGCGAAGGAACGCGTCATCGCCGACTTCGAGCGCCGCTACTTGACGGCGCTTTTGGCCGCAGCGCAGGGCAACGTAAGCCGCGCGGCCCGCAAAGCGGGCATGGACCGAATGAACCTGCACCGCCTCGTGCAACGCTACGGGCTCCGCTCGTCGGGATCCGTGGAATAGTCATGTTTGCGGGCCCCCGGTTTTTGAGGCGCCCGTGAACGCGCCACCGCGGCGTTTCTCGCTCCGCGCCAAGTGGCTTGCGCTTGTTCTGGTGGTGGCCCTTGTGCCGCTCTTGCTTGTGGCTGTCGTCGTCACGGCAATCTTGAGGCGCGGCCTCTTGAGCGTCGAGAAGGCGCTTGAAGTCGCCGTTGTCGACGAAACCGCAACGTCCGTCCAAGCGACCATGGACAGCGCTCGCGAGGGCACGTTGCGCGTGGCGGCGCTCCTCGTCGATAGGCGCGTTGCTGAGGAAGCTCGCCTCGCACTCGCCAGCGACACGTTTGCCTCTGTCGAATCGCTCATGCGCGTTTCGGTCTTCGATCGAGAAGGGCGTTTCGTCGACGCCCTCGAGCGGAACGCTGGCGGGCGTCCCGGCGTTGACCGCGCCGACTTGCCAGTGGCAGAGCTCCCCGTGTCACCGCGGGGCGGCTGGACGACGCTCCGCCGCGGCGGCTCTGTCCGGGCTGCGTTCACAACTCGCCTTGATGCCCACGGCGAGACGACCGGGTACGTTCGCGGTGACCTCGATGTCGACGTACTCGGACGGCGGATCAATGAGCTTTCGGTTGCGCGCTTCGCCGCACCAGGCCGAGTCGTGGTCGTCGACGAGTCGCTCGGCTCCCTCTTCGGGGAGAGCCCCACGTTCGTCGCCGAAGCCCTCTCGGCGTTAAATGTTCTGCCGGCGACCTTCGGTGAACCGGTTGGCCTCACGACGGAGTTCGTGTCGCGGGGCGAGCCGATGGTGGGGACCGTCCGCACCATTCCCGATCGCCGCTGGCTCGTCGCCGTCGCCAGGCCAGCGAGCGAAGCCTTTGCGTCTTTGCACCGGGCGCGCCGCGCGTTCGTCCTAGCCACGGCGCTCGTGGCAGCGGTGGCCTTTCTGGCAGCATCGCTGCTTGCACTCCGAACGGTCCGCCCCATCGGCGAGCTCGTCGCACTGACGCGCGCGTATGCGCGCCGAGATTTCGCCGCAGCCAACCCCGTACGTAGCGGCGACGAGCTCGAGGTGCTGGGGGCCTCGATGCAAGAGATGGCGGGCGCTCTCTTGGGCAGTGAGCTGGAGATCGCGGAGCGGGCGCGCACCGAGGCGGCGCTCTCGCGCTACATGCCAGCCGAGGTGGTTGCGCGAATCGTTAGCGGTCGCGATACGCTCGAACTCGGCGGCGCCCGAAGGTACGTCACGGCGCTCTTCGCCGACGTCGCCCAATTCTCGTCATTTGTGGCCACCGCCGAACCAGAAGCCGTTGCCAAGCTCCTGAACGAGATCTTCTCGCTGCTCTCGGAAGTCGTCTTTCGTCACCAGGGCATGCTCGACAAGTTCGTCGGCGACTGCCTCATGGCGGTGTTCCAGGGCGCCGACGGTCCCGAGCGCGCCGTCCTCGCGGCCCGCGACATGCACCGATTCGTGGAGACGCACCGGCCCGCGTGGAAGACCAAGTACGGCTTCGAGGTTGGGCTCGCCATCGGCATCGCAACGGGCCCGGCGGTCGTCGGGAATCTCGGGAGTGAAGCACGGATGGAATACACGGCGATCGGCGACGCGGTGAATGTTGCTTCGAGACTCGAGTCGATGGCGCAATCGGGGCAGACGCTCGTGACCGCTGCCGTCGCCGCAGCGCTCGGTGATGAGATCGCCACCATTGCGCTTGGGCGCCATGCGGTGCGAGGGCAACCGGAGCCTCTGGAGATCCACGAGGTGACGCTATGACCAAGGTGTGTCCCGTTTGTGGTGCGAGCGCCGTGGCAACGGAGGTGCGCTCGTTGAACTTCGGCGCCCCACCGGTCGTGCCCTGCGAGAGCTGCGGCCGCGCGCCCGCCGACGTCCGTATCGGCAGCGTGGTTGCGGGCAAGTACCGCATCGAACGAGCCCTCGGTCGCGGTGGCATGGGCGTTGTCTACCAAGCGACCCATCTCGACCTTGGCGAGCCCGTCGCCATGAAGTTCTTGCACGAGCACTGGGCCGTTATCGGTGAGATCCGCGCTCGCTTCCGCCGGGAAGCTGTCGCCCTTGCGAGGTTGCGCCACCCTGCCGTTGTCTCACTGCTCGACTTCGGGGAATCCGACGGCGCTCTCTACATGGTCATGGAGCTTGTTCGAGGCCGCCGGCTTTCGGAGCGGCTCTTAGAACTCGCACCGCTCACGCCGCACCGCGCTGGCCCGTGGTTCGAGCAGATTCTTGCGGTCCTCGAGGCCGCCCACGGGCTTGGCCTCGTCCACCGAGACATGAAGCCCGACAACGTGATGCTGACCGATACGGCCGACGGCGAGCGAGTCAAGGTCCTCGACTTCGGACTGGTTGGTATCACGGCGGGTCTCGATGAAGAGAAGCTCACGGAGACGGGCCGGGTGCAGGGGACGGCCTGGTACATGTCGCCGGAGCAGTGTCGGGGGGTCGACGTGGGCGCGAAGACCGACGTATATGCCGTTGGTGTCATGTTGTTCGAGGCGCTCGCGGGGCGCCTGCCTTTCGAGGGGGAAGACCGGGCGAGCGTGATGGCGCAACACATGTTCGTTGCGCCCCGCCGCTCGCTGGGGCCGCGTCGGCGCTAAACGGGCTCGTCCGCGCGGCGCTCGCGAAGAGAACCGAAGACCGGCCGTCGGCCGCCGAGCTGCGAGAATCGCTGGCGCTCGTCCTGGGTGGGCGAGACCCGGAGTCGCTGCGTCGGGCCGCGGATGAGGCTCGTGCCCGCGCCGCTGGCCTCTCCCGCAGCGAGCGCTCCATCACCAAGCGCGTCATCGAGCATCCGACGCCAGAGAGCGATGGTCCGAGACACCGCCTCGTGCTGTGGACCGGCGACACGGCGCGCGCCACGAGGCTCCGTGATCTGTTTTCCGTAAACGGCTTCGAGGTGACGCTCCACAGCGGCGACCACGTTCCGGAGTCGCACGACGTCTGCATTGTCATCGCCACCGATCAAGGTTCGGCACGCCTTCGCGTCATGCGTCGCGACCTCTCTACCGTCCCCGTATTGGTGCTCGACAGCCGCGGCATCGGCGAGACGGCCGCGTTGATTCGCGAAGGCGCGTCCGACGTCACGCTGGGCGAGGCCGACGAGCCGCAGCTCCTCAAGAAGGTTTCGCGCCTCCTCCCTCGCCCCAAGGTGAACCCCGCATGAAGTACGTTGCCGGCTCCGGCGTCCTCGCCCTCGCGGCTCTTCTCTCCGCGTCCACCTCGCTGGCGCAAGAACAAGAGTCACGCTTCCGTTACGAAGTTCAGCCGGGCGACACGTGCCGCAGCATTGCGGCGCGCTTCTTCGGCGATTCGGCTCGCGTGGACCTGATCCACATCGCAAATCCGGGGATGGGACCGGTGCCGCACTCGCTTGCGCCAGGCACATCGCTGTGGTTGCCGCGCGTCGCCACCGGCGCGCCATCGGGCCCTGACGCGCGCGTCGCGTTCTTCCGCAACCGCGTCGACGTGCACGTGCCAGCACCCCGCCGCGCCCACCTCGATGACCCGCTCTTTCGCGGCCACAAGGTGAGCACCGAGGGCGCGTCGTCGGCGCGCCTCATGTTTCGCGACGAGACGCAGCTTCGGCTGGGCGAGCGAACGCTGGTGGTGATCTTCGGTACGACGTCGACAGCGGCCCCGGCAACGGGCCTCGACACGACGCTTGTGACAGGCAACTTGCGCGCGCGTCTCGGAGAGCTCGCCGGCGGTCCCGCGAAAGCGGCTCGGGTGACAACGGCTGGGGCGCAAGTCGACCTCGGCGCCGGTGAGGCGCAGGTCGCTGTCGACGAGGGTGCGGCCACTCGGCTCGCCGTCTACAGCGGCGAGCGGAGCGGCATCACGGCGAAGAAGAAGAAGGTCCCCGTGCCCGCAGGCTTCGGCTCGAAGGCCGTCAAGGGCGAGACGCCTACCGCGCCCGCACCGCTACCGGGCGCACCGCAATGGGAGGCTCAAGCCAAGTCCCTGGCCTTTGCACCAGCCGGCGGCGTCGCTTCGCTCGCTATCGGCTACACACCTTTCACTGTGGGGCCAGCGTCCTCGCGCTTTCATCTCCAGCTTGCGCGAGATGCACGTTTCGACGACCTCGTGCTCGACGCACAAGTCGATGGAAGCGTGCGTCGTCTCGAGGCCCAGAATCTCCCGCCAGGCGTCTATTTCGCGCAGGTTAGCGCCATCGACGCGGATCAATTTGAGGGGCCCTTTGCCCCAGCGATGCGCCTCGTGGTGGGGACTTCTCTTCGTCGTCCAGAACGCGGCGAGCTCACGCTGTCTGTTCCCGAGGGCGAACTCTATTGCGGCGCTGATGGCGCCGCGCTCTCCAAAGTGGCGGAGCCCTTTCGGTTCGCCGACGTCGCGGCGCACGTCGTCCGCTGCTCTACCGATGCGATGCGTGGTGGCGGGACGCTGGATGTTCCCGTGCCGAGCCCTCTCGCGCCGCCGCTCCGCCTGCGTGCGCGATGGCTTGACGCGGCCCACCTGGCGTTCCGTCTTGAAGACGGACGCGGTCCCTTGCTGCGCCCGGTCGCAGGCGAGGTCGTCGTCTTCGGGACGGCGCACAAGCTCCTCGCGTTGCCCTTCGATGGCGGCGAATACGTTGTCGCTGCGCAAGGCGCCGAGGCGCGCCAGGATGCGGTTGTTGTCGCGAGGGTGCACGGTCATGACGCGGTCTCGACGACCGCTCGCCCTCTGGATGGCGCGCCTCTCTTTGCCGTGAACGGAACTCCGGGCGCCCGCGTCGAGTTCGACGTCGCCGCGGGCATCAGTGCGGTCGCGGTCGGTGTGGGGCGCCGCCTCGACGTGAGCGCCTCCGTCAGCAAGCCCTCCTCATTTGGGGCTTTCGCTCTGGCCCTTCGCGCGACGGGCCACGAGATGGCGCCAACAACGGTCGATGCTTCGTCCCTCGAGCTCGCGACTCCGCACACCGGAAGCGTGGTCACGAAGCACACCGCGTTCGGTCTAGGTCTGCCTCTTGGCCTACGCTTGTGTCGTGTTAGTCGCGCAATCTGCCCCCAGCTAACCCTGGCGCCGGAGCTGCTCTTTCAGAGCGGAGCGCTCGGAAACGCCTCGTCGACCGCGACGTTCTTGGCGGGCACCTTCGCCGTCGGAGCCAAGGCACACCTCGCCGGCCCGATCTCGCTCGTTGTCGAGGCCAACGCTCGCCTCGCGGCCAGCGTCAGCCGCTCGGGAGGCGCGATTCCCTTGACCGGCGGCGGCGCCACCATGGGCTTCTCGTGGGCACTCGGCGCGGCCTCGAGGCCTTTGGGCGGGTCGTCGCGGACCGCCACCACGGTCACCGACTCGATGAGCGTTCCATGGGTGCCACCGTCACGCAGCGTCAGAAGCTCTTTCGAGTAGACGCCAACGATGCAAGAGGGCGACGCGCCACGGACGCTTTGGCGCCGTCCGCGGCTTGTCCGCGATGATCTTGTGAAAACGAAGCCGTCAGTTCACGCGCTGCGAGAAGACGATGTCACTCGATGGCGAGGCCACGTCGGGGGCCTTCTCGGCGGAAATTTGCAAATCGAAGCTCGTCTCGGGCGCGCTGGCCTTTAGCGAGCCCTTTCGATCGTCCTTGTCGTACTTGAGGCTCGCGAGCCGCGCCCATTGGGCGCTTGAGCCCTTGCGGTACCAAGCAACGAACGCCGAGCTGCCGTCTGCCACACGCTCCGGCGGAGGGAGGTTCTTTACTTCGACCTCGAGCAGCGTCTGGTTCTGATCTTTCTTCACGTCGGCCACGACCTTCGCGTCGGCGCCGGGCGCCTTGGCTGAAGAGGCGACCTCGTATTTGAGTGGACCACCGCAAGCGAACAGGAAGAGCGAAAGGAGGACGGGGAAGGTGCGTCGCATGGGCGAGCGTTCAGCACGAACCAGGCCACGCCGAGGTTCGACACTAGCCGCGAGAAACCCCAAACGGTGCTGCATCGCTGCCTCAACGTTGCGGGGGGCAGACCGCAGCAACCGCGCCCCCGTCGGGCGCACGTTACTCGCCGCCCGACACGTCTTTCGCGAGATCCTTGCGCAGGTGAACGTGGATCTCGCCGAAGGCCGCCGTCTCGACGTAGTGCTCATTCACGAGCGCCGCCACCTTGCGGCACTGCTCCGTGAAGTCCACGAGCGCGCTCTCATTGGAAATGAGGGGCGACTTGTCGAAAAAGACGAACGCCGCCGGCAGCGCTTTGGAGACACGCGCGGTGAAGTCTTCGACGTGTTCGCGATGCAGAGCACGAATGCGATCGGCCTCGGGGCCGTTGGGCCGTAGGCCCGTTGGAATCCAGGAGCCGCCGAGCGCCGCGTCGGGGTTCAGATCGTACGCGTAGATGTACGGCGTGGCGCTTAGCCGCTCGGCGAGGAAGAGCACGTACGGGTCCATGCCGTAGATCTGGACGCGGTCCGTCGCCTTCGTGTTCCGCTTTAGGTAGCCGGCCGTTTGGCGCATCTCCCACGGAAAGAAGTCGTGATCGCGGAAGTACACGAGGTAGTCGTGGCTCTCGCGGTCTTCTTTCGTCTGCGCCTTACCCAAGATCCACACGTTCGTGATGTGTGGCGACGTCGTCATTGAGATGGCGACCTTCATGGCCAAGAGCGCGGCAGCCGCCAGCGGCACGAAGCGCAGGAATCGGAACGGTCCGACGGCGTCGGTCGCGTCGTCGGTCTTGGAGCCGACCCCGCGAAAGCGCTCCCACAGCCATACGACGAGCACGAGCCACTGCACGTGCATGCCCGCCGTGACAGGGTGGAAGTGGTAGGGGAAGCCCTTTCGCTGCGCGAGCACGCTCGCGAGGCCAGCGAGCGGCACGAGCGCCACAGCGAGCGCGCGCCGAGGCAACTGCCGATCCCAGATGAGGCCTAGCAGAACGAGGCTCGTGACGAAGGCGTAGGCCGCCGTGGCGCCGCCCCACTGGAGCGCCAGGATCTCCGCTGCCGAGCGCGGCAGCATGAAGCGGTACATCGTGGGGACGTCGACGAGGTAGATGCGCAAGAAGGCGCGCGCGTCGCCGTAGGCAAAGAGGAACGCGAGTTGCGTGATGGCCCCCAGCGCACCGCCCACCGTGAACCACAGGACGGCCTTGACGCGACCGGGCCGAAGGTCGCGATCGACGAGCAACGTCACGAGCTGCACCACCGTGAAGACGGCGTAGGTGGGCTTGCCGAACCATGGCACGACGCTCAGCGCGCCGACCAAGACCAACAAGATGAGCGCTGCGCCGCCGCGCCCTTCGCGCCCGTCTTTGGAGAGGGCGCGCTGCGCGACCAACTGCAACGCCACGCTCGCGAGCATGAACCAGTTGAAGAAGGTCTCCCGCTGCGCGAGGTCCCAATACAAGTAGAGGAGCAGTTGGCCTTCGAGGACGACCCACGCGGCAGCGGCCCAGGCTGCGCGCTCGAGCCACCCCACCTTCTTCTTTGTGACGAGGCCCGGGAGGCAGCCGCCCACGAAAGCAAAGACGAGCCCCGTGACCGTGAGATCGAGGACGCGGAAGCGATGCTCGTCGGCGCCGCCGTAGCGCAAAAAGAGCATGTGAATGAGGTGTGTGAGCGGTCCGTTGACGTCGCGCACGTCGCGGTAGTCGACGTCGCCGCGCTGGAGCGCCCAGGCGATGTACTGGAAGATGCCTTGGTCGCGACCGAGCGTCGTGAGCGCTGCGCGCTCGGTGCCGTCGATGACCCACGCGAGCGGCGCCAGCGCCACGATGAGCGGAACGAGAAGCGCGCGTCGCAGGTGCTCAACGAGGCGTCGTCCACGCACCGCAAGGAGCGGAGCTCGCGCACCAAGGAACCTCTCCAGCAGCGCCTGGACAGGGCCGAGCTTGGTCTCCGCGGGGGCCGACGACTCGTGCAAAGCGGCGCACCCTAGACGCGCCAGAAGCCCTCGTCGAGTCGCTCCTTCTCCAATTTCCGCCCGCTACCGGCCCGGACCTGCAAGGAGCAGACCCTTCGGCGTCGACACCGCAACCCACGATGCTGATGAAGGAAATCCATTCGCCGGTCCTGGCTCGTTGGCGCCGCGGGGGGCCCGAGACCTACTCGGCACCAGGTGAACTCGCGTCCAACCTGGACCTCGTGCCCTTCTCTTTGCGACAATCACCCGATGTCTGACCCAGTTCGACGGCTCCCGGTTCCGCAACCGGGGCCCGGTGATCGCGCGAAGGCCTTCGCGGAGGCGCTCTCGTTGGCCCGCGGGAAGCATGTCCTCATCGTGCTGCGCGGTCATCCCGACCCCGACGGCATCGCCTCGGCGCTGGCCCAGGCGCACATCGGTCATCGCTTGGGCGTGGGGCAAACGACCATCGCTTATTGCCACGACCTTTCGCATCGTGAGAACCGCGCGCTCGTGAAATTGCTCGGCATCGACCTGCGGAAGATCAAGAGCGTCCGCGAGCTCGGGACGGGCGTCGACTTCCTCTCGCTCGTCGACGCCCACGACGTCGACCCCGATCTCTCGCACGCCGACGGCATCGAGGTCTTGACCATCGTCGACCACCACCGGCCCCACGTCCCGCCCAAGGCTCGCTTCGTCGACATTCGGCAGGAGGTCGGCGCCACGGCGACGATGTTCGTCGAGTACCTCCAGGAGCTGGCGCCGCTCGACGCCGACTCGGAGGACGACCGCCGCGTGGCCACGGCGCTGATGCACGGCCTGTCGACCGACACTGACGACTTCACCTTGGCGCGCGGCATCGACTTCCGCGCCTCCGCGCAGATCGCCGAGCAGTGCGATCGCGATTTGCTCACAGACCTCAGTCGGCGCCTCATCGCGCCGAGCGCCATGGACGTCATCGCGCGCGCTCTCTCGGCGCTCGTCGTGCGCCGCAACTTCGCGATGTCGGGTGTCGGCTTCGTGCCGGAAGGTGATCGCGACACCATCGCGCAAGCGGCCGACTTTCTCATTCGCCGCGAGGACATCGACACGGTCGTCGTCTACGGCGTCGTGGGCGATCGCTTCATCGAGGGGTCCTTGCGAACGCACTCGGCGAGCGTCGATCCGGCCGTGTGGCTCGAGCAAGCGTTCGGCTGCGACGATCGCGGCCGCGCCTTCGGCGGCGGGCGCCGCGACAAGGGCGGATTCCGCATTCCCATCGGCTTTCTCGGCCGCGCGACGGACCGCGCCCAGCTTTGGACGCTCGTTGAGCACGCGATGCGCACGGCGCTCCTTAAGCAGCTCGGCGACGAAGCGGTGTCGCCGCTCGTCGTTCCCACGGCGTAGCGCCACTACCCCAGCGCGCCCTCCGTTCGCCCGCGTGCTCAAGATCGCGTTTTTCGGACTGCCGCTGGCGGCGTTGCTCCTCGACCGCGATGGGCACGAGCTCGTCTACGCGGGGCTCTGCCGCAAGGCCGCCATTGGGGAGCGGCGCCTCCGGGCCAAGCTCGGCGAGCGTGTGGCGCGGGTGCCGCGCCTCGACGGCAAGCTCAAAGACAAGCTCGCCGCGCTGGCGCCCGATCTCGTCGTGAGTTGGTATTGGACCAACAAGTTGCCCGAGACGTTTCTGAAGCTCGCGCCGCTCGGCACCGTGGGCGTGCATCCCTCGCTCTTGCCGCGCCATCGGGGCCCCGATCCGACGTTCTGGACCCTCCTCCGCGGCGATGCGGTGACCGGTGTGACGGCGCACCGGTTGGAGCGTGACTACGACACGGGCGCGATGCTCGGTTCGCGGACCCTCGAGGTCGCCCCTCACTGGAACTCTTGGACGCTCGCGAAGAAGCTCGATCGGCCGTCGCTGGCGCTCCTCCGCGACGTCGTCATGGCGTTCGCCCGCGGCGACGCGCCCCGCGAGATCGCCCAAGACCCCGCTTTCGCGACGGAGGCGCCCTCGCCCACGGAGGAGGAGCTGCGGCTCGACTTTCGCCGGCCCGCCGAAGAGCTTGTGCGCCTCGTGCGGGCGGCGTCGCCGTTTCCCGGCGCCTGGTTTCAGTTGGAGGACGAAATCGTGGTCGTGACGCGCGCCGCCGTCGAGGTCGGCCTGCCGCGGGCGCTCGAGCCGGCCAACGCCTACGTTCACCGCGGGCGCGCCGTCGTCCGAACAGCCGACTTCGGGCTCGTGCTCCTGGCCGGTCGCCTCGTGGGCGATGACCAGGAAATCGACCTCGACGAGGGCCAGTTGGCGAACCTCGTCGCGCGTCTTTCCGAAGGTCCGCGACTCGCATAGCATCGACTTCGTTTCACTTCCGGCGGGCCTCTCGAGGCCGCCCTCGCTTTACTCAGTTTTCGATCTCAGTTTTTCGCGAAGGAGGCACCGTGTCCGATCCGGCATCGACTGCACGCAGCGCACGAGAGTCTTTGGCAAAAGGTTTGTCGGCGCTCCAGTCGGATCCCTCCCTGCCCCCTCAGCTCCTTGAGTTGGCAGCGCCCATTGCTCAAGCCATGGGTGCGCTCCACCAGATCGAGCGCTCCAACGGGGCGCAGCTGAACCCCCACGCGACGCTCGCGCTCGACAACGTTCGGCACGCGCTCCAGAGCCTCCAGGGGCAGGGCGGCTCGCATCCCGCCGTCGCGGCTGCCATGGAGTCTGTCGCCGCGTCGCTCGGATTGGTGCACGCGCTCGGTCGTCTCGCGGCGCCCGCGCCGGCGGTCGCACCCGCCCATGCCGTCGCGGCAGCCCCCGCGCCGCAGCCGGCGCAGGCGTACCACCAACCGATGGCGCAAACGGTCGCGGCTCCACAGCAAGGAGGCTTCGGTGCCCCGCAGCAGCCGTTTGCCCCGCCGCAGCAGCAATACGCGCCGCCCCCGCAACAGCAGGCCTACGCGGCCCCGATGGCGCAGACGGTCGCGTCGCCGCAAGCCTTCGCGCCACAAGCTGCGCCCCCGCAGCCCGCCTACGCGGCGCCGCAAGCCGCACCGCAGGCGGCTCCGCAAGCGCGTCCCGCACAACCTCAGGCTGGCTACGATCCCTTCGCGCCGGGCGCACCGGCACCGGGCGCGAGCGACAAGCTCGTCATCACGGCAGACCTCGGCGCGCAGAGCCCGACCAACTTCTACAAAGGCCTCGCCGGCAACGACATCGTCGATCATGGCGGCATCTTCGTGTCGACGTACATGATCCCGAAGATCGGCACGCCCATCCGCGTGAAGATCGCGCTTCCCGGCGGCTACGAGTTCGAGGCCGACGCCATCGTGCGTTGGGCCCGCGACGTTCGCGACGCGAGCAGTGACGCCCCGCCAGGCTTCGGCGCGCAGCTCTCGAACGTGACGCAAGAAGCGCGGCAGCTCATCTACCGCTACGTTCGCAACCGCGAGCCGCTTTTCCACGACGACCTCTGATCGCAGCTCGGTAGGTCGGTAGCTCGTGTCCCGCTTTGGGCTGCTCCCGACCTTCCGTCCTGGCCCGCTCGGGCGACCGGTCTTCTGCGGCGGCCCGGAAGACGCCGGCGTGCGCGTGCGTTGGCTCGGCACGGCGTGTTTCGTTGTTTCGACCAAGAGCACGACCGTCGTCGTGGACCCGTTCGTCTCGCGGCCGGCGCTGCGCGACGTCGCCTTTCGGCGCCTCGTGCCCGACGGAGTCGAGGTCCGCAGACGATTCCCCGCGAAGGTCGACGCCGTCGTCTGCGGTCACGCGCACTACGATCACGCCATGGACGCTCCGACGCTCGCGCTCGCGACGGGCGCCAAGTTCGTCGGCTCCGTGACGGCGGCCCACCTCGCGCGCGCATCGGGCGTCCCGGAAGAGCAGCTGTGCGTGGTGTCCCGCCTCGGCGAGACGGTGAAGGTCGGCGACATCGAGCTCTCCCTCGTGCCGAGCCTGCACGGGCGATTCGTCTTCCGTCGCTACTATCTGGCCGGTGGTGAGCTCGACGCACCGCCGAAGCTGCCGGCCCACGCCGCGACGTCCGCGCCGGCGGCGTCACGCTCTATCACAACGGCAGCGCCGATCTCATCGACGCGGAGCTCGAGGGCGTGCGCGCCGACGTCCTCCTTGTCGGCCTCGCCGGGCGCTTCGGCACGCGAAATTATCTGAAACGACTCGTCGACGCGCTCGGGCCGAGCGTGATCATGCCCACGCATCACGACGCGTTTTTCTCGCCGCTCGACGATGGCCTCCGCCTCTTGCCGGGCATCGATCTCGATGGATTCGCGTCAGAGGTGCGGTCCCTCGCGCCGGCGGCGTCGCTGGTCCTTCCGCTCTACGACGAGGTGCTCGCGGTTCCCTCGGAAGAGCCGCGCGGCGCGGGCTTCGTCCCCTCGTGACGGCGGGCGCTGGCGGTAGCGGTGGTGAGCGCGACCCCTCCGCGCTCCTAGAGGTCATCCACGGGTTGCTCCTGGACCATCCGGAGGGCTTGAGCGAGTTCGCGCTCTTCGCGGAGCTCGCCAAGCGCGGCTTCCGGGAGTTCGACCGCGAGGTCTTTCGTGACTCCATGCGAATGTTTCAGAGTCATTTCGTCCTATTTCACGTGCTGCACCGTATGCGTGAGCGGCTTGCCGTCGCACAAGAGGGTCCCCTCGTCATCGAGACGCTCTCGATTCGTCTCGGGCCTTGGCAGGGTGACGTGCACGCGCTCGCGTCGCCCGACCCGGTGGCCGCGTACTACCTCGATCGAGCGAACCTCGACGAGACGACGGAGGCCGATCTCCGCGCCATGCTCGATGCCTTTTGGGAGCGCTACGCGGCGCACGGCTCCGTGGCGGAGGCGCTCGGCGTCCTTGAGCTCGCCGAGGGGGCGGGATGGGAGGACGTCAACGCGAAGCACCGAGCGCTCGTCTTCGCGCACCACCCTGATCGGGGCGGCGACGCGTCGCGCCTCGCGGAGATCAATCGCGCGATGCGCATCCTTCGCACGGCGCGCGGCGGACGTTGACCAACGACCGAGAGAGGACTTTCTCGGACCCGCCAAGCGCGCGCCGCGAAAAACCTCGGCGCTCCGCTGGATGAAACAAACTCCACCCATCGGCGGGTGGTTGCGGGGCATGTCCTTCGTGTCAGACAAACGGATGCGCGCCGTTACCTTGGCTCTCGCGTTGGGCATTGCGGCGGTCTCCTTTGGGTGCGCCGCCAACGCCGCCGAGGCCGACGACGAGCAAGCGAGCGCCCTCGAGACCTTGCCCAACGGCCTCAGCGAACGAAGCCTCGAAGCCGAAGGCGTTCGCATCCTCGCCAACGATCGAAACGTCACCGCCGAGGTGCTCGTCACGCGGGCGGGCCTCTCGTGCCGCCGCCGCCGCCGTCATCGAAGGTCGCAAGGATCGGGACGGCTCGCCGCGCTGGTTTCGCTCCGTGTCGGACGTGCTCTCCCTGCCGGCCGTCGATATCGGCGCCATCGATCGGCTCGTGCTCGACGCCACCGCCAGCGGCTACGTCGAGAAGCCCGGCTTCGACGAGCCTCGCTCGGCGCGCCTCGCGGTAGAGCGCGAGATGGCCCACCCGAAGGAGAGCGACATCACGGTCGAGGCTGGCTTCGACGGCCTCGCGCCGGATGCCGTCGTGCCGCTCGTTCGCGGTCGCCTGACCAACCTCGTCCATGCGCAAAACGAGTCGTTCGTCGCGAAGACGATTCGCGACAACCACAAGGCCTTCACCATCGCCGCGTGGAACCTCCTCTCGCCGGGGTCGCCGCCGGCGGAGTTCGCGCGGCGCCTCCGCGCTGACAAGCTCACGCTCCTCGGCACGATGTCGACCGTGAAGCCCACGATCTTGATGGCCGAGCGAGGCGAGCGCACGGCGTTCTTCGCTCGCGGCGAAGACGGCGCGTATGCGCAGCTGCGCGAGGAGCCGAAATACCCTGTCATCATGAGGGCGCGCATCAGGCTCGAGCCAGTCGGTGTTCGCGTGCACTACCCCGATTGGTCGGCGCCGGTCCTCGCGGGACCCACGTCGACGGTCACCGAAGGCCCCTGAAGTTCGCCGCGCCGGCTGATGATCTGGGCCCGGGCCGGGGCCCGCGTTTGCGTTAGACTCTCGGCCCCTCGCGTGGCCCGGCTTTTCCGCCTTTTCTTCCTAGTCCTCGTCGTCGTGAGCCTCGTCTTGCACGAGCGCTCGGCGCAGGCGCTCGCCGATCCGCGGGTCGTTTGGAAGGCCATCGAGACGCGCCACTTCCGCATCAGCTACGTCGACGGCGCTGGGCCCGCCGCTGCTCACGTCGCCGAGGTTGCTGAGGCGATTCACGAGCGGCTCTCGCCCTCGCTCGGGTGGGAGCCGTTCGAAAAGGTCGAGATCGCCATCACCGACGGCACCGACAGCGCCAACGGTCTCACGGGCATCGTGCCTTACAACGAGATCCAGCTGTTCATGACGGCGCCCGACGACCTCTCGCCGCTCGGCGACGTCGATGACTGGTACCTGGCGCTCCTCACGCACGAGTACACGCACACCCTCCACATCGACCAGATTCGCGGATTGCCTGCGCTCTACAATAAAGTCCTGGGCAAGACGGCAGCGCCAAACCAGGTGCAGCCGCGCTGGTTCATCGAAGGCCTCGCGACCTACATGGAGAGCGCGCGTACGAGCGGCGGGCGCCTCCGCTCAGCGACATGGAACATGTTCATGCGGGCCGATGTGCTCGAGAACAACTTGGCGCCGCTCGACGTCTTCTCGTCGACGCCGCGGCGCTGGCCTCAAGGGAACATCGTCTACCTCTACGGGTCGTTCTTCCTGCAGTGGCTCGCCGAGACTTACGGTGAGAAGGCCCTTCGGGCGATCATCGATGACTACGGACGACAGGTCGTGCCCTTCGGGTTCAACCGATCGGTGCGGCGCGCCACCGGCAAGACCTACGAGGAGCTTTACCCCGAGTGGGTCGCGAGCTTGCGGTCGCGTTTTGGAAAGCAGGTCGACGCCGTTCGCAAGAAGGGCCTCCGCGAGGGGCGTCGCATCACGTACCGCGGCGGTAACGCCGAACACCCCGTCTGGGTGCCCGCCAACGGCTTTTCCGACTACGCCGGCGAGCTCGTCTATTTTCGCGATGATCTGCACTCGACGGCGGGCCTCTACGGCGTGCACCTCGAGCGCGACGCGAGCGGCGCGGCAAAGCCGGCGGAGGGCTCGGCGGAGCTGCTCGTGCGCACGAGCGACGCCAGCACGGCGAGCTTCGCGCCCGATGGAAGCCTCGTCTTCGAGTCGGTGGCGGTCTCCAATCGGCTCTACAACTTCAGCGATCTCTTCCGTCTTCCCGCCGGCGTCACGAGCACGGGCGGCCTCGAGGACGCGCGCGAGCGCCTCACGACAGGCATGCGCGCGCGCTCGCCGGCGGTCTCTCCCGACGGGCGTCGCGTCGTGTTCTCCACGCAGACGCGCGGCACGGCGACGATGCAGCTCGGCGATCTCGGCCCCGAGGGCATCACCAACATCCGGCCGCTCGTGGCGAGCGCGCCCCAGGAGCAGGTGTTTCACGCCGAGTGGTCGCCGGACAACCGCCACGTGGCGTACAGCGTTTGGCGTCATGGAGGCTATCGCGACATTCGGTACGTCGACGTCTTGGCGGGCACGTACGTCGACATCACGAGCGATCGCGCCATCGACAGCGGGCCGTCGTTCACCGCCGACGGCCGATGGCTGCTCTTTCATTCGGACCGCACGAAGATCGTCAACGTGTTCGCCTGGGAAACGAAGACGGGCCGCCTCGTGCAGGTCACGAACGTCTTGGGCGGCGCCTACCAGCCGGCCGTCTCGCCCGATGGGAAGACGCTCGCGTACGTCGGCTACACCAAGGACGGCTTCGATCTCTACGCGATGCCCTTCGCCCCCGACAGCGCGCCGCTCGCCGAACCGTACATCGACGACCGACCGCTGGCGCCGCCCCCGCCGCCGAAGCTCTCGCTCACGCCGAAACCCTACAGTCCGCTCCACACGCTCAGGCCGCGGCGCTACTCGTTGCAGACGACGCCCGGCAACTACGGCCAGCGGCTCGCCGTCGGGACCGACGGCTCCGACATCGCGGGCCACCACGCGTTCATCGCGAGCCTCGCCGTGGAGGTCGAGCGGCCGACGTTGCAGTTTGACGTTGGCTACACGTACGGGCGGCTGCCCTTCGACGTCAGCTGGCGCGGTTATCGTTCGATCACGCCGCGGGGGGGCTACGGCGTCGGACCGGAGAAGCAGGTCTGGGCGCAAGAGGCGCTCGGCATCGACACCGCGGTATCGATCCCGCTGTCTCGAGCCTTCGAGAGCCACAGCATCGGCTTCTCGTATTCGGCCTCTCGCATCGACGGCGAGCTGCCGATCCCCGGCGGCAAGCTCGACCCCTACGAGACGCCCACGGTGCCGGTGCGCGGCCTCATCGGTGCGCTGAACGTCGGCTGGTCGTACTCGACGGCGCAACGCTTCGCGATGGCCGTAGGACCAGAGAAGGGCTTCTCCACGTCGGCGAACGTGTCCTACACGAACCCGTGGCTCGCCAGCGACTACACGGGCTTCGCCGCGTCGGCGAACCACGCGATGTATTTCCTGATGCCGTGGCTTCGTCACCACTCGGTGGCGCTCCACGGCAGCCTCGGCACGAGCGGCGGCACGTTCCCAGGCAAGGGCCCGTTTTTCGTTGGTGGCTTCGTCGACTTTCCTGTGGTCGACATGGTCCGCAACGTCCTCATACAAGGCGGCGTGCTCCTGCGCGGCTACGCGCCGGTGGCGCTCGTCGGGCGCTCGAACGCGCTCTTCAACGCGGAGTATCGCTTCCCCATCGTCGACGTCGATCGCGGCCTCTCGACGTTGCCGGTGTTCCTTCAGCGCATCAGCGGCGCCGCGTTCGTCGACTACGGAAGCGCGTTCAACGAGCTCGAGACGGCGAAATTCAAGACGGGCGTCGGCGGCGAGCTAGCGTTCGACACGACGCTCGCGCACGTCGTGGGCTTCATCTTTCGCCTCGGCTACGCGCGTGGCCTCGCCAGCGGTGGCCTCGACAAGCTCTACTTCGTCGCCGCCGTTCCTTACTGAGGTCGAAGCGCGTTCACGAGCGGAGCGTCGACGCGCGGAGGCATGAAACTTGGCTCTCTTTTGCCCTGGCCCGTAGCCTCCCGGCCATGAGGCACGCTTTCATCGTCGCGGCGCTCGGCGCCATTCTCGCCACCGGCTGCCTGGGGCAAACGCCCGCGGCGAAGATGCAGGAGACGGCGCGCGATCTGAACATGAACGCGCGTTTCGGCCGCATGGAGCTGGTCGTCGAGCAGGTAACCAACGGCTACAAGGACGAGTTCGTGAAACGTCACCGGAGCTGGGGCACCCGCGTGCGCGTCGCCGACGCGGAGCTCGTGGGCCTCAAGTACGCGGACACGGAAGCGGAGAGCATGGTCAGCGTGTCTTGGTACGACGTGACCGAGCAAGAACTCCGCGGCACCGTGCTGCGCCAGAAGTGGAAGGCGCGGCGAGGCGATTGGCTCCTCGACTCGGAAGAGCGCGTCGACGGTGACGTTGGCCTCTTCGGCGACGGGCCGCCCAAGGCGCCACCCAAGCCTAGAGAGACGGCGCAGTTTCCGACGATTCGGATTCCGTAGCGGGAAGTCTTTCGCGACCCGAGCCGCGCCCACGCCAAGACCCCGGACCAGGCTGAGACTTCAGCCCGATCCGGAATGCTTTCCTTGTGCGCCGGAGGTGGCCCGCGGCGGCGAATCGGCGCTGGGCTCGGCGGCGGCGATTCGTCCGCGCACGAGCCAGGCTTCACGCCTTCGCGGCGGCCTTCTTGGTCTTCTTCGCGGCGGTGCCGGCCTTCTTGGCGGTCTCCACGCGGCGCTTGAGCCGGGCCTTCTTCTTGGCCTGAGACTTGCGGCGCTTCATTTTCATCGAATTACGGCGGTCGTGATTCCCCATCGAGGCCTCTCTTTACGTCCAAAAAGCTGAGGCGGGACATTGCCTCTGAATGGGCCGCCGCGTCAACGCCCGAGCGTCGTGGTGTGAGGGCAAAGACCCCCACGCTTGCCGAATCGGGCGAGCCCAAGACCGTTCGCGGACAGGTCGTCTCTTGTCCTCCACACCTGATCGACGGAGCGCATCGCCAGTAGACGGACGGACTCAGGATGCTAGCCTCGCTGTGTGGACGTTGTCCTGCGCAAGTTAGGCAAGGGGTCGAGGGCGGTTGCTGGTCGACTCGTTCGAGCGCCACGCAAAGGCTCGGTTGTCGTCATCGAGTTCCCGGATGGGATGCACGAGTACGTGACGACTCCCGTCAAGCGTGTCCTTCGCCTTGCGGGCCGTGAGGTCTTCTACATCGAAACCATCAATAGCCGGTACCGGCTCGAAGTTCGCAACCGCGAAGAAGCCGTAGCCGAAAATACTGGCTGACCACCGAAGGCGCGGTGGCGCGCCGCTCCCTGCCGCGATGGCTGGAGGGGGTGGCGTTACGGGCGGCGGGCCGATGGCCTCGCCGCCCGCTCCGTTTTTGGCGCCGCGACTGGGCAAACAAACGCGGGGGGCAGGGAGCCACGCCCCGCGCAGCCCTGTCGCTTTTCCGCGCCGCGCGATTGGGCTAAGCCCCGCGCCGATGATTCAAAGTGGCGAGCACCTTGCGTTCGGCAAGCAGCGCGTAGGCTGCATCGAGGTCGTGTGCGGCTCCATGTTCAGCGGCAAGACCGAGGAGCTGCTCCGGCGCTTGAAGCGCGCCCGGCTCGCCCGCCAGCGAGTCCAGCTCTTCAAGCCGCGTGTCGACAACCGCTACGACGCCGTGAAGGTCGTGAGCCACGAAGGGGCAAACGCCGACGCCTTGCCCGTGGGGAGCGCCGAAGAGCTCGCCAAATGCGTCGCCAGCGACGTCGCCGTCGTGGGCATTGACGAGGTGCAGTTCTTCGACGAGCAAGTCGTCGAGATTGTCGAGCGGCTCGCCAACCTCGGCATCCGCGTCATCGTGGCGGGCCTCGACCAAGACTACCGTGGCCTTCCTTTCGGCCCGATGCCGCAGCTCATGGCCATCGCCGAGTTCGTGACGAAGCTCCACGCGGTCTGCAGCACCTGCGGCGGTACGGCGAGCCGGTCACAAAGGCTCGTGGCCAGCGAAGGGCAGCTCTTCGTGGGAGGCGCCGCCGCTTACGAGGCGCGCTGCCGCCGATGTTTCGTCGCTGGCGTCATCGAGCAGGCCGACGCCGGCTAAGTCAGCGGCGCGCGACCAGCTCGATCTTCGGCTTGCTGACGCGCTCGACCTTCTGAGTCGCGAAATACGCGCGCATCATTTCACGCGCCACGACGTTGGCTTTGACCTTCCACGTGGGGTTGTTCACGACCAACACGGCGATAGCCACTTGTTTGGTCGTTCCGTGCGGCCTCGATGGAGCGAAGCCCGTGAACCACGTGTAGAAGCGCGACGTCTGCGGATCGGTGAGCGTGCCGGTCTTGCCGGCCACGGCGATGTCCGGAAGAAAGGACGCGCCGCGCCGATCCCGGAAGGCGCGGTACGACGTGCCTTCGGACACGGTGTGTTCCATCATCGTCGTGACGGCGCGCGCCGTTTCGGGCGAGACGACGCGACGCAGCGCGGGCCCGCCCGGAGGTGCCGTCCAGACGCTCTTGCCCTCGGCGACGACCTCTCGCACGAGGCGGAGGCGTGGCGCTTCACCGCCGCGCGCGAGGATCGTGCTGATCCAAACCGACTCGATGGGCGAGAGCGTGGTGTTCCAGAAACCGGCCGCCGTACGCGCAAAGCCCACGGGCTCGGGGGGGAACTTCAACGTGCTGGGCGCGACCGGCAGGTCGAAGGGCACCGGCTCGCCGAAGCCGAAGTTTTTCGCCATCTCTTCGAGCCCGGCGGTCTTCAGGTGCTTGAGCGCGAGCCGTGCAAAGACCGTGTTGACGCTGCGCCCCATGGCGCCCGAGAGGGAGGTGCACCAACGATCGCGATGGGGGTTGTCTTCAAGATCGATGGGCCGAATGTCGTGTTCGCCGCCGGAGAAGCACTGGCGCGTGTCGGGCGTGAGCCCCGCCTGCTCCACGAGCGCCGCGCCGGTGATGACCTTGAAGACGCTCGCCGCCGGCGCCGATGCCTCGAGCACCAGATCGCGCGACTTTCCCTCTTCGACGTGGCTCGCGTAAACGAGCACGTCGCCGGTCTCGGGGCTCACCATCACGATGGAGGCCTCCGGCAGCTTGTACGCGCGGAGAAGGCGAATGGCGGTCTGCTGGAGTTCCGGCTCGAGCGTCAGGCGAGCGACGCGCCCGCCCGCGAGCGGAGCCATGACGCCGCTGTCGTCGACGCCGACCTTGTTCAGGTCGAGGCCCGCGAGGCTCGGCGCCGACGGCGCCGCTTCGCTGGTCGTGAGGCGGGCCGCCAGGGGGACCACGCCCTCGGTCGTGGTGGTCAAGCCAGGCATCTCACCGGCCGTTGCGCTCTGCACGGAAAGGCCCGACGACGGACGCTTGAGTGACAAGAGCGCGGCGGCGGCCGCCACGGAGATCGCGCCCCAAACCCATCGGCGCATGAGTTAGACCGCCTCGTTGTGGAAGGTGTTGAGCATCTGCGATCTCGTGGACGTGCGGGGAACGCGACGGCGCACCCTCGCCAAGGGGAATTGCATGGTCGGCAGCGCTGGGCCAAACAAACGGCCGGGGCGAGCGCGTCATTCGAGGAAATTGGCTGCGTTGCCGCTCGGGGTGAGGGGACAATGGGGCGCGCCCATGACGCAAGGCAGAGAAGGTGAGCTTCCGCGCTTGACCTGCGGTGGACGTCGCGCCCGAGCGGTCGTCGGCGCGCTCATTCTCACATCGACGCTGCTGGCCTGCGAACGGCGCGAGGTCGACGTCGAATTCCCCGCATCGGGACGTCAACTCACGCGCGCGGAGCGACGGGAGCTCCAGCGCGTCGCCGACGCAGCATTCCGCGAAGCCCGCGCGAACCTCGACGGGCTCCCGGCGAAGGTCACGCTCATTGTCCGATGGGGCAAGGATGTAATCGCGGAGACCGGTGAGACTGGCGCGGCCGCGTATCCCGGCAACGTTGGGTGGACCCTCGATCCCGATCGCGACGCGCTCGCCATCGTGCGTACGCAACTGCGGGCCACTCTTCTCCACGAGCTTCACCACTTGGCGCGAGCCAGTCGTGTGCAAACGACGTCTCTCCTCGATCACGTCGTCACGGAGGGGCTCGCAACGGCGTTCGAGCGCGACACGGCGAAGGTCGCGGTGCCGTGGGGGGAGCCTCCAGACGACGCCATGGCCTGGACGCGCGAGGTTCTCCGGCAGCCCGACGCGGCGGTTCTCCATGAATGGATGATCCGGCACCCCGACGGCAGGCGCTGGATCGGCATGCGCGTCGGAACCTTCCTTGCGGATCGGGCCGGGCGGTCCTCCGGCAAGCCGCCGAGAGCGCTGGCATTCACGCCGACCGCCGAGATTCTGCGCCTCGCCGACGTACGCTGACGAGTGGTCCGCTGGACTAGCACGCCGACGCCGACCGTTGGCTCCGACCTGCGTAGTTCCAGCGGAGCGCGTCTCTCAGCGCGGTGCTGGCGCCACGCCGGCGCCGCAACCGAGGACGACGGATTCCTTCTGCACGGCTCCGCTCTTCAGCAGATCGCAGGGCGCCCCGAAGAACCGAACCGATTGGGTCGTGCCGTCGTAGTCCCACCCGTTCTTCCGTGCTGGATCGCGCGGCACCGGCGTCGGCTTGCCGTCGAAGAACACGTAGATGTCGTCGGCGTTGGCGCCAGGCGGCGGCGTCGCGAGCTTCAGCTCGCAGGAGAGCGTGCTGCCGCCGATGGCCAAGAGCGCCGCGTCGAGCGACGCCTGATCGGACGCGTCGAAATACAAGTGGGGGGCTCCCAGCCGCGCGTGCCCACCGGCCAAGGCGACGCTGTCGAGGAACGAGCTGTCGACGCCGGCGCCGAAGCCCACCACGAATGTGCCGACGCCAGCGAGCGCAAGGTCCTTCACCGCCTTGAGGGTCCCGAGGTTAGCGCCGCCGGCGCTGCAGTCGGGAGATTGGATGCCGTCGGTCACGAGGACCACGAAGGACGGTCGAGACTTGTCGAAGAGCGACGGGTCGGTCTTCGCCTGGAGCATCCCCGTGTCGATGTTCGTGACGCACGGCCCGTTGGGAAAGAGCGGGTCACCTTGGTTGAGCGTTTGCGTGAGGCGCGTGCGCATCGTCTGTGCCGCCGAGCCCACGGGGAACGGGATGGTCCCCTGCGAGCAGTTCTCACCCGCTTTGTCGGGGAACAACGTGAGGCCGAAGCGAATGTCAGCCTCGTATTTCGTCATGAGTTGCGAGAGCGCCGCGACGGAGGCAGCCCACTTCGTGCCGCCGCTGGGGATCGCGTCGGTCATCGAGCAGCTTCGATCGAGCACCACGAGCAGGTTCGCTTGCACGCGAGTGGCGGCCACGGACTGACCTCCGCAGGCGCATGTTCGCGTCGCGGGGTTGCATTCGCCGGAGCCGCAGTCGCCGTTCGATGTGCACGCTTTCGTGTCCGCTGACCCAACGCCGCCTTCGCCGAAGCGCGTTGCACCCGCGCCAGAGTCGCCGGCGGAGCGCGCGAAGCCGTCCTCGAAGTCCGCCGGCTGCTCGGCCGCCGTGCTCGAACACGCCGCCGCAAGCGTCACGAGTCCGGCCGTGCACAAGACCCCAAGGAGCCCAACACGCTGCTTGTCCATCTGACCCTCGCATTGGCGCGCGAAGCGCGCAGCCACGAGCCCTGGTGCAAGACGCAGACCGTGTGCCTGCAATTTTCCGTTGCTGAGAAAGCGGCGCGACCGTGCTGGCGCGTCGGCTCGCGTTGCACACGACGTGCATCGTGGCGAGCGCAGCGCGGCCGTGGCGTGCAGGTGCCGCCCCGAGACCGCCCAAGACCGTCCGAGCGAGTTTGCGGCGACGCTGGTTAGCTCAACCCGGGCCCGCGTCGATCGGGCCATCGGCCGCAGCGTCGGCCGGGCCATCGGCCGACCCATCGCCCGTCGCGGCGTCTTCGATGCCTCCGTCGTTGCGCGCAGCGTCCGCCGCACCTTTCGCGGCGCCATCGACGCTGGCGTCGTCGACGACGCTGGCATCGGCCAGAATCGGAGTCCGCGGCCCCGACGCACCACAAGCCGAGTCAGGCTGGCACCCCGGCTCCTTGTTGTGCACGAGGACGCCGTCGGCGAAGAAGTTGTGCTCGTCGCCATCGACGGAGAGATCGTAGACGGTGACGCAGAGCTCGTCGTTGCGGAGAGCTTCCACGCGTCGCTCGCGCAGAGCGCCTCCGTGAAGAACGAGCAGCACGTCGCCGACGGAAACCAACGCGGCGAGCACCCACGCGCGCTTGTTGATGACCCAAATCGGGTGCTCAGCCGTGACGCGCAAATGCGCGCTACCCGCATCGATGACGAACGTCGGTCGAAGCTCGTGTCGGAGAACTGACGAGAGCCGCCGTGCCGCGGTCTCGCCGGTCGTCGGATCGCACACGATGACCTCGTCACCGACGGCGAGCGCCTCGATGGGCCGCGGGCCTGTGGGGGTCTCCACGAGCGTGCCCTCGGCAACGCAAGAGGTGACGACGCACGCCGTCGCTCCGAGGGAGACCAGCACGGCCAAAGCAGCGACGGAGCGATGCAGCATGAGGGGCTATCGCAGCAGCTCTCGTGCCACGAGGAAAGCTCGAACCACCTGCGCGTCGTCGCGGGAGCCCCATGACGCGGCTGTCGCGACGCGGGGCCGTGGGCCGTGGGCGGGGGCGGGGGCGGGGGCGGGGGGCGGCCGGCGCCGGAGCTACGTACTGTGCATGCTAACTATCGGCTGCCGCGGGGGCGCCGGCCCCCGCTGCGCGCTCCCAGCGCGTGGCCGTCCAACGGACGCTCACGAGCCGCTCCTCCTCGCTCGCGTCTCAGCGACGGAACCACACGTCGACCACCGGAATCGCCACTCCATCGCTCGTGTACGCCGCGCCGCGCTGACGAATCGCGCCCAGCACTTCCCCGGCGCTGACGAGGCTCTCGTTCACCGAAACATAGCCCACCGGGATTGAGCGAATCGCGCGGGCCGCGAGCGGCTCGAGCTCGCCCTGCCCGGTGCGGCCGTCGCCATTGCGGTCGAACCAGAGGCGTAAGCGGCTCCACACCGCATCGGCGCGATCGATGACACCGTCGCCGTTTGCGTCGTGCTGGGCCAACGCGTCGAAGCCGTTCTTGCTCTCGCGTCGCCCGCTGGGCCCTCGCGTTTGGTTGCCGAACAGCTCGTCGATGCCGTCGACGACACCGTTGTCGTTGGCGTCGAGCGCAAGGAGCGGCGTCTCGGCCGACGAGACCCAGGGCAATCGGTCGCGTGTGCCGTCGCCGTCGATGTCGAAAAGATCGCTCGCCGGCGTCGCAAGGCTGACGCCGCGTCGCGACGGCGAGAGATCGAAGACGAGCGGCGAGTCGTAGTCGTCGCATCCACACCCGTCGCCGGGCCCGTCCCACTCGCTAGAATCGCGCTTCACGACCTTCGGATTGGCGGCGTAGAGGAGCTGGGAGCGCGCTGTCGCGACGACCATCTGTGAGCCCATGTCGAAGTGCGCCTCGAGGTAGCCCACGACGCCGCTGTTCTCCGGGAACCTCTCCGCGTCGCCGTCCTGCGGTAGCGCGATGCCTGTGCCGCTCGCGGCAGGCGAACCGAAGCCGGGTCCCGTCGCCACGATGGCGTAGAGCGTTGGGGACGTCGTCATGTAGCGAACGTCCACGGGGAACGTCATCTGGCCCGAGGTCGAGACGCTTCCCTTGAGCTGGGAGAGCGTCACCGGGGTCGGGCGCGCATCGGAGTATGCCGAGTCCGTGACGAGCGGCGAGATCGAGCCAGTCGGTGTAGCCACCGGCACGATGGCGAGGCCGGTGGCCTGGTAGATCGACGCGCGGGCGCGCATCGCACCGTTGTCGCTGCACACGCGGTGCACACGCGCGCCGCTGTTGCCGGCAAACGACACGGTGAGCGGCACGAGCGGCTGCGCGGCGGAGGCCGTCGGCGGCGGCGAGGCGTTGCGCGAGCCCGACGGAGCGGGCCAAGGCGACGATGGTGGATACGACGGCAGCGACGGCGCGGGCCCGGTGGGGCCGGCGGCCGCCTGTCCCGCGCTTCCGCTGCCGGCTCCGTAGACCAGCGACTTGGAGAATTCGTGCTCGTCGTAGCTCGGCGAACAGGCGGCCGCGAACGCCCCGAGTGCGGCGACCGCCATCGTCGTCCAAGCGCTTCGAGGGTCCCTCCTCGTGCACACCGTCCTCGTCCACCGAGTCTTCGTTCGAACGGACGCCTTCGTCCCTGAGAGTTGCGTGCGCTTGCTCATCGATTCCTCCGCCGAGGAGGGCTACGCAACCGATGTGCCCGACGCGCGGATTGACGAAGGCCAGCAGGGCCGGTTCCATCGGGCCGACGGCGACCCGCGAAGGGCTCGCTTCGGATGCGGGAAAGCCTGGAAAAGGCAGCACGCCGCGCTGCCATAGGCTACCGGAGGGCGGGGGTGAACGAATCGTGCACCCCGGCACCGACCGTTCACGGCGCACATTGGGCTTGGTTATCGGCGGAGGACTACGCGGACGTCCGCGAGTCGTCTCGCCGACGAAGGCATCAACCGGCGCGCTAGCACTTCGACCCTCGCTCGTGCCCATCGGCGCGCCTAAACTGGACCAGATGAAGGTCGAAAGCGTCGTGCCCCTCCTCGCCGCGACCCTCGCCGCGTTCCCAGCGGTCGCGGCCGAGAGTGCCGAAGCCACGTCGGCCGGCGCCGGTGCCGTCGCCGCGCGCGTCGATTGGGCGTCGCGCAGCCTCGAGCATCGCGCCTGCGCGGCCGCTCCCTGCAACGCCGCCGGCGGTGCTCGCATCAAGCTCGAGCTACCGGGCGTCACCGACGCCGCCGTCCGCATCGACAACGTGCCGCTCGGCGAAGGACGCGCAGTGCTTCACGTCGTCGTCAAGGACAAGAAGAGCGAAGCGACCTGGGAAGCGCTCGTGGCGCCCTCGTCCCCGGGCGTCGGCGGTGCCGCGGGCGGCGCAGGGAGTCAGCTCCTATTTGCCGGTGCCACTGGCTTCACAGCCGGTGAGTCCGGCGAGCGGCGTGGCGAAGCGGTCGTTTCGCTCGCCCGGGCGCGCGGCGAAGGTCGCTATCTGGTCGTTGGCAACGTGAGCGAGAGCGCCACCCTTTGTGGCGAGCCGCGAACGCTCGTCGCGCCGCGCGCGCTTGACCCGCAGACGATGACGCTCCGCTCCGCCAGCGTCCAGCAGCTCTCGCCGGAGCGTCGCGCGGCAGCGGTGAAGCTCGTGGCGCGTGCGAAGAAGGAGCCGCCCGCGCCCCCCTTGGGGAAGCTCCTCGTGGCTCAAGGCACGACCGATCCGCGCACCGCCATCGCCATGATGGTCGACGGCGACGTCGGGACCCGTTGGAGCGAGGTGCGTTCCGGTAGCGGCGCCGGCGAGGCGGTGATGCTTCGAACTCCGAGCCGCGTCCCCGTAAAGCGGCTCGCGGTCGTCACGGTGCCGGCTGCTGCCGTCGCCGCCGACGACAAGAAGCCCAAGAGCAGCGAGCCATCGCCCGCCGTCGCGCCTAAATCGTTCTACTTGGCCACGGAGAAGAAGCTCTACCTCGTCGAGCTGCCAGAGGACGCTGCGCAGACGAAGAGCACCTTTGAAATCATTCTGCCCGAGGCTCACCAAGGCGCGTGCCTTGCGGTAGTGCTCGACGAAGCTTACGCGCGCGGCCTCGCAAGGCCGGAGGTCTCCATCGCCGAGCTCGTCGCCTACAGCGAGCTCGACGTGCCCGGCGCGTCGCTCGGCGACCTGGCACGGAGCCTCAAGACGGGCGGAGCCGACGCGCAACTTGCGGCGGAGATCCTGAAGCGCGCCGGCGGCCCTGCCGTCGACGCGCTTGCCGACGAGATGCCCGCGCTCGATGGAGCCGGCCGCCTCCTCGCGCTCGACGTGGCGATGGCTGCCGGTGGCTGCGACCGCGGAGCGCGCGCCCTTGTCCGCGCGCTCGTTGATTCGTCGGCCGAGGTCGCAAAGCGAGCGGAGAAGGGCCTGCTCCGCTGCGGCTCCGCGGCGACGGCGCCCTTGCTCGTCTCGCTCGACCAAGAGGACGCAGCCACGCGGGCGAAGGTGGCGGCGGTCCTCTCGCTCGTGGCGCCGTCCCGAGCGCTTCGACCCATCGCGCTGAAGCTTGGGCAAGGCGCCGCGCGTGATCGCGCTCTCTTGCGTGCGTCGCTGGCGCGGGCCGCAAAACGCGCCGATGCGAGGGAGTTGGTGGCGCTCTTCGACGAGGTGCCGCGCGAGGCGAGGTCGGAGTTGCTCCGCGCTCTGTCGGGTCGGCTCGGAGAGGCGCGCGAACGTGCGTCGCTGGCGGCCCTCGAGTGGCTCGAGAAGGACGGCTCGTTTCCCGCGCGCTACCTCGCCGCCGAGCCCCTCGGTGAGCTGGCGCGCGCCGGCGACATGGCGGCCACGAGTCGCTTCGTTGCGATGCTTGGCGGTGACGCCGACTGGCCCGTGCGCGCCCGCGTGGCCGCCCTCGCGGGACCCGTGCCGGCGGCGCACGGCGAGCTCTTGCGAGCGCTTTCAGACAAAGAACCTCGCGTCCGCGAAGCCGCGCTTCGCGCCGTGGAGGAGCGCGGCGTGTCGGCTGCCGCCGTTCGCGTCGGCGCGCTTCTCGCCCAAGATCCTTGGACCTTCGTGCGCTCCGCCGCCGCCGCCGCGCTCGGCGCCATGCCAGCCGCGCCAGACATCGACCGCACGCTCGTCGCGTCGCTCGCGGATGCGTCTCACCGCGTTCGCGGCGATGCGCTCGAGGCCCTAGGGCGCCATCGAGCACTCTCCTTCGCCGAGCCGGTTCGGGAGCGCGCCGAGGACGACCGCGAGCACCTCGACGTGCGCTCGCGTGCCATCGGTGCGCTCGGTCGCATGTGCGACGCGTCGTCGCTCGACCTGTTCACGAAGCTCGCGCGGCGCTTGACCTTGCCCTACCCGGAGCGGGTCGACCTCGACTTGGGCATCGCATCGGTGCGCGCGCTTGGTGCCGTTCATCCGGCTGATCTCGAGCGACGTCTTGCTCCGCTCCTGTCCAAGGAGAGCAAGGCCTCGGTTCGCGACGCCGCAACCGCCGCCATCGCGGAGCCGAGCCAATGCCGCTGAAGGTTGCCACGAGCCCGTCGCCGGGCCGCCGATGGTGACCGTCACGCCCAAGGAGGCCTTGGACCGGATGGCGCAAGGCGCCGTCTACCTCGACGTGCGCAGCGAGCCCGAGTTCGCCGAGGGTCGCCCGAAAGGCGCCGTCAACGTGCCGTGGCTTCGATTCGCCGCTCGCGGCCTCGAGAAGAATCCCGACTTCGCATCGGCGGTGAAAGCTCGCCTCGACGTTGACGCGAGCATCGTCGTCGGGTGTCGTTCCGGCGGTCGCGCGGCGAGCGCAGCGGAAGCTCTCCTTCGCGAGGGCTACGCGAACCTCGCCGTGTGCCGCGCCGGCTGGGACGGCGTGCGAGACGCCTTTGGCAGCGTCGTCGAGACGGGGTGGTTGGCTGAAGGTCTTCCCGTCGAAGCCGACTGAGCGCGACTCGGGCAGCCCGCGGCTATTGGCGCCTCCCGTCGCGCTTCGCGGCGCGCGCGTAGTCTTCCGCGGCGGTGCGGATGACCTCTAGGTCGCGCGCCGCGCGGTTTCGCTCGGCGACCAGCTCGGCGGTGAAGATCGTGAGGCCCCAGATCCCGTTTTCGCGGCGCCGAAACGGGTAGCGCGTTCCGCGTGCTGTCACCACGCTGGCGCGGTCGCCTTGGATCTCTACCGCCTGCACACCGGAGAGGTCCTTCTTGAGGCGCGCGGCGAAGCCCTTGCGCTGCGCCATGAGCGCGAAGAGCTCGGGGCCGTCTTTCGCCGCCGCTTCCTCTTCGAGCGTGGGTAAGAGCTTCTGCCTCTCGCCGTCCGGATAACTTGAGCGGACGAGTCCCGCTGCTTCGCGCCGCATGTCCCGCACCGAGAACGACGCCCACTGCGCGTCGGTTTCGAGGTACGCGAAGATGGCCGATTCGCGGTGCTCGGAGAGCGCGAGAGCGATGCGGAGGTAGGCGCCGTCTGGCGTCGTGTCGGGAGGGAAGGGGCGAACGAACGCTCGAAGCGCCAAGAGGCCGATGGAAAGCGCGGCGGCGCCGGCGATGACGAGTGCGGTGCGGCGCGTCACGGACGAATTCGTAGTCACGGATGGCCATCGAGTCTATAGGCGCGAGCGATCATGCCGCCTCGCGCTCGGATCTATGTCGTCGTTCCCGCGCGGAACGAGGCCCCGCGCATCGGCAAGGTGGTGACTTCGATGCCACCGTTGGTCGATCGCATCATTGTCGTCGACGACGGTAGCCGCGACGGTACCGGTGACGCGGCCCGGGAGCCGGGCGATCCGCGCACCGTGGTGGTTCGTCATGAGGAGACCCGCGGCGTGGGGGCGGCCATCGTGACCGGCTACCGCGCGGCGCTCGCCGACGTGGGCGACCCGCGCGACGGCTTCGTCGTCATGGCCGGTGACGGCCAGATGTCGCCACGCGACTTGCCCGCCGTGGCTGGGCCGGTGGTGCGCGGCGAGGTTGGCTACGTGAAGGGCAACCGCTTCGGCGTTCGCGATGCGGCGACACCCATGCCGTTCGCGCGCCGTGCGGTTGGCGAATTCCTCTTTTATGCGACGTCGCGCGTCACAGGGCTCTCGATCAGCGACAGCCAATGCGGCTACACGGCGCTCAGTCGAGCCGCCTGCGAGAGGCTCGACTTGGACGCGCTCTGGCCTCGCTACGGCTACCCAAACGACCTGCTCGCGCAGCTCGCCGAGCGAAACATCGCCGTGCGCGAGGTGTTCGTCGAACCGATCTATCGCGGCGAGCCGAGCGGCATCAGGCCGTGGCACGTCGCGCGCATCGCGTGGCTGCTCGCGCGCGCCCGTCTGCGCCTACTTCGCTCGGCACGAGTCCGGTAGCCCGAGCGCCGTACCCTTGTTGGTTTGCTGGCAAAGCGCCGTAAGAAGGTCGCTCTTGCACTGGTCGAAGTTGACGCCGGTCATCTTCGAGCACCCCATGAACTTGTAGTAGTTCTCGCAGTCGGCCACGGAGTGATGGTCCTCCGTCGCCACGACTTTGTCTTGGTAGAGGTACGCGAAGAGCGGCGCTCCCCCGTTGCACGCGCCCGCCTGCCGGCAGAACGTAGAGGTCGTGACCTCGCAGGCGCCGCCGGTCGGCAGGTCTGGATTGCCGGGAGCGTTCGCGTCGCCGCTCTTCGCGACCGTCGCGCTGCCGTCGCCCGCCGGCGCAGCGGTGCCTTGGGTGCTGCCGCCGTCGCCGCCCGAGGCGCCGCCGTCGGTCCCGCCGCCGCACGCGGCGAGCATGAGGGAGACAAATAGTCCGTAGAGAGTCGGCGTTTGAAGCGAAGAATGTAGAGCCATGGGACCTCGTAGTTCGCGCCGCCACGAGCAAGGTGCGTACCGCGAACGAGAGGCCCGTTTCTCCGCAAGGGCGCCGCCACCACCGCCAGGCGTCAACGTCCGCTCACGCGCGGCGCCGAACGCACGTTCACGGGCTCGTCGATTTACGCTTTCGAGGCGTCCAAGATTTGCGGTTCACCGCGCGAGCCGCGTAGTGTCGAGCGATGCCGAGCGCCGTCGAGCGAGCCATGGCTCTCGTCGTGCGTCTTGCGGTCGCTGCGCCGCTGATCGCAGGCGCCTCCGCGTGCGCGGCGCGTCCTCCCGTGGTGGCGGGCGGGTGCCCGGCGGGTATGGCGCAAGTGCAAGACGGCCCGCGAAGATTCTGCATCGATCGTTACGAGGCGTCGCTCGTGGAGATCGGTGCCGGTGGTCGCGAGACGGACTTCTCTCCCTACGAGACCGTCGGCCAACGCGTCGTGCGTGCGGTCTCAAAGGCCGGTGCCGTGCCGCAAGGCTATATCTCACGCAACGAAGCCGAGGCCGCCTGCGGCCGGTCCAAGAAGCGCCTCTGCACCGAAGCCGAGTGGGTGCGCGCGTGCATGGGCGCGAGCAAGCGGCAGTTCCCCTATGGCACGTCGCGCCGTCCCGGCAGGTGCAACGACCGCGGAAAGGCGCCGCTCGCGTCGTACTACTCGTTGCCGAACGCCGCTTCCGACCAATGGGGCGCCATGAACGACCCGCGCTTGAACCAGATGTCGGGCACCGTCGCGCCGACCGGCAGTCACGAGGGTTGCGCCAGCGAAGACGGCGTCTTCGACCTGATGGGTAACCTCCACGAATGGGTCGCCGATCGCGAGGGGACGTTCCTCGGCGGCTACTACTTGGACACGAAGCTCAACGGCGACGGCTGCCGCTACAAGACCGTCGCTCACGGCCCCACGTACCACGACTACTCGACGGGCTTCCGCTGCTGCGCCGATTGAGTCAGGCGGTCGCCAGCGGGACCTAGGTCGCGCGCACGTTGCGCATCTTGTGCAGGCCCCGTCACCGTTCCCGTTTTTGCGAGCACCGGCGCGCTCATCGTGGCCCTGCGGGACGAGAGGTCCCGCTGGCGACGTGAAGCATTCGCCGTGAAATTGGCCCATTTGGGCAGGCCGACGTCCGGCACACGGCGTGCTGTCACTCTCACCAAGGAGTGATGATCATGAAGACCGCATCTTTGATTTTCGGGTTGGCAATGGTGGTGGGCTGCTCCGCGGGCGCGGACGGGAACGTCGACACCGATGAGGGCGCGGCGACCAACGCGAGCGGGCCCAAGGGACTCGCGGGGGATCAGGTCAAGGTCGACATTGCGGTCGTCTCAGGGGCGGCCAGGGCCACGAAGTCAAACGCTCTCGCTTCCGCCGATCCCGACGCGGGAGCGCCGAGCGCCGAGATGACCGAATGCACCTGGAGCCTGTCGGTCCCGACGGCGAAGTACAACGGCCGTGCCGACGCCGACCAGACCAAGATGGTCGCTCAACTAAACGAGCTCCTCCGCGTCGAAGGCAACGCACCGATGAGCGGAGGCGAAAGCGCGGCACGTGGCGCCGCGTGTGAGGAGCCGGCGACGGTCGCCTCTGGGGCGAAGAGCCTGTACCTCAGCGCCGACTTCCTCTCCGTCGCGGTGAAGGTCGACACGACGCGCGCTCAGGCGCTCGGCTCGCAGCGAAACTTGACGGCGTCCTTCAAGAACATTGATCTCGCCTCGCTCAAGCCAGTCACGCTTCGCGACCTCGTCGGCGGCGACCCCACGGTGCTTGCGCGCTCGCTCTCGAAGATCATCACGCAGAAAGGCGACATCGGGCCCGCGACCGTCGGCGAGATGAAGGACTGGGCGCAGATCGCCATCCTCGACGGCGAGTTCGCCATGACGCCCGAGGGGCTCCACTTCGACTTCACCAACAAGATGCCTGTCGCCATCGGCGACGCCGTCGCCGAGAAGCAATGTCCCAACGCGCGGCCGCACACCTGCTTTGCGGGCTACGTGGTGCCCTGGACCGAAGTGGGCCTCACGGACGCCATGAAGCCCCGCATCATCCGGACCCGCGCCATTCAGCCAACACCTGCGCCCGTGCCCACGGCGCAGCGATGAGCCTGAGCGACCGCCGCGTCCACCCCGAGTCGCCGCCGCCGCGACTACGACGCCAGCGCTCGCTCGATGAGCGCTGGCACGTGACGAAGGGCGTGCGCCAAGTCAAAGCACGCGTCGAGCTTCTCGCGCGAGAGCTTGGCGGTGATGTCCGCGTCGGCGGCGAGGTTCTCGTGGAAGGTGCCCTCGCCGTGAAACGTCTTCATCGCGTTTCGCTGCACGAGCACGTAGCCGTCTTGCCGCGCCATGCCAGCTTCGACGAGCGAGAGCAACACCGCTTCGGAGAAGTAGAGGGCCCCGGCGCGCTCGAGGTTTCGCTTGGCGTTCTCTGGGTAGACCACCAAGCCCGCGGCGAGGCTGGCCGCGCGCTCGAGCATGAAGCCCAAGGTCGTGGTCGCGTCGGGCCCGATCATGCGCTCAACGGACGAGTGCGAGATGTCGCGCTCGTGCCACAATGCGACGTTCTCAAGGGCGGGCGTTACGGCGCTGCGCACGATGCGCGAGAGGCCGCAGAGGTTCTCGCTCAAGATCGGGTTTCGCTTGTGGGGCATGGCGCTCGAGCCCTTTTGGCCCTTCGTGAACGCCTCCTCCGCTTCGCCGACCTCGGACCTTTGCCAGTGACGAACGTTCGTCGCGAATCGCTCGACGCTGCTCGCCAAGAGCGCCATGGCGGAGAAGAGCGCCGCGTGGCGGTCGCGCGCGACGACTTGCGTCGAGACCGTTTCGCCGCGCAAGCCGAGGCTCGCCAGCGCGCGCGCCTCAAGGCCGGGCGTGAGATGCGCGTAGGAGCCCACGGCGCCCGCGATCTTGCCGACCGCGATCTCGTCACGGGCCAACGCGAGCCGCGCTCGGCCGCGAGCGACCTCGGCGTGGTGTCCGGCGAAGGCGAGCCCAAAGGTGATGGGCTCGGCGAAGATGCCGTGGCTCCGGCCGATGAGCGGCGTCTCGGCGTGCTCTCGCGCGCGGATCGTGAGCGCGTCGAGTAATCGATCGCAGTGTGTGAGCAAGAGGTCCGTGGCGTCTTTGAGCAAGAGCGCCAGTGACGTGTCGAGGACGTCGCTGGAGGTCATGCCTCGATGGAGCCAGCGCGCGTCGGCGCCGGCCAGCTCCTCGACGTGCGTCAAGAACGCGATGACGTCGTGCTTGGTCGTGCGCTCGATCTCGTCGATGCGCTTCGCGTCGAGGACGAGCTTCTTGTCGCGAAGGCGCGCCGCCACGCCGCGAGGGACGAGGCCTTCGTCCTCCATGGCGTCGCAGGCCGCGAGCTCGACGTCGAGCCACTTCTTGTATTTCGTGTCGTCGGACCAGAGGGCGACGAACTCAGCCGGTGAATAGCGCGGGATCATGAGCTAGGGGGTCGCTCACTTGGTCGGCTTGGTGGTCTTCGCGCCCTTGGGCGCCGGCGGCGGAATCGCCCCCGGGGGCAACGCACCGGGCGGAAAGGCGCCCGGAGGCATCGCGCCGGGGGGCATGCGGCCCGCCATGCCGGCCATCGCCTTGCCGATCATCTGCTCCAGCGTCATCTGCGGGTGATCGGCCGGGATCTCGAAGAGGTTCGCCGCGAGCGTCTTCTTCTCGATTTTGGTGACCTCGAGGCGGCCGGCTTCCTTGCCGTCGCGCTCGAACATGACGGCGCGCAGCGGGAAGTGCGTGCCGTCCATCAGCTCGCCCATCCACGCGTATTCGGCCGGCGCGCCGAGGAGCGGAATCTTCAACCACGAGAAGCCTTGCTGGGCGACGCACACGTTGACCTTGGAGTCGTCGCTCTGGATCTCCCAGTCTTCGCACTCGTAGCCGGCGACCTTGTCCTTCTTGCCCGTCTTGGTGACCTTCGGCGGCTTCACGGCCTCCTTCGGCTCGCGTGCGCCGGCGAACGATGGGCGCCCGCCGCCTTTGAGTTGCTCGCCGGCCTTGTTAAGGTCGAACACGAGCGCCATCTTCTCCGGCACGTCGGTCACGACGAACGCCTTCATTTGCGGCGCGTCGACGACGGCGAACCCCTTCATGGGGCCCATCGGACCGGGCGCGGCTGGGAGGTCCACGCGGAACTTCTTCTCCTTCACCATGAGGGCGAGGTTCATGCCGTCGGGGCTCTGCGGGCTCGCCTTGCTGGCCATCTTGCCCTTCACGGCGATGTCGATCTGACCCTCGAAGGCGCTCAAGAACGCCAGGCCGTCGTCTTTCGAGAGGCCGCTCAAGAGGCCGCCGCTTGAGCCACCGTCGGCGTCGCCCTTGCCGAGCATCGATTGAATTTTGCCGCAGCCGGTGGCGCAAAGGGCCGCGGCCATGGCGAACGCAGAGACGGTCGTGCGAAGGTGCATGCCCCTTCCTAGCGGGAGCGCGGGCGCGCGCCAAGGGATCCCGGTGCGCCGCGGCGGGGGTGCCCGTGGAAGTGCCTGAGAGCGCGTCTTTACGGCCCGCAGACGTCGTCGCGGAGCGGCGCGCGCGTTCGCGCGTGCGTGAAGAACGTGACGCTCGAGCCGGTCCCCGCGACGCCGAGCACGCGGAGCTTCGCCGGTGTTCCGGCGGCCGCCGGCATGAACGTGAGCCCCTCGAGCTCCTTCACCACAGCCGCGCCGCCGTAGTCGAAGAGCTTCGGCAGCACGATGCCCGTGTCGAGATCGATCTTGTGCACGGACTTCTCCGCGTCGTCGCTGGCCGTGTAGAGCGAGCTACCAGAGACCTTGGCGCCTTGAATGCGCCCCATCGGCTTGCTCAGCGGGATGCTCGTCTTGTGGGCGAAGGTGGCGAGGTCAAACACCTCGATGGCCGGGATGGGATCCCACTGGGAGAGGTAGGCGACCTGCTTCTTCCCGTCGACGGCGATCCATGGAACGCCTTGCGACAGGATCGAGGTTGGAATCGCGAAGCGCTGGCCCTTCTCGTTCAGCGTCATCGGGTCGAACAAGACGATGGTCGGCTTCTCGTACTTCTTGTCTTCGATGGGCGCGTAGAGCGTGCCTTGGTGGAGGTCGACGTCGCCGATGTGCGAAGAGCCGCCGATGAGCATGTCGATGGGAATGGCGGCGGTCTTGTTGACCGTGACGGCGAGGTTCGTGTCCGTCCGCTGAAGCCCCAGCGTCCACGAGAAGACGTAGCCGCTGCCGTCGAAGACGACGCCTTGCGAGCGCGTCGCCGACGTCGCCGTATCGAAGGCCAACGGGTCCGGCGTCGCCCACGCTTCGCCGTCGACCTGCTCGATGAAGCGCGTCAGCGCGGCGGTCTCGTCGGCTTTCGCTTTGCCTTGGCTGAGGGCGCCGAGCCACGTGTCGTAGTCGCCGCTCGGCATGGCCGCGAGGGTGCGTGTCTCGCCGGCCTTGGCCGCGATGGGCGGCAGCGCGATGCCCGTCTCGGGCTTGCCATCGGCGTCGAGCGTCTCGAGCGTCACGAGCACACGGCGGAGCGCGTCGTTGGCGGTGCATGCGCCGCCGGCGAGCGCGAAGGGTGAGAGCTTCGCCTTTGCGGGGACCGTCGCGAGCGCAACGCCGGCGATGGAGAACGTGATGGTGCCGCCGACTTCGTAGTGGAACGTACCCTTCGCGTCGGTCGTGCCCTCGAACTTGCCGGACTTGTACGCGATGCCTGCGATGGCGCCGGGCAGAGGCCCGGGGCCGCCGATGAGAACGCCGTCGCTGTCGGTCGGCGTGGCTTTCGCGTCGCCATCGCCGGCGCCACCGTCGTTCGTCGCGGTGGTGCCTCCGTCCTTGCTTGCGGACGAGGTCGGCGCCGCATTGGCGGGGCCCGTGTCGCCGGCGGGGCTCGCGTCGCTGGAGCATGCGGGAGAACCAAAGACCAACGCGACCCCGAAGAGGCCCGCAAGCGTGACGCGGCGAAGCATGATGCCTTTGCCTTACGAAATGAGCCCATCGCCGCAAGCGGCAAAGGCCCCGCTTGTCGGTTTTAGCCGCCCATCGACCGCAAATTGGTCAACGGGGGTAACGGGGCGCGCCACCGCTTCAGTCTGCCTTAGGGCGCCGCGTCGCGGAGCGCGAACAGTTTTCCGTTGGCCCCGACGGGGCGTGACCACGCCGCGTAGAGCGTCCGGTTCGGCGCTGGAGCGATGAGGTCAAGCTCGGGGAGCCAACTGCCCGTCGACCAAGACGTCCATAGCCTTGTCCCTTGGGCATCGAAGGCGGTGCCGCCGGCGTAGATCGTTCCGGCGCCGTCGACGACGACGTTGCCTCCCTGAAGGGACACGGGCACCTCGAAGACGGTCGCGCCCGCTTTTGTGTATTTTGCAACCTTGTGCGCGGAGCCTTGGGTGAGCGCCAGAACGAGCGAGTCGTCGGCGCCGATGGCGAGCGAGTACGGCGATATCGCGGAGTCGGCGGCCGCGAGCGCGACCTTGGTACCGCCCGGCTGCAAGAGCGCCGGTCGACCCCACCCGCTCGAACCTTGCGCGCTGTTCGGGAGCACGCCGAAGGTCGTGCCGCCGGGGCCGATGCCGAGCAGCGCCGCGTCGGCCGCCGTCCACGAAAGGCCGCCGGAGGTCGTCCGACGGTCTACCCAGAACTCGCGCTTGAGTGCCGTGCCGTCGTAGCGGGTGCCCGCCGACAGCCAGCCACCACCAGCGACCTCCGAGCGGAGCCAGGGTGTGTAGAACGGCGGCCCTGCCGAGAGGGCCTTCGTCGTCGGGTCGTACACCTTCGAGGCGGCCTTGGGCGCCGTTGGGTTCGCCTCCGCGACCTCCTCCGGTGCGCCAAAGACGACGCGCCCGTCGGCCTGCACGAGGAGGCGACGGGACAAGTCTGTGCCGACCTCTTCGGAGAAGAGGAGCGCGTTCGTTCCGTCGCCGCTGTCGTAGCGGACGAAGGCGTGCACCAGCGCCGACTGGAAGGCGCCCACGGGCCTTCGTGATGTCACGTACGCGTAGAGCGCGTCGTCGCCGCCGATGGCGAGATCATGCACCTCGCCGTTCAACGCCACCGTCCACTTGACCGCGCCGTCGGCGCTCACAGCGCTCACGCGGGCGCTGCCGGCGTGAAACACATTGTCGCGGCAAGCGTCCTGGGAAACGAAAGCTCGTCCCGTCGCGTCGACGACCAGATGACGGGGCGCACAGCTCGATGGAAGCTGAGTTTGCCAAGCGAGCTTCGGCGCCGTCGGCCCCACCGCCGTCGAGCGCCCTTGTCGGTCGCGGCATCCGTAGACCATGGGCCATGGATGCTTCGTGCAGGGATCCTTGGCTTTTCGCCTCGAGAGCTCTGACTCTGTCGCACCGTCGTCGCCGGTACCGCCGTCCTCGGCCAAGCAGCCGCCCAACAAGGCGCCGAGCGCCGCGACCGACACGAACAGAATGCCACGCATCATGGATGACCCCTCTCGCGAGGCGCTCACGATGCGCGCCCGCCTGGGACCATCTGACGAGGCGGTCGCACCTCCGCAACGGAAGGGCCGGATTGCTTCCGCGCGGAGGTGGAAAGTTAACCGGCGCCGCTGCCAGGCTTGTCAGCGAGGTTGTCAGCGCGAGCGCTCAGCTCGCGTACTTCTGAACCATTGCGCCGAGGCGCGGCACGGCCGCTTCGACGTTCTTCTTCGCGCTCGAGCGGAGCTTGTCGTAGGTGCCCTTCACGACGGCGCTCTTGGAGCGCTCGGCCTTCGCGTCGGTGATCGCGAGGAGCGCGTCAGCGACACGGTCGGACTGCGCCTTGAAGAAGTCGCCCACGGGTGAGCCCTTGGTCTTCGCCTCTTGAAAGAGCGGGTCGAGCGCCGTCGCGAACTCCGGGAGCAGGTCGGTGACGGCTTGCTTGATGAAGCCGGGCTTCACGCCCTTGACGGTCTTGTAGCCGGCCTTGATGGCAAAGCCTGAGAGCCCACCTTTGTCGTCCACCTCGGCCTCGATGATGTGGAGGCAGTCCTCCACGACGGCCGGCTTCTTTGCCTCGAGAATCTCTCCGAGTGTCGACATGGGCTACTCCTCCCTCCCAGGCGAAAGCGCGGTCGCCCGCTTCTTCGAGACCCGGGGGAAGTGCCGATTACCACTTTCGGGGCTCGGAGGACAAGACTGACAGGAGATTCGAGCAGTTGCGGGCCACCTTTCGAGCCGCGACTCTTGACGCAGCGCGTCTTGGTCCCCACCCTCACAAACTGAATGGCCATTCATTCCAGCACCTGCGGGAGCCACCCATGAAGCCAGTCTCCAGCGATCGCGTCGCCATTGTGGCGGGCCTGCGGACGCCTTTCGTTCGCTCGGGCACCGAGTTTCGTGATCTGTCGTCGCTCGACCTCGGCAAGCTCGTGGTGGCCGAGCTCGTGGCAAGGACCGAGCTCGACCCCAAAGAGATCGGCCTCTTGGTCTTCGGGCAGGTGTTGCCGTCGATCGCGGCGCCGAACATCGCCCGCGAGATCGTCCTCGGCGCCAACCTCCCCAAGGACATCGAGGCCTTCAGCGTGAGCCGGGCCTGCGCCACGTCGTTTCAAGCCATGACGAGCGCTGCCGAATCGATCCTCGCGGGCCATCACGACGTGGCAGTTGTCGGCGGCGCCGACAGCGCGAGCGACGTGCCCATCACCGTGTCGAAGAAGCTGGCGTCGGCGTTGGTCAAGGCCTCGAAGGCGAAGAGCCTGGGCGCGAAGCTCTCGGCTTTCGCGGGGCTCGGCGCCAAGGACCTCCTGCCGGTGCCGCCCGCATTGAAGGAGCCGTCGACGGGCCTCACCATGGGTGAGAGCGCCGAGAAGATGGCCCGCGAGGCAGGGATCACGCGCGCGGCGCAAGACGCCTTCGCCCATCGCAGCCACGAGCGCGCGGCGCGTGCTTGGCAGGGCGGCCTCTTTGCCGACGAGGTGATGCACGTCGTGCCGGCGCCTCGTTACGACACGGCCGTCGCCACGGACAACAACGTGCGGACCGACTCAACGCTTGCCGCCTACGAAGCGCTGAAGCCCGCCTTCGACCGTCGCTTCGGCACAGTCACGGCGGCCAACTCGTCACCGCTCACCGACGGCGCGGCGGCGCTGCTCTTGATGAGCGAAAGCAAAGCCAAGGCGCTCGGCCGAAAGCCGCTCGGCTACGTCCGCTCGTTCGCGTACGCGGCCCTCGATCCGAACGGCTGGATGCTCATGGGGCCCAGCTACGCGACGCCCAAAGCGCTGGCGCGCGCGGGCCTCACGCTCCGCGACATGGACCTCGTCGACATGCACGAGGCCTTCGCGGCGCAAGTGCTCTGCAACGTGGAGGCCTTCGGCTCGGCGTCCTTCGCAAAGGACAAGCTCGGCCTTTCGGCCGCCATCGGCGAAATCGACGACGCGAAGTTCAACGTCCACGGCGGCTCCATCGCCATCGGCCACCCCTTCGCCGCCACCGGGGCACGCATGATCACGACGACGCTGCGCGAGCTAGGGCGGCGGAAAGGCCAGTTTGCCTTGTGCACCGCCTGCGCCGCCGGCGGTCTCGGCGTGGCCGTCGTCCTGGAAGGAGCCGAGTCATGAGCGACGCCAACGTGATCAGCGACACGAACCCTCTCATTCGCGAGGAGCTCAAGGATGGCGTCCTCGTCGCGACCCTCGACGACAAGGGCGCGGTCTTCAACACGCTCACCGTGGCTCTCGGCGAAGCGCTCGGCGGTCTCGTCGCGCGCGCGGCCAACGACCTTGCCGTGAAGGCCGTGGTGCTCAAGAGCGGCAAACCCGACAGCTTTATCGTCGGCGCGAACATCGACATGCTCGCGGCCGCGAAGACCGCCAGCGACGCGGAGCGATTGGCCACGAATGGCGCCGCGCTGCTTCTCGCCATCGAGCAATCGCCGAAGCCCTTCGTGGCAGCGGTCCACGGGCAAGCGCTCGGCGGCGGTTTCGAGATCGCCCTCGCGTGCAAGGCCTTGGTCGTCTCCGACGACAAGAAGACCGTGCTCGGTCTCCCGGAGGTCCAGCTCGGCCTCATCCCTGGCGCCGGTGGCTTGGTGCGCCTCGCCAAGCGCGCCGGCCTTGCCGTCGCCCTCGATCATGGTCTCACCGGCAAAAACCTCCGCGCCTCCAAGGCGAAGAAGCTCGGCGTGGCCGACGAGCTTTGCCCGGCAGCGGTCCTCGACCGCGTCGCCATCGAGATCGCGCAGAAGCTCGCCCGTGGCGAGGCGCTGCCGCCGCGCAAGGAGAAGCTCCAGGCACGAGCGACGGAGCTGTTCCTCGAAGACACGCCCATGGGTCGGGCGCTGCTCTTCAAGAAGGCGCGCGAAGCGACCCTCAAGAAGACGCACGGCAACTACCCGGCCGCGGAGCGAATCCTCGATGTCCTTGAGGCCTACGCGAAACACGGCGAGGCGCGCGCCGCCGAGCTCGAAGCACGGGCCTTTGGCGCGCTCGTCGTGAGCGATACGGCGCATCGCCTCATCGAAATCTTCCATGCGCAGACTGCGCTCAAGAAGGATCGTGGCGTCGACGCCAAGGACATCAAGGCGCTGCCTGTGAACCACGTGACCGTCCTCGGCGGCGGCCTCATGGGCGGCGGCATCGCCTTCGTGTCGGCGCAAGCGGGCCTGACGGTGCGCATCAAAGAGCGAGACGACCTCGGCGCCGGCCGTGGGCTCAAGCACGTGCGCGGTCTCTTGGACGAGCGCGTGAAGCGGCGCGCCATGAGCCGCGAAGAGCGCGATCAGGTGATGGCGCGAGTCACCGCCACGACGGACTTCTCCGGGATGTCGCGCACCGATCTGGTGGTCGAGGCGGTCTTCGAAGATCTGGCGCTCAAACACGCCATCGTGCGCGACGTCGAAGCGCACGCGCCGGAGCGCACCATCTTCGCGACGAACACGTCGTCGATTCCCATTGGCCGCATCGCCGAGGCGTCGAAGCACCCCGAGCGCGTCGTCGGGATGCACTACTTCAGCCCCGTCCACAAAATGCCGCTCCTCGAGGTGATTCGCGCCGCGAAGACCTCCGATGAGGTCGTGGCCACGGCGGTCGCCGTCGGCAAGAAACAGGGCAAGACGGTCATCGTCGTGAAAGATGGCGTCGGCTTTTACACGAGCCGCATCCTCTCGCCGTACATGAACGAGGCGGCGTACCTCGTCTCGGAGGGCGTACCCGTGGACGTCATCGACGAGGCGCTCGTGGCGTGGGGCTTTCCCGTGGGGCCAGTCGCACTCCTCGACGAAGTCGGCATCGACGTGGCCGCGCACGTGGGCCCCATCATGATGGAGGCCTTTGGCAAGCGCCTCGCGCCGCCGGCCACGATGCTCGCGCTCGTGAAAGACGACCGCAAAGGTCGCAAGAACCGTCGCGGCTTTTACGTTTACGACGAGGAGAAGCAGCCACGACGAGCCTTTGCCTTCGCGCAAAACAAGTCCTCGAAGAAGCGCGTCGACGAGTCGGTGTATGTGGCCTTGGGCGTCACGCCGAAAGCGAGCGGCGGTCCGACGCCCGAGGAGATCGTGGATCGCTGCGCGCTCCAGATGGTCAACGAGGCGCTCCACTGTTTCGGCGAGGGACTCCTAAGGAGTCCGCGCGACGGCGACGTGGGAGCGATCTTCGGCCTCGGCTTCCCGCCCTTCCGTGGCGGGCCGTTTCGCTACCTCGACGCGAAGGGCGCCAAGAGCGTGCTCGCGCGCGTTCGCGCCTTCGAAGATCGCTTCGGCGAGCGCTTCCGGCCCGCGCCGCTCTTGGTCGAGCTCGGCACCAGCGGGAAACGCATCTACGGGTAGAGCTCGGATTACGCCTGGCCCTTCGCCTCGAGCGACATCGGCTTCACGAAGCGGCCCGTGACGTTTCCGTCGAGCTCAGCCACCACGGCGAGAAATCCGGGGCGCGCGCGATCGCGGAGAAACTCGCCGAAGGTCGGGTAGCCGCTGCGATCGAAGAACTCCGCGGCGGCGTCCCGAGGTAAGACGCCGGTGCGCTCCTCGTCGACGACGACGGCGCCCTTTGCGTCGGTCTTCGCCACGATGATGGCGGCCATCTCGTCGATCGACAGGCCGCGCGTCTCGCGGGCGCGCTCGCACTGCACCAGGAGTTCGGCCAGTCGATCGAGGATGAGCTCGTCGTAGGCGTCGGCGTCCTCGCGCGTGACGACCTTGAGGTCGGCCATCGGGGGAGCTTACCTGAACGCCGCGAAGAGCGCTGTCGGGCTCAAGAGGCGCGCTCGGCGCGATCGAGCATGGCGTGGAGCAGCACGTTGCAGCCGGCCTCGAGGTGCTCGGGCTTGGCGTCTTCGATCTCGTTGTGGCTGATGCCGTCTTTGCACGGCACGAAGATCATGCCCGCCGGGGCGAGGCGAGCCATGTACACGGCGTCGTGCCCGGCGCCTGAGACGGCGTTCATGTGCGAATACCCGAAGGCCTTCGCGCCCGCCTCGACGGCGCCCACGCAGCCGGCCTCGAAGGGGCAGGGCGGGAAGTGGGAGACCTGCTCGATGCTGATGGTCAGGCCCGACTCGCGGGAGGTCGCCTCGATGAACGAGCGGATTTCGCGGTCCATGGCGTCGAGTCGTTCGGTGTCGACGTTGCGAAGGTCGATGGAGAACTTCACTTGGCCGGGGATGACGTTGCGGCTGTTGGGAAACACCTGCACGAAGCCGACGGTGCCGCGCCCGTAAGGCGGATAGCGGTGCGCGATGGCGACGGTCTCCTGCATGATGCGCGTCGCCACCTGCAGCGCATCCTTGCGCAAGGCCATGGGTGTCGGCCCCGCGTGGGCCTCCATGCCGTTGACGACGCAGTCGTACCAACGAAGGCCCAGGACGCCGGTCACGACGCCGATGGTGGTGTTGGCGTCTTCGAGGACCGGACCCTGCTCGATGTGCGCCTCGAAGTAGGCGCCGAGCGGGTGTTTGCCCGGCTCCTCGGGGCCTACGTAGCCGATGCGCGAGAGCTCGTCCTTGACGGTCTTGCCGTCGACATCTTTCGCCGCGTAGGCGTGCTCCAGGGTAAACGCACCGGCGAAGACGCCCGAGCCCATCATGACGGGGACGAAGCGCGAGCCTTCCTCGTTGGTCCAGAAGACGACCTCGATGGGCGCCTCGGTCTCGATGCCGCGCTCGTTCAGCGTACGAACGACCTCGAGGCCGGCGAGCACGCCGTAGTTGCCGTCGAACTTTCCGCCGGTGGGCTGGGTGTCGATGTGGCTGCCGCAAGCGATGGGGGCGCGCTTCGGATCCTTGCCGGCACGGCGCATGAAGACGTTGCCGATCTTGTCGACGGTGATCGTCATGCCTGCTTCTTTGGCCCAACCCACGACGAGGTCGCGTCCCGTCTTGTCGAGATCGGTGAGCGCGAGGCGGCAGACGCCGCCTTTCTGGGTTGCGCCGATGCGCGCGAGGTCCATGAGGGACTGCCAGAGACGCTTGCCGTTGATGGCCACAGGGGAAGAAGTTGAGGGCGCACTCATGCGCGCGATGCTACCCGCGAATGCTCGACGGGGGATCGCAAGACGGGCGGCGCGGGGGCGGAGGGGGCACGCTCGTACTTGCCTCAGGGTCGACCGCAGCCGGCGGCCAAGCGGTCGACTTATGACGGGCAAGATCCAGCGAGAAAGTCCCGATTTGCCCAGGCGCCTGGCTCGAGACTCGCGCGCTTTGCCCTACCCTCGTTGGCACGCCGAGTGCGTCGGCGACGTCATGAGGCTCGGCCGCTTAGCAACGTTTCTACTCCCGGCGCTCTTGGCTTGCGCTGGCGGCACAGGCGAGGAGTCCACGCCGTCGGAAGACGCCCTCGAAGGAAAGGCCCTCGGGGCTCTCGTTCCCGAGACGGCGCCCGCCGAGGCTGTCGTCTTGTCGAACGCCGACCTGTTCGCGGGCATCAACGAGCTCCACTACACGCTCTTGCGAGGCCTCTTCTCGGACCCGGCCCTCGCCGACGTCAAGGTCCACTACCTTGGCCCCAGCGCCTTCTCGTTCGCCGACATCGTGACGCCGGTGCGCGCGAAGGACGGCGATCGCCTGACGGCGCGCTTCTCGACGCGGTTCGCGTCTGAGATCGCCGCGAAGCGCCTCGTTCACGTGAACGCGGCCGTAGAGACCAACTGGGCGCGCGACTTCTTCCCGATGGTGGTCAAGTCGGCGTCGCCGAAGGAGACCGTTCGCTTCACCTACGACGTGATGGAGGGCACGGGGCCGGCGGCCGAAAAGGCAGCCGAGGGCATCGGCATGAAGGTGTCGAAGTCGGCCCTCACGCTCGAGGGCGGCAACATCATGATCGACGAGGACGGTACGCTCTTCTCGACGACGAAAATCCTCGAAAGGAACAAGCCAAAGAGCAAAGCCGAGGTGGAAGCGGAATTGCGTCGCACCCTCGGCGCGAAGGACATCGAGTGGCTGGACCCGCTGCCCGGCGAGATGACGGCGCACGTCGACATTGTGGCGAAGGTCGTTGGGAAGAAGCGCGCCATCGTCGGGTCATCCGATGGCCGTTGCCCCGCCGAGGCACCGCCGACCTGCGCCAAGCGAAAGCCCACGCTCGACAAGATCGCCGCGGCCTTCGAGCGGCGCGGCTATCGCGTCACGCGCATCATGAACGCCGAGAGCGACGGCGACGCGCGCGCGATGTCGTACGCCAACTCGCTCTTGGTGAACGGCACGGCGCTCTTGCCGATGTACTTCGACCCCACCGTCGCCGATGACGTAGCCGTGGCGTTCGACCCGGCCAAGGTTCCGGCGAAGGCCATCGTGAAGGCGTGCAACGAGAAGAACCCGTTCCCCGGAACGACCGATCTCGCAGCCGACCTCGTGGCCCGCGAGCGGGCTCGCTGCGCGCTCGAGGAGGTCATCAAGGTGGCGAAGCCCGCCGGCGAAGCGACGAGCTACCACGAGTACGCGCTCGAGATCGCCCGCCGGGACGGCGAGGCAAGAAAGGCATACGAAAGTTTGGGCTTCCGCGTCGTGCAGGTGCCCGGCGCCGGGATGATCAACTTCGGCGGCTCGATTCACTGCATTTCGATGCAGATCCCGAAGTAGCTGCTGCGCGGAACTCTCGCGGCGACTGGCCGTTCGGTGGCGCTGTCGTTAGCGCGGCGACTGGCGGAGCTGCGCGCCAAGGCGATACCTTCGGAGCATGCGGCTTCTCCTTCGCGCCTTCCTGATTGGGACCCTCGCGCTCGCCTCCTGCGAAGACGATCCCGCGACGGTACCCTCGGTCGACGTCCCCACGGACGGTGGAGCCGATGGCGACGTTCTTCCCGTCGACGCGGCGACTGCGCCTGATGCCGCCGACGCGATAGCTGTGGATCCCTTCGCCGACCGGAGCGGAACACGCGTCGCGCTCCGCAATTTCAATAGCGCCGACGGCTTTCGCTACCGCGCCGGGTTCTTCGATAGGCAAACGGGCGAGCCGTGCAACGTGCGGCAGCTCGCGCAAGACGGCGTCCGCCGTTGCTTGCCGTCCGCCGCCGCCGTCTTCTTCTACGCCGACGCGGCTTGTACGCAGCGCGTCGCGAGCTACACGTCGTGCGCGGCCAAACCAGAGTACGCGGCGGAAAACGTCCCCGACGCGGACGCGTGCACCGCTCCGAAGACCCGTGTCTACAAGCTCGGTGCCGAGCTTGGCGGACCGGCGCCCGACGGTGGAGCGCCGGCCATCCCGCTCTACGTCAAAGACGGCCCGAGCTGCACTGCGTCGCCCGCGTCACCGAATACGACCTACGTGTCTGTGGCCTCTGAAGTGCCCCCGGCGGAGTTCGTGGCGTTCAAAGAGACGCGCGTCCCGGCGGGCGCCGCGCTCAACGCCGTCTATTACGACGGCGACGACGGCAGCCGCATCTTCGCGACCTTCGAGGACAAGGCCCGGGCGAGCCCCTGCACGTTCTGGCCGATGAGCGATGGCACCTTTCGCTGCACACCAGCGTCACCCTACGTCTCAGGCTTCTTTGGGCGCTTCGCGGACGGCGTGTGCACGAGTGAGCTGACGTTCGCCTCGTGCCCGGCCAGCGCGAAGGTGGCGCGCCGCTTCGTTCCTTCGTGCCCCAACGTGATGCAGTTCTATGACATCGGCGCCGCACACCCCGCCGATGGTGGCGTCTTCTTCAAGGCAGGCGCGAGCTGCGTCGCCACGGCGCCGACGGCGGGCTTTGCGCTCTTCGCGCTGGGGGCGGAGCTCCAGCCCGCGGCCTTTTCGCAGGGCACGCTGGGGCCCTTTGCGCCGACGGGCCGGCTCGCGGCGCGCAAGGTCGTCGTAGACAAGGCTGAGGTCCCCGTGGCCGTCGAGACCTTCGAGCGAAGGGTGGACGTCCGAGACACGCTCAAGGACGCCATCTGCAGCCCTCAGCTCGCGTCAGACGGGGTCTACCGTTGTCTGCCTGACGGTGCCCTCGCGGCCTACTACAGCGACGCGACGTGCACAGAGCGCGTGGGCTTCACCTATTTGTCGAGCTGCGGCGGCGCGCCCACCTACGCCAAGTACACGGGCCCCGAGTGCCTCGGACGGGGCGTCGTCGCGTCCGTAAAGGGAAAGCGCGCCGGCACCTCGGTCTACGCGAAGAGCGCCTCCGGCTGCACCCTCACGGACCTCGGAGCGGAGGTCGAACTCTGGGATGTCGGAGCCGTCGTCGCTCCGACCGAGTTCGCGGAGATGACCTTGACGATCGAGTAACGCTCAGGGGTTCGAGAGGCAGGCCGTGAGCGCTGCCGTTTGCCGGAAGCCGCACTGACCGTTGGCGCCAACCTCGCAGATGGCCGTTTGGTAACACGCGTATTCGGGGCGCCAGTTGCACGTGGTGACGCGCTCTTGCGCGGCGCAGATCTGGCCGGAGCAGCCGGTCTTGACGCACGTCGTTGCGGGCTTGCAGACGCCTTGCCCGTTCTCCTCGACGCACGTGGTGTTGGGGCCGCAGAGCATCGCGGCGCAGGGGCTCACGTTTGGAACGCAGCGAGCGCCGCCCGCCGGCGTGGCCTCGCAGTGCGTGTTGGCGGTGCACCGCACGGTCATGCACGGATCGCTGGGCACGCAGACGCCGACGCCTTGGTCTTCGCGGCAGACCATGCCCGGCTGGCAGTCGACGAGGTTGCAGGGCGGCTCGTAGGCGGCAAGCTCACCGGTGCTCCCGCTCCGCGTGAGCGTGACGCCGCCCGTCGCGCTTCGCGTGATCGTGTACGAGCGCTCGCCGCCAGCGTCGGGGCGAAGCTTCAGCGACGACTTGCCGCGGTACTTCGTGACGCGCCACTTGCCCTTCTCGGCGCTCGTGCACGGCGCGCGAACGCACATGATCAGCGAACCCGTGAGCGCCACATCGGCCTCGGCCTCGTAGCGGGCCCAGCTCCCAGAGCCGCTCCGCAGATCGAGGGCCGCGTAGTCGAGGTAGTCGGTGCCCTCTTGCCACCGGTAGCGACCGATGAAGGCTCGCGACGTGCTCGTTAGCTCAGCCTCTGCCGACTCGGACGCGTCTTCTTCGGTGGCCGCGTCGCTGCAACCGAGGGCGGTGAGGGCAAGGGCGGAAACGAGCAAGCGGGCAAGCGTCGAAAGCTTCATCGCGCCGCTCTAGCATCGGCATAGGCCCGCGCAAGGAGAGGCGTTTTCGGCGCTTTGGAGGTCGCGGGCGTCGCCGTCGTCTAGCGTCGCGACTTCTTGGGGGCCGGCTTCTTCTTCGCAGGCTTCGGGGCCTTGGTGGGCTTGGTCGCGTTTGCCGGCTTTGCCGGACCGGGGGTGCTCTTCTTCGTCGCCGGTTTCTTCTTCGCCGCCTTCGACGGGCGAATCTCGACGACACGCCGCTTGACGAGCTTCGCGCTCTCGTCGCCCGCGTTCGCCTTGGTGGCCCTTTTCCCGGCGCCCTTTTTTCCTGCCTTGGCGGTCGCTGCCGCGAGTCCCTTGCGCTTGTCGAGCTCGGCCTGCGCCTCGCCGATGGCGTCGTCGAGCAGGGCCGCGAAGCTCGGCCACGAGCGCTGCACCCAGACGTATTTCACGAGCGCGACGGAGGGCTCGCCGTCGGTGACGGAGCGCTCATCGAAGACGAGGGCGCTGCCGCGGCCGTCGACGCCAAGGACGAGTCGATCGCGCGGCGAGAGCACCTTGGGATCAGTCTTTTCGCGCGCTGGGAGCGAGCGAAGCTCGTGATCGGGTACGAGATCGGGGAGCGCCGCGAGGATCTTTTCGTCGAGGCCTTCACGAAAGAGCAGCTCCGTCTCGCGTCGGCGGAGGCCTAAAAGCGACAAGCCCTTCATGAAGCCCGACCAGCCGTTGGCCAGCTCGAGGAACGCCTTGAAGCTAGGTGGGAGCGACCGCCCCGTTCGCCGTTCGTGGGCGCGTACCTCGCCAGGCGCCGGCGGAGGAAACATCCGGTGCTCCTCGGCGCCCACGCCAAAGCTCTCACGGAGCTCACGTCGGAGCGCATCGAGTAGAGAGACCTTCTCGCGAATCGTCGTCATCGGTGACGGTCGTATCACCGATTGCGCGGGTTCGAAGGGCCGCCGCACAAGGGGGCGCCCGCGCTACTGACCGCAGGCGAGGACGGGTGCAAGGACCGCGTCCGACCCGTGGTACCGTGCGGCTTCGATGAGCACGAGGCGCGTGGATGCCGCCAAGCGACGTACGTCGACGAGTGGGCGCTCGCGGAGCCCGCAAGTGGGCTGGAGTTCGCGAGCGGGTCAGGGATGGTGGTCGGCCTGTGCGGTCGGAGGCCACGTCATGGTGTGCATGGGGCGCGCAAGCGACTTGGGCGAGCAGAGCTTCGTGCTCGTTCGCCTCGATGCGAAGGGGCATCAGCGCGGTGATGGCACCGAACTGACCGTCGCCGGGGAGGTCCGTGACCTGGCACTGGTTGCGGCCCCTGGGGACGAGGAGCGCATCCTAGCCGTGGTAACGACGCGCACCGAGGAGGTCTTTGGGGATCGCGACGTGGTGCTCTACCACGATCGCGCTCGGCTACTGGATCTCGGCACGCCGCTGAAGTGCGGCATCAGCGAGCTTGGCCCGTTGGGGCATGCCGACGTCGCCTCTGTGCAGGCTGCTTCGCTCGGTCGGCAGACGACGTGGACGATGGGGACAGTAAGGTGGGTACCCGATGCATCGATGGGCGTCTGGAACGCCGTCGTCAGCCTGGAATACGGCTATGGCGTTGGCCCCTCGCTGCCCGTCCTCCGACAGACTGACATTGGGGGCGCGATACGTGCGCATGCCGTTGCCGAGCAGGGAATCGTGGCGCTGGCCGGCACATCCAAGTTGCTCGAGTTATGGGCGCTGCCTGCGAGTGGTCCGCCCAAATGCCTTGGTGAGGTCGCGCGAGCCCGTACGCGCACGTCGTTCAGCGACGCGTCGATCCTCCGCTTGGCCGACGGATTCGCACTCATTTGGTATGTCGTGGCAAACGCGTCGGCCGGTCCCGTCGGCGGACTTTGGGCACGCACGTGCTCGATGTCGTGCGACGCGCTTAGCCCGCCCGTTCGGCTCGCGCGCGACGATGACGCGCTCTGGGGTGAATGGGGAGCGCATGACCTTGGGAATACTGGACTGGTGCTCTTCGGTTCAGGAGCCAAGGGTGACCCGGTGCGGGAGCTGCGTTTGGGTGAGCGGCGCGACATCGACAGCGTCCCTCGCCGATTCGTCCCCGGCCCGTTGCCGCTGGCGGTGATCGCAACGAGCGAGGGAGCCGTCGTGATCACGAATCAGGACACGCGCGGGACTTCTCGGGTCACGGCTCGTTTGATCGCCCTGTGACTCGCGCCTCGGCGCCAGGGCCGTGGTTTGGGCAAAGCTCAACCTTGCCGTGGCATGCTCTCGCGATGTCCGGCGCAACGTACCTCTCGGTGCTCGCCCTCGACGCCGCCAAACTTGTCGACGTCAAGGTGAAGCGCCGCCCGACGGAGGCGCATCCATCTGTAGGTCGGTGACGCTCGTATCACCGATTCCAAGGGTCGCGGGAACCGCCGGCCCGCGGGGGCGGGTGATAGTCTCCGCGCAAACCGCCGCCGTCACCGCCCGCGATCCTCGGAGAGTCCATGAAGACCACATTTGCTGCCGCTTGCCTCGCCGCCTTCAGCCTCCTCGCTCCCCGCGCCGAGGCCTTCTGCGGCTTCTACGTCAGCGGTGCTGACGCGAAGCTCTTCAACAACGCGACGCAGGTCGTGCTCATGCGCGAAGGCACTCGGACTGTGCTCTCGATGCAGAACAACTACCAGGGCCCTACCGGCGATTTCGCGATGGTGGTGCCGGTTCCCATCGTGCTCCAAGAAGAGAACGTCAAGACGCTGCCCCGGGCCATCTTCGATCGCATCGATGCGCTGACGGCGCCGCGCCTCGTCGAATACTGGGAGCAAGATCCCTGCGCTGCCCTCGAGGAGGCAAAAGGTCGTGGGGGACCGCCCGGTATGGCGCCGCGCGCCGCCGCTGCCCCGGCCCGGGAGAAGAGCGACCTCGGCGTCACCGTGGAGGCCGAATTCACCGTGGGCGAGTACCAGATCGTGATCTTGAGCGCGAAGGACTCTTCCGGTCTCGACGCCTGGCTGCGCCAAGAGAAGTACAAGATCCCCGAGGGCGCCGAGGCGTACCTCCGGCCGTACGTGCAGTCCGGAAGCAAGTTCTTCGTGGCAAAGGTCGACGCCAAGAAGGTGAAGTTCGAAGACGGGATGGTCACGCTCTCGCCGCTCCGCTTTCACTACGACACCGAGACGTTCTCGCTTCCGGTGCGCCTCGGACTCATGAACTCCAAGGGCACGCAGGACCTCATCGTCAACGTGCTCGCTCGGGCGCAGCGCTACGAGGTGGCGAACTACCCGAACGTGACCATCCCGACCAACATCGAGGTGGCCGACGACGTCCGCACGCGCTTCGGTGGCTTCTACACGGCGCTCTTCGATCGCACCATGGAGCGCACGCCGAAGGCCGTTGTCACCGAGTACTCGTGGGACGCGTCGTCGTGCGATCCGTGCCCCACGCCAGCGCTGACGCCGAACGAGCTGACGACGCTGGGGGCCGACGCGCTCCCGTCGTCGCAGGGCAGCCCCACGTCGCCAGGCCGTGAGTCACCTGTCGTCGCGCCGCCTCAAACGCGACCGGGAGGTCCGATGAATCCGATGCCCACAAGGCTCGGCCGCCGGCCTTGGGGTGGCGGAGGCTTCGTTTTGACGCGATTGCATGCGCGTTACACCAAAGACGCCGTGGGCGAAGACCTCGTCTTCCGTGCCGCGCCGCCCATCGCTGGCGGCCGAGAGCAGCGGCAAGGGAACGGCCTCGAGAAGGGCGCGACGCCCGGCGGCATGAACAACTTCCAAGGTCGGTACATCATCCGGCACCCGTGGACCGGCGCCGTCGCTTGCAACAATCCGCGCCGCGGCGTGTGGGGCGGTCCGCCCGGCGGCGCCCCGCAGAACAAGCCCACGAGCCTCACCAACGCCGCCTTCGCGCCGCGGGGCCAGGTGCAGCTCACGTCGATGGTGATGGAGTCGGTGCCCGAGCTCGGCATCGAGAAGGCGGGCGGCGCGGCGCAGCGCGTCGCGACGGCGACCGGCTCGGGCGCGTCGCCGACGTCGCCGGGAGCGGAGGCCAAAGGGCGAGGCTGCGCCGGGTGCGCGACGGCGCCGGCATCAGCGTCGCTGTCGCCCTGGGCGCTCTCGGCGCTCGTCGCGCTCGCCTTCGCGAAGCGTCGCTCGGCGAAGAGGCCGTGAGGCGAACGACCTCGGCGCTCACGGCCGCCGCGCTTGTCGCGTTTGCGGCGTGCGGTTCGACGAGCGACGACGATGCGCGCCGCAGCGTCGCGCTGCAGCCACGTGCGCCCTCTTTGCCGGCGCCCGCGGCTCGACTGCCGCCTACGCCGGGCGACCTCCTGCCGGCCATGGGACGCGTCACCGAGCGTGAGGTTCACCCCGGAGCGGCGACGCTCGGTGCGCGCCTCGCGGATGTTGCCCTGTGCGAAGGTTGCCACGAAGACGTCGCCGACGGCTTCCGGGCCAGCGCCCACGGTCACGCTTCCTTCGACAATCCGCTCTATCGAGTCGCCGTTGAGCGACTCGCGCGCGAACGTGGCACCGCGGCGACGCGCGTCTGTGGAGGCTGTCACGACATCGCGTTGCTCGTCGATGGCGCTCTCGATGCGCCCATCGAAGCCAGCGATCGGCGAGCGCACGCCGGCATCTCGTGCCGCTCTTGCCACGGCTTCTCGGCCGTCGACGTGGTGGGCAACGGCGCCTGGACCTCGACGCGCGCGACATTCCACTGCCGCGTGAGGGCGACGCGGAGAGTCTGCGCGCCCACAAGGAGCGGACCGCGCCGCCGCTCTTGCGATCGGTGACGTTGTGCGTGACTTGCCACCGCTCCTTCCTCGACGGAGCGAGCGGAAACCCGCACGCGCTCGTGGGACAAGACGACGCGACGCCGTGGGCGCGGAGCGTCTACGCCGGGAGTCTCGCGGAGCGCGTCGATGAGGACCTGCCGGAAACCGACTGCCGCGGTTGCCATATGCCGACGGAAGCCACACGCCTCGGCGACGCCGCCTCGAAAGACGGGCGCGTCCGCTCCCATCGATTCCTTGGCGGACACACCTACCTGGCGGCGATGCGCGGCGACGACGCCACAACGCGCGCTGTCGCCAGCGCATGCGCGCCGCTCTGGGCATGCACGTCGTCGCCCTGACCACCCCTTCGACCGAGCGCGGCATCGAACTCGACGTTGTCGTGCGAAATCTTGGCGTTGGACACAACTTTCCCGGCGGCGTTCGCGACGCGCAGGACACGTGGCTCGAGGTGAGCATCGTCGGCGAGGACGGGGGCCTCATTCTTGGCGCCGGGTTGGAGCACGAAGCGACCGGTCTGGGGGGCGCGCACGTCTTCGCTTCTCACGCGGCCGGCGATAGCGGCGCGCGTTTGCTCGAGCGTGAGACACACCTCTTCCGAACGACGGTCTTCGACGCCACGATTCCGCCGCGTGACGCCGCGGTCATTCGGTTCGCCGGCGAGCTGCCGCAGGGCGTTCCGCGGGCTCGCCTGACCGCGCTCGTGAAGCTTCGTCATCGCAGCCGCACGCCGGCGCTGCGCGATGTCGCCTGCCGCGAATCGAAGACCGTGAGGCGCTCGCTTCCGTCGCGAAAGCGGCCTCGATCCGTGCGTGATGCAACCGGTGACGACGCTCGCCGAGGTTCGCGTGCCGCTCGTGGGCGCTCGCCCCTTGGACTTTGACGGCGAGGTCGCTCGCGGGCTTGGGCTGTTGCGCGGCGTCTCCGAGGCGGTCCATGAGGCCGCCGCACCGCTGGCGCGCGCGTACACACTGGCGCGGACCGACCGGGAACGCGCCATCGTGCTCTCGGCGGAAGCCCGCCTTGCGCTCCGCGAAGGGCGCGCCGCCGACGCGCTCTCGGCGGCGGCACAAGCCGACGAGCTCGTTCGTCATCGCCCCGCGGTGGCGCGCCTGCGCGGCGACGCGCACACGACCGAGTGGCGCCTCGCGGATGCGGCACAGGAATACGGCGCCGTGGCCCGCGTGTCGCCCGCGACGATGGCGCTTTTGCCGAATGGGCCATGGCGCTCGGTGGCGCCGGACGTTTCGCCTCCGCCCTGATGCAGCGCGTCGGGCTCGTTCTTCAGCCGCGCGGCGCCGATCTGTTGCGCGTGCAGGCCACGTCGCTCGACCAGCTCGGCGCGTCTTCCAAGGAGGCGACGGGCGCGTTCCTGTCGGTGCGCCTGCCGGAGATTGCGCCGCGCATCCGTGCTGCTTGTTCGGCGCGTCGCCGGCTGCGCTGCCGAGCGCATGGCGTCCACGCGCACCGCCTGGAGGCACTCCGTAACACGCGCCACGCGCACGCGCGTCAGCGGCCGCGCACCTGAACGACGACGGTCTCTTCTGCCTCCGCGGTGAGCGTCACCGCGCCGTCGCCCAAGAAGCGATTGATTAGCCACGCGTTCGTCTCGAGGTGTGAGCTCTTCACGCTCGCGCGAAAGCGCCCACCGGCGCCGAGCGCCATCGGCACGAGGAGCTGATCGGCCAAGTGCTCGCCGACGGGGGCGCTCGTGGCCTTGAACGCGAGAGCCTCGCGGGCGGCGCCCTCCGCGACCTCTTCCGCGCGAACCCCGCGCTCGCCGAAGGCCGTGAACAGCTCGCGGCCGCCCTCCCACGCGACCTCCACCATCACGACGTTGCCGGACCGTCGGACGCGACGTCGCGCACCTCGATGTCTCGAAGGTCGACCTCAAGAGAGACGCGAGCGCCTTTGCTCGCGATGGGCCACGCCGGGCGGCAGGTTCGCGCTAAGCACGACGCCGCGCGCGCGCGCACCTTCCGGTCGCTCCATGAGTTGGAGGGGGCGAAGCGCGGCGCGCCCTTCGACCTCCACCGCAAGCTCGCCGCCGCCGGCAGGGTAAAACCCTGCGCGCGGGAGCGTGGCCGAAACGGTCGCGCCCATCTCGCAGAGTCGCGGCAAGAACACTTGCTCCAGAAACGGGAAGGGCGGAGCGGCCTTGTTGTGCGTGCCGCCGGTCACCGCGAGCGAGCCGCCGGCACCAAAAAGCATGGGTGCGAGCACGGTCTGGAGGACCAGCGTCGTGCTGCCAGCCGAGCCGATGGACAAGTGGTGGACGCCCCGAACAAGCGCCTCGAGCGGGAGCGTCGGTTCGAAGATCAGCCCCCTGGAGCCCAGCTCCGCGCCCCGCCCCGCCGCGCTCGACACGAGGGCGGCGGCCCTTCGCACGTGAGGTGCTGACGAAGAAGCCCTGGTCGCGATCGACCGGCACGGATGCCGGTCAATCGGAACGGAGTTTGGGTGGCGATGGAGAGGGCGAGGCCGATCGCAAGATCTGCCCTCCGCCTTCACCGAAGCTGCCGTCGATGTCGAGCATGGCGGTAACCCTTTACGCAAACAACCTGGCGGAGCGTATGCACGATCTCGACGAGATCGTCCTGGGCCGCCATGACCATGTCGAGCGGCTTGTACGCCATCGGCGTCTCGTCGATCACCTCGGCGTCCTTGCGACACTCCACGCCCGCCGTCGCCGCTTCGTGGTCGGCGAGGGTGAAGCGACGCTTCGCCTCGCCGCGCGCGACATGAGGCGGCCTGCCCGTGGCTGCACGACGAGAACGAGTCGGCGTTTCCCTTGCCTCGGACGATGAACGAACGCGCGCCCATGGAGCCGGGAATGATCCCCAGCTCACCGAGTCCCGCGCGAACCGCGCCCTTGCGCGTCACCCACACGTTCTCGCCGAAGTGCTCTTCGCGCGCGACGTAGTTGTGGTGACAGTTCACGGCGCGCGCGCCGAGCTTGAAGGGAGGGAGCTTGGATGCGTGAAGCGCCGCGAGGACCGCTTGCATCATGAGCTCGCGGCTCGTCTTGGCGAAACGCTGCGCCCACGACACGGCCTCGACGTAGTCGTCGAAGCCCGTCGTTCCCTCTTCGGAAATACGCGAGGTCGCGATCGGGCAAGCGTCGATCAAGCGCGAGCACTTCGCGACGCGCCCGCTCGATGAAATACGTTCCGATGCGGTTCCCGACGCCGCGCGATCCGGAGTGCAACATGATCCAGACCGAGTCGTCCTCGCCGATGCAAAGCTCGACGAAGTGGTTGCCGGTGCCGAGCGTTCCCAGGTGCTGGATGTCGAGGCCGCGGTTCACGACCGGGTGCTTCTGGCAGAGCTTCGCGTATTCCTCCGAGAGTCCGCGCCAGGCGCGCGACACCCGGGAGGGGACGAGGTCGCGCCAAGATCCAGTAAGGCCGGGCCCGCCGTGCGGGACGGCGCGTTCGATGGCGCTTCGAATGGGGCCGAGATCGCTGGGGAGGTCCGACGCGCGGAGCGACGTCTTCTGCGCGATCATTCCGCATCCGATGTCGACGCCCACGGCCGCCGGCACAATGGCCTTGGTCGTCGCGATCACGCTTCCAACGGTCGCGCCGATGCCGAGGTGCACGTCCGGCATGACGGCCACGTGACGGAACACGAAGGGCAACTCGGCGACCTTCGTCACCTGCAAGCGAGCCTCCTTCTCGAAGGCGACGCCTTGCGTCCAGGCCTTGATGGGAACACCGCTCGTTTCAATGAGGTCGTGCATCGTCGTTCTCCTGCCGCCCAGTCATCACGGGGCGTGCCGGCCGCCGGCGCCCAAAAGGCGCGGCGATTTGCGCGACAACCTCGGTAACGGTCGATGCAATGGGATTGCCTGGATACGGACGGATAAACCCGTCAGGTCCTGGATGCACCGTCGCGGCCCCGCCGCCGAGCTCCGCCAGGAGCGCGTCGGCCCCTCTCAATGGCGCGATGGTAGGCGTCGGTTCCGTTGCGCTCGTCGAAGGTCGTCGCGAGGTTTCGCGCGATGGAATCGACCCACGCGTAGACCTCCGGCGCCGCCACCATGCCGTCTTCTCCCGCGGCGATGCCGCTCGCCTCGGGGAGCTTGAGCCGAAGGCGCTCGTCGCCGAGGCGCTTCATGGTGAGGCGCGCCGCCGTGAAGAAGCTGAAGCGCTCGTCGGCGTCGTAGGTCGTCAGCAAGAACTCCGCGTGACGCTCGAAGGTGGCGCAGGCCGCCTTGAGGTTCCCCAAGAGCGTGACGTAAGTGAGGTGGCGCCCAAAGGCTCGGATGAGGTTCCGGCTCCGACGAAGCTTGGGCTCGTTTCGCTTGTAGAGAGCGGCGGCCTCGTCGGGCCGCCCAAGGCGCAAGAGCGGCACGAGCATGAGCGGGAGCGTCCGCAAGGGGACCTCTTCGCAGGAGAGGTCGCCGTTCAAGAACGGCTGCGCCTTCTCCATGCCGAGCGCGTCGTCACCGCGGTCGAAGAGCTCCTCGAGCTCCGAGTCCTTGTCGCAGGCGAGGCAGTCGCTGAGCCAGTCGCGCCGCGTCGTGAGCCACTTCTGAAACCACTTGGCCATCTCGGCTTCGTCGCCCCTGTGCTTGGCCCACAGGAAGCGAATCTTTGCGATGCTCCGCTCGCCGATGGCGTGCGCACCCGCCTCCGCTTCGAAGTCGGCGATGGCGGCTTCGATCTTCGCGCGCGGCACGTGGGGAAAGACCCAGAGCTGCGCGGCGATGAGCTTTTGCTCCCAAAGGAGATCGTCTCCGAAGCGCGTCGGGTCGTCCTTCTTCTTGGCGCGCAGCCAGCCGAAGGTGACCAGCGCCTTCTCCGGATGACCGGTGAAGAGCGTGTCGTAGATGAACGTCTTGCGGAGTCGAAAGGCTCCGTCGACGTCTCCACGCGTGTCGGCCTCGAGGATCTTTTCCTCTTTTGCCAGGGTCTTGGCGAGGGTGTAGCCGCTCAATGGACGCTCCCCTCGTTTTGGAGCTGCGCCTCGATGAGGGCCATGAGCCCGCGGTTGAGGAGCGCCATCTCCTTCTGGCGGAGGGGCCGGTGGCCCAGCAAGAGGGACTGCACGTAGAGCATCTCGAGCGAGCGCCTCAAGATCGCGCGGTCGGTGACGCGCGTGAGCTTCTTGATGAAGGCGTTCGATGCGTTGAAGGTCACACGGGGCTTCTGCGGATCGAGATCGGGGCGTTCGAGCGCGCCGGCCACGAGGCCGCCGTAGAGCTCGTCGCTGACTTCTTGCGTGCGCTCGGCGTCGCGCCGAAAGAGCTTGTCGCTGCTCGCGACGAAGAGCGCGGGGATGTCGACCGGTTGAAAGTGCAAGAGCTCGACCTGGCAATCAAAACGCCCGATGGCTTCGCGGGCGACGGTCAGCACCGTTTGATAGGCGGCGTGGTCGCGGTCTGACACGGGCTCGAAGCGCTGCGAGATCGCCGGGCGAAAAGCGCGCGGCCTTCACGCCCTCAAATACCTGCGCGGCGCGCTCAAGAGCTCGGCGTCGTAGGTGTAGCCGGCGTTGATGAGCGTGAGTCCCTGCGCCTGGCCCACACGCGACATCTGACGAAAGTCGTCGACGCTCGGCACGTAGCGGAGCACGCCGCCGTCACCGCCGCGCAGCTCGCCGAGCGTCATGAGCCCCATGGACGTCTCGAAGGGGAACCAATCGCCGACGAGGCGAAGGAACTCGTCGTCGTCGAGGGCCAGCGCCTTCATGGCGAGGCCGTGCAGGCCCATGAGTCGAAGCAAGACGTTGGGGGCCGTTCGTGCGAGATCCATGAGGTATTCGCGGAGCGCGTTTCCGAGGCCCTCGCGTGCGCCCTCGAGGGCCTCGTTCTCGTAGAACCCCTCGCGGCTCGCCGTGGGCTCAAGGTTCGTCGCGTTGACCACGCACCGAACGAAGAACGCCCAGTCGGGCAAGAGGTTGTCGGCGCGCTCCGAGACCAGCATGTTCTTCAGGTAAACGCGGTGCTGCTGCTTGGCGGCGTAGTGCGGCGACTCGGCGAGCACGAACGCGACGCCGTCGAGCCCTGCGGCGTCGACATGCAACGGATCGCGTCGACGAAGCGTTGCTCGAAGATCTGCTCTCCGTACGCGAGCATCGCCTCCCGCCGCTCGGCTGCGCTCTCGAACTTCCGGCGCCACGGCGGCGGCTCTCCGTTGATCGTCGTGGTCTCGCCGTCGGCGGTGAAGGTCACCGGCGGCGTCAGGAGGCCGCCAAAGTGCGCGAGCCGCTCGGCGATGACCTCCTTGGGGAACATCGCCGCGCTCTCCGCCTTTAGGACCAACGTCACCTGAGTGCCCGGCTCTAGGAGCGGCGCCGCGGCCGGCTTCACGGAATACGTTCCGTCTTGGCGGCCGCGCCACTCGAACGTGGCCGCGCCGTCCCGCGCCGAGCGCGTGATGACCTGCACCTCGTCGCTCACCATGAAGCACGACAAGAGGCCGATGCCGAAGCGCCCGATGAAGTCCTTGGACGCCGCGAAGACGTCGCCGCGCTTCGAGCTCTCGCCGATGGTCGCCAGGAACCGATGGATCTCGTCTTCGCTCAAGCCGACGCCGTCGTCGCGAAACTGGAGCGCCGGCGGCCCGTCGGCGCGCGGCACCCATTCGATGCCGATCCTCCCCTTGTGCCCCGGCGTCACGAGCCCGCGGGCGACGAGCGCGTCGGCGGAGTTCTGCAGGAGCTCACGCAGGAACACGTCCGGCGAGCCGTAGAGGTGGTTCGAGAGAAGCTCGATGATCCCGCGGAGGTTGACCTTGAAGCGCTCGGACATGGCGAGGAGCGTAGCGCGGCTCGTGCCAAGCGAGGCGCGCCACGAAGCGCGCAGCGGCAGGGCGATTTGCCGACGAACGGGCGTCGTCGACCTTGGGGCGTCGCGGCGACCGCTTATACTGCCGGATATGGCTTCGCCGAAAAACGTGGTGTTCGGGTTCTTGGGCACGCAGCTCGACGGGGGCCTTGGGCCCAAGCGTTGGGAGCGGTGGCGCCCGTCGGTCGACCTGTGTCGCCACGACGACTTCGTCGTCGACCGGCTCGTGCTCTTCGCGGACGCGCAGCACGCGGGCCTCTACGACGTCGTCAAGAAGGACATCGAGTCGGTCTCGCCGGACACGACGGTGGAGGCCGTGGCGCTCGAGCTCAACGATCCGTGGGACTTCGAGGAGGTCTTCGGAAAGCTCCTCGACTTCAGCCAGCGCTGGACGTGGAAGCCAGAGCGCGAGAGCTACTTCGCGCACATCACCACGGGCTCTCACGTGGCGCAGATCTGCATGTTCCTCCTGACCGAGGCCCGTTACCTGCCGGCCAAGCTCCTCCAGACATCGCCGCCGCGCGGCGCGGGGCGTGAGAAGCGAGACAGCCCCGGCGTGCTCTCGGTCATCGATCTCGATCTCTCCCGGTACGATCGCATCCTCTCGCGCTTCAAGCGCGAGCAGCAGACAGCGCGCGAGCGCCTCAAGGACGGAATAGCCACCAAGAGCGCGCTCTACAACGAGACCATCGACGCATCGAGCAGGTCGCCACGGCGTCGAGCGCGCCGATGTTGCTGCTCGGCCCGACGGGCGCTGGTAAGAGCCAGCTCGCGAAGCGAATCTATGGTCTCAAGAAGGAGCGGAAGAAGCTCAAGGGCCAGTTCGTCGAGCTGAACTGCGCGACGCTCCGCGGCGACGCGGCCATGAGCGCGCTCTTCGGCCATGAGCGAGGCGCCTTCACCGGCGCGCTCGCGGCGCGCGAAGGGCTCCTGCGCCGCGCCGACGGGGGCGTCCTGTTCCTCGACGAGGTCGGCGAGCTCGGCGGCGACGAGCAAGCCATGTTGCTCCGCGCCATCGAGGAGAAGGCGTTCTATCCGATGGGCTCGGATCGTGAGGTGACGAGTCAGTTCGAGCTCCTGTGCGGCACGAACCGCGACTTGCCGCGGGCGGCGGCCCAAGGCCGCTTCCGCCCGGACTTGCTCGCGCGCATCGACCTGTGGACCTTCCGTTTGCCGAGCCTCGTGGAGCGGCTCGAAGATCTCGAGCCCAACCTCGATCACGAGCTCTTGGCCGCGGCTCGGGCCCTCGGCCGCGCCGTTACGATGAGCCGCGAGGCGCGAGAGCAATACGTGGCCTTCGCCACGTCGAGCGCCGCGACGTGGCCCGGCAACTTTCGCGATCTCAACGCCAGCGTGACGCGCATGGCGACGCTCGCCACCGGCGGGCGCATCCACACCGGCCGTCGTGGACAAGAGATCGCGCGGCTGCGTGACTTGTTCGCGCACGGCGACGACGTCGCGGTGGGGCCGTCACGCGTCGACCGCGTGCTCGGCGCGCGCAAGGCGAGGGGGCTCGACCGCTTCGATCGGGTGCAACTCGAAGAGGTGCTCGCGGTGTCAGAGCGCTCCGCATCGCTCTCGGCAGCTGGGCGCGAGCTGTTCAAGGAGTCGCGGAAGCTAAAGACGAGCGCCAACGACGCCGATCGCTTGCGCAAATACCTGGGGCGCTTCTCGCTCACGTGGGCCGACGTGCACGCCGCGCGGGCCGGGCAACCAGCGCGCGACGCTGAAGGCGAGTGAAGCGCGACGCGGAAGCAGCACCGTTTGACGCGCGCCACGATGGGCCCTTGGGTCGAAAGGCGAGAAGTCTGCGAGGCCCCTCGTCTCCTGTGCCGACACGGTAGGCGCTCCGAAGTTCCCACCAAAATCGGCGCCGAAAATCGACGGCGAGGAAGGGAACAAGGTGGATCGGGCGTTGTCCTCCCCGCATGCAGCTCGTGGCTCGATTCGCGAAGGTCGGCGTGGTCGGAATGGTCGGAGTGCTCGGCTGCCTGACGGTCGGTTGCGGTGGCGGTGGCGGCGGCGTCAGCGTCGCGCCGCCGCTCGAGTCGCTCTACGCGTCGTTCAGTGTGGAAGAGGTCTCGGTGAGTCGCGGTGAGGTTCGCCTGGCCGGTCCCCTCGAGCTCGACGAACGGGCGACCGAGCTCGATGTGGTGACGGGGCGCTGCGGCATGTCGGTCGGCGGCGGCATGCGCACGCGCCAGTGGATGACGTGGCGCTTGGGGCCGGCGGAGCTTGCCCGCGCGCTCGGTTGCGCGCCGGGGCTCGCGCTTCGGCCATCGCGCGACGGTCGTCCCGGTCGCTTCACGAACGCGATGTCGGTGCGCCTCGATGCGTCCATCGACTCACCGAGCGAAGGTGAATCGCCGGCGGCCGCGGAGAGCCTTGGCGTGGAGTTCGAAGGCGAAGACGCGGTGGTGACGGTATCGGGAACGAGCCACGGCGTGGCGCTCGGCGCGGGCACGTTCATGACGTCGCCCGCGGAGTCCTCGGAAGACGGAACCAGCGCGACCTTTCGCCTTCCCACGCGGCTCTCGGTGGAGCTCGCCATGCGCCGCGCGCCGGCGCGTTTGGTGACTGGCGGCGCACGCACGCCGGTACGCCTCGCGCTCTTCGTCGCCGAGCAAGAGGTCGCCCCCGCCGCCGCCTCCCCCCGGAGGAGGTGGTGGTCGAGGAGCCGACGGAGATGGAGAGGGAGAGGCGAACCCCCCCGAGCTCGGCTTGGGGATGTGCGGACGCTCAGCTTCAGCCGTCGACTTTCGCGGCGGCGGGGCACTTTGCTCAAGTGACTTGCAGCTCGCGGGCGTCTGGGGCGAGCTCTGCTGGAAGCCGCCACCATCGCTTTGGAGCGAATCGCACGCGGTATCAAACTTCGTGTACGCAGCCTTCCGCCCCGTTCACCTGATCGGCGAAGCAGGTGTTGAGCTCGCCGATGGTGGCGTTGCATGACCCCAGGTCTTTGACGGCCGACGAACAGTCGGGCTCGCCTGAGTGCCGGCGTCGCCCTTCGCGAGAGGTTTGCTCAGGCAGTCCTGGTACGCCGTTTTGCACTTCGAGCGGAGCGGCGTCGTCCTTGGGAGCGCCACCCACGAAGAGGGTCGTGACCGCGCTCCCGAAACATGCCGCCTTCTTCGCGTCGGCCTCCGGGATCTGCTTCGCGCCGTAGGCGGCAACATCCTTGCAGCCTGAACCCTCTCGGCGTCGCTCAGGCTGCTGCCCTGCTTGGAGGCGTCGATGGAGCTGACGGCGCCTGCGCCGCCGCCCGACGAGCTGCTGCTCGAGCAAGCGACGACCAGAAGCGGGGCGTTGAACGCGACGACGAGCATGGAAAGGATGGCTTTGCTTTTCATGGGGCTCCTACTGGAAGCGAAAGGCTGGAACGCGGTCGACGGTAGGCCAGATCGCACGGCAAGGCACATGGACTTCTCCGCGCCGCTGCGACACAGGTCCACTGGGCCAAGAAGGGCGGGGCCCGAGCGGCCCGCGCGATGACCGCCGGGGCGCCGTTCGCCCAATACCAAGGTTGCCGAGTGGCACGAGGCTGGCCCTCGAATTCGTCAGGTCACCGCTGGGCGTCACCAACGTCGAGCCGGGCGCACCAAGAAGACGCCCGGCAAGACGAAGAGCCACACAACGGCGAGCGTGAGCCATGAGGTCGCCCGCGGTTCGCCGAGCGTCATGGCGCCCATGCGCGAGCCGCCGTCGTACGCGAGCGGGGCGGCGACGGCCCCGAGAAGCGCGGCAGCGACGGGGCGCCGAGCGAACGAGCGGAGACTTCCGCCGGCCGCCGTCGCCGCGGCGAAGTTGGGCCAGAGGGCGACGAGCCACGGCGGCGAGACCGAGGCCCCCGGCAAGACGAGCGTGCCCGCTTGAAGGAGCGCCGTGTCGATCGCGAAGCCCATGAGCGTACTCAGCGCGAGCATCGCGGCCTCGGCCCTGCGAGCGTGGGCTGGTCTTCTTCGAAGGTGAACGAAGAGGAGCGCTGCGACGAACACCGGTCCGAGCCAAGGCCATCCCTTTGCGGCGCCGAGCACGCACGCGAACCAGCCCGTTTGAAGGGTGACGAAGGAGAGTGCGGCTCGCATGGTCGTCGGCGAATCGCCGAGCATAGGGCAACGTCGCCTTCGGCGAGGTTGCGCCTAGCAAGAGCCAGCCAAAAATGGCCAGTCACAGGAGCGCGTCGGACAGGTCGGCCCAGAGGTCGTGAGGGTCCTCGATGCCTACGCTCAACCGAAGCAGCGAGGGCGGGAGGTGTTCCTGTCCGGGAATGGCAGCGCGCCGCTCTAGGGTCGACTCAACGGCGCCAAGGCTCGTCGCATGACGGATGAGCGTGGTGCGCTCGCAGACCCGGTCGGCCTCCTCGGCGCCGCCGGCGACGTCGAACGAGATCACCGTCCCGAAGCCGCGGAGCTGCGCCTTTGCCACTTGGTGTGTCGGGTGCGATTCGAGCCCGGGATAGCGAGTCACTCGGACGTGGGGATGGCTCTCCAAGCGCCGCGCGAGCGCCAGGGCCGTGCTTTCTGCTCGCTCCATGCGCAAGGCCATGGTGCGTGCGCCACGTACCGCGAGGAACGCCTCGAGCACGCCAGGCGTGGCACCTCGGACCTCCCGCGCCTGTCGCAACGAGTCGTAGAGGGATCGCCTCCGCGTCGTCGCCACGCCGGCGAGCAAGTCGGAGTGTCCGCCGATGAGCTTCGTCGCGGATTGCACCGAGACGTCGGCTCCGAGCTCGAGGGGCTGCTGATTGAGGGGCGTCGCGAAGGTGTTGTCGACGGCGAGGATCGCCTCGGGCTTGCGCGGCGCCGCGCAGATGGCGCGGAGGTCGGCCACGACGAGCAGCGGGTTCGACGGAGACTCAAGCCAAAGAAGATCGGCGTACGAACAGGCGCGAAGCCAGCCCGCGGTGTCGTCGGTCGCAAGTTGCTCGACGGACCAACGCTTCTTCCGCTGCCCCTCGAGCGCCAAACGCTTCACGCCCTGGTAGCAGTCGGTGGGCACCACCACGGTCGCGCCGCTCGTGAGCTCGTCGAAGATTGCTGCGATGGCCGCCATGCCAGAAGCAAAAGCGACGGAATCGCCGGCCTCGAGGTGACCGAGCAGTTCTTCGAGCGCCTCCCAAGTCGGCGTGCCGTCGTCGCGCGCGTATCCGCGCGCGCCGCCAAGGACGAAGTTGGACGCTGGAACGAGCGGCACGTTCAAGGGCGAGCCCTGGGCTCGCGGACGGCCTGCCGAAACAAGAAGGGAAGCCAGCGCTCGCGGGCGCTCAGCGTTGCTCATGGCGCGAGTTTGCCACGGCGACGCACGCGAGCGGCTCGAATCAGCCCTTCGGCGCGTTGCCCTGCACGACAGCCTGAACGCGGCCTCGTGCGTCAAACTTTACCGGCGTCAGCGCGGCGCAGACGATTGCGTGCGCCTTGCGCGCTTCGAAGGCGAAGGCGCCGCCCACCAAGGCGATGCCGAAAGCCGGGAAGACGAACGAGAGGAGGCCCGCGAGCTGTCCCGACGCGAGCATGACGACCCCACTTATCAGTCCCCCGATGAGCGCGAGGCCCATCCACAGGAGCACGAAGGCGGCCACGAACCACGGGAGTTGCATGCGGACGTGAAGCGACGCCCCATAGGACTTGGCCTCGACGCGGAGTTGCAGCGCGGGAAGGAACGCGTTGCGATACGAGATGCGCCTCGACGCCTCGACGACCTGTCCCGTGATGTGCCCCTTGAGCGGCCCCGTTTGGACGAGCGTCAAGAACGTGTCGAGCGCGACGGCGGGCGTGTCGCTCGTGTGGAGTGTGTACGACCAGAAGGGCCAGAGCTCCCGTGCGCGAAATGGACCGGCGGGCCCGGAGGATGGGCTATCGCCGCGCGGCGACGCTCGAGGTCGAGGTCGAGGCGCTCGGCGAGGGCGGTCAGTTCTTGCGCGGAAAGGCCCGCAGCGGGCGCCGGCATCTCGGCGCCGCCAACCTCTTCGAGCGCTTCGTGCGCCGCGAGAGCCCGCGCGAGCGCCACCTCTTCGCCGTCGCGATACATGGGCGGGAGGTGCCCTGGCGGGGCACCACGCAAAGAGGAAAACGTGAGCGTTCGTCGCGAGTCCCGCGGCGCGAGAACAGGGAAGAGTCGCCCCTCGCCCCCATCCCCCCATCCCCGCCCACATCGGCCCACGAGAATCGGCGAAGATTGGGCTCTCTCGGCGCCCTCGTGCCATGCTCGTTACGATGACTGAGGGCGACCGCCGCCGCCGCGACCCCTCCCGTCGCGATCCACGGGCCGAGCCTGATGGGGACGACTCATCGGTGGAGCGGCCCTTCGAGCGTCCTTCCTCAGGGCATCGCCTCCCCGAGGAGTCGTCGAACGCTCGCCTTCGCGCGCTCGTTGTCGAAGAGACCCGCTCGCCGCTCCGCGACGCGCGTCGCGATGCGTCGGTCGTCGACGAAGGCGAGCTCGGTGCTCCGCCGCATCGCGTGGCTCGGCCCGTTGTCGACGCTTCCGCGTCCATCGACGCCCCCATCGACACCGCTTCGGACGCCTCGGTTGAGACACCGAGCGAGCCGCTCGAGTCGCGCTCTCTTCGACACGCGCGCGCTCTCGAGCGCGCCGCCGCCGCCGCTCGATTCGGTCTCCATCGCCCTCAACGCGGCGAACGCGTCTTCGGCGGCGCGGGCCGCGTCCGGCACGGGCGGTGTGCCGCTCGCGAGCGTTGAGCGCTTCATTGACGAAGGTCGCTGGGACGTCCTCTCCGACATGCTCGAAGCCTCGGCCCGCGCCGGTGAGCTGCCGCCGCACCTCATGATGGTCTACGCCGTGGCGCGCGCCGAAGCGCACCCCGAAGACGCCGGTCTCGTGGCCTTGGCCATCAAGGCCTCGGCCGACGCCTACGGCGTCCCCGAAGCGAGTCCCATCGCGTGCCTCCTCGCCAAGCGCACGCTACGCCGCACGCCGCGCGAGTGGGGCAAGCGGCCCGCTCCTCGCGGAACCATCTCCACCATCATCGTCTTCGTCGCGCTCGTGCTCGGGGGCGGCGGCGGCTTCTGGCTCAGCACCACCAAGGTGCAGATCCCGCTCCCCGCGTTCTTGCTCTCGAGGTAGCGCCCGCGTCGCGTGCGTGGCCCCTGCCCCGCCACGGAGCGCGCGCGCTCAGGCAGGAGCCGCTACCGAGGCGACGCTCTTCTTCGTCTTGCCGTCGAGCATGTGGGCCTTGCCCTTGCTCTCCACCATGAAGAAGTGCCCCCGATCGGTGAGGAAGTGCCACGCGACGGTGCTGGCGCCGTCGTGCTTGTAGCTCGGATCGCCCGCCGTGACGCGATCGAGCTCGTGGCCCGCGCGCTTGCATAGCGCACGGATCAACTGGAGGTATCTCGGTTCGGCGGCCAACGCCTTCGCGATACGACGCGCGCGATCGGGCAGCCGCGCCCCTCGGCGCTTGAGCTCTGCGTCCAGCTTGGCGGCCGGCAGCGCCACGAGGTCCGCGTGCCCCTTGAGCCAGCGTGCGTTCAGCGTGGTGAGCTCTTCCTTCTCTTGCAGCCGGTAGAAGGCGTCGTCGATTTTGGCGAGCGCGTCGCGGGTCTTGTTCGTTCCGAAGTACTCGCTGGCGAGGAACTCCTTCACCTTCTTTTGGCCGAGCGCCACGAGCCCCTCGACGCCCTTCTCAAAGAGCGCCAGGTGCTTCTTGGCGCCCATCGACTCGAGGCCCTCGGTGACGAGCGTGAAGACCTCGCCCGACGCGCTGGCGTTGTAGACGAACTGCGAGAAGCCGCCGTTTTGCATCTGCGCCAGGTAGTAGTCGACGTAGTAGCTGCGAAGCGCGTCGCGGGAGATCTCCTGGGCCTCCAAGTGCTGCGCGAAGAGGCCGTTGACGACGGCGATGTTCGCCTCGATGACCGCCGACGGGTCGGGGCTCTTCAAGCTCTCGTTCGTGAGGAGCAGCGCCTCGTGGCCGGCGCTTGCGGCGGAGGCGACCTTCTTGACGGCCTTCCTCTTCGCGGTCGTGGTCTTCGTGGCAACCTTCGGCGCCTTCTTCGTGCTCTTCTTCGAGTCGTCCTTCGCGGGAGCCTTGGCTCTCGGCGGCGCCGCCTTCGCCTTCGCCCTCGCGGGGGGTGCCTTGCGGACGGTCTTCGAGGGGTGCTTCGCCTTCGTTGTCTTCTTCTTCGATGCCACGCGGCATCTCACCACGGCTTGGGCCGAGTGGCGAGCCGTCCCTGGCGATCGCGGCGACGGTCGCTAGGGACGCTCAGTTTCGCGCCTGCGGCAGCCCGCTCGCGATGACCCGCTGAAGCTCGTCGGTGAAGGCGGTGAACGCTTCGTCGCCGAGGGCCGCCGGCGGCGCCGCCATCGGCTTGTGGAACACCATGCCCAGCTCGACGCCTCGCACGAGCGGCTTCATGTTGCGGCTGAAGAGCTCGGAGCCGCCGTAGCTCGTCACCGGGAGGATGAGCGTGTTGGGCGCGCCGCGCACGAGCTCCTTGAGGCCGCCCGTTTTGAACGGCTTCATCGCGCCGGTCTTCGAGCGCGTGCCCTCGGGGAAGATGACCGCCGTCACACCTTCGTCGCGAACGCGGCGCGTGAGGTCTGCGATGGCCGCCTTGGACTGCGCCGGATCTTTGCGGTTGATGAGCGCCGAGCCGCCGCGGCGAAGGTTGTAAGATACACCGGGGACGCCACGCGCCAGCTCGACCTTCGAGACGTAGCGAGGGTTGAGCTTGCCCAAGTGCTCGGTCAGCAGCGAGATGTCGAGCAGCGACTGGTGGTTCGACACCACGATGTAGTTCTTGGTCTGGTCGACGTTCTCGAGGCCGCGCACGCGGATCGTCGCGCCGGACCGGCGCGCGCCCCGGTTGATGGAGCGTGCCATGGCGCGCGACGCGTCTTGTTGCGCGTCGGGGCCGAAGCGCCACGCGACGCGTTGCACGACGTCGTAAACGACGATGGACGTGAGGACGCTCGAGACGGCGTAGCCCGTGGAGAGCCAGTCTTGGACGCCATCCGTGGCGAGCGCGAGGGCCCGGGGAGCGCGGCGAAGGGTGAGGTCCAGCATCGGGGCTGAACCCTACACAAAGGTCTTCGTCTCGCAACCCGCGGGGCCAAATTCACGGGCGTTTTTTCCCTACCCGGTCGAAGAAGCGTCGAAGAAGCCGCCAAAAGAGGCGGGACGCTTGAGGCCCGCCCTCGGAGGCTCGTACCCTCTCGATCCCGCGACCACCCCGGCCGCGCGGAACTCAGCGAATCAAAGAGGCAAAGCGCATGTCGAACGCGGATTTTGGTCTCGTGGGCCTGGCCGTCATGGGCGAAAACCTGGTCCTCAACATGGAGAGCCGAGGCTTTCGGGTGGCGGTCTTCAACCGCACCACGACCCGCGTCGATGAGTTCATCAAGGGCCGGGGCGCCGGGAAAAATCTCGTCGGGACGCACTCCCTGAAGGAGCTGGTGGCGGCCCTCAAAAAGCCGCGACGCGTCATGATCATGGTCAAGGCCGGTGGCGCCGTCGACGCAGTCTTGGACGAGCTCGTCCCGCTGCTCGAAGCCGGTGACATCGTCATCGACGGCGGCAACACGCACTTCCCCGACACCGACCGCCGCGAGAAGCGGCTTCGTGACAAGGGCCTCTACTTCATCGGCGCCGGCGTCTCGGGCGGCGAAGAGGGCGCCCTCACCGGTCCTTCGATCATGCCCGGCGGCGCCAAAGAAGCGTGGCCCGCGGTCGCGCCCGTGTTCCAGGCCATCGCCGCGAAGGTCGACGGCGCGCCGTGTTGCGAGTGGATCGGCCCCGCCGGCTCGGGCCACTACGTGAAGATGGTGCACAACGGCATCGAGTACGGCGACATGCAGCTCATCGGCGAGGCGTACCACCTGCTCTCGTCGCTCGGCGGTCTCGACGCGAAGGCCCTCGCCGGCGTCTTCGGTCGTTACGACGAAGGGCCCCTCGACAGCTACCTCATCGAAGTGACCCGCGACGTCTTCGGCACCGTCGATCCGGAGACCGGCAAGCCGCTCGTCGATCTCATCTTGGACGTGGCCGGCCAGAAGGGCACCGGCAAGTGGACCGTCGGCTCCGCCGCCGATCTCGGCATTCCCCTGACGCTCATCGGCGAAGCCGTCTTCGCGCGGTGCATCTCCGCGCAGAAGGACGAGCGCGTTCGCGCGAGCGAGCGCCTCGCGGGACCCAAGCCGTCGCGCGTCGACGCCGCCGAGCTCGAGAAACACGTGGAGCAGGCGCTCTACGCCGCGAAGATTGTCTCGTATGCGCAAGGCTTCGCGCTCCTCCGAGCGATGGCGAAGGACTCCAAGTGGCCGCTCGACTACGGCAGCATCGCCATGATGTGGCGCGGTGGCTGCATCATCCGGAGCGCCTTCTTGGGCAAGATCAAGGAGGCCTTCGAGAAGAACGCCGACCTCGAGAACCTCATGCTCGATGAGTTCTTCCAAGGCGCGCTCGCGCGCGCGCAAGAAGGCTGGCGCCGCGTGCTCGGCCTCGCCGTCCAGAACGGCATCCCCACGCCGGCCATGAGCGCCGCGCTCGCCTACTACGACGCGTACCGAACGGCGCGCCTCCCGGCGAACTTGCTCCAAGCGCAGCGCGACTTCTTCGGCGCGCACACCTACGAGCGGACCGACAAGGCGCGCGGCCAGTTCTTCCACACGAACTGGACCGGCCACGGCGGCACGACGTCGAGCACCACGTACAACGCGTAGAGACGACCGCCCCGATCCGGGATCGCGAGGCTCCCGGATCGCCCATGCTCCAACGCGTGGCGAGGCGCTAGGGCCCCAGCGCCGCGCGGCGACGTGGGGCCGGAAAAGGGGCTTCTCTTCGCGAGGAGCCACAAGCCGGGCCGGCGGCGCGTCTCGGCATGAAGTCTGCGAGCCCTTGGTCGCTCGTGCCGACTCGCCCGCTCGCTCATGGACTATTTACGCTCGCCCTCGCGGCGGTGGCGTCCCTTGGCGGCGTGGCTTGCGGCGACCAAGGCGACTCGGACACGGCGGGAGGCGAGCCCGACGAGGCCGCGATCATGGGGGGTGCGCGCGACTCCGCGCATCCCGCCGCCGGGCTCTTGATGGCTGGCGAGCCCAAGGCCGGCGACTCGTCGCCGCCGACCTGCGGCGGCACGCTCGTGGCCCCGAACGTGGTGCTCACGGCAGCGCACTGCATGGGGCAAACGCTCAGCGCGTTCTACTTGGGTCAGGGCGTGCCCATCACGATCTTCGACGAGCGCACCAAGGCGCTCAAGTCGATGCGCCGCTTCGCCGTGCGCGAGGTCATGGTGTTTCCGTCGTTCGAGGTCGCGCGAGCCTTTCGGCCCGACGGCTCCATCGACAGCGGCTACGTCTGCGGTCGCGAGATCATCGACGTGGCGTTGGTGCGCCTCGACAAACCCGTGACCGACGTGACGCCGGTGCCGCTCGGCGACGCGCCGAGCGTGGGCGCGGCCTGCGAGGTCGTCGGCTACAGCACGCACAAAGATCCGGCTCGCGACTTCGAGACCACCCACGAGCGGCGGGTGGCCCATCGGCGCGTTCGCGAGGCGGCGCCCTACCGCCTCTTCTCCGACAGCCTCGACGGCGCGACGCGCCAAGGCGACTCAGGCGGCGGCCTCTTCTGTGACGGGCGCATCGTGGGCGTCCTCTCGTGCACCCCCAAGTGGAACCCGGGCGCGAGCGCGACCTACGACGATCACGCGCGCTTCGACGTCGTTCGCGGCTGGGTCGACTTTCAGATCGGCCGCTGGAAATGACCGCGCGCGATGAGCGCGCGACGGGCGTCGGCTCTCACATTCCGAAAACGGAGACGGGGCTGGCGGAGCCGGTGAGGCTGTTGTTGCCGAGCTGACCGCGCGAGTTCGAACCCCAGCAGCGGACCGGCCCAGCGGCGACACGGGCGCACGTGTGCGAGCTGCCGGCGGCCACCTCCGAGATCGGGAGGCCCGCCAAGGAGACCTTCACAGGCTCCGACGATGACGCGGCTACGCCGTCGCCGAGCTGCCCCGAGCTGCCGAGGCCCCAACACTCGACGCCGCTCGCGCCGTCGACGGCGCACGTATGGTACGTGCCAGCCTCGACTTGCGTAGCTCCGACGAGACCCGGCACCTCCGTGGGCGCGAGGCGGCTTGTCGTGGTCGCGTCGCCGAGTTGGCCGCTGGCGTTGTCGCCCCAGCAATGGATCGACGACGTCGTGCGGGAGCACGTGTGCGAGATGCCGGCCGTGATGGTGAGGATTCCGGCGGGAGCGCCGGCCACGACGACCGGCGTGAGCCGCTCGTCCACGGAGGCATCGCCGAGTTGGCCCGCGTCGTTGGCGCCCCAACAGGAGATCGACGCGTCATCGAGCAGCGCGCAAGAGTGCGAGGAGCCGCACGCGATGGCAACGGCCGCGCGCGGCAAGCTCACCGTGAGCGGCGCGCTCGACGAGTTGGTGGTGCCGTCACCGAGCTGCCCGTGGTCGTTGACGCCCCAACACTTGACCACTCCGCCGGTGGCGATGGCGCAGGAGTGATCGCGGCCGACGGCCAGCGCGAGGGCGCCGGTGCCGAGCGTCGAGACGGTCTGCGGGATCTTGCTGCCGAGGTTGTCGCCGGTGCCAAGCTGGCCTTCGCCGTTGCCGCCCCAACAGCGCGCCTCGCCGGTCGAGAGGAGCGCACACGTGTGAATGTTGCCGGCGCCCACCGCGACGACGTTGGCCGTGAGACCCGAGACCTGAACGGCCGCCTTGCGATCGGTCAGCGTGTTGTCGCCGAGCTTCCCGGAGCCGTTTGAGCCCCAACATTTTAGTCCCGCGCTCGCCGTGACGGCGCACGTGTGGTTGCCACCGGCCGACAAGGTCGGGCCCGTTTGGAGTGGCGGAGGGGTCGGTCCGCTGCAGCACCCGGCGGCGCAAGGGGTGAAGCCCGCGATGCACTCGAGCCCGCACTTCGCCGCGCTGCACACTGCGGTGGCGTTCGCGGAGGTTGCGCAGGCTTTGCCGCAGCCGCCGCAATGCTCGGCGCTCGCCTGCACATCGACGCAAGCGCCGCCGCAGTTGTCGAGGCCCGTCGGGCACGACGCCGAGCACTTGCCCGAGGCGCAGACTTGGCCCCCGCTGCACGTCTTGCCGCAAGCGCCGCAATGTTTCGGGTTGCTCGAGGTGTCGACCTCGCACCCGTCGTTCGCGCGCTTGTTGCAGTCGGCGCGCGCGCCCTTGCACGTGAGCGTGCTCGCATCGCCGGTGCCAGCCCCACCGTCGCCTGTCGGCTCCGTGCTCACGGACGCGTCGTCATCGGGCCCCGCGGGGAGGGCGTTGCCGCTGAAGCCGGAGCCGCTGCAAGCAAGGGCGGGAACGGCTACGAGTCCGAGGGACAGAAGCAGGGCTTTTCGCATGGGCGGCGCCCTCGGCGAGGCCGAGGCCGCGGAAAAGTGTCTCCATGGTCGCCCCGGCGCAAGGTTTGCTGTCAATTCAGCGCAATTTCGCCGAAATCGGGACCCCTCGGAGGGGTCTTTTCCCTCGCCCTTGCCGCGCCGCGGGCTGATAGTCGTCGAAGATGCTCCCGCCCTCCACGTCGCCCACCCGGGCCGTCATCACCGGCGCCGCCAGTGGCCTTGGTCGCGCCTTCGCCCTCGAACTCGCGAGGCCCGGCGCCGCGCTGATTCTCGGCGACGTCGACCTCACCGGCGCCGAGGCTACCGCGGACAAGGCTCGCGCCGCCGGCGCCCGCGTTACCGCCCTTCGCTGCGACGTGTCGCGTGTGGACGACGTGCGCGCGCTTGCCACCGCGAGCGACGCGCTCGGTCAGGGCGAAGAGCTCGTCATCAACTGCGCCGGCGTCGCCGTCTCCGGCGAGGTGGGCGTCGTGCCACTCGAGGACTGGCGTCACATCGTCGAGATCAACCTGATGGGCGTCGTCCACGGCTGCCACGTCTTCGCGCCCCGCATGCGCACCGCTCGTTCGGGTCACATCCTCAACGTCGCGTCGCTCGCGGGCCTGCTCGGCACGCCCGGCATGGCGCCCTACAACGCCACGAAGTTCGCCGTCGTGGGGCTCTCGGAGGCGCTGCTTCAAGAGCTTGCGCCCCATGGCGTCGGCGTGACGGTCCTGTGCCCGTCGTTCTTCCCCACCAACATCGTCGAAGCAGCGCGCCGTCACGGCGGTGGCGACGAGGTCAACGTGGCCCGCGCACTCATGGCCGAATCGAAGCTCGACGCAGCGGGCGTTGCGCGCGCGGCGCTCGATGCGTGTCGCAAGGGCCGCTTCTATTCGGTGCCGATGGCCGACGCCAAGGCCGCGTGGGCTGCGAAGCGCGCCTCGCCCGAGCTGTGGGTCAAGACGCTGGCTCCGCGCCTCGCCGATCTCTTGCGCCGTCGCTTCGCGAACAAGCCGACTCCCAACGAGGCCTAACCAGCACGTGGGCGCGGCGGCCGCGATCGCGTGCCATCGGCGGAGGCCAGGCGTGCGACCATCGGGCGATGGTGAAGCGCCCGCCTTCCATTCGGACCGACGCCTCCAATCGCTTCGCGCACCACACCATGCGCGTGCGATTTCCTGCGATCCTCGAGCGCGTCATCGCCGACCTCTCGCCGAGCATGCAACAGGCGAAGGATGCGGTGCGAGCGCTCGCCGACGAGGTGCTCGGCGACAAGCCGATTGGGCCCCTCCAAGGGCCCGCGCCCGACCTCGACCAGTGGGCCGCGCCGTTCGCCTCGCACGCCAGCGACACATGGCTGGCGACCGATTGGTTCTTCGCCGAGACGTACCTCTATCGGCGCATGATCGAGGCCGTTCGCTACTTCGAGACCGAGGTGGATCCGTTCGCCGTCACGAAGGCCGACGACCTCGCGAAGCCGGCGACGTGGGAGTCCGTGGAGGCGGCGCGCTCGGCGCCGTCACTCGGGCACGAGGCGCGGATCATGATGCTCCTCGAGGCGGCGCTCTGGGGCAACCGGCTCGATCTCAGCTACGCCGGCGCGGCCGCCCTCGGCATGCACGCGTCGGTCTCCGATCTCATCGTCGACGATCGCTCGCGTGCGCTTTCGCTGCTCCTGCGCCGTGACGCGCGCATCGCGCTCGTGGCCGACAACACCGGCGCCGAGCTGCTCCTCGATCTCGTGCTCGCGGCGGCGCTCATCGAAGGCGGCGCGCGTGAGGTCGTGGTTCACGTCAAAGGGCATCCGACCTTCGTCAGCGACGCGATCGCCGCGGATGTGCGCACCGCGCTCTCGCGGCTCGGCGCTGTGCACGAGGCTCACTTTCACGCGGGACGCCTCCGCATCGCGCCCGACGTCTTCTGGAATTCGCCGGCCTTCATCGACCACGTCCCGCCGCACCTCGCCTTCGCGTTGGCGCGATGCGACGTGGCCATCGTGAAGGGCGACGCCAACTATCGCCGCTTGGTCGGCGACGCCATTTGGGCGCCGATCACGGCGCCGCGGTCGGCGAGCGGTCCCTTGCCGTGTCCGTTCCTCGCGCTCCGCACGCTGAAGAGCGACCCCATCGTGGGCCTGCCCGGAGGGCTTGCGGAGAAGCTCGACGTCGAAAGCTCCCTGTGGCGCGTCGACGGCAAACGAGGCGTCGCCCAGCTCTTCAGCGCCTAGCAGCAAGAAACAAGCCGCGGAGCGTCTGCACGTCGTAGCCGCCGGCCGTGCCGAAGCGGGCGTTCCGGACGGCGGCTCGGTCGGTCGTCAGGGCGGCATGACGACGGAGTAGCTCGACTTCGCGAAGCGCGTCGAGCGCACGACCATGACGTCGGAGACGTACTCGTCGAGGCTTCCCGTTTGCTCTTCTGCGATGAGCGTGACGCCCGCGGGCGTGAGCGCCGGTCCGAGGCCCGCGAGCCGTGAGAGCGGGAGCTTCGGCTCGCCGAGAATCACGAAGTGCCCGGGGCCCGAGGGGCCGACCCAGGTGGCCATGCGAATGCGCGGCTCGGGGGCCGCGCGAAATTCGAAGCTCCCGTTGGAAAGGTTGATCTGCCCATTTTCCACCGGAGCTACCAGCGGCGTCGGATCGCCGAGCTGGAGGTTGTACGTCGTCGCCGCCGGTGCCGCGCCGACTAGCGTGGCGCCGACGAGCGCGAAGTTCGAGCCGCTCGTGAACGTCTGCGTGGCGTTGACGGTCACCGTGGAGCCGGCGATGACCGGGAGCGACGTTGGGGCTGAAGGCACAGCTTCCGAGAGCAGCTCAAAAGACCCGGCCGGCGCGGGCAACACGAGGTTCAAGGTCGCGTTTGGGGCCGGCCACGAGCCGGGCGCCGTCGTCGTCGCGGTGACGCTCGCGACGCCGATGGGCAAGCCCGCCGGCACGGTCATCGGTGCCGCAGCAGGCACGTCTTTCTGCACGGCGACGTTTGTGCGGAAGAAGTAATACGTCGTCTTGTCGAAGCTGATGAGGAGCACGGAGATTTCGCAGGTGGTGTTGGGCGCGCCGAACCAGCTGACCGGGTAGTTCTGCGAATAGGCCTCGCCGGAGGCGCGGCCCGGGTGACCACCGGTCGTCACCGAGCCATCGGCGCAGCGCGTTCCGAGCTCCAACCGGCACGAACCGCCGCCGCACGTGGGCACGGTCCAGCTGAGGGCGATGTTCGTCCCGTTGACGGCCGGCGGCGGCGACTCGGTGGCGTCGCCGTGAACCTTGATGTTCATGGCACGGAGGCCCAGGTAGGTCGTCGACAGCGAATTGTTTGAAGGGCCCGACGGCGCCACCCATAGGTCGTACGGGGCCACGACGCCGTTGGCGGAGAATCCTCCCGCCGTGTCGGTCGTGAGATCTTGCACCTTGCCGGTGGCGTCGCGCACCTTGACCGCACGCGCCGCGAGGGCGAGTCCCTCTTTGCGTCGCACCACGAATCCCTTGAGCGCGCCGGGGCCGCTGGGCCCGCCGTCGCCACCGAGGGCGCCGTCTCCAAGCGTCGCGCCACCGTCGCCGCTGCCGCCCGGCCCGCCGGGACCGACCGGCACGCTGCCGTAGGGATCGGCCTCGGCCGAGGAGCACGCTGCGAAGAGAATCCCAGACAAGCACAAGCCCGCCACACTGTGAACGAGACGCATCGGCAAAGGGTAGCAAGCGGAAGGCGCTGCGGCTTGTGCGGGGGGGGGCGCGGGGGGGGGGGGCTGCGGGCGTCACCGGGGGCCGGGCGGCGGGGGCGCAAGTGGCCGCGTCCGTGCGTCTCAGCCTTTGACGCCGCCGGCCGTGAGCCCGCCGACGATGTGCTTTTGGAGCACATAGAAGATCGCCATGACGGGCACGCTCACGACGACGGAGCCCGCGGCAAAGAGCCCCCAGGCCGCGCCGTGCTCGCCGACGAGCCGCTGCAAGACGACGGGCAAGGTGTAGCTCTCCTCACGAGAGAGGAACGTCGCGGCGAGGATGAACTCGTTCCACGCGCTCATGAACGCGAAGAGCGCCGTCACGCTGATGGCGGGACGAGCCGCCGGGAGGACGACGCGCACGAAGGCCTGAAAGCGAGTGGCGCCGTCGACGAGCGCCGCCTCCTCGAGCGCCTCCGGGATCGTCAAGAACGCGCCGCGCAATTGGAAGACGGCAAAGGGCACGGCCGTCGACGCGTAGACCAAGACGAGGCCGGCGCGCGTGTCGAGGAGACGCAGGGCCGAGAGGATCGCGTAGATGGGCACCGCCGTCCCGATGGCCGGGAACATCTGCGTGGCCAAGAGCGCTCGGAGCGAGGGCTCGGTGGCGGCGGAAGGAAAACGTGCCAGGGCGTAGGCGGCCGGCGTCGCGATGGCGACGGCGACGATGGCCGTCGCCGTCGAAATGACGAGCGAGCTTGCCACTTGGCGAAAGAAGAACGGGCTCGCGAAGAGCGTCGTGAAGTTCGCGAGCGACAGCTCCGACAACGACGGCAACAGCGCCGCGCGCCCGCGTTCGTCAACGAGGCCGCGCGGCGAGAGCGCCAGCGATACGACCCAGAGCACCGGATAGAGCGAGGCGAGCGACGCCAGCGTGAGGGCGCAGTGCACCGCTGCCGATTCGAGCGCGCCTCGTCGCATAGGCGCAGGAGAACCCGCCGCTGCGCCGGTCGCAAGGGCCGCGTCAGCGTCGTCGGCGACCGAGCCAGAGAAGGAGGCCGAGGAGCGGGAGCGCGAGGGCAGGGGGGGCGTGGCGAGCGCCCATCGAACAACCGGGAGACGGCGTCTCTTCGCCCTTCGTCGAGGCGGCGGCGCGCGGCGGCGCCGGCTGCGGCGCTTCGCCAGCGGCGCGCGTCGCTGCGTCAGGGGTCGTCGCCAACGGTGCGCCCGCGTCGAACGATGGCCCGCTCCAGTCGTCGGGCCAGGTCAATGCGCGGAGGTTGTGGAGCAGCATGAAGTCGAGGCCGGGCATGCGCATGCCGGACCCGGCCTGAGCGCTCCTGTGCTCCGCCTTGGCGCGGATGAAGCGCTGCGAGCTGGACCAGCCGTGCGGGTTCACCGCTCCCGCCGGAGGCGCCTTCGGCTCCGCGCCCAGCGGTAGCTCGTCGAGGAGCTTCTTGGCCTCGTTCGCGACCGTCGGGCCTTTGCTCGGCCAATCGTGCAGCGTGCCAGTGGCACCGTGGAGCGCGGCGTGGAGCGCCGGGTACAGAACCCAATCTTGGGGGCTCGTCAGGTTCACCAGATCGTCGAACGTCGATGCGCCGAAGCCGCGGCCGACGGCAGCGAGGGCGATGCCCATGTGCTGCGCGTCGGTGCTGAGGAGACTGTTCGGTGTCCGCAAGAGATCCCAAAGGGAGCCTAGCCACGGATCGGCAGCGAGCGTGGTTGCGCCGTTGGTCATGAACCCGACCGAAACGCTGAAGCCCTTGCTCAGCCCGCGCGCGTCCGCGCCCCGGGCCACGAGTCGCGCACCGCAGGCTGGGTTGGTGATCTGCCAACCGTTGGGCACCGCCATGTGAGTGACGATCCGCACGGCTGCGTCGACGGCCTGCGCGCGCAGCCCTTTGCTCGAGACGACGAGCGAGCTGGGGACGAGCTTCTTGACGAGTGCGAGGCCGACCAAGAGATGAACAGCCTGATCTTGGCTCATCTCCTTCATCGCCGGCGACCCGAGGAAGTCGGAAGCCGTCGCGGTGAGGCCCGTGAACTTCGTGTGTTGGCTCGCCGTCGCGTCGTCGCGGAGGAAGAAGCCGTTGAGGCTCGGCGTGCTCGTGCAAGGAACGTCGAAGGCCGCGTCGGCGGCCAGGTCCAACCGGTCGAGCGCACCAAGGGCGCCCGCCAGCTCGCTCGACGCACGCGCTTTGGCCCCCGCATCACCGGCGTCGTAGCCGGGATGTTTCGGACTCTCGAGGAGCGCGAGCTCCGTCGCCAGGACGCCGATGTACCAACCCAGATGAATCGTCGCGTCGGCGTAGTGGATCGTCGTCGCGTCGCGGCGCTCCGCGGGGATGCCGTCGCCGGGGCCTTCACCGAGCGAGACAAACTCGGACCGCAGGCGCTCGCGCAGCCTCCAGTATTGCCCGAGCGTCTCGGTCGTGGTGTGCGCGCCTGCAATGCCGCTTGCGGAGGAACAGCAGAGGAGCAACGCGCCTGCCACCGCACGCCGTCGCCCCGTCGCGTACGCGGTCCCCATCGGTGGTCGCAGTACGCGACGCAGGAGCGTCACGCAACATGGTCGGCGGCTTTCGCCTCCGAGCGCGCGCCGCGTCAGGGATTAGTCCCGTGCAACTTTCAAGCGACGGCGTCGGGTCGCGCCAATGCGCTCTCGAGCTTCGGCAGGGCAGGGTCGAGGGCGCCCGGCGCGATGGCCCCACCGCGACCGACGGCCGTGAGCACGAAGCGACTCGAGCCCACCTGGAAGATTCGATAGAGGGCCGACTGACCGTGCTCGTCTTGCACGAGGACCGCCGTTGGCCGTGACTCGCCGAGCGCCGCCGATCGATCCGCGAGCGTGAAGAGCATCGCCGAGACGCCGGCGAGCGCTTCGACGTTGCGTGCGCCGTTGTTCGACGCAAGCGGAAGACCGACGTCGTCGGCGAGCACCACGGTCGAAAAGCCGCCCTTGTCGGCGACGGCGTCGAGGACGCGCGGCAGCTCATGGAGGCCCGCCGAGACCTTGACGTCCATCAGCTCGCGCCCGAGCCGATCGCGATCGAGCACCGGCGCGAGCACCTCCTTCATCATGTCGCCGATCTTGCGCGCCTCGTTCTCGCGCTGCTGGATGAGCGGCACGACCATTCGCTGGAAGTCCTTCTTGAGGGCCTCCGGATCGGGCGACATCTTGGCCATCGACGCGACTTGCTGATGCAGATCGGCCTTGAGCGCGTCTTGCGAGCGCTCCTGCGCCGACACGGCGGTGGCCAGCGCGCGAAGCTCTCCCTTGATGGCGTCGGCTTGTTCTCGGTCGCGCGAGCCGAGCCGCGCGACGAGTCCCTGCAGCTCCGCTTTTAGGTCTTCCGGACCGGCCGCGGCATGAGCGCGCGACGCCTCCTCGAGGGCGTGAATTCGCTGCTCCTTGTCCGCATTGAGCGTGGTCAATTCGGCCCGCGCCTTTCGGCCTAGGCGCGCACCAAACAGGTAGCCCCCGCCGCCGAAGGCGCACGCGGCCCCCAACGTCAGCACCAACGACAACCCGATCATTTGACCTCCTCCTCGGGAACCGGCGCGCAGCCGCTCCCACCATGCACGGTGACCACCACGCGCCGATTGACGGACTCGGTCTCAGGCTGTCCCTCGACGGGACTGAACGCGCCGAGGCCGCGCACCGTGACGCGCCCCTTGGCGAGGCCCCGCTCGGCGAGCTTCGTTGCGACCCACTGCGCGCGATCGCGGCTGAGGCGCAGGTTGTCGATCTCATTGCCCGTCGCGTCAGCGTGCCCTTCGACGAGCGCGTGAGCGCTCGGGTTGCCGACGAAGTATTGGGCCAGCTTGTCGAGAGGGGCCGCCGCGGCGCCGGGACCTTCGGCAGAGCCTGTCGCGTAGAGCAGCACGAGCTTGCCGCAGGCCTTGGGGGTTGGCGCAGCCACGGGCACCGGTGGCGTCGCGATCTCGGGCGGCGGGCGGGGCGCTAGGGCGGTCGGCGCGGGCCTCTCCGGGGCAACGGCCGGCGGTGGCGCGACGGCGTCGTCGGCGGCACCGACGGCCGTCGTGACGAAGAGGAGGCCGACGGCCATGAGCACCGCGGGGACGGCGACCGGCACGTCTTCGCCGGGGACTCGCGTACGGGCTATGGGGTCCATGGGCACCAAAATCCTTGGGTTGAATGGTTCGGCGGGCTCGTCAGCCGGTGTTCTTGGACTCCAGCAAGGTCGCGAGTCGCGCGAGATTGGCGCTGACCCGTGAGTCGCCGGGGCGCATGCCGTTGGCCTTCGTGAAGAGCGCGAAGGCGTCTTCGTAGCGGCGCTCCAGCAGCGCATCGACGCCGGAGCCGTAGGCTTCCTCGAAGGGGTCACCATTGGCTCGCACCGACGCGGGCGGAGACGAGGGGCGAATCGGCGGCGCCGGCAACGAGAATCGTGACGGCGGCAGCGACGGAAACCGGCTCGTGCGTCCCGTCGCGCTGTATTCGCCCGAGGTCGTGATGCTCGCCTCGTCGTTGAGCCGCGCGGCCTCCATGAGGAGCTCTTCGCAGTTTCCCTCGAGGTTCGGGGCGGGCTCGTCGCCGGCGCGAAGGGCCCGACACGACACCTCACCCTCGGCGAAGACGATGCGGCGAAAGGCCGCCATGCCAACGCCGAGCGAATCTTCGGCGGCGAGCACGGCGCCGCCGCGCACGAAGATCCTTCCGGTGAGCTGGCTCGTCTTCACGTGGACGAGCACCGACTTGCGGCCGATGCCTGCGAGCTGCAGGTAGTCGGCCGCGCAGAACGGTGAGGGATCGGGCGTGCTTCCGCGAGCCAACGCGCTCTCGACGATGTGGCGAAGCCTCTCGAGCGGGAGCGGCTTCTCGTAGGTCTCGATGCCTGCGCGCGTGGGGACGCGCCCTTCGTAGTGACGAACGTAGGACGACACGAACACGATGGGTACGTGCCGTTCGCGTGCGTCGAGGTGAGCGACGAGCTCGAGGCCCGTCCCGTCTGGGAGATCGATGTCGGAGATCATCATCGACGGCGCGCGCTCCTCGATGATTTGGCGCGCTTCGGCGACGCTCCCTGCGCCGACGATGGATGCGCGAACTGCCCGCGAGAGGCCCCGCACGATGGACGCGCGGAGCGTCGGCTCGTCTTCCACGACGAGCACGACGGGCAGCGAGGGCTCTTCAGGCTGCGGGCACACGATAGGCGTCCATGAGGTCCGTTCCGCAGGGGAAGTCGCTGGCCCAATCGATGAACGCCTTCACCTTCTCCTTGCCACGGAAGATCGCGCCGTGCTGCGGAGCGATGCACTCGAGATCGAGGGTGCGCGCCATGTCGGCCCACAGCTTCATGGCCTTGCCGTTGGCCATGTAGCGCTTGTGGAATCCCGTCATGAACTTGAGGTGCGCCTCGAAGTCAGGGACCTCGATGTAACCGGCGCCGAGGGAGGCGCCGAGGTCGCCGCTGTAGAGAATCTTGGAGATCGGATCGTAGATCTGGAAGTTGCCCGGTGAGTGGAGGAAGTGGGCCGGGACCACTGGCAGCTTGCTGGCGCCGAGCGTCAGGACCTTGCCCTCGTCAGGGATCGGGAGGAGTCGCGACTCGACGAGCCGATCGAGCCCGAAGTGGGCTACGAAGCGGGTCCACAGGGCAGAGACGTGCGCTGTCGCGTCGGTCGTCATGAGCCAGCCGTTGACGGCGGCGACGATGTCCGGGTCTTGGTGCGACAAGAAGATCGTCTCGAGCTTCGCGCCACCGGTGAGCAAGCCGAGGGTGTTGCTGAGGACCTTCGAGTAGACCTTGTGACCGCCGGGATCGAGGATCATCCCCGCCTTGCCATCGACGATGACGTACTGGTTGGCTTGGACCGCCAGGCCCTCGCCGGAGACGTCCTCTAAGAGGACGTTCTTGTGGGTGCCGTTGTCGAACAGAACAGTGTGCGCCATGGTCGTCGTCCTTTCCGTTCGTTCTTCAGAGCACCTTGCGTAGATCTTCGGCGGCGCGCCTCATGTCGAGGAGCACAAGGCCGAGCTTGGCCGCCTTCCCCGCCAAGACGAGCAGCACGGTGCCCGACGCAGCGGCAATGGTCACCGCGTAGCCGTTCTTTCCGCGCACGAGGATCTCTTCGACGTCGCCGCGCTCGAGCTCGGAGGCGGCTCGCGCGCCGAGGCTCGACAAGGTGGCGCTCATGCCTGCGACGCGCCCGTCCTCGATGTGTTGCGGGCAGCGCGCTCGCGATCATCAGCCCGTCCTCCGAGATGAGGGCGCTCGCCTCGACGTCGGGGAGGAGCTCTGGAGTCCTCGGAGAATCTTGTTCAGTGAGTCGACTCGAGACATGTTCGGTTCTCCTTCAGCCGGAGCGACGTCCGGCCTTGGTCACAGGCAAACGGAGCACGACTTCAGTGCCCGCTCCCAGGTTGCTGGTCACATCGAGCGTTCCCCCAGACGCGGTGGCGACCTGCTTGCACAACGCAAGGCCGATGCCCGAACCAGTGGGTTTGTTGGTGAAGAACAGATCGGTACAGCGAGCGGCGACCTCCGGCGTCATGCCCGGCCCGTCGTCGCGAACGTGGAGAACAAAGACGGCGCCGTCCTCGTCGAGGCGCGCATCGACTTCGATGCGGTGCCCCTTGCCGCACGCGTCGATGGCATTGCGCACGAGGTTGAAGACCACCCCGCTGACGACGTTGCGATCGATAGGGAGGAGGGGGAGCGCTCGACCGAGCGAAACGAGCGTGATGCCGCGCCGCGCGGCCGTCGGTTCGAGGATTCGGCACGCTTCTTGGACCGCGTGGTCGATGGCCTCGTGGCGTCCCGTGAGCAGCGGCGAGGCGAAGCCACCGACGCCTTGGAGGGTCAGGTGGATGCGCCGCACTTCGGTAAGCAGCGCATGGATGTCCTCGGGGGTAACCGGCTGGGGGTCTTCAATCATGACCTCGAGCATCGTCGAGAGCGCCGCCAGCGGGTTCTTGAGCTCATGTAGAATGCACGGGAGCGCGTCGCCGAGGGCCGCCATCTGGAGGAGCCGATCTCGCTGCGTTCGGAGCTCGAGGACGTTCGAAATCTCCTGAAAGAGAATGGCGTAGCCAGGAGCTCCCGTCGGATCGACGTATCGCGAGACGGAGTAGCCATAGACTTTGTTGGGTTCGCGCCGCGCCTTGATCTCACCGCGTCCTGCGAGGGCCATGTCGGCGATGGGCGCGATGAACTGGGCGACGTTGCAGCCCACGAGCGCGCCGCGGTCGGCGCCGAAAATTCGGCTCGCGGCGACGTTGACGGCGGTGATCTCGCCGGCGTTCGTCGTCGCCACCACGCCTGCGCTGAGGGCGTCGATGAGCTCGCTCTCGCGCGGCTCAAAGTGGGACGACGTGGCGAGCATGGCCGTCGCTCTGCATGATCGAGGCCAGCGGTCCCGGCGTGAAAATCGCTGACGCGAACCGGGTTTGGGGGCCGCGTGGTCGCGTTTTTCCGAACCGCTTGCGCAGGAGCGGCGCAAGTCCTTCGTCCAAAATGTGGACTGACCAAAGGGTCGTCGCCGGCAGCCTTACGACCTCGTTCGCGGCGCGGCCGTCGCCGTCGCACGCGCTCCTACCCTTGGCGTGCGCGCAAGGTTCTCGTGAATAGGAGCAGGAGCAGGAAGATGAGCACAGCGTAGGCGGTCCCGTAGCCGAGCTGCGCTTCCCGCGTGAAGGCCCATCGGTAGGCCTCGCTCACAAGGATGTCGGTGGCGCCGTCGGGCTCACCGCCGGAGACGAGGTAGACGACGTTGAACATGTTGAAGGTCCACACGCCGCCAAGCGCCACGGCCGGCGCGATGGCCGGCAAGACGATGGGCATGGTGACCAACCGGAAGCGTTGCCAGCGCGTGGCGCCGTCGACCTCCGCGGCTTCAAGGAGCGTCGGATCCATGCTCGAGAGGGCGCCCGAGACGACGACCATCATGAACGGGAAGCCGAGCCACGCGTTCGTGATGACGTTGGCCGTAAAGGCTGTGCCGAAGCGCGAGAACCACGAGACGGGCGATACACCGACGAGCGCCAAGAGCGCGTTCACAGCGCCAAACTGCCGGTGGAACATGCCCTTCCATACGAGCGCGGTCACGTAGGACGGCACAGCCCACGGGACGATGAGCAAGACCCGGTAGAGGCCGCGAAGGCGAAGCGTCGGGCGCGCCAGGAGCGTGCCCAAGAAGAGGCCCAGCGCCACGTGCAGCGCGAGGTTGACGGCGGTCCACAAGACCGTCACGAAGAGCGTTCGGTACACCGAGTCGGCGCCGAAGAGTGGACCGCCGCGCGCCGTAAGGATGTCGACGTAGTTGGCGAACCCCACGAAGGTCGGGGCTTGCCGCGTACCCGCAAAGAACGAGGTGAAGGCGCCCACCGCCAAAGGCACGACGACGAGGACGACGACGCTGACGGCGGCCGTGAGCGTCCAGGGTAGGAGCCGAGCGGAGCGACGCGCCTCGCCGGAGCGAATGAACGCACCCGCGCGAGACACCATGAAGGCGCACAAGCCCGTTAGGAGGACGCCGAGCGCCAAGAGCCACGGCATCGTCGCCGTCGCCGGCGGGGGAGGGCGGAGCGCGTCGTTGAAGCGTCGTTCCGCTTCGACGAGCGCGGCCTTCTCCGTCGCGTCGCCGCGGAGGACCTTCTTGATGGCCTGCCCCGTGGGTTGCCACACGGCTCGCATCGCCGGCGCCGCGCTCAGCGGAATGCCGTCGAGCGCCGCTTGCCGAAAGACGCGCAAGGTCTCATCGGCCGCGAGGTCGGGCTCGGCGAGGGCGTCGTCGTCGGTGACCACTTGCTGCCCCACGCGCGCGCGAATCACGCTGGCCGGCTTCTGCGAGAGAAATGCTCCGAGGGCGAGGGCGTCTTTGCTCGCCGCGCCGCGCGGCGTAAACATCGCGGCCTCGACGGTGACGTACGACCGAAGCGGGCGCCTCTGCGCGGCGTCGGCGAAGGGGAGCTTAGCGACGCGGTAGCGCACCCTCGCTGCGCCGCCAGTGCCGAGCTCGGCGGCCAAATACGGTCCGCCGATGACCGCGGCGGCACGGCCCGTCGTAAAGAGGCTTAGGACGAGCGCGCCGTTCGGCTCGCGCGGCACGACGCCACGCTCGGTGAGCGTCCGAACAAGAGCGAGGGCGTCTTGGCTGAAGGCGCTGCTGCCGCCGTAGCGGAGGCCGTCTTCGCTGAGCAAGAGGCCGCCAAAGGCGTGCACGAAGGCCGCGTGGAAGAAGACGTTCTCAGCCTCGTAGGCCAAGGGATAGACGCCCGATGGAAGCGGCGTCGCTTCGAGCTCTTGAAGCGTCGCCGGCGCGCGCGGCAAGAGCGCCTCGTTGACGTAGAGCGCCAGGGCCTTCGTCGCGAGGGCGATGCCGTAGCGGCGGCCGTCGATGAGCAACGTCTCCTCGAGCCTCGCAGGCAAGCCCGACCTCGGCGAGTCGTTCGGCAGAGGCGCCACGACGCCGAGCCTTGCGTGCACACCGAGGCGCTCGTGGGCGTCGATGAAGAGATCAGGGCCGTTGCCCGAAGGCACCGCCGCCTGGAGCTTCGCGAGGTACGCGTCAAAGGGGACGGCGAGCAGCTCGCTCTTGATGCCGAGCGCCGCCTCCGCCGCGACGACTGCTTCGCGAAGGCCGCGCTCTTCGCCGCCGCGGTACGAGTGCCAGACGACCACAGGCTCTTTGGCGTGCGCCGTCGTCGCGGCGAGCCACGAGGCGAGGAGCGCGCAGACGACGAGGACGAAGCGCGCCGGCACCATCGCTCCCGTCATCGCGGTGCGGCGAGCGCGAGCTCGCCGTCGAAGAGATGGACCGCCTCGGGGAGGCGTACAGCGGCGCCCGCTCTCCGACTTTCGGAAACGAGCCCTCCACGCGCGCGACGAAGCGCGCATCGCCGTCGAGGAGGCCGTAGGCGAAGGCGCCAAAGCCGAGCGCCTCGACGAGCTCGATCTCGAGCGTTCCCACGTTGACCGCCGACGGCGTCGGCGCACCCACGGTGACGTCGTGAGGGCGAATGCCCGCCGTGACCGTCATGCCGCGTGCGGCGCGACCGCCGAAGCGGGCGGCGTCGACGGGAACCGTGAAGCCGCGACCTTCGAAGCGAAGGCCGTCGCTCTCGCCGGCGCCTTCGAGCCGACCGTCTATGAAGTTCATGGGAGGCGAACCGAGGAAGGTCGCGACGAAGCGCGTGCGAGGTCGCTCGTAGACCTCGAGCGGCGGGCCCGACTGCTCGACCTTGCCGCCCTTCAAGACGAAGAGGTCGTCGGCCAAGGTCATGGCCTCCACTTGGTCGTGCGTCACGTAGAGCGACGTCGCTCCGAGTCGGTCGTGAAGCTTGCGGATCTCGATGCGCACCTCGGCGCGAAGCGCCGCGTCGAGGTTCGAGAGGGGCTCGTCGTAGAGGTAGAGCTGCGCGCTTCGAACGATGGCGCGGCCCATGGCGACGCGTTGGCGCTGGCCGCCCGAGAGCGCCTTCGGCAAGCGCTCGAGGAGCGGCTCGAGGCCGAGGATGCGTGACGCTTCGGCCACGCGAGTTTGAACCTCGGCTTCTGGCGTCTTTCGCAGCCTGAGGCCAAAGGCCATGTTGTCCCTCACCGTGAGGTGCGGGTAGAGCGCGTAGCTCTGGAACACCATGGCGATGTCGCGTTCGCGCGGCGGCCGATGGGTGACGTCTCGATCGGCGATGCGCACGACGCCCTCGTCGACGGTCTCGAGGCCCGCGACGACGCGCAGCAGGGTGCTCTTGCCGCAGCCGCTCGGGCCAACGAGCACGACGAAGCGGCCCTCGCCGATGGCCAAGTCGACGCCGCGCAGCACCGGCGTCGTGCCCAGCGTGCGGACAACGCCCAATAGCTCGCAGCGGAACGGCCCTTGGGGTCGCGCCGCCAAGTCAGTGCCTCTTCTTCCCCTGGAGCTTCGCTTGGAGGGCCTTCAGGTTGCCTTCGCTGAGGGTCTTCCGGATGCCGCGCAAGAGCGCCGTCTCCCGCTGCGCGTGCGCGGCGTAGGCGGCCTCAAGGCGCTCGAAGAGCGCGCGCATGGTGACGACGTCGAGCTCGCTCCGCGCGGCCACGGCCTGGAGCCTTACGGCGAGGCCACAGATGGCGTCATGCCCTTCGGCGAGCGACGCGAGACTCGTCGCTGCCTCGGGCGCCAACTCGGCGAGCAGCGGGAAGACCGTCTCTTCCTCTTCGCCGAAGTGCTCGATGACCAGCTCCGTCAGCGCGTAGAGCTTGTCGGTCAGGGCGGCGCGGTCGAACTCCGGCCCCTTGAACCACTCGCCAAGCTCTAGCAACACCGCCGACAAGGGCGCATGATCGTGCTCGAGTCGCTCGAAGAGGTCGTCGTGCATGGCGCCGGAGGCTACTCCGTTTTGGCGTCGGCGGCGCCGTTTTGGCGACCCGAACGCCGCCCTGCGATGCTCGTTTGCCACGGCCCGTCGGCTCGGTCCGTCGCGAGCTGACGCTTCGGGCGGAAGGCCTTGCACGCCGGCGCAGATTCGGCGCCCCGCCCCGCGTCGACGAGCGCTTTCGCCCGGTTTCGGTGAGGCATCGCACTTGCACACGTTACGCCGCTTGGCCGGTCGCTGGCCGAGGTTGGGTGCATCATGAGCCCGTCTCTGTCGATCCTCGTTGTGGATGATGAGCCGTCGGCTCGGACCGGCCTCCGCCATGCCATTGTCGCCTGTGGTCATCGCTGCTCTACAGCCGCCGATGGCGACGACGCCGCTCGGCTCCTCGCGCACGCCCACTTCGACGTCGTCATCAGCGATTGGCGCATGCCTCGCATGAGCGGCATCGAACTCTGCCGTGAATTGCGCGTGCACGAAGAGTCGCTCTACACGTACTTCATCCTCGTGACGGCGATGAACGACCGAGAGCATCGGCTCGAGGCCCTTGCCGCCGGCGCGGACGAGTTCTTGAGCAAGCCCATCGACGTCGAGGAGCTTCGGCTGCGGCTCAGCGGCGCCGAGCGCCTCGTGACGGGACAGCGTCAGATGCGACGCGACAGCGAGGGGGCGGCGGTGCTCGCGCGCATGGACGCGCTCACGGGCGTCGGCAATCGACTGCGCATGGAGGAGGACCTCCACGCCCTGGTGTCAGACGCCGAGCGCTACGACCACGCGAGCTCCCTCGCGTTCTTTGACATCGACAACTTCAAGCAGTGGAATGACACGCACGGGCACGTCGACGGCGACCGCATCCTGAAGGAGGTCGCGTACGCCATCCGGCACGCGGTGCGCGCGGCGGACCGCGTCTACCGCTACGGCGGCGAGGAGTTCGTGGTCACGTTGCCGCACCAGACCGCCGCGGAGGCGGCCCTCGTCGCGGAGCGCGTTCGCGCCGCGGTCGCCGCCGCGTGCCCCGTTACGGTGAGCGCGGGCGTGGCGCAGCTCGCGCCGAACGCCACGGCGCAGGACTGGATCTCGGCAGCCGACGCCGCGCTCTACCGTGCGAAGGCGCGCGGCAGGGACCGCGTCGTCGTTGCCGATTGATCGATCACGGCGCTCGCGTGAGCACCAGGTGGTGTCTTGCGAGCGCGTCGGCCGCGGGGCGCGCGAGGGGCATCGCGGCGACCCGTCCGTCCAGCCACAGGCGGTGGAGATCGCGGTAGTGGACCGAGAGCGGGTGCCCCGATTGGCCCGTCGGCACCACGAAGCCGGAGCCGCTTCCGTCGGGCGACCCCATGTCGACGATCTCGCGATGGCTGGCGCCGTCCTTGTTCTTGAAGGGCGGCGTCGCCTCCGGATAGATGGCCACGTTGACGGTGTGGGAGGAGCCGCCGCGCTTCACCGGCCCGACGTTGAAGCCCAAGAGCGCGTCGAGCGCACGGACCCGCCCGAGCGGGTGCTCGAGGTGCGTGGCGTGAAAGTCGCCCCAGGTCTTCCTACCAACGGTTTGCGCCGCCTCGCGCATCGCGTCACGGGCCAACGCGTCGAGCGACTCGACCTCTGGCGTTCGCACGTCGTCGACCCATACGCTGCCGCCTCGATCGAGCGTGTCGATGAGGACGAAGCGGGGGAAGTACATCTTGTCGCCCGCCCACTCGTCTTCGCCGACCTTCTTCCGAAGGGTCTCGAGCCAAAGGTAGAAATACGCGGCCCCGCGCGAGTCGGCCCGCGCCTCCGCGTTCCACTTCGAGAGCTCTTCCTTCGCCTCCGCGGCGCCGGCGGCCTCGGCTGCGGCGATGGCCCTCGGCAAGAAGCGCTTCGCGAGGGCGTCCTCCACGTCCATCTGTTGGCGCGCCACGTCGTTGGCGGTGAACTTGTCGCCGCGCAAGAGCAGCTCGCGAATGCGCATGGCGCGGAAGGGCGAAGCCCAGATGCGCGTGAGCAGGTGGGGATAGTCGTCGCCGACCTGCCGGTGGTTCGCCGTGACGACGAAGCCGTCGGTGAGGGGGCGGCCGCCGGGGGGCGCGTCGCTGCGCGCGAAGGGCTTCTCCTCGGGCGTGAGGAAGCGCTCCCATTCGTACTCGTCGGTCCAGCCGGGCGCGGGCAACATGCCATCGCCCTTCTTGCGCACCGGGACCTTGCCGAGGAGCACGTAGCCGTAGGTGCCGTCGTCGGCGCCGAAGACCATGTTCTGCTTCGCCGTGTCGAACTCGCGCGAGGCGTCGAGGAACGACTGCCACGTCGTGGCGCGGTTCATTCGCAAGAGCGCGTTCATGCCGCGCGCCGGCTCGACGGCGCTCCAGCGCATCGAGAGCGCCCGGCCTCCGCCGCGCTTGTCGACGTCGGAGAAGAGCGGGCCGTGACGCGTGGAGCGCACCACGTGCACGACGTCGGGCTTGTCCTTGACCATGATCCGCTCGTCGCGGCGCACGAGCGGCACGAGGCCGCCGGGCGTGAGGTAGCGTCCCTCGTCGTCGACCTTCTCGATGTAGAAGTCGACGTCGTCGACCATGGCGTCGGTGAAGGCCCACGCGAAGGTCCTGGCGCGGCCGAGGATGACGCCAGGGATCCCCGGGATCGTGACTCCGGCGCGGTCGACGTCGCCACCGTGGATCGCCGCCAGGTAGAAGAGCGACGGCGCCCGCAGCGTGAGGTGCGTGTCGTTGGCGACGATGGGCTTTCCCGAAGCCGTCTTCGAGCCGCCGATGACCCATGAGTTTGACGCGTGGGAGGCGACGACGGCGCTGAGCACCTCGCGCGTGGTGTCGTCGACGCGCGGGAGCGGGACGCCGCGCGTCGGTGGCGTGTTTAACCCCAAGCGCCCCTCGGCAGGCTTGCTCGCGAGGATCGTTGGGCCGTAGGCCGGGTAGGGCGGCCCGAGGGCGCGGGCGTGCGCCTCGCCGAGTTTGTCCAAGGCGCGCTGGTGTTCGAGCTCGAGGTCGAAGGACGCGAGATCGGCTGCGATGATCTTCGCGACCGACAGGGTGTTGCGGACGGTCCAGGGCTCCGGCTCGATGCGCAGAATGACGAACTCCGGCGGCAAGGCGCCGCTTCGCGACGTCAAGAAGGCGTTGACGCCTGAGACGTACGCTTCGACGACGCGCCGGGAGGTCTCGTCCAAGAGCTCCACGTCCGCGCCGGCGGCTCGGCCCATGCCCACGGTGCGCATGAAGCGGTCGGTCTCGACGAGGTCGGCGCCGAAGATCTCTGCCAATCGACCGTCGGCGACGCGGCGAAAGAACTCCATCTGCCAGAGCCGATCTTGGGCGTGCGCGTAGCCGAGGGCACGGTAGGCGTCGTCTTCGGTGGTCGCCCAGATCGACGGGATTCCGTATTCGTCGCGCGTGACCGTCACGTCGGCGGAGGCGCCCTTTAGAGGCAGCGTGCCGCTCAGCGTGGGCAGCGACGAGCGGAGGTACGCGCGGCCGGAGCACGTCGCGGTGAGGAGCAAGGCCCCCAACGCGAGCGCTCCGCGCACGAGGCGCGATCGATTCATGGGCGCGAGTCTAGCCAAGGTTAAGGCTCTCGTGAGGGTGGGCGTGAGGGCAGCGGGCGCGGCGCCCGCGGAGTGGCGACGTGCTCGCGCAGGTAGTGGGCCGCGCTCTCCACCACGTCCTCGTGTTTGCCAAAGACATCGAAGGTGATCGGCGCGCCGACGGTCGCTTCGAGGGCGCCGCGCGCGTATTCGCGGATGAGGGGGATCGGATGCGTCAGGCTCTCGGCCATGATCGTTGTGGCGAGTCGATCCTTCGCCAGGCCGAGCGCGCCGAGCGCGGCCGCTTTCTCGTGCGGGAGGCCGAGCGCCGCGGTGGTTCTCAGGATGTTCGCGTCGAGGCCACCGTAGAGGCGCTCGACGCGGGACCGGTCATAACGCTTGCCCCAGAGACGTTCGAGGTCGGAGAGGAGCGCGCCGGCGGTTTTGTCGGCGTGGCACAACGCGCACTCGAGCGGTCGATCGCGCTCGACGCGGCCCGCGTCGGTCGGCGAGCCGATGCGGTGGTAGCGCGTGAGGCGGCCGTCGAGCCCCATGTTCTTTCGCGGCATGTGGCACGAAACGCAGCGGCCGCCGGCGCCGTCGTCCAAGTGGTGCGTGTGCGCCTCGCGCGCGGCCTTCGCGGCGAACTTCCCGTGGCAACTCACGCACAAGCCGTCGCCGGCCTTGGTCTCGAAGGTCGCTCTCGCGCGCGCGTCGCTCCGCTCGTGCGGGTCGTGGCAAGCGGTGCAGGCGAGGGCCGATGCGCAACGGCTGAGGAGAAAGTCCCGCGCTTCGCCCGAGTTGATGGGGCTGCCGCCGGGGTCTATGGCGCGCTTTCCGCCTTCCCACGTGGGCTGGTAGCCGGAGAAGAGGACGTGGTGGCAGCGTGCGCACGCGCGGTTGATCTCGCGGGCGCGACCGCTCTTGCCTCCATCGCCGCTCGCGCCTCCGGCTCCTACACCCGGCAGCAGAACCTCGACGCCGCCGCCGACGGGAGCGAACGACGGACGAACGCGCGGATCCTCTACGTGGGCTTTGGCGCCGCCGTGGCACGCTTCGCAGCCGACGCCGAGGTCGACGACGTGCCGTTCATCGAAGCGCCCGCGCGTCTCGTTGAGCGTCGTGGCCGTCAAGGCCGCGACCTCTTGCGGGTCGTCGTTGGGTCCGGCCTTCTGCCCTCGTAGGAACGCGAGCTCCTCCGTGAGCGCCTCCGCGAGCCGCGCCTTGTCGGTGACGCGGACTGTGGCTCGCAGCGCCGGCGGCAGAAACTTATCCGCGTTCGAGCCCTGATAGCCGCGCGAGCCGGGGCTCAAGAGGCCGAGCTCCGTCGACAGGAGCGGCACCGTGTTGTGGCAGAAGATGCACGTGGTCTTCCAAACGGGGCCCGCCTTGAGGCCGGGGCGCTCTTCCGACATCACCGAGTAGCCCTTGTAGCGAAACCGCTTGGGACCCACGAGGTACGAGACCGGCAGGATCTCTTCGTCGATGGAATCCTTGGCGATGCCCACGAAGTCTTCTCGGTGGCGACCGCCGATGATCTTGGTGACGCGGTAGTCGTGATCGCCGAAGGCGGCGGACCGAACCGCGACGAACCGCTGGCCGCCGCGCAGCTCGAAGGTCGCGCTGTCGTCCTTGAAGCGAAAGACGCTGCCGTCGAAAGGAACCACGATGCACGCCGTCTTCGCGTCGCGGGTCATGTCGTGCATCGACACGGCGGAGAACTTCGCGGCGATTTCCCCATGGCAACCCGCGCAGCTCTTCTGGCCGGCGTAGTCGCGACGGAGGACATTGCTTGTCGTCACGCTTGACGTCGCCGCGGCTGGACCGCGGGCGCCCGACACGTCTGGCGCGCGGTTCCCGCCGCAGGCCACCGCGACAAGGAGGACCCCCGCTCCCCTAAGGACGCGGATCACGGACGCGCCTCTTCAGGGTTTCGCGCCGCCGCGGACGCCGTAGCCGCGGTCGCGCCAAACCATGATGCCTTCGTCGAGGACGGCGGCGCGCGCATAGCCAAGCTTGCGCAGCGTGTCGCGTGCCTTGACGCTCACCGCGTGGGGGCACGCGCAATAAGTCAGGATGTACCGATCTTTGGGGATCTGCTTCGCGTAGGCCTCGACCTCGTAAAATGGAACGCTAATGGCGCCGACAACGTGCGCGCGCACGTAGTCGGAAGGCGCTCGCGCGTCGGCGATGATCACCGTGGCCCCTCGATCGATCTCCTTCTTCACGAGGTCGACGGGGACGAAGTCGGCCTTGGCGTCGAAGTTTGGCTGCGGGCCCTTCGGGTTGATGACGACGTTCTTTAGGGCCCCGGGCCGAGGCGGCAGCTCGGTGATCTGTTCGACGGGCTTCTGCCAAGTTCGGAGGAGCGCCACGAGGTCCGACGTTGCGGTCTTGCCGAGCTTGTCGAAGGCGAGCATCGGCGTGCCGGGGCGACCGCGCTCGATGCTCTTCTGCAAGAAGTCGTCGTTGGCCACGGCGAGTAGCTCCCCGCCGAGCGCGATGTACTTGCCGTTGCGACCTTCCGCGCCGTGGCAGCTCTCGCAGAACTTCTTGTAAATGGGCGCGCCACGGGCCGCATCGCCCGTGACCTTCTCCGCGGAGAGCTCCTCCGGAGGGCGAGCCTGAAATCCACGAATGAACGCCACGAGCGACGTCACGTCGGCGTCGGAGAGCGGCCCCCCTTTGCCGTGCGACCAGCCGCTCATCGTCGTGCCGGGACGTCCGTTGGCGATGGTCTTCGCCAAGAACTCGTCGCTCGCGACGCGCAGGAACTCGGGGTTCGCGATGGCGGGCGCTTCGTCTGCGGCGTAGCCCTCGCCCTGCTTGCCGTGGCAAAAGTCGCAATATTTCCCGTAGAGGGTCTTGCCGCGCTCGAAGGCCGCGGCAGGGCTGAGCGCCGCGTCGACGGCGGCGGTCGCGACGGGCGCGGCGGCGTCGACGATGGCCACGGCCTTCGCGTCGGCGCCTGCGTCGGCGGTCCCGGTCTTGCTGATCTTCACGCACGAAGGCAGCACGCACGAAAGCAGGGGGGCGGCAAACGCGGCGACCGCCGCAAGCGCGAGGGGCGATGCCAGCGCGACAAACACGGTTGCGATGGCCGCGCCGCGGGGCCTCTTCGCTTCGGGCGACATGCCCTCTCACTACCAGACCTCCTGCACCTTTGGGGGATGTAGGTTCACAAGAACCGGCGCCGCTGGACGCGTTTGCCGCCCTCTCCAAAGAAGGAAAGTCGGACCGCCCCACAAAGACACGCGCGCGCCGAGGCCAGCCATGGTTATTCTGAAGTTTCCTCTGGCGCTCGCTCGTCGGCGTTCCGAGGCAACCGGCTCCCCTATGCCCTCCCTATCACGCCACGAGCGTCGGGCACCGTCATGGGACTAGGCGCCTTGTTCTCCCCGCGAAAGCGCATGCACTCCGGCCCTGTCTACGCCATCGCTGATGTCCACGGATGCGACGAGGAGCTTCGCGCGCTCCTCCAGCAGCTCCCGCTCCATCGCGACGCGCTCGTGGTGTTCTTGGGCGACTACATCGATCGAGGCCCCAACTCGAAGGGCGTCGTCGACACGGTCCTCGAGGTCATGGACTACTGCCAAGTGGTCTGCCTCCTCGGCAACCACGAGCTCATGCTTCGCGAGTTCCTCGACGGCTCCGACGCCCGTCGCGTCGCGCGGTTCATCTACAACGGCGGCGGCGCCACGCTTGCGTCGTACTCCAACGAGGACGGCCACTTCACCATCCCGCCGGAGCACCTCGAGTTCTACCAGAAGCTCGCCTACTACCATGTCGAAGGCGACTACTGCTTCGTCCACGCGGGCATTCCCGTCGACGTGAGCAAGATCGATCTCGCGCTCCACGGCGAAGACATGGTGTGGATGCGTCGTCGCGCGGGCATGCAGGAGCCGAACTTCGACAAGATCGTCGTGCACGGCCACACGCCGGTGCCGGAGGTCGAGATTCGACCGCGACGCATCAACCTCGACACGTCTTGTGTGTATGGGCATCGCCTGACGGCGATGGAAGTGCGCACCCAGCAGATGTGGCACGTCGACCGCCGTGCCGCGCCGACGCCGCTCTACCTGCGCGACTCGCGCGAATCGCGCCGCGAAGCCTTCCGCTTCACCGGGCGCGTTCCCGTCGTGGTGCAGCACGAGGGGCGCGTGTACCGCTTCGCCACCATCAACTATTCCGAGATCGGCATGCTCATCAAGCCCGTCGACAACCTGCCCTCGGGCTCGCTCCGCGCCGGCGCGCACGTGACGGGCCTCATCGGCACCGACGCCGAATCGACGCCCTTCCGTGGCGTCGTCCTCCGTGTCGACGAGCAAGCGCGCCACGCGCTCAAGATCATTCCCGAGCCGCAGAAGCAGAGCACTCCGTAGGAGCGCGCGTCGGTGAGCGTCCCGTGAAAGCGCACGTTCGCCGAACCACGGCGCGCGCCGCCAGCGTGGCACGGGCGCGAATGCTGGCCAAAGCGCACCTCGAGTGGCTCGAGGGGTTTCCCGTCGCCACCGCGCCTTCCGCTGGAGCGATGCCTTGGGTGGCGCTGCGCGGCGGCGAGCAGCTCATTGACTCCGATGCGTTGCGTCGTGCCTCGCGCGCGCTCGGCGATCTCGTTCGCGAGCACGGCCCGGTGCTGGGCGACGCGCTCCCCGAAGGCTTCATCGACGGAGCGCGCGTCGTCTTGGACGCGCTCAAAGGCCCGGTGCATCGTCGCGAGCCGCTCGCGCCGGCGCTGACGGTTACGGCGCCGCTTTTTGGCGCACGGCTTCGTGCGCGCGCCGAGGCGCTCACCCGTGAGACTCCGACGCTCGGCCCGCTCGTCGAGGCCGCGTTGTGGTTGTGTGCCACGCGTCGCGCTTCGCTCCATGACGCGCTCCTCGCCTTGGACCGTTGGCGGCCCTTATGGCTCGCGCATCGCGACGTGGTGACGGCGGCGCGTCTCGTCTCCCTCGCGACGGAAGGCGAGAGACTCCTGCCCATCGTGGAAGCCTTCGCCGACGGTCGTCTCGACACGATCGCCACGCATGGACGCGACGCCGCGCTCGCGTTCTCCAACCGGGTGAGCAACCTGGGCGCCCTCGCTCCGATGCCGGAGCTGGAACGCCAGGTCCCCACGCTCGAGACGTCGCTCGCTCGCCTCGCCCGCTGGCTCGTGACGGAAGACGAGGCCTCTCGTCGTCGCGCGCTCCGCGTATTTTCGCTGATCGACGTGCGCGCATCGCTCGATGCGTGGGAGTCGCTCTGGACAAAGCTCGCCGTGGCGACGCGGCGCGCATCGTCCGCGAACGCGGGCGCGAAGGGCGCCGCCAAGCAAGCGCTAAGGCCCATCGCGGACGCGTCGCCACCGGAGCTGCGCGGCCGAGCCCTCGTCTCGCTCGTCCAGTGGTACGCGGCGCTCGCCGACGACGCCTTTCGGGAGCTCGTCCTCACCGTGCTCCGCCCTCTCGGGCCAGGCCCTACAAGTCTCTTCTTCCTAGAGCACCTGCGGGCCCTCTACCTGCACTCACCACGCTTCACGGCGCTCGTTGTGAAGGAGCTTGGACGCTACCTCAAGGCCACGCGCTCGCTAGGCGACGCGCAGTTGGGGCCGTGGAAGGAGCTGATCGAGTCGAGGCGCATCGGGCGCTCGCGCTGGGCCTTCGAGGCGGATCTCGTCACCGACGAGCCGACGGCGGCGCGCCTCCGTTCGTTCTACGACGCGCTCGCGGTGATCGCGCTCCGCCGCGGTGGCGACGTGCCGTCGTTGGTCACCGACTGGCTCGTTGACATCGCAGCGGCCGGTGACGCTGAGTTCCTCGCGACCGTGGCGACGCTCGCCATGGGCCACAAGAGCCTGTCTTTGCGGCGGACCACCTTCCTCGGCGTCTTGGCGCTCGCCGATGGCGATGCGGCCGCCGTGAGCGAGCTCCTCCAGGCGGCGACGCGCCTCGACACCCACGAGCAGGTCGCGCCGTTGCTCCAAGCGCTCGTGCCCTTGGCCAAGGCGGGCAACGCGGCGCTCGCGCGAGCGCTCTTCGTCGATCGGCTGGCGCCCCGCATCGCCGAGGCCGCGGTGACCCTGCGGACGGTGCGCGGGAAGGCGCGCGGGACGGCGCCCGAGGTCGCGCTCAAGGTGCCCCGCGCCACGAAGGTGGAGTTCGCGAAGCGCTTCCCGTCGGCCTTTCGGGAGCTCCTCGGCGAGTTGGCGTCCGTGGATCCGAACGCGGAAGATACGGCGCGGCGCGCCCTTGGCTCGGCCTTCCGCGAGACGGACGAGCTGAATCGCGAACTCGCAGCGCTGGAGGGCAAACTCGCGGACGGCGCCATCGCTCAACGCGCGCGCGCGCGGCTCGAGCAGCGGCGCAAGAACCTTCGCGCGCGCCTCGCCACGGGCACGAGGCTGTCGAAGGACAAGGAGGCGAGGCTCGCTCAGAAGCTCCGTCGCGCCATCCTCGGTGCGATGGTGAGTGCGCTGGAGGCTGACGCGCTCGTCGCCTGCCGCGCGTTCACCGAGGGCCTCTTGGGCACGTCTCCCTTGCCCGACGTGCTCTTGGCGCCCCGCCTGCGCAAGTACCTCGCGGCGATCGTCTCCTTGGACGCACCGATGCGCGCGCTCGCCGCCCGCGTGCTCCGGGCGCGCGCGGGGCCGCCGCCTTGGGATCTCCGCGACGCGCCCGAGAACGCCACGTTTTTGAAGCGCCTTGGTGAGCGCGGCGTTCGCCTCGCGCCATGGCTCGACGGCAAGTCCGCGGCGGTGCGCGCCGAAAACGGGCAGAGGCTCATGGTGGGCTTTGAGGACGACCCGCTCGCGATCATGGAGATGGGGGCTCACTTCGAGACGTGCTTGAGCCCCGGCGGCTTCAACTATTTCTCCGTCTTCGCGAACGCCGCTGACGTGAACAAGCGTGTCGTCTACGCGCGTGACGAAGCGGGGCGCGTCGTCGGTCGTGTGCTCCTCGGGCTCACCGACGGTGGTGGCATCGTGACGTTTCATCCCTACGCCCACGCAAAAGAGATCGGGTTTGGTGAGATCGTGAGGCGCTTCGTCCTCGCCTTGGCGGATGCCATGGGGACGATGGACCTGCCCTCCGGTGACGTCGCGCGCCTCGTATCGCCGGATTGGTACGACGACGGTCCCCGTGACGTGACCGGACGATTCGCGTTTCTGCGTGCCGGCTCCGAGTTCTCTGCATCGCTCGCCAAGCTGGCGCCGGACGAGTTCTTTCTGGAGCTCGAGAAGCGCTCGTCCGGCATCGGGCTCACCGAGCTCACGTTGCCGTTCGTGCTTTCGGCACCTTCGCTCTCGGAGAACCCTCTGCTCTTCGCGGCCGTGTTCTCGGCGATGGAGAAGATGAGTGCGGTGCCGCCTTTTGTGCTCCTTCGGGCGGCTCGCCTCGCCATGGAAATGGGGCAGGCCCACCTCGTGAACCGCGAGTTGGTGCCGCGTCTCGAGCGGCACGCGATGCAGCTCTTCGCGACGCATCAATGGGTCGACATCGGCATCGTTCGGCTCTTCGTCGAGGTGGCGCCGGAGCGCGCGCTCCTGTTCTTGCGCCGGACGCGGCCGCGCGGCGTTCGGCGGTTCATCGACGAAATCGATCCCGAGCGCCTCCTCGCGGCGGCCCTGGCGCACGAGCGACTGAATCGACCCCAGCAAGCCGTCGCGCTCTTCCGCTTGGGCGCATCGGCGCGTACCGCCGGCCACACGGCCTACGCGCGCGACGCGTGTGCGGCGCGCCTCTTGGAGCTGCGCGCGGGCGACCGAGCGGGAGATGGGGCCGGCGGCTGACCGGACGGCGGAAGATGGGCCCGCGCCAGGGAAAAATGACCACTACAATGGCCTCGCAATGCGGGTCCTCGGCGGGCGCTACCAAGCCTTGTTCGTGCTCGGCGCCGGTGGCATGGCCGAGGTGTGGCTCGCGCACGACAAGAAGACGGGGCGTGAGGTCGCGCTGAAGCGCGTCCACAGCGGTTGGGCGCGAAGCGCGAAGGACGCGCCGGCGCTCGTCGATGAAGCTCGGCTTTTGGGGCGCATTCGCCATCCCAACGTCGTCGAGCTCGTCGACGTGCTCTGGGCCGAGGGCGAGCTCGTTCTCGTGATGGAGTACGTGCGCGGCTTGTCGTTGGCGCAGCTCTTGGCGAACGGCCGCGAGCGCGACCTTCCGCCGCCTCCCGAGGTCGCGTGCGCCATTGTCGTCGGCGCTCTCCGCGGCCTCGAAGCGGCTCACACCGCGACCGATACGGAGGGCAACTCGCTGGGGCTCATCCATCGCGACGTCACGCCCGAGAACATTCTCGTTGGCGCCGACGGCGTCGCGAAGCTCACCGACTTCGGCATCGCGCGGGCGGAGCATCGGAGCCAGCGGACCAAGACCGGTGATCTCAAGGGAAAGGTTCGTTACCTGGCGCCGGAGCAGATCCACGGGCAAGCGGTGAGGGAGACCGATCTGTTCGCCATGGGCGTGACCTTGTGGGAGGCGCTTACGGGCAAGCCACTGAGCAACGCCGCCACCGACGGCGAAGCGCTCGCGGCGCTCTTGATGTTTCGGGCTACGGCGCCGAGCGCGGTGCGCGAAGGCATTTCGCCGGCCTTGGACGAGGTGGTTTTGAGGAGCCTCGCCGCCGAGCCGGAGGCGCGCTATCGCTCCGCGAGCGACATGGCCAGCGCTCTCGAACTCGCGATGGGGCTCACACCGGCCGCGACGACCGCGACCGCCGCGTGGGTGAGCGCCGTTGGCGGCGAAGAGCTCGCGATGCGCGACGAGAAGGCGAAGCGGCCGGCTTCGCGCCGTGGCCTTTGGGGCGCTGCCGGCGGCGCGCTCGTGGCGCTGGCGTTGGTGGTCTCGAGTCAGGCGCGTCCGCGCGCGGGGGCACCGGGCGTGAACGCGATCGAGGTGATTCCGTCGTCGGCCATCACCGCCGCGGTCCCGTCCACCCAAGGGAGCGCCGCGGCGCTCGTCGCCTCAACGCCGCCGGTGCTTTCGTCGGTCACGACGGCACCGTCGTCGTCGTCGCGAGGCCTCGCGGGTGGTGTCAGGAAGCCGCCGCGCGTCGTCGGGGTCGACGCCAGCGCCGGTGAGCCCGATCGCGTGCACCTGGAGCTGCGCAAGTGAAGCTCGTCGGTGCGGGGCTCGTGGTGTTGGTGCTCGCTGGCGCGACACCGGCGAGCGCCGCGCCGCCGACCGACGCCGCCGCTACCGCGGAGGTCCTGTTTCGCGAGGCGCGCGAAATGATGGCGCGCGGCGATAACGCCGCCGCGTGCCCCAAGCTGGCCGAGAGTCAGCGCATCGACCCGAGCGTGGGCACGCTGCTCAACCTCGGCGACTGCTACGAGCGCATCGGGCGAACGGCGAGCGCGTGGGCCACGTTCAACGACGCGGCAGCGATGGCGATTCGCGCCGAGCAACCGGAGCGTGCGCGCTTCGCCAAAGGGCGGGCCGAAGCCTTGGGGCCGAAGCTCGCGCGCCTCACCGTCGAGGTGCGGGCATCGGCCCAGGGACTCACCGTCGAACGCGACGGCGTCGCGCTCGGGGCCGCGACGTGGGCCGCAGCGCTGCCCGTCGATCCCGGTCCGCACACGCTTGTCGCCAAGGCTCCGCATCGAAAAACGTGGTCGACGACGGTGTCGTGCAAAGAGGGAGCCGCGGCGGTCGTGGTGGTGCCGGAGCTAGAGTCCGTCACCGAATCCGCGGCTGCGGGCCCGCTCCGGCCGGCGACAGCGACGGCGACGCCGAAGCCGCCGCCCGTGCGCGACACGTACGCGCGGCCGCTCGCCATCACGCTCACGGCAGCCGGTGGCGTGGCCGTGGCGACGGGGTTATCGTTGGGCCTCGTCGCGATGAGCAAGGACAACGACGCCAATCGCCACGAGTGCTCGCCGGCCGACTGCACCGAGCGGGGCGCGACGCTCCTCCGTGACGCGTCGACCTTCGCGACGGCCTCCACGGTCGTGACCTTGGCCGGCGCGGGCCTCGTCGCGGTGGGCGTCGCCGTCTGGGTGTTCGCTCCAACCGAAGGCGTTCGCGCCACCGTGTCGCCTTCGCGGGTCTCCGTCGAGGGACGATTCTAATGACCTGGTCGCGGAGCGCCGCTGTGGGCGCGGCGGTGACGCTGCTCTTGGCCTGCGGTGAGATCTTGGGCGTGCGCGAGCGGCCCGTGCGCGGCGTGGCCTCCGACGCGTCGGCGGACTCAGCCGCTCCGGTGCCTCGCTGCGAGGGCTGCTCCTTTAGCGACGACTTCGAGGGCGACGCTGGCGTTGGCGCCAAGTGGCAAGGGCCCGGTGGCAGCAGCAACCCCATCGCCATCGGAGGGGTCCGCATAGGCCAATCGCCGCCGGGGCGCGATTCGCCGAACTCGCTCTCGCTCGAAATCGACGCGGGGAAGACCTCGTCGACGGTGGGGCTCTTGCACCAGATGACGCTGACGACGCCGGCGAGCTACGACGGCGTGCTCTTGTCGTTCGACCTTCTCCTCGAGCGTGTCGCGCTGTTCGACCAATCGACCGCCGTCGACGCGGGGACCGCGGGCACCGCGGGCCTCTTCGTGCGCCTCGGCCCGGAGCCGGTCACGACCTTTGGTGGCATTGGCATCGCGCTGACGAACGACGCGTTCTATGCGGCGTTGTCGACCGACGTCTTTGGCGATCGTCACGCGACGATGCCGGCGCTGATCACTGGGGCCGAGGTGCCGCGACTCGTCGGAACCTCCATCTGGACGACGTGGAAGGTCTACGTGGGGCCGCGCGCGCGCGCCATCGGACTCGGCGTGACCACGTGCCCCGACGGCGCCGGCGACGTCGGCGCCGTGTTGTCGGTCTCCTCCGTTTGCGTCGCCCTGCCGGCGGACTTGGCCAAGTCCGGGTGGGACCGGCCCGTGGTCTTTTTGGGGACGTCGCCGCGAACCGGCAACTTCGCCATCCGCATCAACAACGTCGCGGCGACGATCTTCGAACGCGACGGGTAAACTTCACCCCGTCGGCGCTCGAGATCGTGAGCCCTCGTGCGATACTCCGGCCATGGCGACGGGACGCGATCAACGAACCGAGGACCGCCCGCGGGTCCAATACGATCTTTCCACCAAGCGCTCGCAGCCGCGGCTCCGTTGGCGCGACGAGACGGGCGCCCACGAGGCGCTGCTCGCGCCGCGGACGCTCCTCGGCTCTTCGCCGCACCTCGCGGTGGTCGTCGCCGATCGCAGCGTCTCGCGGCTTCACGCCGAGCTCGAGGTGCGCGCCAACGGCGTCTGGATTCGCGACCTCGGCAGCAAGAACGGCACGTTCATCCGCGAGGTGCGCGTCGAGTCGGCGCTCCTCGCCGATCACGCCACCTTCGAGTGTGGCGGGACAGCCTTTGAGGTCGACTACGCGGGCCGCTCCGAGAACGTGCCGCTCTGGCCCGTCGACCACTTCGGGCAGCTCATCGCCTGTTCGCAGGTGATGCGCGAGCTGTTCGTGCGGCTCGCCCAATACGCTCGCAGCCAGGCGCCGGTTCTCGTGCAAGGCGAGACGGGCACCGGCAAGGAGCTTGTGGCGCGCGCCATCCACGACGCATCGGACCGGCAAAAGGGCCCCTTTCTCGTCGTCGATTGCGCCGCGCTCTCCGAGTCGCTCCTCGAGAGCGAGCTCTTCGGCCACGCGGCCGGTTTCGCCGCGGCTGCCGGCGCGCGCGAGGGAGCTTTCGAGGCGGCCTCCGGCGGCACGCTGTTCTTGGATGAGCTGGGCGAGCTTCCTCTCGCGATGCAGGCGAAGCTGCTGCGCGCGCTCGAGTCGGGGGAGGTGAGGCGCGTTGGCGAGACCGAGCCTCGCAAGGTCGACGTCCGCTTCATCGCGGCGACGCACCGTGATCTCTCCGCGATGGTCTCGACGGAAGCCTTCCGCGAAGATCTCTATTTCCGTCTGTTGGCGCTGCCGGCCTATGTTCCGCCGCTCCGCACGCGGCGCGACGACATCCCGCTCTTGCTCGCGCACTTCCTCGGCGCCGAACCCGATGCCGCCGTGGTCGCCGCGGCCACGGCCCAACCGTGGCTCGGCAACGCCCGCGAACTCTACGCCTTCGCCGAGCGCGTGCGCGCTCTCGGTGCGGAAGGGGCGCTGTCGGTGCTTCGCGGCGATCTTGTGGCCCCAGCGGAGGCGCCGGCAGCGCCGGCCCCGGCCTCGCCCGCGCAGACGTCCTCGAGCTTCGATCTAGCTGTGCCTTACAAGCACCTCCGCGACGAGTGGATGGATCGGTTCGAGCGCGACTACCTGACGGCGCTCATCAAAGAGTTCGGGTCGAGCACGCAGACGTTGGCGCAGCGCGCCGGCATCGACGAGAGCTACGTGCGCCGCCTCCGCCGCCGTCACGAGCGCTGAGTCGAGCCGTCGCGGGTCGGAGCCGCGTGCCATTGCCAGTGAGGTTTTCCGCTCGCGTCGTCGAATCGTGCGAGATGCACCTACCAAAAGGGGCTTTTCTCGATCCGATTCGTTGACCCGGCGCGCGCCCTTGGGGGAAAAGATTCGCGGGCGGTGCGTTGGGTGCGCCGCCTCGGTTGCCCGCGGGAGCTCGCGGCGCGCCTCACGCGAGAGGAGTCTTCATGCGCAAGGCGAGCATGGCCTGCGGGGCGTGGCTTTTTGTTTGTGCCGCGTGCGGCGACGCGAACGGCAACGACGGCGAGGAAGCCTTCGAGGGCGCGAGCCTCCGCGAGCCGATCGTCGGCGGCTCGCTCGCGTCGGGCTTTCCCGAAGCGGTGCTCATCGACATGCCCGCGAGCCTTTGCTCCGGCGCCCTCATCGCGCCGAAGGTCGTGTTGACGGCGGGCCATTGCGTCGTGGGCCAGACGCGCTTTCGCGTGCGCGCCCCCTACGCGGGGGCCGGCGGCCAGGTGGCGCTGTCTTCGGAAGCGGAAGTCTACGACTACGCCGACGAGTCACCGTTCGTCGATCCGACGAAACACGACGTCGCGGTTGTGGTCCTCGATACGCCCATCACGCTGTCGAGCTATCCGCGGCTGTCGGCGGCGCCAAGACCAGCCGGTTCGACGCTCGTGAACATCGGGCGCATCAAAGACGGCACGACCTCGTATTCCAACCTCTACGTGGGGCCGCCCCGCGTCATTAGGAGCGGCGCGTGGGTCGGCTACCCGTATGCGTACGACAGCGACGACGTCATCGAGTCTGGCGACTCGGGCGGGCCGTGTTTGGTGACCGACGCGCCGGAGCACGAGATCGCCGCCGTCAACTCGGGCTCGTCGCCCGGCTCGCAGGTGCTCGCGCGCGTCGACCTCGTTTACGACTGGCTCATGGCCAAGATCGCAGCCCACGGCGGGAGCGGCGCGTCCGCGGGGAGTGCGAGCGGAGCCAGTCCTGCCCCGACGCCCACGCCGACGCCGACTCCGACGTGCACGGCCCGCGAACGCGAGCCCAACGACGTGCGCGCCAGCGCCGAGCCGCTCGCCGACGGCGAGACGTGCGCGACGCTGACGGCAGGCGATGCCGATTGGTTTGAGTTCTCGGTGGGAGCGGCCGGCGTCACCTATTCGGTGGACCTGAGCGGCCCCGGCGACGCGCGCGTGACGGTCTTCAAAGAGCTCTCCGACGGGACATGGAAGACCCTGAAGACGAGCGGGAAGCGCGTCGCGAACACCGCGACGTCGAAAAGTCGGTACTTGGTCCACGTCGCTTCGCCGAGCGCGAGCCCGCAGGCGTACGGCTTGACGCTCGCGCGCTGAGGAACGCCCGTCCGCTGGCGTGCGGTCTCTGCGTTCGGTTTTGCGGGCGCGCGTGCGCGCAAGGTTCGCGAACGGCTTCGCTGCGGTGATACCCTGCGGCGAATGACGCGAAGGGACCTCGCGCTCTTGTGCGCCCTGTGGCTCGTGGCGGCGCCCGCGCAGGGCTGCCGAAGCCGACGAGCAGGCGCTCGCTGCGAGCCTCTTTCGCGAAGGCAAGGCGCTCATCGAAGGCGGCCAGCTCGCCGGCGCGTGCGAGAAGTTCGCCGAGAGCCAGCGGCTCGAACCCAAGTTGGGCACGCTCCTCACTTGGCCACGTGCCACGAACAGACGGGGCGCGTCGCGAGCGCGTGGGCCGAATACGAACAAGCGGCGGCGATGGCCGCGCGCTCAAAGGAGCCGGAGAGGCAGCGTCTCGCGAGCGAACGAGCGCGGGCGCTCGAGCCGCGGCTCGCGCGGCTGCGCATCGTGCTCGAAGGGCTGCCGCCGCCACCGGGCGCCGAGCTGCTCCTCGACGGCAAGAAGCTCGGCCTCGCCAGCGCCAACGTCGCCTTGCCCGTCGATCCGGGCAGTCACACAGTCGAGCTCGGCGCGCCGGGGCGTAAGCCCTGGAAGCTCTCCCTCCTCGCTACGCCCGGCGCGATCGCGGACGTGGTGGTCCCTGCGCTCGATCCGCTGGAGCCGGAGGCGCCACCGCCGCCGCCGCCTCGCGCGGCCGAGCCTCCTCCTCCTCCGGCGATCGCCCCGGCCACCTTCGTCTTGGGCGGCGTTGCCGTCGTCGGGCTCGCAGTCGGAGCGGGCTTCGGCGCGAGCTTTCTTTCACAGCGCAACGACGGCCTCCGCGAATGCGACAGCGCGACCTGCACCGCGCGCGGCCTCGAACAACTCGACGGCGCTCGCAGCGCCTCGTTGATCTCCGGCGTGGCCTTCGGCGTTGGCGCCGCCGCCGGTGTGGCCGCCGTGGTGGTGCACGTCTTGGCGTTGGCCGCGGGAGCGGCGCGGTGACCGTCGCGTGGACGCCCTCAGGCGCTCGCGTTGGAGGCGCCTTTTGAGCCGTCGGACGTTCGCGCTCGCCATCCTCTGCGCGCCGGCGATCGCCGCGTGCACGTTGTTTTGGCCCATCGAGGACTTTGCCCTTCGGACCGACGACGGCGGTACGGCCGCGGGCAGCGACGCCACTTCCGACGGCGCGACGAACTTGGATGCCGCCGACGGCGGAACGAGCTTCGCCGTCGAGCAGTTGGCCACCGTTGACCCGTCGCCGCGCCTCTTGGCGATGAACGCGACGCACGTCTTCGTGCTGGGCCAGACGGAGACGGTGCAACGCGTTGGGCGTGAGTCACGCGTCGTGGAGACGCTCAGCACTCCGAAGACGGGGGTGAACGGTGCGGCGCTTACGATGCGCGATCTCGGCGCCGACTCGCAGTCGCTCTACCTCGTCGCCAACGAGGCCTCCGGGTGCGGCGCTCCGGCCACGGCGTGGAAAGCCCCGACGTTTGACGGCGGAACGTTCACGGGCGTCATCGGCGCACAGTGCGGAGTCATGACGGCGCTCGCCAACGACGCGCTCGATTTCTCATTCGTCCTCGAGGCTACCGCCGGTTCAACGCTCTTCTCGCACCCGCTCCTCGGCGGTGGCAACGTGACGTTGGCGTTCGCGCTCCCCAAGATTGTTGCCGCGACGTCGCGGCCCGAAGACGTGTATCTGGCGAGCTCGACGGACAAGAAGATCGTTCGTGTGCCGAAATCGGCCGCAGGCGCCGATGGCGGCGTCGACTTTGCTGCGGCCACAAGCGCCCCGCGGGATCTCGTCGCCGACGCGGAGTTCGTTTACTGGATCGAGGTCGACGGCCGCGTGGCCAAGAAGAGTCGCGTCGCGCCTCCGGCGGAGCCGGCCATCGTTCTCGCGACGGAGCCGACGGGACTCACGCACTTGGCGCAAGACAGCGTGAGGCTTTACTTCACGAACCTCGTCGAGGGCACGGTGCGCGCTGTCGCGAAGGCCGGTGGTGCTGTCGAGTTGGTGGCGGGGGCGCAGGCCGAACCCCTCGCTATCGCCGCCGACGACCGCGGCGTCTACTGGGTGAATCGTGGCTCGGGCGCGGTCATGCGCGCCGTGCGCCAGTAGGGGAAGGCGGGCGATCCGCACGTTCCGTCGCACGCGTTCGACGTTCGGGCCGTCCTGCCCGGAAATCCCCTGGGAATCGCCGCGGTTCTCGACTGAAGGCAAGCGAGGCGTGAACGCGCCTTCCCCTCGCCGCCGACGGGCCGCCCCCCCGCTCCTGACGAAACGATGACGGCGAAGTCCCGTGCAACTGTCACGCTTTAGGGTCGTGTCTGACCCGTCCCCGTCCCCGCTCCTGACCACGCCCGACGGCGCCCAAAGTGAGAGCCTCCTCGTCTTCTCCGACGTGCACCTGGGTTCCGATCTCGACGACCGTCACGGTCACGTGCTCCACCGGACTCAAGCGGTCGACGGCGATCTCGTGGCGCTCCTCGAGCACTACCGCGGCGTGCCTCCCGCCGGTGACCGATGGCGCATCGTCATCGCCGGTGACTTCATCGACTTCATCGGCATGACCGTGGGACCCGACGATGCGAAAGACGAAGCCAGCGACGCGAGCCTGAACGACGAAGAGATGGAGCACGGCCTCGGCAGCTCGGCCGAGCACGCGCGGCAGAAGCTCCGCCGCGTTGCCCTCAGGCACGCCGACGTCTTTCGCGCCCTCGCCGTCTTCGTGGCCGACGGTCACGCCCTCACGCTCGTTCACGGCAACCACGACGCCGAGTTTCATTGGGATGAAGTGAAAGATTCCTTCCGCGAGGCGCTTCGCGTGCACGCCGAGGGTTACGGCGAGGGCTTCGACGCTGCCGCCTTCGATGCGCGCATCGAGTTCAACCCGTGGTTCTTCTGGCGTGAGGGCGTCGTCTTCATCGAGCACGGACACCAGTACGACGCGTTTTGCTCGACGCCCTACGTCATGGCGCCGCTCTATCCCGTCGACCCGCGCCGCATGGCCCGCGGCTTTTGCGACGTGCTCCTGCGCTTCGTCGTTCGGCCGACGCGAGGCCTGCGCGAAACGGGGCACGAGCACGCGGGCATCGTGCACTACCTGTCGTTTGGAGCGGCGCTCGGTGTGCGCGGCATGTTCGCCCTGGTGGCGCGCGTGGGGCGAGCGCTGCGCGAGCTCTTCGCCGTTCGCCGCGCCGCGCTCTCGAGCGCCGCTCGCAGCATCCGCAGCGAGCACGAGCGCCGCGTCGAGCGCCTCGCCGCCGTGAGCCGCCTGGGCGCCGAGCGCCTGCGCGCGGTGCTCGCGCTTCAGGTCGCGCCCGTCACGTCTTCCGTTCGCGGCATCCTCGCGAGCCTCTTGCTCGATCGAATCGGTCTCGCCGTGGTGGCCGCGGGGCTAACGCTCGCCGCGGCCTTGCTCGGCACCATGGCGCCGCTCTGGAGAGGCGGCGCGGCGCTCAGCACGCTCGCGCTGTGGCTCGTCGCCGATCGACTCCTCGCGCGCCACCGTCAGGTCGACGCGGGCGAGCGAATGACCGAGCGCGCGGGGCACCTCGCGCGGCTCTTTCCCGCGGCCTTCGTCGTCATGGGGCACACGCACGCGCCCTCCGTGGCGCGCTCCGGCGAGACGACCTACATCAACGTGGGCTCGTGGTCCGAGGTCGAGGATGACACGGAGCGCGCGCCGCGGACCCACTTGGTGATTCACGTGACCGCGGGCGGCGTCGAAGGGCACTTCCGCACCTGGTCGGCGGCGGGTCCCGAGCCGGTGCCCGAGGTGCCGGAGCCCGTGCCTTCGTCCACGCTCGCAGACGTCACGCCCTCGTAGTACGAGAGCGTCGTGATGGCGGTGAGCGATCGAGAGAGCCTGCGGCCGACCAACGTCGCGAGGAGCCTCTTCCATGTGCTTTCGGGCGTCGTCGCGCTCGCGGCCATTCGCTCGGTTCCCTCGCGACGGTGGCTCGTCGGCGCCGCGGGGGCCATCTTCGTCGCCGCGTGGGCCATGGAAACGTCGCGGCGCCGTAGCGAAGCCATCAACGAGCGCTTGATGCGGCTCTTCGGCCCGGTGGCGCACGCTCACGAGCGTCACCGTGTCAACTCATCGACGTGGTACGCGACGGCGCTCTTGGCCTTGGCGCTCTTCGCGCCGCTCGTGGCGGCGGAGATCGGCGTGCTCGTCTTGGCCATCGCCGACCCGGCGGCCGGCATGATGGGGCGTCGCTTCGGACGCGTGCGTTTCGCCAGCGGCCGCTCCCTCGAGGGCGCGCTTACCTTCCTCGTCGTCGCGTTCGCGGTGGCCTTCGCTTGGTTGTCGCTCGCCGGGGCCGTGCCGCTCCCGGCGCGACTGATGCTGGCCGCCGGCGGCGCCGTCGCCGGCGCCGTGACCGAGCTCGGCTCCGTGCGCGTCGACGACAACCTCTCGATCCCGCTCGTCGTCGCGGCCTCCGTCACCGCTACCGGCGCGCTCGCTGGCGTCGTGCTTTAGGGCGGCGCCCGGAGCGCCCTTTCGCCGTCAGGTGCCGACGGCGCCGATGCTTCCGAGATCCGCCTCGAGCGTCGCGCGCACGCGATCGATGCTCCGCTGCCGGAGGCGGAGCTTGGTTCCGTGGAAGGCCGCTTGCGACAGTCCCACCAAGGCCTTCGCCTCCGCCTTGCTGCGCTCGAGGACATCGCCGGGAGCGACGACCTCGTCGAGGTACCCGACGGTCTTGGCGTCGTCGGGGCCGTAGATCTGCGCCAGCAGCGTCGCGCGCGTGAGCGCCTTCGGCGACAGGCGATCTTCCGCCAGCGTGAGTCCCAGAATCGGCACCGGAAGTCCGATGGCGACCTCGTTCAATCCGATGCGGAAGGCGCCGCTCGCGCCGATGCGGGCGTCGCCGGTGAGCAGCATGAGCGCGCCGCCCGCGAGCGCGTGGCCGGTGCATCCGATCACGAGCGGCACCGAGAGGCCGTACATGTGCATGAGCAGGTCGGCCCCCAAACGAAGCAGCGCCTTGGCCGAATCGGCACTCGCCATCATCGCGCGGAGGTCGAAGCCCGCGCTGAAGCGGTCGGCGCGACCGAGCAGGAGCACCGCCTTGGCTTCCTTTTCGGCGCGCGACAGGTGGGACTCCAGAGACGCGATCATCGTCTCCGAGAGAGCGTTGGCTTTGCCGTCGTCCATCGCGAGAAGGGCGACGCCGTCTTCGAGGGTGTACGTGAGCGGTTGGGACACGGCTCCACGCTATGCGAGTCTCGCGGCGACGTGAATATCTACCGCGCGGCGGCAATCGATCCTGGCGCCGCCCTTGCAGTCGGAGGCTTCATGCGTCGACTCATTGGTTCTGGTCGCGGCTTCTTTTCGCTCCTGGCGCTCGCCGTCGTCGCCTGCGGAGCCACAGGTGGATCGGACGAGAACCAGAACGAGACGGCCGACGAGCTCGACCTCACCCGCGACGCGACTCCGCTTTTGCCTGCGCCGAGCGGCCCCGCCGCGAAACGCGCCATCGTCCTCGCGCACGGCTTCAACGCCTCGACGACGAACGCGTGGTCGTATTACGGCGTCGCCGAGGCCCTGGCGAAAGAGCACCCCGTCGTCGTCAAAGCCGAGGTCCCTCCCTTTGCGTCGCCGCGAACGCGCGCCGACTACCTCGCCAAAGACGTCGACCGTGCCCTTGCGCAATGCAAGAACACGGCGGGCTGTGACGCGAGCGGCGTCCACCTCATCGCGCACTCCATGGGAGGGCTCGACGCACGCGTGCTGATCGGAACTCTCCACTACGGCGACCGCATCAAGACGCTGACGACGATCGCCTCGCCGCATCACGGCACGGCCATCGCCGATGCGGTGCTCGGTCTCATTCCGCCGGTGGCCGACGGTGCCGTCGACGCGCTTGCGGCGCTCTTCGCGCGAACCTTCACCACAGACGAGCTGGCCAACGACGCCGACGTGAGAGGTGCGCTCTCAGGGCTCGCCGAGAAGAACGCGGCGGACTTCGAGCGCGACAACCCGATGGATCCGCGCGTCTACGTCCAGTCTTACGCCGGCGTCAGCGGCGTGGTGGGTGGGTGGCTGCGCGACGAAGACAAGAAGGCGTGCGAAGGAAAGCTCGTCTCGTTCAAGAACCGCAGCGACAAGATGGACCTCCGGCTCGTTCCCGTGGCGCCCTTCGTGGCGCACGGCCTCGAGCTTCGCCCGAACGACGGCATGTCGACGGTCGAGAGCGCGAAGCTCGGCGAGTTCAAGGGATGTGTGCCCGCGAACCACTACGGCGAGATCGGGCAACCGAAGCTCGAGGGGCTCGATCGCTGGACCGGTTGGGATCACGTGCGCTTCTACCGGACCGTGGCCTTCGACTTGGCGCGCCGCGATCAAAACGAGCGCTGAAACGGCGCGCGCAGCGAGGCCTTCAGGGGGACGACGCGCTGAAGTCTGCGGTGAGCTGGAACGAGTTCGCGCCGAAGCTCTTCACCGGCTCGAAGGTCGTGGGCGTCACGTCGAAGACCTTCGGCTGGTGGCCCGCCGCCGGCTCGTCTTGCCAGCGGAAGTTTTCGTTCGTGTTGATGTCGAAGAGCATCTTTACGTCGGTGCCGATGGTCGGGTCGACGGGGAGGTTGATCGGAAACACGTACGCCGTCTCAGGGCCCGAGCTGCTCATGGAGATGCCACCACCACTCGGCACTTCCGGCAGCGGTCCGCCTTCGCCGGGCTGCGTCGCGAGGGCCTTGCCGCCAACCTCGAACGTGAAGCGGTAGTGACCCTTGTTTTGCGTGGCGCCATCGATGAGCGAACCGTCGCTCAGGACCTGAAGGTTGTTGAACGTGCCGGCCACCGACTGCCCCAACGTGTGCATGGTGGCGGCCACGCGATAGCGAACGTGAGAGATGCCCACGCGAGCCAAGGTGTAGGTGCCGGCGCGGAGGCTCGATGCGAGGACCGTGGCGACGACGGTGTCATCCTTGTCGTTGAGGCCAGCCTCCACGGCGCTCTCGCCGTGATCGAAGACGACGAGCGGCGGCGCGCTCGGGTCCGTCAGGAGCGCGAGCGAGCGGATGCCGATCTTCTGGTCGCTGGGCGTTTGGCCCGACAGTGCATCGGCATGGGGCACCTTGGCCGTCGACGCTCGGAGGTGAATCTCGATCTTGGCGCCGTTCGGCGCTGTGGTGGCCGCATCAGTCGTGGCTTGCGAAGGGCCGGCGTCGCTCTGGGAGTAACCGCCCACCTCCACCGTGTTTCCGCTGCAAGCGACTAGGCTGAAGAGAGCACCGAAGAAGAAGAGCTTGTCGTGCATGGCTGGCCTCGAGGGCGCGCTCGGCAAGGCGTGCCGATGGCGTGCTGGTCCGTGGGTGGCCCCTGCGCCAACGATTTATGAAAGGTCGAGCCCCGTTGGCTTAAAAGTCCCTACCGACCAAGACCTCGAGGCGGCCGAGATGGCTCGACGTCGGGTGCGCCGCCCGGAAGCGTTTCGCGCGCGCCCGCGCGTCGCTCATACGGCCAAGGCGTTTGAGGGCGTCGATGGCGATGACCTCGCGCTCTTGATCCAGGAGGGCTCCATCGCCGCGGCGCGCGAGCTCGTCGCATAGCGCGAGGGCTCGCGCGGGCTCGCGACCCAGCGCGTCCTGAGCGCGCTGGAGCACGCGCACCTCGGGCTCGAGCGGCTGGGTCGGCGCCACGTCGGCGCGAGGTGCGCTGGCCGAAGGTGAGGCGACGCGCGTCGTCGAAACGCTCGGCTGGCGAGGGAGCACCGCGGGTCGGGGTCGGGGTCGGGGTCGGGGTCGGGGTCGGGGTCGGGGTCGGGGTCGAGGTCGAGGTCGAGGTCGAGGTCGAGGTCGGCGCCGCGGCTGTCGCCGGCCCTTCTCTTGAACGCGAGGCCACCCACGCGATCGGCGCGAGCGTGGCAACGCCGAGTCCGACAACGGCGAGCCACTTCGCGCCGCCAAATGTCGTCTTCGCCGCGACGGTGGATGCGGCCGCGCTGCCGCCGCCAGCCGCGTCGAGCGCGGGCCCCAACTTCGCGAGGACCTCCGCCAGCTGCGCCTCGCTGGCGACGTCGTGCTCCGCGGCGCGAAGGAGCTTCTTGAGCAGCGGATCTTGCGCCAGCGTCGCCAAGCGTTCCGGATCGGTGGGGGGCATCATGAGGGCACCGCGGCGTCTTGACGAATCTTGCGGATCGACGATTGCACCAAGTCGCGCGCCGCGTGAAGTCGCGAATAGGCGGTCTGAAGCGGACAGCCGATGGCGGTGGCGACGTCGTTCATGGCGAGCTGCTCAATCTCGTAGAGCACGAACACGGCCCGCTTGTCGTCGTCGAGGGTGTCCAAGATCCCATCAAGCAGAGCGCGCGCCTCGCGCATCATGGCCGTGTCGTCGGGGCTCTCATCGGTCAGAAGCTCCGGTGGAACGTCCGTGACCAGCTCGCGTCGCCGTCGCACGCGGCGCCGGTGATCGGACGCCACGCGAACGGCAATGCCGTAGAGCCACGTGCGCACCGAGGACCGTCGCTCGAATTCCGCCAGCTTCTTGTGAACCACCACGAAGACCTCTTGGCACGCGTCGGCCGTGTCGTTCTCGGACACCCCGAGGCGCCGGAGCACGCGCCAGACGAAGGGGCCGTGCTCGCGAAAAAGCGTCGTCGTGTCCATGGCTTCGAAGGAAGGTGCAGGCCCCGCGCCGCCCCCCGGTGGGAGCGCGCCATGGATGGAGTGGCCGGACACGGTGCGAATTATGAACGCTCCGGTTCACGGGCGGCCAGATTGCTTCAACGCGGCCGCGACGCGGCGCTTCACTATGGAAAAATCACCCCAAGCCCGACGTCGGCGATGCCCGCAATCGCTGCTGGCCGAAAGAGCGGCGCGGTCGTGCCATCGGCCCTTCGGAAGACGAAGGTGTCTCGCCAAAAGGGCACGAGCGCGGAGACTCCGGCGCGCACGGCGAGAGGGCCGGCTACGCGGAGGTGGACTCGACCTTCCGCGGCGCCCGAGACGGTGACTTTGCGTTCGTCGGGGCGCACCTGATCGAACCCTGCGCCACGGCTCGTAAGCAATCCCCCGTGGCCGTTCACGCAAGCGTACGCGAAGAGACGCTCGCCCCGAGCGCGCAGCGGGCAGATGCCAACACCGGCCGAGAGGAGCGAGAACGTCCCGACGCCGCTGCCGCCGTCGGCGGGGGCGTCGTTGTCGAACCACGCGGCACCGAACGCTTGCAGCGGGACGAAGCCCGGCGGCTCGAGGAGCCCGCCCGCGGAGAGCCCAACGCCAACGTTGGGCAAGAGCCCGACGCTTCCGGCGAGCGAGGCGCCACCGTCGAAGTGCCAAGGGGGCGCGGCTGTCGGCGGCGGTGGCGAGGCCGGCTCCTGCGCTCTTGGCGTGGCGTCTTTCCCGGTCACGTGAGGGGTGACGTCGACGACGGGCGCGGGCTTCTCCTCTTGCTTGCCCTTGTCGCGCAGCGCGGCGTCGGGGTCGATCATGACCGCGATGATCAGCGCAAGCGGCTCGCGCATCTCGGTGCAAGAGACGTCTTTGCGCTTTAGCTCGCGCGTGCCGCGGAGCGCGCCCGTCGCGTCACGCAAGGTGATGGTCGCGCGGAATCCCGCCGCGGGTGAATCGGCCTCGATGTGCCCTTCGACGGACACGTCGGCCTGCGCTGGCGAAACGAAGACCGCCCGACCGAGGCGCTTTTCCACGTCGCGGGCGAGCTCCTGCGTCGAGACGCACGCGTCGGCGCCGGCGAGGCGAATCCACGAGAGCGACGACGTCCGCGGCGCGGGCTTCTCCTGTGCGCGCACCGACGCGGAGACGAGCGCCAACCCGGTCGCGAGCCCCAGCGGGAGCGCCAGGCGGAGTTGGCGGAGCCGCGCGGGCGAGAGTCGTGAGGGACGAAGGTTGGCCATGTGCCCGACGCTTCGCTTGCCTAGCACGTTCTCGGCGGATCGCGACGACTCGCGGGGGCGCGGAGCGCGGAGCGCAGATCGGGTAGCCTGGCGCCCTCTCCGTGGCGCAGCGATTGTTCAAACGAGCCCTTCCGCTGCGCCGACGGTTGCCTTGCGCCACCATGCTGGCGCTGCTCGTCGCCGCAACGTCGTCGCCCTTCGCGCGCGCGGACAACGGCCCGCAAGCGGCGTCGCAGACGGCGCCGGCATCGGTCACGCCCCCTCGGCTGCAACGTGGCGCCGAGCCGCCCTATCCGGCCGGTGGCAAGGGCGACGCCGAGGTCGTCGTCGTCCTCGTCGTCGAGGCGACCGGCAAGGTCTTGCGCGCCGACGTCGAGCGCGGCGACGAGCCCTTTGCCAGCGCCGCCGCCGCCTCGACCATGCGTTTCGTCTACGAGCCCGCGAAGCGAGGTGCGACGCCGATCGCAGCCAAGGTGCGCGTCCTCGTGCGATTTCACGCGCCCGCGGCGGAGCCTGCGTCTCCCCCTGACGCGTCCCCGAGCGCGCCGTCGCGCACGACGCGTCCCGCCGTCACCGTCGAACCGTCGGACACCGAAGAAGTGCGCATCACCGGCCTCCGGCGTGAAGCGGGCCTCACGGCGACGCTCACGCGCAGCGAGGTGCGCGAGCTTCCGGGGACCTTTGGCGATCCCTTTCGGGCCCTCGAGGTCATGCCGGGCGTCACGCCCATCATCTCCGGTCTGCCGTTTTTCTACGTGCGCGGCGCTCCGCCAGGCAATGTGGGCTACTTCCTCGACGGCATTCGCGTGCCGTACCTCTACCACGTGGGCCTTGGCCCCTCGGTGGTCCATCCCGGCATCGTCGAGCGCGTGGATCTCTACGGTGGCGGCTACCCGGCCCGTTACGGTCGCTTCGCCGGCGGCACCGTCGCCGCGGAGCTCGCACGCCCGCGAACCGACGCGCACGCCGAATGGAACGTCCGACTCGTCGACGCGGGCGCGCTCGCCGAAACGGGCTTCGCAGGCGACCGTGGCACGCTCCTCGTTGGCGGGCGCTATTCGTACACGGCGGCGCTCATCACGCTCTTCGCGCCCGAAGCGGTCCTCGACTACCGCGACTTCCAACTCCGCGCCACCTACGACGTGAGCCCCATCGATACGGTCTCGCTCGTGAGCTTCGGCGCCTACGATCTCATCGGTCAGAAGCGGAGCGGCGTCCTGGACGTCGCCTTCGGTTCGGAGTTCTATCGCGGCGACCTGCGGTGGGATCGAAAGCTCGAAGGGGGCGGGCGCTTGCGAAGCGCCGTGACGCTCGGGCTCGATCGCACGCTGCTTGGCGAGGACCGCGTGGCGCGCAATCGCACCGTGGCGACGCGCGTCGAATGGTCGAAGCCCATGCGGCAGGCGGTCCTCTTGCGCGGCGGCGTCGACATGACGCGCGAGCGCTACGACACCGAGCTGCTCGGCGAAGATTCGGCCGACTCGGCGGCGACGGCGGCGGCGTTCCCGAGCCGCACCGATCTAACGACGGGCGCCTGGGTCGACGTCGTTTACAAGCCGACGCGCGCCTTCGAGGTCGTCCCTGGCCTGCGCGCCGATCTTTACAACTCGGGCGGCGTCGCCGCCGCGGGGATCGATCCGCGCATCGCCACGAAGCTCGCGCTCTCGAAGCGCGTGCGTTTGCTCCAAGCGCACGGCGTCGCGCACCAGCCGCCGTCGTTCGTGGCGCCGATTCCCGGGTTGACCATCGGCTCGCTGCAAGGAGGCCTGCAGCGCGCGATGCAGACGAGCGCCGGCGTCGAGGCCGATCTGCCGCTCGAGTTCACAGGGTCGATGACCGTCTTCCGGACGGCCACGCTCAACCTGACGGACTTCTTGACGAGCGCGGCGCGCTTCGACACGGACGATCAGCGCGCCTTCGTTCGCCGCGCGACGGGCGACGCCTACGGCGCCGAGGTCTTCGTGCGTCGTCCGCTCACCAAGCGATTCGCGGCCCTCCTCTCGTACACGCTCTCGCGCTCGACGCAGCGCGAGAGCGGCGTGGTCCGCACCGGCGCCTACGATCGGCCCCACGTGTTCAACGTGGCGGGTGCCGTCGACCTCGGCGCGCGGTGGCGCTTCGGTGCAAAGTTCGTGACCTACTCGGGTAACCCGCGGCTCTTCTCGACGCGCCCCAGCGACGCCATCGCCAACGTCGAAGGTGCCGTGGACGAGCGTCGCAACAGCGCCTTTTACCGCATCGACGCGCGCCTCGAGAAGAAGTGGGTCTTCGGCAAACGCGCCAGCGTCGCCGTCGTGCTCGAGGTCTTGAACGCGACGCTCCACAAGGAAGACGTCAACGGTCAAGAAATCGGACCCATCACGGTCCCCAGCCTCGGTGTGGAGGGGGAGTTATGAGAGCGTTCGCCGTTGGCTTGGGGCTCGCCTTGGGGGCGTCCGCCTGCCTTCCCGAGCCGCCCAAGAAGAGCATTCTGCACTCCACGATTCGGGGCTCGCTCGGCCCTTCGGGCAAGCCCGAGTTCGAGGATGGCCAGGGCCTGCGCGTTCGGTTCCAGCGGCGCGTCGCCGTGCTCGGAGTGACGAGCGTTGATCTCGCCGGATCGGGGCGTCGGGGAGAGGGCAGCTTGCGCAACCTCGACGAAGCGCCCTTCGCCGCACCCGACGCGCGCGGCCTCGGCGAGAGCTACGTGAGCGCCTACGGGTCCACGTTCTATGACCAGCCGTCGGGCCCAGGCGTCGTTGATTCGGATCGAGCCGCCCTCGAAGGGCAACGTGTCGATCGGTACACGCGCGCCAACCTGACGGGGTTTCGCATGCTCGGCACGATCGAAACCGCGGGGCGCGTTCTGACCTTCGACTGGCGGGGCAGCTTCAGCGAGTTCACGGCCTGTGGTCGCGCGGTGCCCGACTTCAAGCCGGGAGCGCTCTCTCTCGAGCCGGAGACCGAGCACAACGTCGACGTCGTCGTTCACACGGAGGCGCCGCTCTTGGCCCTCGGGGGCGACGCCCTTCTTTCGCTCGATCAAGACAACGACGGGCACCTCTCGGACGCCGAGTTTCGAGACGGAGAGCGGCCGCTGATCATGACCGACCTGTTCGAGGTGCGCTTCGACGGCGAGCCGCTCTCTTGCGTGTCGGGCTACGACGTCTTGCGTTCGCCCGGCGCGATCCCCTTTGAGCGGTAGCGGCCGCGCGATGGCTTCTTCCGGCGCGTCGCGTCGCCGTCGCCTATACTTCCCGCCGCGATGTTGCGGCCCCTCTCTCCCGGTCCGTCTCTTGCGGGCACGCTAACCGCCGCCGCGCTCTTTCTCATCGCGCCTCGGGCCCTCGCCGATCGCGTGACGGTCCTGCCCTTGGCTGGCAGCGGCCTCACGAAGGCGGAGCTCGACCTTGTGCGCGCCCACATTGAACAAGCGGTGCGAGAGACGGGCCACGCGCCGTCGAGCGCCGCCGAAGCGCAAAGCGCCGAGCGTGCGGTTCAAGACGGCGTCGCCGACACGCGCGACGAGTACGTTGCCGCCGGGCGCGCTGCCGGGGTCACTTGGACCGTTGGCGGGCGCGTCGATTCGCGCGCCTACTTTCGCCGCATCGAGATCGAGGTCTGTCAGGTGGGCACGGGCCGCGTCGAGTCGCTCGCTCGCAACATGTTGCCATCGGAACATCTCGCCAAGTCGAGGGAGATGCTCGCCCTCTTGCTTCGGCCCGAGGGCATTCAGAACGCCACCATCCCCTGGCAGAACGAGGTCCCGCCCGAGCCGCCGCCGCCCGCACCACCGCCGCCACCTCCTGCGCCGCCGCCGCCGCCGCCGCCTCCGCCACCACCTCCCGAGCCGGCTGCGCCGCCGACTCCGTATGCCGACGGGCATCCCTTTGGTGTGGGGCTCGGTCCTTCGGTGCTCGCGGCCGCGGACCGACCGGCGAATGCGCGGGGTTCCGCCACCACACTCGCGGTCTCAGGGAGCTTTGGCTACGCGCTTCCGTCGGTGCAAGGCCTCGAGCTCCGCGCCGACGTCGGCGGCGGCGTCATCGCACCTCGGTCGTTCTTTGCGACCGTCGGGGCACGCTACGCGTTCGCGCCGCTCGGCAAGCTCTACGTCGGACCGGAGCTCATGCTGGGGGCCTTCGTGCCCATCGGTGGTGACAAGAAGGCGCGGTTCCTTGCCGTTGCCGCGCCCACCGTCGGTTACGCCGTGACGTCGCAGCTCTCCGTCGAAGCGCACGGCGACGTGGCCTACGCGGCCGGTGGGACCGGAGGCCTCCTGCTCGTTGGCGGCGGAGCGCGTGCGTGGGTGCGTTTTTGATCCTCAAGAGTCGTCGTGACACGGTTCGTTTGGGCAAGGCCATCGCGCGCGTTCTCACTCCGGGCGACTTCGTGTTGCTCTCCGGCGGCCTCGGCGCTGGCAAGACGTTCCTGGCTCGCGCCATCGCACGCGCTCTCGGCGTCTCGTCGCGCGTTCGCGTTACCAGCCCCACGTTCACGCTGCTCACCGAGTACGACATCAAAGATGGCATGACGCTTCTGCACGCCGACCTCTATCGCCTTCGCGAGGACATGGCGCGCTTCGAGGTAGAGGTGATCCGCTTGGGACTGCGCGAGCGCATGCGCGAGGGTGACGCGATCACCCTCGTCGAATGGGGCGACGATCTCACTGCGCTCCTTGGTTCACCGGCCCTTCGCATCGAGCTCCGCGCCGCCAGTGACGTCTCGCGCGAAGCGGCGCTCGCGGGCCCCCTTGCGGAGCGCCTCGAAGGAGCCCGATGAGACGAGCGGTCCGGGACGATTCCCGGCCGCGAATGCGGCGCGGTCCGGCGGCGTTATCGTACCGTTGCATGCGAACGCGCTTCGGCACGCTGGTTCTCTTGACCGTTGGGTGTGGCGCAAGCGCCCCTCTCGCCGGGGTCGCGCCTAGCGCGCCGCCTCCGGCGAGCCGTGTAGCGGTGCCACCGCCTGCGTCGGCGCCGGCGAATGCGCCCGAGGCTCGGCATGGCTGGGCGAAGCGCGCCTTCGGCGAGGGGCGGCTCCACGCGAGCGCTTCGGGGCTCGTGCGCGCGGCAAAGAAGCTCGAGGTGCTCGAGGCCGAGGGGACCGTCGTCGCCTCCCGTGACCTGCCCTCGGGCATGCGCGCGACCTACGTGGATGGCGACGCGACGAGCGAGCTGCTCCTCCTTCATCCCTGGGAGGGCGCGAAGTCCGTCGAGGCCCTCGATACGCGGACGCTCGCGACGCGGTGGCTCGCCGACGTCGACTTCCCCAAAGGCAGTGTCCTCCGTGCGACGGGAAATCAAGATGTCCTCGTTGTGCAAGCCGACTCCCCGACCACGAAGCCCGCCGCCGTGGTCCTCGTCCTCGACGCGAAATCCGGTAAGAAGCTCTGGGGGCGGACCAGCCACGACTTGTCTTACGACCCCGCATGGGTCGCCGGCGACGCCGTGTACCTGCAGCAGTCCAGCAACCTTGAGGCGTTCGACGCCCGGCGCGGGGCCTCACGCTGGAAGCGGAAGGTTGGCGCCATTGAGCTGAGCGGTCACGAAGACAAGCTCCTCGTTCATGACGGCAAATCCTTCGTCGCGCTCGACGCGAAGTCTGGGACGCCCATCGGCTCCGTGACGACCGGCCTTCGGAGCTCCGTCGCGCTCGCAGCGGGAGTCCTCTACGCCAAGGTCAAGACCGGCGAGCTCGAGCATACGCGCGCGGTGCGAGAGCGCGTCGTGGCCATCGAGGTCGCCACGGCGAAGCTCCTCTGGGAGTCGCTCGAGTGGACGCAACTCGACGCGTCCTTCGGCACCGGGCCGCTCACGCTCGCGCGCGACGAGGTGCTCTTCTGCACCAGCGACGGCGTCGTCCGGGGGCTCGACCGTGCGTCCGGTGCACTGCGCTGGGAGCAGGGGTTCGGCACCTGTGATTCGCTCCTGGCGAAGGACACTCGAGCGGGCATCTGGCTCTACGTCGGCCCCAAGCCGGATGTCTACACCACGGCGGACGTTCCCCTCGAGAGCGTCTTCGCCCAAGGCACGGTCACGCTCGGGGGAAAGCCGATCTCGGGCGCTCGCGTGGCGGCGTTTGGTGCAGAGACCACGTCCGGCGCCGATGGCCGCTACACGCTCCAAGCTCGCGGCCGCGGCAAGCTCGTCGTCCAGGCGCTGGCCGACGTGGGTGACACCGACCCGAAGTGTGCTCGGTACGCGGCCGGCGCGTCGACCGCGACGTCCCTTGCCGGTACGGTCGACGTGGCGCTCGCGCAAGTCTGCTCTTGCGGGGTTCCCTAGGGCGTCCTTCGAAGCGACCCTGGCGATAGACCCGCCCGAGCGGGCTCGTCCTCCTTATACTCGCGTGCGATGGCGCGCCTCGACATCCCGACGGTGGGGGCCGCTCGCCACTCGGTGGAGGACGTCGCGTGAGACCGCTCGGACGGCGCGCCGCGGCGCTCTCGGTCGTGGCCGTGCTGGCGCTGATGGGCCTCGTCTTCTTCTTGGACCAAAGACCGCCGGGACGCGTGCACGCGGTCGTCTCCGGAGTCGACGTGACCCTCGGCCTCGACGACGCGCGCGTCACGCTCGCGGACGCTACGTCGTTTGCCTTGCGGCTCCGGGTCCTCGGCGCGGTCGTAAAGCCCCGGTTCATGGCGGCGCGTCGTGAAGGCGACGCGCTCGTGGCCACGCTTTCGTGGGATGGCGGGCGCGGCTCCGGTGCGTTGCGGATTTCGCCAGCGCGGTCGGGGCTCCAAAACACGCTGCGCATCGACTTCGACGCCGCGGCCCGCGAGGTGGCGCTCGGCTTCTCCTTGACGACAGACGGGCGGGAGGTCTTCCTCTCCGACGTCGGTGAGCTCGCCGAGGTCGGCGAAGCGAAGGGAGCTCTGCTGGTCCTCGGAGGGCGAGCGGCCTTTGCGTCGGCCGACGGCGCCTTGGCGATCACGCTCTCGGCCGCGGGCCACGTTGGGGCTCCGCGCAGCGTTGACGCCTTTGCTCCCGAGGGGAAAGCCTCGCGCGGCCTGCTGGTCGCGGTCTCTCCTGCGGCTCAGGACCTCTATGGTGCTTTGTGGACGGCGCTCGGTCGTCCCGTCGCCACCGTGCGCGGAGTTGTCTCCGGCGCCGACGCGACAACACGCGTCTTGGGCCTCGGCGCCGACGGGCATCCGCGTGTGCGCGTCCCAACGGGACCCGGCGGACGTTTCTCCGTCGACGTGCCCAAAGACGTGAACCGCTGGTACGCAGCCCTCGGCGAAGGTGCCGTCGCGAGCCCGCCGGTGTTCTTCGAGCCCGGTGCCGCCTGGGACTTGCGCCTCGACGTCGCGCCCGTCGGCGAGCTCGTCGTTCGAGTGCGTGATCCCGATCAGCTGCGGCCGCTCGTGGCCCGCGTGGCCGTCCGCGGCATCGACGGCACGCTCGATCCGAACTTCGGACCCGACTACCGCGCGTCCGGTGCGGGGCCGCTCATGGATCTTTTGACGGGCGAGGTGAAGACGCCGCTCTCGAGCGGGCGCTATCGCGTCTCGGCCACGAAGGGCATCGAGTGGAGCATCGACAGCGTCGACGTGACCGTTGAATCCGGCGGTCGCGTCGTCGTCGACCTCGAGCTACGCCACGTCGTACCCACGACCGGTCAAGTTGGCTGCGATCTGCACGTTCACGCACGACCCAGCTTCGACACGCCGGTGCAGGTGGAAGATCGCGTGCTCTCGCTCGTCTCGGCGGGGGTCGACTTCGCCGTGCCGACGGAGCACAACCTCGTGGGCGATTACGGGCCGGCGCTCCGCGTGCTCGAGCTCTCGTCATCGCTCGCGTGGGTGCCGGGCGTCGAGGTTACGACCTACACGCCGCGCTTCGGTCACTTCGGCGTCTTCCCGTGGGATCCGGCCGCCGGCGTGCCGCCTTATCGGAAGACGTCACCGGCGGCGCTCTTCGCGGCGGTGCGCAAAGATCCGAAACGCGTCCTGCAAGTGAACCACCCGAGGCTCCCGAACGACATCGGCTACTTCGCCGTCGCCGGCTTCGATCCGAAGGACAAGAACACCTACTCACGCGTAAAGACTGACTTCGACGCCCTCGAGGTCTATAGCGGCTACGACCTCGAGCACCCGGCGCGCGTCGACGCGGTCTTGGCCGACTACTACGCGCTCTTGAACACCGGCAGGCGCATCGTCGCGACGGGCTCGAGTGACGCCCACCGCATTCAGTACCAATGGGCCGGCTACCCGCGGACGATGGTGCGCGTCGACGACGCCACCATCGAACCCTCGCGCGTCGTGGAGGCGCTCAAGCGCGGCCGCGCCACCGTCACGAGCGGACCGATCGTCGACTTGGAGGTTCGCGGCGAGGGCGAGAGCGCGGGGACGAAGCCGGGCGACGAGCACCGGGTGCAGGGAAAGCGTCTCGTGGCCGGCGTGAGCGTTTACGCGGCGCCGTGGCTCGACGTCGCCGAAATCTTCCTCGTGGCCGATGGCGTCGTTGCGTCGCGCGTCGATGTGGAGCGGCGCCCGGGCCGCACGGGCCGCGAGGACGGCACGCTCCCCGACGCGCAAGCGAGGACGTTGCGCTACCGCGGGGAGCTTGCCGTGCCCGACGGCGCCAAGTGGGTCATGGCCTTCGCGCGCGGGCAGCGAAAGATGGACGACGTCTTGGCCTTCATGCCCGTCGTGCCGATGGCGTTTACGAACCCGGTCTGGCTGAAGCGATAGCGCTCGTGGCCTCACGGCCTGCCCGTAGCGGCAAGGGCTCATCATGTATCCGGCGTGCGACTGCCGCGTGGGGGCGCAAGCGAAGGCGAGTTTGCAACGACAATTGAGGTGTTCGCCGTTCGTGCGGCAGCGTTCGCCCGTCGTCGCGTGCGGCACGTGAGCTGCTTCGCCTTCGGCAGAGGGCACCATGACGCGAAGAAGCAATCCGCCGACGTGGAAGGATGAGACGCTCCAACTCTTGGCCGACGAAGGGGTGGCCGAGACGCTGCTCGAAGCGTTGGACGACGACGACCCGCTGCTTGGGTTGGTCACCGGCGGCGATGGGGACGGCGACGGCGATGGTGGCAGCTGCGGCAACTGCGGTTGTGGCTGCGGCTCGTGCGCGAGCAACGCCACGACGGATGCGACGGATGCGACGGATGCGACGGATGCGACCGCTCAGGCGGAAGCGAATGCCGCGGAGGCGGCGCAAGCGGAAGCGAATGCGGCGGCGGCGGCCGCAGCGGAGGCGGCGCAAGCGGAAGCGAATGCGGCGGCGGCGGCCGCCGCGGAGGCGGCGCAAGCGGAAGCGAACGCGGCGGCGGCGGCCGCAGCGGAGGCGGCGCAAGCGGAAGCGAATGCGGCGGCGGCAGCCGCAGCGGAGGCGGCGCAAGCGGAAGCGAATGCGGCGGCGGCAGCCGCAGCGGAGGCGGCGCAAGCGGAAGCGAACGCGGCGGCGGCGGCCGCAGCGGAGGCGGCGCAAGCGGAAGCGAATGCGGCGGCGGCGGCAGCCGCGGAGGCGGCGCAAGCGGAAGCGAACGCGGCGGCGGCAGCCGCAGCGGAGGCGGCGCAAGCGGAAGCGAACGCGGCGGCGGCGGCCGCAGCGGAGGCGGCGCAAGCGGAAGCGAATGCGGCGGCGGCGGCAGCCGCGGAGGCGGCGCAAGCGGAAGCGAATGCGGCGGCGGCAGCCGCAGCAAACCTCGGCATCGCGGCGCCTGAGGCAACGCCTTCGACGGCGCCTTCGATCGATACAACGGGAGTGGCACCGGCGGAGGCCGACCCGGCGGTGCAGGCCGACATCGCGGCGAACTATCAAGATCTCGCGAGCCCACCGACGGTGGACGCGAACCTCGGCATCGCGGCGCCTGAGGCAACGCCTTCGACGGCGCCTTCGATCGATACGACGGGGAGTGGCACCGGCGGAGGCCGACCCGGCGGTGCAGGCCGACATCGCGGCGAACTATCAAGATCTCGCGAGCCCACCGACGGTGGACGCGAACCTCGGCATCGCGGCGCCTGAGGCAACGCCTTCGACGGCGCCCTCGATCGACACGACGGGGGTGGCGCCGGCCGAGCCAGATCCGGACGTCCAAGCCGACATCGCTGCGAACTACCGGGACCTCGCGAGCCCCGCCTTGGAGCAAGGCCCGATCGGCGACTGCACAGTGGTCTCCGCCATCAACGCCCTCGCGCAGACCCCGGAGGGGCTAGCCTTCCTCGACTCGCTCGTCACGGAGCTTGCGCCCGGCATCTATGGCGTGAGCCTGCGCGACCCGTACGGCAACCCCGTGACGGTGCAGGTCGCCATGGAAGGGGCGCGCCCAGGCTTGGTGGGGGCGACCGGCAGCATCGCGCTCGCGGCCATCGAGCGCGCCATCGGTGCCGTTCAGACGACGGCGCTGGAGTTGGACCCCTTGGGCCCAATCGCGATCGGCAGCCCGCCCACGGCGGCCATGCAGGCGCTCGGCCTCGAGAATGTGGTCGACGCTCTCCCGAGCGATGTGGTGACCTCGTTCGCGGAGAGCAAAGGTAGCGCGGTCGTTGCGGCGGTGGCCACGGCCCCCGTCGACGACAATCCAGCCTACGCCGCCGCGCTGGCCGAGTACGGGCTCACGCCGAACCATCAGTACTCCGTTGCAACCACGTACACCGATCCCGTTACCGGTGGACTCATGGCGGTGCTGTCCAATCCGTGGGGCGTCGATCACCCAACCGCCGTTCCCGTCGACCAAATGGACGCCCTGTTCTCCAGCGCCACATGGGGTAGGGCTCCGGAAGGGGACGCCGCCCGACCGTAGTCAGGTTGTGTCCCGAACTCTGCGCGATGGAGCGTCGCATGCGGTTCGGGGCCGCCTCAGGGAATGCAGCAGACGGTCGTCGGACTCTTCGGCGTCGCGGCGCCCGTCGGGGCCGGCGCGCTCGGTGTGCACGTGCCCCCGACGGCGTTGGCGCTGACGCGGAAGTAGCCGCTCGTGATCGGCTTTGCGACGCAGCCCGGCAGCGTGCTCGAACCCTTGAGGCTCGTGCAGCCAGCGCCCGAATAGAAGGCGATGCTGCTGGCGCACGACAAGCCGGTGGGCCCGGTGCACGAGCAGGCGCCGCAGCTTCGCGTGTCATCGAAGGCGTCGTAGACAAGCGACTTCGTCGTGTACGGGCCCGCGGGGCACGCTTGATCGCCAGTCGCGAAGATGCAGTGTCGCGTGCCGAAGGGTGCGTCGCCGCCGGGCGCGCAGACGTTGCCCGCCGCGCACGTGCCTTGAGAAAGCGAGAGACTTCCGCAGCCGACGACGGTCTTCTCCCACGTCGCCGCTGGAGGCGGCGTCGGATCCAGGGCCGCGTCGCATCGCCCTTGCGCCGTTAGGTTCGTGGATGTCTTCCACCCCACGGTCTTGTCGGGGCCTGCGCCACAATTCACCGTGATGAACGGCGAGCACTCGCCGACGGTGATGGGCTCCGAGCCACCGCACGAATTCACGGAGCAATCAACGCTGCCATACGACGAGAACGAGGCGTTGCCGACGCACTTCTCGCCTTTCAGATCGCAGGAACACGTGCATGGTGCAGCCTGTGCAACGATGTTCCTGTGGTGCTCGAACGCCTTCTGCGGCATGGCCGTCGGGCAAGCCGGCGCTGCGCCCGACGCTTCGGCGACGACGACGGGCCCGGTCCAGCCGCCGGGCGCTGGCGGAACGCACGAGCCGCCACCGGCGCAAGCGATCGGCGGAGGCGACGGCGTGGTCGCGTCGGTGGCGGTTGCGGCGCCGTCGCCGCTTGATGCGACGGCGCCGTCGGGACTTGGCTGTCCCGTGCCGGTCGATGCGTCCGCGCCGTCCGCGTTGATCGTCGCGCCGTCGCTGCCGCCGCAAGCTCCCACGGCGTTCGTGGCCCAGAGGAGGCCGAGGAGCGGCGCGACAAAAATCGATTGGGAGGCGTTCATCGGGCGGATTATCCCTGATGGGCGCGAAAACGCCCGGCCTCTTTGCCAGGGCTCGATTACCCAAAGCGGCCAAGGGCGCGCGGCCCGGCCTGTTGCCGCACTGCGAGTCTCACTTCATCGAGCATCGAATGTTGTCGAGCGAGAAGTCCCAGCCACCGCCAACGGAATCGACGGGGCCGAACGTGAGCGTATCGGCTCCGGTCAGCTTTGAGGCCGCAGCGGCCGGCAGGTTGTACGTCAGGGGCTGGGCTTCGATCATCGCCGTGGCGGATACCGACCCGGCTGCGCGCTTCCAGTGGAACGCCACACGATAGGTCTTGCCACCCTCGATTGCGGGGCCGGTGCCCGAGGACGTCGAGGCACCGCCCGAGGCCGTCTGCTCGAAGAGCTGAAAGCCACTGCCCGAAGACGCGCCCAACCCCGAGGTCGCCTTCGTGCTGTTGTCCCGCACGATGACGATGTCCGTGTCGGAGGCCGCGACTTGCGTCGTCGTCAGATCGAGGGTGCAAGCGACCTCGGACCCGGTGAACGGGACGCTGAGGTTGGCGTTGCACTTCGTTCCCGAGCTCGCGTCGAACGCGGTTGTCCGCACGCGCATCACGCCAGCGTCCAGCGCGAACGCCAACTCGCAGCCTCCGTTCGCATGCACCACGGCAGGGGGCGCGGCGGCGTCTGCGAAATCGAAGCAGACAGAATTCGGCGCGCTGCAATTGACGACGGGGGCGCTCGCGTCGCTTAAGAGGGCTGCGTCGGCCGGAGCGTCGGCGAGCGTGGTCGCCCCATCCGAAGGAGCGCCTCCGCCGTTCGGGCTCGCGCCACCGTCGCCGGCCGTCAACGCCGTTTCCTCGCGCATGTCGAGCAGCGCCTGACATCCGAACGCCGGCAGCAGCGCCAGCAGGGGGAGACAGGCGAGCCGACGTCTGCGCTGCAAAGGACCATCAGCCTACCGGTCGGACCGTGCTCGGTCGCGTGAAAAACATGCGCGTTATCAGTACCTTGGTCTCACTCGCGACAGCCTCTCGACGTGGGCAGCGTCGAGCGCAGGGGGTCCGCTCAGACCAAGTCGGTGGGGTAGGGGGGCGGGAACGGCGGCTCGGGGAAGCCGTCGCCGGGCCACGGGAGGGGGAAGGGCTCCGGCAACGGCATCGGGATGCACGTTTCGAGGCGGCCACCCTGCACTTCGCTGAGTTCCGCGTTGGAGAGTTCGGTAGACGGGATCATCGCAGCACCTTTGGTTGACGTGGGCATGCCGTCCTCCAAGCAGCGCGTGTGCCACTGCGAAAAGCCGCGAATCATCTGAAAAACGGCTTCGGATGCCGACGGCGTTGGCCGCCGCAGGCCAAACTGTCCCCGGACGGGCTTCAATGTCGGAGGCCGCACCCGCCAATGTCGGAGGCCGTGCCCGGAGGCCGTGCCGGTCAATGTCGGAGACGGCCTGGCGGCGACGCGCCCGGGTACACATGTGCAATATCATGGTGTTGCGTAAATTTTTCCCCACGTCACCAAAGGTGTTCGATGGTCTTTGCGAAACCAGAGAGCCGCGCTAAGGTGACGCCGCTCACGAGAACACTTCCCGTCACGATTGCTCTCTCGATCTGTCGATCGCGGTTCGGTCACTAGGGAGTTCGTTTTTCAAGGCCGCGAAAATTCTTTCGCGAACCTCCTCCGATCGCACGGCACGTTGGACGGCTGGTTACTTCGAAGCACAAGAAGCCGTTTTTAGACCGAGAGAACAAGACACCATGGGTAACAGGCTCTACGTAGGCAACCTTTCGTTCGACTCCACCGCCGAATCCGTTCGCGCGTCCTTCTCCGCCATTGGCGAGGTCACCGACGTCCACGTCGTGACGGACCGCGAGACCGGCCGTTCGCGCGGCTTCGCGTTCGTCACCATGGCGACCGCGGCTGAGGCGATCAAGGCGATGCAGGAGATGAACGGCGCCCTCCTCGACGGCCGTCCGCTTCGCGTGAACGAGGCCGAGGAGCGCACCAACCGCGGTGGCGGTGGTGGTGGCGGCGGCGGCGGTGGTGGCGGCGGCGGTTTCCGCGGCGGCGACCGCGGCGATCGTCGTGGCGGCGGTGGTCACCGCGGCTACTGATCAGCACGCTGGCCCCTCGGCTCCGGTCCGGACCGGGCGCCAGTGACACGAGAAGCGCGCGGAAGGCATGTCCTTCCGCGCGTTTTTCATTTTGTTCGGCGGTCGCGCGCCTTGCCACGTGCGCGCAAGGCGGACGTCGGACCACTGAATTTGTCCCTCGGCGCCTGATTTGCGCATTGTCGGAGGACAAAGGTTCGTCGCCGTCAACCTGACCCCCTCGAGGAGGTATCCCGTGATTCGTCTTCGCTTGTCGCGCTCCGTCCCCGTCACCCGCGTCACGGCTCTGCTGGGCTTGCTGCCCGCGCTGCTCCTCGCTTGCGGCACGACGGCGAACCCCGACGTCTTCGAAGGTGCGCCCGACGGCTCCGCCGACGGTGCGGTCACGGGAACCGGCACGTCGCCGACGGGCACCGCGAGCGACTCCGGGACCGGCACGACGACGCTGCCCGACGGCGCCGTGGTCACCAACCCCGGCACGCCCGGGCCGCTCGATGCGGGCGTCGTCGCCGACGCCGGGCCAGGCGGAAACACGTCGTCGCTCACCTGCGGCACGGCGAGCTGCGCGATTCCCTCGCAAGTTTGCTGCTCGACGCGCGCCCAGGGCGGCGCGAGCTTTCAGTTTTCATGCGTGACGGGAGCCGCCTGCCCAGTACCTGACGCGGGGCCGGGCAGCGGTGGCGGTGGCGGCCGCCCGACCACGCTCAAGTGCACCAGCAACGCGAACTGCGCAGCGAACGAGGTCTGCTGCATCACGCAGAACAACAACACGACCGGCTCGTCGTGCATGACGCAAGCGGCGTGCGATGGCGCGCCCGGCGACACGGCAGTCTTGTGCGACCCCGCGAACCCCGCGGTCGGTTGCCCGGCGGCCGACCCATGCAGCTCTGACAACATCAACGACTGGCGCCTCCCGCCGGGCTTCGGTACGTGCGGCGGCGTGGGGAACTAACGGGGAACGAACGGGGGCCTGACGCCCCGGCGTTCGAGTCGCTCGACCCAAAGAGCCGCGCTTTGGTGCCGTCACCGCAACGACAGAGGCGCCAAAAGTCAGGAAAATTCCTGGCCTTGTCGATTCACTGCCAAAAGCTCCCGCTGTGACCTGCACGTGGTAGCTTCACGGCCGCCATGAGCTCGACGCTCGGCCGTTACAAGCTCCTGGAACGCCTTGGCCAAGGAGGAATGGCCGAGGTCTTCAAGGCTAAGAGCTTTGGCGTGGAGGGCTTCGAGAAGGTCCTCGTCATCAAGCGCATCCTTCCGGAGCTGGCGCAGAGCCCGGAGTTCGTGGAGATGTTCATCCACGAGGCGAAGCTCGCGGTGCGCCTCTCGCACGCGAACATCGTGCAGGTCTTCGACCTCGGCCTCGCGCCCGCCGGCGAGCTCGACGAGGCGCCCGCCTACTTCATGGCCATGGAGTACGTGCACGGCTTCGATCTGGCGACGCTCATCGCCCGCTGCCGGCGCATGAACGTCGTCTTGCCCCTCGACATGTGCGTGTACATTGCATCCGAGGTGGCCAAGGGCCTCGACCACGCCCATCGCCGCCGCGACGAGCAGCTCCGCCCCCTCGGCATCGTGCACCGCGACGTGTCTCCACAGAACGTGCTCCTGTCGTTCGAGGGCGAGGTCAAAGTCACCGACTTCGGCATCGCCAAGGCGCGCGGCGTCATCGAACCATCGTCGACCTACGACACGCGCGCGCGGAAGCTCCAAGGCAAGTTCGGCTACATGAGCCCCGAGCAAGCCAAGGGCGACAACGTCGACGCGCGCAGCGATCTCTTCTCGCTCGGGGTGCTCCTCTACGAGTGCATCGCCGGCGTGAACCCCTTCAGCGCGCCGACGACCTTCGAGACCTTGCGGCGCGTGCAAGCCAGCGAGTATCCGCCGCTCGAGCTCTTGCGCCAGGAGATCCCCAAGGACCTGAGCGACGTCGTGACCTTCGCCATGAAGAAGGCGCCGGAGGATCGCTACCCCGACGCCGGCCGCATGGTCGAAGCCATGCTCGCGTTCCTGTATCGCGAGGGGAGCCGCTACGGCGCCCATGAGCTGGCGACGTTCCTGCAACGCTTCCGCGGCAGCCTCCCGCCCCAGACCGTCATGAACCCCGATCGCCTCCTCGAGGGCGATCGCGACGACAACAACGAGAAGACCCCTGTCGAGGTCCCTAACCAGCGGAGCCAGCAGCCGGCCCTGGAGGCTCGCTCCATCGACCTCGAGCGGGCCGCCGAGATGGGCGAGCGGCGCGAGGTCACGGGCTTCGTGCTCGCGCTACCGGATCGCGACCCCTTGTGGGCCGCGGAGCGCGCCAGCGCCATCATTGGCCGCTACGGTGGCCGCGTCGTTGCGCAGACCGACGATGCGGTATCGGCCATCTTCGGCGTCGCCGAGCCCGACGGTCGCGACACCGAGGTGGCGACGCGGTGTGCTCTCGTGACCTTGCGCGCGCTCGAGGGGTCGGGCATTCCCGCGGCGCCTGCGTCGGCGGCGTCGCTGGCGGGCATCGGCGATCTCGACCCCGCCTCCGAGCCGCGCGGCGGTCGGCGGCGCGCGAGCGTCGGCCTTCACGCGGCGCGCATCCACCTTGGCAAGGACGGTGAGCCCACCGATGACGAGCGGCTGAAGAGCCTCCTCGCCACGGCGCGCGACTATGCGTTTTCGCAAGCGGGTCGCTGCGCCGTGTCGACGACCGCCATGCGTCAAGTGCGCGGTCTCTTCGAGATCTTGCCCCTCAGCGAAGGCGTCACCTCGCGCACCGGGTTGACCGGCGCCGTCGTCCACGACGTCCGCGACCCGAAGGACACCTTCGGTCGCTTCGTTGGCCGCAAAGACGAGCTCCGCGCGCTCGCCGAGGTGCTCGCCGCGGCGACGAAGCGTCAAGCGAGCGTCTTTACGCTCCGCGGCGATCACGGCGTCGGCAAGACGCGGCTGCTTCACGAGGTCGACCGCCGGCTCCAGAAGGGCGGCTACAACATCGGCTTCTACTTGGCGACCTGCCCTCCGCACGGTCGCGCGTACCCGCTCACGGGCATCGCGTGCATGTTGCAGGTTCTCTGCGGCGTGGTGGAAGGTGATCCGCCGGAGCGGGTCCTCGCGGTTCAGCCGCGTCTTCGCGCGTTGGGCCTGCAAGACGAGGACGTCGCCGCCGTGCTCAATACGCTCGGTGCGCCGGTACCAGCGGCCAATCCCCACGCCAAGGCCGCCCTCAAGCACGCCTTCGGCCGGATGCTCGCGAGCCTCTCGGAAGACAAACCACACATCTTCGCGTGGGACGACGCCCACTGCCTCGACGAAGACAGCTTTGCGGTGCTCGAAGCCGCCTACGCGCGCCTCTCGAAGTCGCGGCTCGTCTTTGCCTTCGCCTCGCGCGCCGGCTTCTCCCACGCCCTCGAGATGGTCGGTCGTCACAACGTCCTCGATCTCACCGACCTTCGCGACGAAGACGCGCAAGCGCTCATCGCCGCGCGCCTTGTCGTCGAGGTGGTGCCCGAGGACCTCGCCCGCTTCGTGCGCGACCGCGCCGGCGGCCATCCTCAGTTCATCGAAGAGCTGCTGAAGGCGCTCATCGAGTCGCGAGCGCTCACCATCGAGTCGCGCCGCATTACGCAGATGCGCCTCGTCGGGCAGGAGATCGCGTTGCCCAAGACGCTCCGCGGCCTCGTCGCGTCGCGCGTGGCGAGCCTCGAACCGATGCAAAGGGCCGTCTTGCAGGCGGCCGCTGCGCTCGGCGAGCCGGTCGAGGCAACGGCGCTCGCGAAGATGCTGGGGCGACCCATGTCCACGGTCGAGGGCTCGTTAGGCGAGCTCCGCGAAAAGGACCTCCTCGTGCACACGGGGCCTTCGGCGTTGCGTTTTACGTCGCCGATCTTGCGCGAGGTCGTCATGGACGCGCTGACGCTCGAGGCCTCGCGCGACATGCACGCCGCGGCGGCGGCGGCGCTCGAGTCGCTGCTCTCGGGCGAGCCGACGGGCGAGCAAGCGGCGCGCATCGCGGCGCACCTCTACCAAGCGGGCTCAAGCCAAAGGGCCGCCGACTACTTCGCTCGCAGCGGCGAAGAGCGGCTGCGCGCCAAGCAGATCGAGGCGGCGGCGAAAGACCTCGCCCGCGCCATCGAGCTCTGTGACATCGAGAAGCGCGATCCGCGCGAGATCGCCCGCTGGTTCGACGCGCTCATTCAAGCGGTGCGCCTCTCGCGCTCGTGCCCCGACGCGGCGGCCCTCTGCGAGCGTGTGCTTTGGCGTGTCGATCAGGGCGAAGACACCACGACCCGCGTGCAAGCGCGCGTCGGCGCCGGCGTGCTCTTGGCTGCGCTTCACGACTTCGACCGCGCCGTCTTTCACTTCGGCGAAGCAGAACGCGCCGCTGAGGGCGACGAGAAGCTCGCAAAGAAGGTTCTCCTCGCCTACGCCGAGCTCGCGGCGCGGCAAGGCGACTTCCACCGCGTCCTCGCCATGCTCGAGCGCCTCGAGCGCATCGTCACCGGCGAGGGCGACCGGCCAGAGGAGCACAAGGTGCTGCTCTTCCGCGCGCAAGCTCACGCGGCGCTCGGCGATCGCGCCGCGGCGCTCTCGGCCATCGACCGGGCCACGGCGCTCTTGCCCGACGACGAGGCGGCGTCCTGCGAACGCTACAAGTTTGCGGCGCTCGTCGACTACTTCGGTCGCGACTTTAGGTCTGCGGCGGCGCGCGCCGAGCAGGCCATCGACAAGGCCCGCTCGCTGGGCCTCATGTACGAGGTGGCCGTCAACCTGCACAACCTCGGCGACTTCTTGATTCGTCTCGACGACTACCCGCGCGCTTACGGCGCCATCCGTCAGTCGCTCGATCTGTCGCAGGAGGGCGGCTTCGACCGGCTCGTCCACCACGATCGCATGTACGTCGCGTTCCTCGACGGCATCGCCGGTGATCCGCGCGCCGAGGAACGCCTTCAAACGGCCATCGAATACGCCGAGGATCACGACTTCACGTGGGACTCGCTGAACGGGCGCGTCTTGCTGGGGACGCTGCTTCGGCGTCGGGGCGAGATCGAGCGGGCGCGCGGCGAGTTCGAGCTTGCGCTCGATGAAGCGCGGGCGTCGGGCAATCGGCTCTTGGCCGACGACTCCGCCGCGGCGCTCGCATCGCTCCCGCGCCCGTCGATCCCGCCTGAGTAGCGGCGGTCTAGCGCTCAGAGGCCCGCACCGCGGGCTCGCGTCGCGCGAGGGCCGCCACGTCGCGAGCGCGCGCCGTGCTTCGCCAAAGCTGGAGCGGGACGTGGAACCGCTGGCCCCAGTGCACTTCGTCGTGTTGCGCCTGGGGGTAGGCGATGTGGATGAGGTCACGGCCCTGCTCGTACCCCCGCGACAAGAGGGCGGCGTTCATGGCGAGCGTGACCTCGTAGTTGTCCTGGGGCCAGCCGCTGTCCAAGTAGAACGTCACGTCGCGTTTCGGCTCCGTGAGCACGCGCTCGAGCAGATCGTCTTTGAACGTGAACGTGCTCGACATGCACGCGGCGTAGCCGAAAACGTGAGGGTGCTCCCACGCCATGAAGAATGAGACGACGCCTCCGAGGGACGAGCCCATCACCGCCGTGTCGATGGGGCGCGGGCGCGTGCGGTAGCGGTCGTCGATGAGCGGCTTCACCTCGTCGGCGAGGGCGCGCGCATACTTGACGTAGCCGGGCTTGGTGTATTCGGCCTTGCGATCGCCGGCGTGGATGCCGACGACGATGACCGGGTCGGCGACGCTCATGGAATCGAGTTTGGCCACGGTGTCATCGACATGCCACTCGCGACCCAAGAACGCTTCCTCTGGGAAGAACAGGTTCTTGCCGTCTTGCATGTAAACTACAGGAAAGCGGCGCCGCTCTGCTTCCACGTAGCCGGGCGGGAGGTACACGCGAAGCGACAGCTCGCGACCGAGCTCGGTGGACTGGATGGTGATGGGCTCTTCGAAACAGCCGTCGGGTGACGACCGGAAGAAGGGGTGGACCTCGGCGGGCACGGGCACGTCGAGCAACACCAGGCGATTGGCGCCGGGCATCCACAGGGTCTCCTCGCGGGTCTCGAGGTACACGCGGAAGTAGGCGAAGGGGCGCCGCGCCGTCAGTTCGAACTCGACGGTTCGGCCCCCTTCAAAGACCCGCGTGGGCGGCACGTCGTAGTCCCAGTCCTGATCGGTGCGGAGGCCCAGGCGCTCGCCCTCGCGAACGGGGTAGTGGATGCGCACGGTTCTTCGGCAGACCATCCGACCCATAAGGTGCCGATTGGACCACATCCGTCCGGCGCCGCGGCGATCAAACGGCCCGTCGCCTGGGCCTGTGTCAGGGTGCGCCATATCCCAGCGGGCCCTGACGGCGTCGTCTGTCGTGGCGCGCGGACGGGCCCAAGAAGGCCGCAAATTCGGCTGCAACGACAGCGGCATGACCCGTGCTCGAGGGGCGCCCATGCGTATGTCTGCTCTTGCTCGTCCGCTGACCTTGGCCATGGCTCTTTCGGCGGGCGCCCTCGCCTTTGCGTCCCCGAAGACCGCGGAAGCATGCGGCGGCTGCTTCGCGCCCCCCATCGCGAACACGGTGGTGGCCTACCACCGGATGATCCTCAGCGTCTCCACGAGCGAGACGACCCTCTACGACCAGATTCAATACAGCGGGAGCCCGGACTCGTTCGCGTGGGTCCTTCCCATTCGCGGGGAAGCGAAGGTTGGCCTTAGCGCCGACATTGTCTTTCAGGCGCTCGACCAGACCACGACGACGAGCATCCTACCGCCACCGCGCAACTGCCCCACGCCCCCGGTTTGTTACAACGAGAGCTCCGCGAAGGCTGGGGCGCCGCAGGCGTCGGGTGGCGCGTCTCTCGACAACGGCGTCACCGTGCTCAAGGAGGAAACGGTCGGCCCTTACGAGACGGTGCAGCTCTCGGCGAAGTCTCCGGGCGCTCTCGGCGACTGGCTCAAGGGGCACGGGTACAACATCCCCGACGACATCAAGCCGCTCATTGAGAGCTACGTCACGGAGCAGTTCGACTTTCTGGCGCTGAAGCTCGTGCCGGGGCAGGGCATCACGTCGATGCGCCCGGTGCGCGTGACCACGAAGGGCGCGGTGCCTTCTCTTCCGCTGCGCATGGTCGCCGCTGGCAGCGGCGCGAGCGTGGGCGTGACGCTCTGGGTCGTCGGCGATGGCCGCTGGGAGCCCCAGACGTTCCCGTCGTTCGTGATCCCTGCGTCGGACATCACGTGGAAGTGGGCCGAGAGCCGCAGCGACTACGACCTCGTGCGCAAGGCCAAGGTCGACGCGCTCGGCGGCGCCGCTTGGGAGACCGAGAGCTCCGCCGACTATTCGACCTCGCTCGTGCCGAACCTCATCGCGCAGCAGCGCTCCTTCGGAGGTCGCGGGGGGCCAACGTTCGGTGTCCCCAACAAGGATCCGTTCTACGACGCCGTGACCGACCAGAGTGGTGCCATCACCAAGACGGCGCAAGAGGTCGAAGCGGAAGACATGGCGGCGCTCTTCCAGAAGAAGACGCTGGCGCGCGTGACCCGCATGCGGTCCGATCTTCCCAGGGCTTCGCTCGCGACGGACTTGGTCCTTCAAGCGTCGAGCGATCAATCGGTCGTCGCCACGTTCCGTCAACTCACGAAGGAAGAGGGCGAGCCCACGTGCCCCGTTTACGAGGGCTGCAAGTACATCGGCGTCGCGCCGCGTTCGAAGGCCAAGGCGCAAGCGGAGGATCAGTGTGGAACCTCCGGCGCCTTCTGCAGTGGCGGCGGGTGCAGCTTCCAGCCGTTCGGCACCGGCGACGGTGACTCGCGGCTCGGCTTCTGGGCCCTCGCCGCCGTCGGTCTCGTCGTGGCGGGCGCGCGCCGCAGCGCGCGACGGAGCTCATGAAGACTGCGCCAACGCTTCGTCGCGCCGCGTGACCGACGTGCCTTGCTACAGGCAGGGCACACGCCCGAGGGCAGGCAAGAGCTCCGCGTAGCTCTCGAAGCGCCGTCCTCCGTGCGCGTCGGTCACGCGCAGGAAGAAGCGACCGGCCACGGGGATCTTCGCGCTCTCGTAGGCTGTCGTGTCAGAGGGCTGATTGCCGAATCCGAACGAGGGCACGAGCCCCTGCGACGCGAGTGCTGCGAGAACGTCGCTCTTGAAGGCGGCGGCCTTGTCGCCCGTGGCGCCGTTCATGGCGGTCACCCGCACGGCGCCCATCGGAAATCCGTGAAACGCGAGGAAGGCGTGGGTGCGCTCGGTGAGCCACTCGGGTCGCGCTGAGAGGTAGAGCGGCCGGTAGCCCTTGGCGGCGAGCATGGAGAGTGCCCGCGGCGCGTCGACGTTGACGGAGCCGGTGATGCCGTCGAGGACATTTCTGACCTCGGCGTTTTCGGCGATCGTGAGCGTGCCGTCGATGTCCGAGACGAAGAAGCGAGCGTCCTTTGGCAAGATCTCCGCGAGCGCGTCGACGCTGCTGCCATCGGGGGCGACGACGAAGCGCACGCGATGGAGCCCCGCGGCGAGCTCTCGTCCTTGGGGCACCGCGAAGGTGACGCGCCCCTCCGCGGAACCGTTCCCGCCGCCGCGATTCTCCGCGCCGGTGCGCGTGGTGCCGAGGCGCTCCCAGCTCCCGCTGCAGTGGCGCAAGACCCAGACGTCGACCTCTTCGTCTTCGAGATCCTTGTGGACCTTGCCGTAGGTGAACTTGGCCGTCAGCGTTTGCGGCTCGCCGACCTTCTGAAAGAGATCGCGCGCTCGGTGCCGCGGCGAGCCGAGCCCCATGACGAGCCGCGAGCGAGTGTGCGAGGCCTCGCGACGTGGGCCTGGCTCGAGCGCTTGCGTGGCGCATGCGGGGACCGGGGCGCAAACGGCGGCCGACGCCGGAGCGGCGCGCCCTCGGGTCGCGCCAAAGAAGACCACCGAACCCATCAACCCAGCCGCGAGGAACCGCATCCAAGGAGCCTATCGGGACCACGCGAATCCTACGAAACGGGCGAGCGCGAAATTTCACGGACCAAGGTGTCGGGAGCGCGCATTGGATCCTCCCGAATCCACGTGGAGACACCGCCACGGCGGGCGCGCGCGTCCCGTTCCGGGAGTTTCCCGCGCACTTTCGCGTCCCAGCCCGTGGCCTACACTTTGCTACATCTGTCCCGTCTGGGGAGGTTACCGGAGTTAAGCGCTGGTCCTTTTTGCGAGGTGACGAGTGGTGAATCGAACCCGAGCCGTTGGCATGGTGTTGGTTGGCGTACTGGCCGGCTGCTCCAACGAGGCACTCGACGAAGCAAGCGATGAAGCCGGCGGAAGCGCCGAAGGAGAGTTGCGGTCACGCTACGACGGCCGCGTGATTTCAGAGAGCGAAGTCGCGTCGCTCGTGCGGAGCGCCGGCTTTCCCGAGTCGCACGTGGGGCGCATGGTCTGCACCGCCAAATACGAGTCGCGCTTCTACGAGCGCGCCTCCAACCAGAACAGCGGCGGCTCCATCGATCGGGGCTTGTTTCAAGTCAACAGCGTGCACCTTGGTGGCACCAACGGTTGCCCGTCGCGCAGCAACGCCGAGTCTCTCTTCAACGCGGAGACGAACACGCGTTGCGCCGCCGCGATCTTCCGCATGCAGGGCATGAACGCTTGGTACGGCTACCGCGCTCATCGCCGTGAATGCGATCGGTATCCTGCGCCAGCGAGCGGGGGAATCGCAGTGCCGCGTCCGGGGACCGAGCCGACACCCGTCGGAGGTGAGCCTACGGACACGGACGGACAGGCGGAGCCGACACCCACCCCCGACACCGAGTCCGACGCCCAGCCCGCCGAGCGCCGGTGACGGATGTTATTCGCCCACGGTCAATCGCCGCGTCGAAGAGGCGTCCTGCGTGCAGGCGGCCTCCGATCAGAGCTACTACCAGTGCCACGAGGGGTACTGGTACCCGGCCAACGAGACCACGGGTCCCTATGGGACGTGCGTGGCGGTGTACCAACTGCCGTGACGCCAGCGTGGGGCCATCAGGCGCTCGACCGAGCGCCTGATCGCCGCCGCCATCACAGACAACACAAAGCACTGCGGCCGCGTCCTTCGGGACACGGCCGCTGCGCCCTTCGGTGCGGGGAACTCAGGCCTCGGCGACGGGCTTCGTGCGCGTCTCCGGCGCGGCCGGCCCGTTCGCCTTCTCGCGGCGAGCGCGGGGCTCGGTCACGAGGGGACGCTCGTCGCCGGCGTGGGCGCGGCCGATGAAGCGATCGCGGTCGAACTTGTCGAGGTTCTTCGCGGCCACCACCTGGAAGCACGCGGCGTTGCCTTGGGTGCCGATGCGGACCGACCAGCCGAGGAAGAAGTTCCAAACGCGGAACCAGCGCTCGCCGTAGGTCTTCAAGACTTGCTCGCGGTTCTGGAGCCAGTTCTTGTGCCAGAGGTCGATGGTGTGGGCGTAGTGGATGGTGATGTTCTCGGCTGAGTGAATCTCGAAGCCGGCCTTCTCGAGGCCCTTGCATACGTCGCTCAAGGGGAGCGAGGCGTCGGCACCGGAGAAGATGTACTTGTTCATGAAGAGACCCCAGATGAGGTCTTCGGGGCGTAGGCCGATGACCGGCACCCCTTGGCCGCCGCCGCGCCGGAGGCCCGTCCACTGGAGGAGGAAGAGCCCGTTGTCGGAGAGCATGTCGTAGGCCTGATCGCAGAACTTCTGGAAGTTCTTGATGCCGACGTGCTCGACCATCTCCAGGCTGACGATCTTGTCGTAGGGGCGGCGCGGGATGTCGCGGTAGTCGAGGCAGAGGACGCGGGCGTGGTCGTCGACGCCCCAGGCCTTCATGCGCTCGTTGCCGAAGGCCGTCTGCTTCTCTGCGATGGTGATTCCCGTCGAGTCGGTGCCGTAATACTTGGCCGCGTACCGCGCGAGGGTGCCCCAGCCGCAGCCGATGTCGAGGAGCGACTCGCCTTTTTGGAGCATGAGCTTCCGGCAGACGAGGTCCATCTTGTTGTCCTGGACCTCTTCGAGCGTCTCCTTGCCGGGACCCTTCTCGAAGATGCCGCAGGTGTAGACCATGCGCTCGCCGAGAAACGCGCCGAAGAAGTCGTTGCCGCGGTCGTAGTGCTCACGAACGATGCGCTCGTCTTGCGCCTTCGAGTGGATGGCGACCTCGGGGATCATGCGCGTCACGAAGAACTTCACGTGATCGGCCGTGATGTCGTAGCTGACGAGGTCGCTGCGCGCGTCGAGGAACTCGTTCATCTCGACCTTGAGGTCGACGCGGCCGTCGAAGTAGGCCTCGAAGAGATCGGACATGGGGACCTTCGTCCGACCCCCCGCGTACTTCTCTGCCATCGCTTGGTCGTGGAAGGTCACGTAGTCCGAGATCGTCTTCATGTTGGCTTCCTCGCGCGTCCGCCCGCGGGACTTCCTTGGGCCGCGGCGAACTGAACATGGAACAGGTGCGCGCGCAAAGGTGGAGGCGCTCCGCGGAAGCCGGCGGATGAGGGTCGTTTGCGGTCGATGCCTCGGCGGCTCAGCGCCGTCCCGTCACGGGCTCGAGCAAAAAACGCCCTCGAGGTTGCGACGCAAATGATGGTCCTCAAAGGGGCGAAACCTGCGGCTTGCTTGCGACGAGATGGGCCCGCGCTAGCTGTACGGTGAGCGCCCCGGGGGGAAAATGCCCGGCGCGTGCGTAGTCACTTCCGACGCCCCCGATGAACCTCCCCCAAACGCCGCTCTTCCCAAGGAACGCGCTCGCCTTGCGCGCGGTCGTCGACGCGCTCGCGCTCGCGGCGCGGCAACGCTGGGAGCTCATCGACGGCAGCCCCGAGTCGGCGCGGGAGGTGGTCCTCCGCCAGCTCGAACGCACCGCGCCCCGCGACGTCGAGTGGGCGTCGTACGTTCCTGCCCTTCGGAGTGACGACTTCTTCCTCGCGAGCGCGGCAGCCAGCGGTGCGAGGCGGGCCACCGAAGCGCTCAGGCGAGAGCACGAGGGCACCGTCGTGCGCGCCCTCGGTGTCGTTCGCGTGGGAGGCGACGTGGCCGACGACGTCGCCGCGCGGATCTGGGAGAAGATGCTCTTCGGAATCGAGGGGCGCCCCGCCGGCATCGCCACCTATTCGGGCCGCGGCGCCCTCGGCGCGTGGCTCCACGTGAGCGTGATTCGAGAGGCGCACCTCGAGGGCAAGCAGCGGGCTCGTTATGTGTCCGACGACTCGCTCGAGTCGCAGTTCGGCGCCGGCGGCGACGCCGAGCTCGAGTACATGAAGGGACTCTACGCGGAGCGCTTTCGCGCCGCCTTCCGAAAGGCCCTCGCCGCGCTCCCGATTCGCCAGCGAAACCTCCTACGCTACACCTACGTCGACGGCCTCCCGGCGGACCGGCTGGGCGCCCTCTACGGAGTGCATCGTGTGAGCATCGCGCGCTGGCTGGCTGACGCCCGGGAGGCGCTCGCCAAAGAGACGCGCGGCATCCTGGCGCGCGAGTTGGGCCTCGCGGGCGGCGAGAGCGAGAGCGTGCTCCGGCTCATTCAGAGTCGCCTCGACGTGAGCCTCTCGGCACTCGCGCTCGAAGGCTGACGCGCGGACCTCTTTCCCATGGGTTGCCCGGCGGCCGACGTCCTCCTCGAGCTGGTGGAACGCCGCCTCGATGCGTCGGTCGCGAGGGGGCTCGAAGAGCACCTCGACGACTGCGACGTGTGCCGCTGCACCGTGGCGTCACTCTTGCGCGAGGGCGAAGGCGGCTCGCATAGCGAGAGTCGGCTGCTGCGCTCGAAGTCGAGCGCGGGGGCCCCACTTGGCTTGGCGACCCTGGCACCGCCCATTTCCGCTGGCGATGTCGTTGACCACTACGAGGTCGAGTCCCTCGTCGGCGGTGGCGGGATGGCCTATGTGTATCGTGCACGCGATACGTTTCTGGGCCGGCACGTCGCGCTCAAGGTGCTTCGCGAGCCGCTCGGCTCGGAACGGGCCCGAGCCGCGTTTCTCCACGAGGCGAAGACCACGGCTCGCTTCCAGCACCCGAACATCGTGACGGTGTTCGGCGCCGGCGAGACGCGCGGCTACGCCTACCTCGCCCTCGAATACGTCGACGGCATCACGCTTCGCACCAAGATGGCGCTGGAGCGCGTCCCGTGGCGCGAGGTCGTTGCCTTGTCGTGCGGCATCGTGAGCGCGCTCACCGAGGCCCACGGCGCCGGCGTCGTCCACTCGGACCTCAAGCCGAACAACGTGCTGCTCACCAAGGCCGGTCGCCTCCTCGTGGTGGACTTTGGCCTCGCGCGCACGTGTCGCCCCGGCGGCGGCGACATGAAGGAAGAGCCGCGAGGGACGCCGGCGTACATGGCGCCGGAGCAGTGGCAAGGTGACGCGGCGACGCCGGCGTCGGACGTTTGGGCGCTGGGCGTCATTCTCTTTGAACTCCTGACGGGCGAGCGGCCGTTCGCCGGCCCAACGACGGGCGACCTCCGCCGCGCCGTCCTTCATGGTGGGCCGCCGCCCGCGCTCACGCCGTCACCGCTCTTGCCTCGACGCCTCGGCAACGTGGTCTTGCGCTGCCTCGCCCGCGACGCCGCGGAGCGCCCGACCGCCGCAGATCTGCTTGGAGAGTTCGAGCGCCTCCTCGCGGCTGAGGAGGACGCGGAGACGGCGACGCCGTTTCCGGGGCTAAGGCCCTTCACGGCGCGCGACGCCCCGCTCTTCTTCGGTCGCGATGTGGAGGTCGCAGCGGCGCTGCAGCGCCTCGCGCGAGAGCCGCTCCTCTTGGTGTTGGGCGCCTCGGGGGCTGGCAAGAGCTCCCTCGTGCGCGCGGGACTCCTTCCGCGGCTCTCGGCGCGTCGCCCCCACTCGGTCGTGGAGATACTCCCGGGGCGTGAACCGCGCGCCGCGCTTCGTCGCGCGCTCGTGGAGATTGGTCTCGACGTGGCCGAGGATGCGCCGCTCACGGGCGCGACGCTTGCGGGCCATCTCAGCGCCTTGGCCCGCCGTGACGACAGGGACGTCGTCCTCTTCGTCGATCAACTCGAGGAGGCCTTCGGCGCCGATGTGCCGCGTGAAGAGGCCGACGGGTTCGCTCGCGCCGTCCTCGGTGCCGCGACTGTCGCCGGGGCACGCGTGCGGGTCGTAGCCTCGCTGCGAGAGGATTTTCTATCGCGCTTGGCTGCGTGCTCGCGGGAGCCCCTCTCGGGGCTCTTTGTCTTGGCAGCACCCGGCGAGCAGGCGCTCTTGGAGTCCTTGACGGGACCGATCGCTGCCCTCGGGTACCGATGGGAGCCACCGGGCTTGCCTCGTCAAATGGTCCAGGCCGTCGCCGGCGAAGTTGCCGCGCTGTCGCTCTTGCAGTTCGCCGCCGATCAGCTCTGGGAGTCTCGCGATCGAGAACGGTCGACGCTCGGCGAGCCGACCTACGAGCGCATCGGCGGCGTCGGTGGTGCGCTCACGCAGTACGCCGATGAGATCATGGTCGAGCTTGGCGAGGACGGGGCGAACGTCGCACGGCAGCTCTTCTTGCGGCTCCTTTCGAGTGAGGGCGCGCGTCGTATCGTGACCCGCGGTCGCGCGCTCGCAGGGTTGCCCGACGCCTCCCGCGTGCTCGAGCGGCTCGTCTCGGCGCGCCTCGTGGCGTTGCGTCTCGCCGACGGCGCCGAGCCTGAGATCGAGGTGGCTCACGAGTCGCTCGTGGCGTCGTGGCCTCGGCTGCGGCGGTGGCTTGATTCGGATCGCGAGGGGCACGCGATTCTCACCGACGCGGAAGCCGCCGCCGTCGCGTGGGAGCGTCGCGGCTCGCCCCAGGATTCCCTTTGGCGGGGGCGCGGGCTCGCGGAGGCGCAGCGCGCCGCGTCGTTGTCCGGCAGCGTTGCTCCCGTCGTGGCGCGATTTCTCGCCGCGGGCGAGGCCCTCGAGCGGCGCCACCACGAGCGCGCGCGCCGCTTGTGGATGCTCGCGGTCGCCGTGCTGTCGACGGCACTGCTCCTTGCCCTGCTGGGGGCCTCTGCCTTCCGCCGCGAGCGCCACCTCGCCGATGCGCGACGCGACGAGGCCATCGGCGAGCGTTTACGCGCGGAGCGGAATGAAGCCGACGCGCTTCGCGAAGCGGCCGGCGCCGCCTTTGAGCGGGGCGCCGTCGCCGACGCACGAAACAAGGTCCATGCGTCGCTAGGGCTCGCAGACGATCCGCGGACACGCACGCTCGCCCGTCGCGTCTTCGACCATCCGCTTGAGTGGTCAAGGAGCCTTCCCGGTCCAACGTTGTCGTCGGACGTGTCGCCGAGCGGCGCCGTGGTGGCGGCCGGCACGGGGCGGGATGTGCAACTGCTCGACGCGGCCACGGGAGCGCTGGGCAAGCGGCTCGTCGGTCACGACGACACGGTCGTGGTCGTTCGCTTCTCGCCGTCGGGCGATGAGCTCGTGACGGGCGCGATGGACGGACGACTGCTCGTGTGGAGGATGTCCGGTGAGCTCGTGGCCCGCCTCGCTGAAGGTGGTGAGGGATTCTACGCCGCGGCCTACGCGCGACGTGGCGGCGTCGTCGCCGGCGCCGGTCGCGGGGGCGGCATCCACGTCTTCGACGCGGCCACGAAGCGCAGCGTCGCGGTCCTTCGCGGCAGCGCCGCCACGGTCAACGCGCTCGCGCTCGCCGCCGACGGTCGACGCTTATGGTCGGGCGACAACGACGGAATGGTGCGCGAGTGGAGCCTTCCGCAAGGCGACCTCGCGCGCGTGCTCTACAAGGGACGCGCGGGCATCCAGAGCCTCGCGTTGTCAGAGAACGAGAGCGCGCTCGCCTCGGGCGACGCGGTTGGAACGGTCCGCACGTTCGACATTGCCACCGGGGCGGTGCGTGATGAGGCGGCGACGCATCGCTCCATTGTGCACGCCCTCGCCTTTGACCCGGGCGATGGTCGCCTTGTGAGCGGCGGCCACGATCACGCGCTTCGCTTTTGGTCCACGGAAGGAGGAGAGACGAGCAAGGACCAACACGCCGCCGTATGGGACGTGCGCTTCGGTGGACCAAGGCGCCTCGTCGCCACGACGGGCGATCGCGTCGTGCGGTCCTGGAATCTGGCCCGTGCGTTCGAGGCGGACGCGCCGGGGCACGGCAGCTTCGTGGACGCGGTCGCCGTCAGCCCCGACGGCCGCGCCGTCGCGTCCGGCGGAAACGACCGCACGGTGCGCCTATGGGACGCGGCGACGGGGAGGCAAGAGCGCGTCCTTGTGGGGCACGGCGCGCGCGTGTGGGACGTGCGCTTCAGCGACGACGGTCGCCTCCTCGCGTCGACGAGCGAAGATCAGACGGTGCGGATCTGGGATGTTCGCGCTGGCACCGAGCGGGCCGTCTTGAACGCCAACGGAGGGACCGTCTACAGCGTCGTCTTTGGGGGGACCGATCGCGTCGCGACCATGAGCAAGGACGGGCAAGTCAGGCTTTGGGCCCTCCAAACCAGCGCCCTCATCGGCGCCTTCTCGACGGGCGATTCCAGCGGCGCCGTGCGCTTCATGCCGAACGGAAGGGATCTCGTTACGGCGGGCCTCGGAGGTGTGCGCGTTTGGGCGCCGAGCGGGAGGCTTTTGACTCACCATCGAGCGGACGGCGCGACGCGAGGGCTTGCCGTCGGCCCCCGCGGTGAGATCGCCACCGTGCTCGCCAACGGTGACGTTCGCGTCTTTGCCGATGAGGCGATGAATCCCGCCGGGTCGACCGCGCGCACCTTCGGGCGCCTCCCGGGACGACTCGACGAGCTCGTGTTTTCAGGCGATGGCGCGGAGCTCTTGGCGACGTCGCCCGACGGCATGCTCACCCGCGTGGTTCTCGCGAGCGGTGAGGTCACGCGGTTTCGGGCTCACCCGAGCGGCGTCTCGGCGGTCGCCACCGACGCCTCGGGCGCGTTCATCGTGACGGGGGGAGAAGACGGAACGGTGCGCGCTTTCTCACGTGACGGGCGCGCCCGCTGGGGCCGCGGCCCCGCGGCTCTGTTGCACGCGATGACGGTGCCGGCGAGCGCGACGGAGCCGTCGTGGGAGGCGACCGCGACCACCCTCGGCGCCGTGGTCTTCACGTCGGCGAAGGGGGAGTCCTTTGAGGTTGCACCGACTGCGCCGGCGAGCTCGGTGACGGCCCTCGCCACGGCTGGTCCCCTCGTCGTTTTGGGCCACGAGAGTGGCGAGGTTCGCGTGTGGCATCGCGCCGCCGGTCTCCTTGACGCCCGGCGCATGCACGGTCCCGTCATTGAGCTCGCGGTGCGGGGTCAGCGCCTCGAGGGTCGCTCAGAGCTTGGCTCGCACTTGGAGGTCGATCTCTCATGGTCCTTCATGGAGCGATGCGCTTTGCTTCGCGACCTCGCCCGCCGCGGCGTCGAAAGAGCCCTCCCATCGCGCTGCCAGCCCTCGTTGCCCTGAGCGACGATTTTTCGTTACACGAGCCGGTGTCGCTCCTCTCTGTGTTGCGGGCGCCCTCTCGGTGCCTCGCGCCTTGGAAAGGGCCGGCCCATGCGTCGTTCGTACTTTGCCTCGTGTTTCATCGCGTCCGGACTCGCGCTTTTCGCGGGTTGCTCCTCGGTGCCGGAAGAGGACGAGCTCGGCAGCACCGTTGAGTCGGAGCTTCAGACGCCCTGCGAGCTCGGGAACTCCTGCCCTCAAGCCTTCAAGGTGCTCAGCGCCAAGTCGGAGTCGAGCGTCTCGCGAAATGATGTGCGGGATGACGTCACCGTCGCTTGGCAAGGCGAGTCTGAGTTTCCCGCCGCGCTCTTCTCCGGCGCGACGTCGCGGAAGCTCCGCTATTCGGGTGAGGGCCGCGTCGTCCTTACGGGGAACGCGCAAGGCACGGCGCCGATTCGCATCGACGACTTCCTGCTCGTCGAGGTGCTCGCGGAGAACGGCGCCGTGTTGACGACGGCGGTTCTCAACCCGACGGCGCCGGTCGCTGTCGATGGCGTGCCGCCCAGCGCGCTCGCGCCGATGCCCGCCTGGGGTGGGAACGGTCAGGGCTGGAGTTACGCCGAGGTCGACATCTCGTCGATCCTTCCCAAAAACCAGACGTTCCGCCTTCGCCTCGGCGCCTACGACGTGGTCTCGGTGGCGCTCGTTACGGACGTCTACCTGCGAACCACCGCGGCGGCGGCGCCGCCACCACCACCACCACCGCCGCCGGTCGCGGACCCTTTCGACCCTGCGAGCTGCCAGGGGCCGCAATGGACCGCGGCGGAGGCGCTCACGAAGTTTGCGCCGGCGACCGTCAAAACGAAGCTGACCGACGCACTGACGGTCGTGGCAAGGACGCGTTCATGCGGCAACGCGACGGGGTGCACCGCTTGGGCGTCGACGAACGCCATTGCCTATCGTCATCGCAGTCAAAGCGATCTCTACGGGCATCTCGACTCGATGGCATCCTTCGCTGTTCCTCCCGACGACGCGTACGTCGGCATGTTCCTCAGGCAAGGCAACAAGGACTCGGACCGCATTCGCCTTCGCACCAGTTTTCGCACGGGAACGCTGGGCGTCGACATTGAGCTCCCGTTCAACGCAACGAAGGGCGCCTACGGGGCCGACGTCGGAAAGTGCACCGCCGTGCCGTGCTTCAACGGCGGCCTCCGCGTGCCCGACTACGGCGACAGCCTGCAGCTCTCGGGCGGGAACTACAGCGGCAAGAAGGGCAGCGGCGGGCTTTCGGGGCCGCACGTCATCACCAAAGATTGCATGCGGCTTACGGGCCGCACGCAGGTCGAGTGGACGAACAAGCTTGGTCGCAACGAAAACGAGTACGTGGTTCTCGCGCGCTACTGACGGCGGCCGTCGGCTCGGCGGCGACGGGCTACCGGTCGTGCGGCGGACGCGCGGGGCACCGCTCGCAGCGGTCGGCACACCGAGCGATCACTCGTCGACGCACGTCGTCGCCTTCGCGGGAACGTCCCACGACCAGTCGGGCGCGGTGCGTCGCGGGTAATAGAGCGTGAACGAGTAGCACATCTCGTCGAGCGTCTTTTCGCCATAGCTGACGGCTTCCGTTCCGCCGTTGACCCATTCGCAGCGCGTCTCGATCTTGTCGCCCGTCTGCGTGACCGCCGCGATGGGTGACCATTCCTGGTTCTGGAAGTTCCAGGGCGATCGGGTGCCAAGGTCGATGGCTTGCGTGCCGCGACGCAGCGTCGTCGAGATGCTCGTTCCCAGCTGGTGCTGGTGAGGCATGGCAGAAAAGAGGGTCAAGCCGGCGTAGTCGGCCGGGACCTCGACGGTGCATCGCTTGGCGGTCTTCGTGCGCGGCGGAAGTGAGAAAGCTTCGGTGCCGAAGGCCATGACGTCGGCCTCGTGCTCGCGCGGTGCGCCGGTGCACGTGGAGAAGCCGCTCGCGTCGGTCTGGTTCGGGAGGCCCGCGAGGTTGTTGTAGTGGATCTGAACGACGTAGTGGGCGGTGCCCTCTTCGGGGAAGCCTACGTTGGGCGGGAGGTCGAGGGCTTTTCCGCCAGGGGCCCAGGCGAAGAGCAGGCGCATCTTGCCCGCCGGCGCGACGGTCGTGGGCGTCGGTGAGACAGGCGCGTCCACCTGCAAGAGCAGGATGTGGTGAACGATATTTGTATTCTGCACCACAGGTGCAATGGCGGTGATGTGGCGCTTCGCGCCGACGTTCACGCTAACGCCGTAGTAGGCGTAGAGGTCAGTCACGCCGGCCGGCATGCTGAAGGGCGTGCCCGGCGAAAGCGTCGCGCCCGGCGTCGGGCACGAGAGCGTCGGCACCAGGTTCGGCGCCGGCGGGGGCGTCGTTGAACCTTGGGTGCAGGTGCCCTCGCCGCGCGGCGCTCCACGGACGATCCATCCATCGAGGGTCGCGGTCTCGTCGGGATTGAGGCGCGCGTTGGGCGCCTGCGGCATGGGGCGCGCGTCATCGTGAATGCGTTGTTTGACGAGCTCGTAGACGGACCGCTCAGGCGCGCTCTTCGACGGTGCTCGGAGATCGTCGAAGGTCACAAGGGGCATCGGCGCGCCGAAGGCGGGCTTCGCACCGTGGCAGGAGCGGCACCGCTCGGCTAGCACCTTGTCGACGTCGCACGGAAGGGGCGATGCGGCGGCGGGGGCAACGCCGCCGTCGATGGGGTTCGTTGGCGTGAGAGCGTCGGAATAACAGGCCGCAAGGCCCCCGAAGAGGCAAAGGGCAAGGGCGCCGCTGCTCGCTCGCTGCATGATGATCGGCACTCCCGTTCGCCCTCAGGCCGCGCGACGCAAACACGCGAGGCGGCTCGCATGGTTGTAGCCCAGACCACCCCTGTCGCCGGAAAAAGAAAGAAGCGCTCGCTCTCGCTTGCAGGCGACCGACATTGACCTGGCCCCGAGCCTAGGCGCTATCCACCAACCAAACGCGGTGGACGCCTGCCTAGGGTCAATGTCGGACGCCACGCCGATGGGAACGTGGAAGGGGTCAATGTCGGAGAGGGGCAATGTTGTCGGAGAGGGGCAATGTCGGACGCCGCACGCCGGTCGCTGTGCGCCGCAAGGACTCGGGTCGACCTAGGGCACCGCATCGATGAGGACGGCTCGCGTCGCGGTCAGCACCTTCTTGCAGAAACTCGACGGCATCGCGTCGCTTACGAACAATTGCACCGGCGTCGTCGATGCCCAGCCGCGCACATCGATTTCCTCGAGCAAGCCCGCACGAAGCAGGTGGCGCGCTGCGAGGGTAGGGCCGAAGACAACTTGGTCGCCGTGGGCGGCAAGCTCGGCGGCTACGGGAAATGTCTGCACCTCGTCCCCGAGGAGCCGGTCCTCCACGGGCAGCGGGCACCCGTCGGTGGTGGGGCGCACCACGAGCGGATCGGTACGGAGGGGTTGGACGAACGTGAGTTGGCGAATCCGGCTCTCCACGACCGGCATGCGCCCCAGCTTGGCCACCAGTTCGGGCGATCCAAACAGACCATTTCTGACTTCCCCAACCGTTTCGCCAATCCACCCTGCTGGTGCACGGTCTTCCCCTGGCAAGAGAGCCACGTCGAAGCGCCGCTCGCCGAGCTCGCCGCGAATCTCCGCAGGGCTGGCCGTGCGGATGCGATACCGCGCGTCGCGCACGCGCGCGATCAGCATCGGCACCACGGATTCAACGAGAAAGGAAGGGGCCACGATCGTGACCGTGAGACGTCCCTCCTGGGCTTCGGTGGCCGTGAGCGCCCGGAGCTCGAAAGCGACGGCTTGAATGCGAGGGAGGAGGCGCTTGCCGTCCTCCGTCAGAGCGATGCCACGCGCCGACCTTGCGACAAGGGTCTTCCCTATGCGCTGCTCCAGACGCGCAAGGCTCTTGCTCACCTGCGAGACCGTTACCTGAAGTTGTCGCGCCGCCGCGGAAACGCTGCCGCTCGACGCGATATGCAGAAATGTTTGGAGGTCGCCCAAGCGCAATCCGAACGGCTCCGACATTGACGGCAGCGTACGCGTTTGGGGCGCTCGCGTTGAATCGTTTGGAGGGCGACCGACATTGAGGCGCGCTCGTTGAGGCATGCTCGGTGTCCGGCGGCCGGCCCAGTATGGCCATGGACAGTCGCGAGGTTCTCCAAGGCGTGAAGATCTCACGCGTGGGCGCCGGCGCAGTTCCTGCGATGCGCGCCTCATGACGCAGCCCCGACGCATACTGCCAGGTCGTTCGTGGATGATCACCCGTCGCGCTACGCGCCGCCACTTTCTGTTTCGTCCCGATGAGGACGGAACGAGCCAACGCCTCTATTGGTATGCCACGGCCGTCGTGGCCGAGAAGTTTGGGATCGAACTCCACGCGGTCCAGGTCCTGTCGACCCACATTCACGAGGTACTCACGGATACGCGCGGCGAGCTGCCCGCCTTTCTCCGCGAGCGAAACCGCCTGCTCGCAAACGCGCTCAAGCAACATCGCGGGTGGCCCGAGGAGGTGTTTCAGCGTGCCCCAGCCAACTATGTTGAGCTCCTGGGGGTCGATGCGCTGCTCAAGCAAATCGGTTACACGCTCGCGAATTGCGTAGAGGCAGGCCTGGTCAAGCATCCGGGCAAGTGGCCCGGGGTCACAGTCTCGGCGGACGACATCGGTCTCCACGTTGTCGAAGTGGAACGCCCAAGAGTCTACTTCGACCCGAAGAATCGCAAATGGCCCGCGCGAGCACGCTTGCCGATCACGATGCCTCGTGAGCTCAAGGAAGCCTACGCGGAGCGCGCCCCCGCGGTCCTGCGGGCGGCAGTCGACGCGGCCATTGCTCGCGCGCGCTCACTCGCACGCGAGGCCGGGTACACGGTCGGCGCCGTCGCGCAGCTGCTCTCTGTCCCCTTCTCGGAGCGCGCAACGAGCGCCGAACCCACTGGGCAAAGCGAACCGACCTTCGCCACGGGGGGAAATCGAAGCCGGGCGGAGGAAGCGTGGAGGGAACTCAGCGCCTTCCGCGAACTCTATCGGAAAGCGCTAGCCGCCCTAAGGGCGGGGCAACGCTACGCGTTTCCGCGCGGTACCTGGCGCTGGTGCAAGGAGTTGCTCCCTCCATCGCCGCTTGAACAGCCGAGCGCGCCAACCGACGCCTCGCAGCGAAGCTCAAGCTCCGTCGCCGCCGCCGCGCTTGGCTGCCTGCCCACACCGACGGTCCTCCTCACGGCAGGAACGACTGGCTAATGGGCGGCGCGTCGGCGCGTGCGTGCCTTACGCAGCTGGCGGCCGTGATAGCGGCCATCGTCACGATGGAATCGACGCTCGAGTTCTGCTGAAGAACGGTGACGGGCTTGCGCATGCCGAGCAGGATCGGGCCGATGGCTTCGGCGCCGCCGAACGACGCCAGCAGCTTGTACGCGATGTTGCCCGCGGAGAGGTTCGGGAAGATCAAGACGTTCGCCGCGCCCTCGAGCTGAGAGAACGACCAGTCCTCGCGCAGATGCGGCTGGAGCGCTACATCGGCCTGCATCTCGCCATCGATCATCAAGTCCGGTCGACGGCCCTTGACGAGGGCCGCCGCGCGCGCGCCAGTCGACGGTTCGCGCCCTGCTGCACTGCCGAAATTTCCGTACGAGAGCACCGCGATGCGCGGCTCGATGCCCATGTCGCGCACGGCGTCGGCGGACTGAATCGCGATTTCCGCGAGCGTCTCAGCGTCGGGTTCGACGTTCACGGTTGCGTCGCCACAAAAGAGGACGTTCGATCCCTTGAGCAGCATGTACATGCCGCTAGCCCGACGGTAGCCGGGGGCGAGGCCGACGATGCGAAGCGCAGGCCGAATGGTGTCCGGATAGCTCGATGTGAGCCCCGAAACGCAGCCGTCCGCATCGCCCCGGTGAACCATCAACATTCCAAACACGCGCCGCTCGCGACTGACGGCTTTTTGGGCGTCGTAGCGCGTGAGCCCCTTGCGCCGTCGGAGCTCCCAATACGTGTCCACGTAGTCTTCGAGGACCGGAGACTTGTGAGGAAGAACAATCTCAATGCCGGAGAGGTCGACATCGAGTTCGCGGGCGCGCTCTTGGATGACCTCCGGGTTGCCCAACAAGATTGGTCGACCGATGAGGTCGTCGAGGACGATGGTCGCCGCGCGGATGATCTTCTCGTGCTCGCCCTCTGGAAAGACGAGACGCGGAGGCGCGCTCCGCGCGATGGCGACGATACGCTGCAGCGTCCCCCGATGCGGAGACAGGCGCGTCGTGAGGAGGTCCTTGTACGCCCCGATATCGACTGGCTGCCGCGCCACGCCCGTCGCGATGGCTGCCGCGGCCACGGCCGGCGACACCCACGAAAGGACGCGTTCATCGAACGGCTTTGGGATGATGTAGTTGCGACCGAAGCGAAGGGACTTCAGGCCATACGCCTCCATCACGCGGTCGGGCACACCCTCTCGAGCGAGGGCCGCGAGGGCGCGCACCGCGGCGAGCTTCATCTCTTCGTTGATCGTTGTGGCTCCGACGTCGAGGGCTCCCCGAAATACGTAGGGATAACCAAGGACGTTGTTGACCTGGTTCGGGTAGTCGCTGCGGCCGGTGGCGAGAATGGCGTCGGGCCGCGCCGCGCGCGCCGCTTCGTAGGCGATCTCCGGGTCCGGGTTTGCGAGCGCGAAGATGATGGGGTTGGGGTTCATGGTCGTCAGCATTTCTGACGTGACGATGTTGCCCGTTGAGAGTCCCACCAGGACGTCGCGGCCGCGAATCACGTCCGCGAGCGAGCGGAGCGGTTCGTTCGTCGCGAACGCTCCCTTGTAGGGGTCCATCTCCTCGGTGCGCCCGACAGTGACGACGCCGACCTTGTCGAACATCACGATGTTTTCGCGCCTCGCCCCAAGCGAGACGAGGAGCTCCATGCAACGAACGGCGGCCGCACCGGCGCCAAGCCAGGCCACCTTTACGTCGGAAAGGCTCTTCCGAACCAACTCGCATGCATTCAGGAGGCCCGCCCCGACAATGATGGCCGTGCCATGTTGGTCGTCGTGGAAAACAGGGATCCGCATGCGTCGGCGGAGTTCTTCCTCGATGGCGAAGCAGTCTGGTGCGCGAATGTCCTCGAGGTTGATGGCCCCGAATGTCGGTTCGAGGCGGACGACCGTTTCAATGAACTTGGCAGGGTCCGTCTCCGCAACTTCGATGTCGAAGACGTCAATGTCGGCGAAGCGTTTGAAGAGCATCGCCTTGCCCTCCATCACCGGCTTCGCCGCGTAGGGACCGATATTCCCAAGCCCCAGCACCGCCGTACCGTTGGTGATCACGCCAACGAGGTTCTTTCGTGCCGTGTACACATCCACGAGATGCGGCTGTTCAGCGATGGCTCGACATGGCTCCGCGACGCCCGGTGAGTACGCCAGCGAGAGATCGCGTTGCGTGGCAGAGGGCTTCGTAGGGACGACTTCGATTTTTCCAGGGCGACCTTGCGCGTGGTAATCGAGCGCGTCTTGTTTCCGGACCGAGCTCATGTGCGCAGCCTTACCGCAACTGGCGGTCGGCGGCTTGCTCCGACATTGGCCAAGGCTAGGAACCCTGCGGCTCAGCCCGCGCCTTGCTCGCTTGGGGGCGTCGACTCGCGCGTCGCTTCGGGTGCGGGGCCCCACTCAACCTCGATGCTGCCGGCACCGAGGAGGCTCGCGTATCGTGCCTCCGGTTGCCGGACTTCTTCGGATCGGAAGCCGGGGTGGTCCATACCGTCCCGTAATGCAGCGCGCGTGCCGCCCGGCTCCGTCAGCATTTCAACTCGTTAGCGGGCGCCGCCGGCAACATCTTGCCCGTTGGGCACTCGCGCGCGTTGCCATGTAGGCAGCTGTGGCCAGTTGCCATGCTGTTCATTCCGCTCCTCGCCGCCCCATCGGCGTGCTCTGATCCGGCGCTTCGCGATTTCGGTGGCGGCCCGCCCGGGCGCGCCGAGCGCATCCGATCCACGCTGAAAAAGGGCGGCTTGGCACAAGATGGAAACTTCGATCGCGAAGCTCCAAGTGATGGGGAAGTCGTTCACCTACGAAGCCGCAGGGCGCGGGGACGTGGTCCTCTTCATTCATGGCTCCGGCTTTTCGGGGGCCATGTGGATGCCCTTCGCCCGAGCCCTCGAGGCGCGCGTCCGCTCGGTCATGGTCGATCTCCTTGGTTACGGTCGCTCTCAGGCCGTCCGCCACGGCGAGGTCGTCGACGACTCTTTCGATCTCGCTCTGCTCAAGCAAGTCATTGAACGCGAGTCGTCCGGTGCGCCGGTGCACCTCGTCGGCCATTCCTACGGTGCCGTTCTCGCAGCCAAGCTAGCGCTCCAGGATAGGGCCCTTGTTCGGTCACTCGCGCTCGTGGAGCCCGCGCTCTTTGGCCCGCTCCGCGCCGAACGCCCCGCGGATTGCGTGGGGGAACTCGAGTCGCTCTTCGGCGATGGGAAGATGCTCGATCCGGCCTTCGGCGCCACGGAGGCGTGGGCCGCGCGCCTCTACGACTACTGGACTGGCAAGGGCGCCTTCGCGCTGCTGACGCCGCGGCAAAAGGAGCTTCAGCTGGAGGGCTCCCAGAAGGCGTTCTGCGAGGTTCGGGAGGCCGCCCTCGATGTGCAACCCTTCGCGCGCTACTCGGCCCTGCCGAAGCCACTCCTGCTTGTTGGCGGCGAACGCAGCACCGCTTGCGCGAGTCGCATCATGAGCCGCCTCGGTCACGTGAGCGGAGCCGTCGTCCATGTTGTGCCGGCCGCGACACACTTTCTCCCGATTACCCATGGCCCTGAGCTCCTCGAGATGCTGATCCGCATGTGGCTCATCCCAGAAAGCCAGGTCACCAAAGCGCACGTCGGCGCCGTGTGATCGACGTCGCCATCGTCCAGCTGGCGGCGTCTTTTGGGAACGTTGCTGGGCGGCTCGCCCGCACCCGGGAGCTCTTGGCCGGGCCCCGCTCCGACATTGCCGTCTTGCCGGAGGCGGCGCTTACCGGCTACGTCTCCGCCCGAGGAGACTTCGACCTGACTCCCTTTGCCGAGTCTTTGAACGGCACGACCGCGACGTCGCTCGCATCGCTTGCCGCGGACAAGCGCATTTTCCTCGTAGCGCCTTTAGTCGAGCGGGATGGCGCGCGTTGCTACAACACGACCCTCGTCTTCAACCGACTCGGGGACCTCGTGGTTCGCTACCGCAAGCGTCACCCGTGGTACCCGGAGAGGTGGGCGTCTCCGGGCGAAGGCGCTCACCCCATCTTCGAGCTGGAGGGGCGCCGGATCGCGCTCGCGACCTGTTTCGACGTGCACTTCCTCGCGAAGGAGGCATCTGGTGTGCTTGCCGAGGCGGACGCGCTCATTTTTCCTTCCGCCTGGGTGGAAGACTCTGACGGCGACGATGAGGACACTCGAACGCCGCTCCTCCAGGATCTTGCGCGGCGCTTTTCCGTCGATGTGATCGCCGCAAACTGGGCACGTGGCGACGTCTCCGTCCGAGGGCAGGGGCGCTCCGGCGCGATCCTCCGCGACGGTACCGTGGCAGTGAAGGCGGGGCTAGACGAGCAACGCGTCGACGCCAGCCTCCCTTGAAATTCAAGTCGGTCTTGCGTCAGCCGCCGGAAGTTCCGCCCGTGCCCGCACCGCTCGGAAGCATGCCATGCGACGCGTACCCGAAGAGCGAATCCACCTGGCTTGCGGGAATCGGCGACGGGTGCTCGCCACCCCAAGGGTTCTGCAGGATGAGCATCATTTCGCCGGTTGACGGATCGGAAAGGCTCCCGACGACGGAGTATGCGTGGGAGCCTACGAGGCCGAAGTCGGCGAGGCCGGGGGCGTCGGGCCTCGTGCCGACGACAAGAACGTCTACGCCGTCAGGCGTGTAGCCAAGTGCGGCGCTCGCCTCGAGCGGTTGAGCGAAGAGACCCAAGTCATTCATCGCCTCATAAGGCCGTCCGCCGTTTGCGATGCTGTCGTAGGCGCCCATGCTGTCGAAAGGTCCGTGCATCGTTCCGATCGCGCGTTCGAGGATCGCCAATGTCGGATCGCCCGACGCGCCGCTGCCATACGGGCCGTTCGGGTCCATGGCCACGAGGACTGTTGTTGGTTGGCCGTCCGCCCCGAAGAGCGTGACGTGATAGGCGCCGTCGCCTTGCGGCGTGACCAATGAATTCAAGTAGGCCATGCCCTCCGGCGTGTGGGCGATGGTGTTGAGCGTCGAGACCACGAAGCAGTCGCCGATCTGCCCTTGGTTAAGCAGGGCAGGGCTCGCGAGATCTTGATGGTGCTGCAGAAGGTCGACCTGGATCGCGAACTGCTCCTCCGCGGATAGTTCGCGGGGCTCAACGTCGGTCGCGTCGATCTCGATCGGAGTCTCGTCGTATTCCGCGGGTGGCAGCATCGCCTCGATGGCTGCGTCTGCGTCGTAGGGGTCGCCTGTTGCGATGTCGTAACGAAAGCCGTCGGGCGCACCCATGTCCCCGCCGGACTGGCTCATCGTGTCGCCTCCGACATTGAGCTCCCCGTTGAGCTCCCCGCTTCCGAAGTCGCCCCCAAAGTCGCCATACGAGCCGCCCTCATCGGTGGGGTAGCCGCTTGAGTCGAACTCGTTGCCGAGTCCGCCGGCGACGTCGCGAAGCGTGTCGAGATCGAGCTCCGCGAAGGCTGCGGCGCCGGTGGGGACCGGAACCGCGAAGTGCTGAACGAGGCCCGCGAGGGACCCAAAATGGCGGCGCATGAAGGTGCACTACGCACATAGGGTGCCAAGGCTAGCGAGGAGGGCTAGCTCCCCAATGTGCCAATGGTTTCGTATGCATCGTTGCTGCGGCACGGCGCTGGAGCGAACCCGTCAGGCCCAATCCGGCCGGATTGTCCCGTTCGGTACAGGTCGCTCAGGCGAGTTCGGCGACGAGCGCGCCATGAATGGCACCGTTGCTCGCCACGATCTCGCCCGAAAGGACACTCGTCTCGCCGCCGCCAAAGGCGGTCACGCGACCACCGGCCGCTCGGACCAATGCGGCGCCTCCCGCCACATCCCACGGCCCCAAGTGGCGCTCCCAATACCCGTCGTAGGTGCCGTCAGCTACCAGACAAAGGTCGAGCGCGGCGGAACCGCATCGACGCACGGCTTGGCAGCGCCGCTTGATTCGCGCGAAGGCCTCGAAGTTCGCGTCGGCGAGTCTCCGATCGTAGGGAAAGCCGGTTGCGAGGAGCGCGTTCTCGAAGCGCTCAACCTCGCTCACGCGGCAATCGACGCCATTGCGAAATGCGCCCACACCAAGCGCGCCCGTCCACTCCACGTGCAGCGACGGCGCTACAACGGCACCGAGGATTGGCACCGCGCCCCGCTCCACGAGCCCAATGGATACGCAGTAGAACGGGTGACCGTGGACGAAGTTCGTCGTTCCGTCGATGGGGTCGACGTAGAAGGCCAGGTCGCCGCCAATGTCGGAGCCGTGCTCTTCGCCCACGGGGCCGCCAATGTCGGAGCCGTGCTCTTCGCCCACGACGAAGAGCCCCGTTCGTTCGTGGAGCCGCTCGCGGAGCAGCGTCTCGCTTCGCCGATCGAACTCCGTCACCAAGTTCGTGTACTCGCCTTTGGTCTCGGCGCGCGGTCTCGCGCGGTAGCCGCCGAGAACGAGGGTCGCCGCCTCACGGGCGATGGGCAACACGATGTCGAGCAGCTCGCGTCGTTCTGTTGCGCCGAGGCTCACGAGGCGTTCTCACCGAGGGCCGCGAGGACCCGGGTGTGGAGTCCCGCAAATGCACCGTTCGATAAGATCGCGACGACGTCGCCCCGTTTGGCGCTCGCGCCGACGAGCGTCACGATCTCGTCAGTGCTGCCGGCCGCCGTCGCATGCGAGCCAATCTCTCGCGCGAGCCTCGCGACGTCGAGGCGCTCGGCTTCCGGGATGCCCTTCCGGCCCAGCGGGGCAAGAATGACGCGGTCCGCGGCACGGAACGCAGGCACGTACGCCTCCTGATGGATCGAGCGGCACGCCGTCGCACTTCGAGGCTCGAAGATCGCCACGAGCGCCCCGCCCGTGTGTTTCGACCGCAGCGCGTTCAAGGTCTCGAAGACCGCCGTGGGGTGGTGCGCGAAGTCGTCGTAAACGAAGACACCGCCGGGCGTCCCGAGGAGGTCCTGCCGGCGTGCTACCCCCGCGAACGAGCCGAGAGCCGCCCGCGCCTTCTGGAGGTCCACGCCAAAGCCCATCGTCGTCGCCGCCACGCACGCCACGGCGTTGCGAATGTTATGAACACCCGGCACCTTGAGCGAGAAGCGGCCCGCGTAGCTGCCCGCGCCGAAGAGGTCGAACGGTTGGATTCCGTCCTGCGGCGCAACAGGCGCGGCGGTCCAGGTTGGCGTGATCCCGCCGGTGTCGTCGCCTTCAAGTGCGTAATAGGCGACCTCTGCCCGTGCCTCGCGAACGAGCGCCGCCGCGACCTTCTGGCTGGCGTCGCACACCAAGAGGCCCCTCTCGGGAACGCGGCCAACGAGGTCGCGGAACGCGGCCTCGTAGCTCTGCGCATCGGCGTAGATGTCGATGTGGTCGTGCTCGACGCCCGTCACGATGACAACGTCGCTGTCGGAGGCGCCCACATAGTCGAGAAACTTCGCCTTCTTGTGCCAATACACCGCGTCGTATTCGTCGCCTTCGACGACGAACGGCGTCTTCGTCGCTAGGGCGCCCGTCGCATGGGCCGTGAGACGTCGCTTTCGCGAGCCGACGGCCGCGCCCGACGGCAAGTTCTTCGGCAAGCCGCCGATGAACCATCCCGGCTCGAGCTCTGCGCTCTGCAACACGTGTGCGCACATCGCGCTGGTCGTTGTCTTGCCGTGCGTGCCGGCAACCACCAGTGCCTTGCGGCCCTCGAGGAACAACTCGCGCAACGCCTGCGACATGCTCGACCGCCTCAGCCCTCGCGCCTCCGCGCAGGCCGCCTCCGCGTTTTCCCGTCGGATTGCGTTGCCCACGATGACGAGATCAGGGGCCGGTTCGAGGTGCGCCACCTCCCATCCGTGCAGGCATTCGATGCCGGCCGCTTCGAGGGCCGGACCGATAGGCGGGTCAAAGGCAACGTCGGAGCCCGTCACGCGGTGGCCCTCTTGCTTGAGCAACATCGCGAGGGCACCCATGCCGGTGCCCGAGACGCCTACGAGGTGAACGTGCATCGCGCCGCATTATGGCAAGCATCCTGGGCTCCAGTCTGGTGAATCTTCACGCACTTAGCCGCTCTCTTGGCCAATGTCGGTCGGCGCTGGCGCTGGGCGAGCGCCCCCGCCCCCGCCAATGTCGGTCGGCTCAGGGGCGCCGCGCTGGCGCCAATGTCGGTCGTCACCATGTCGCTACGCGGGCGTGGCGGCGTGGCCACTGCGGGTCAGTATCAAGATCGCAGAGGGACCGTGATGAGCTCGACTTCTGGCCGTGCGCAGCGCATCGCGCACCTCTCCGATGTGCACCTCCTAGACGATCAGCGCCGCTTCGACCTTCGGTGTCGCTTCGTCAGCGTCGCCCGGCCACTTGATGCGGCCCTGCGCGTAAAGAAGCTCCTCCTCGCGCTCCGGGCTGCGCTCCGCGCCGGTGTGGACCACGTGATCATCTCCGGCGACCTGACGGAGATGGGCACCGACAAGGAGTTCGAGCGGTTCGCCGAGGTCTTGCACGACGCCCACGTCGATCCCGACGCGGTCACGCTCGTGCCTGGCAATCACGACGCGTACACGGCGCCCGACGGGTGGCGTCGCGCTCTCCAAGGACCACTCGCCGCCTTCGCGCGTGGCAGCGCAGAGACGAGCGGCAAGGTCGTCGAGCGGCGCGGTTTTCTGCTGCTGCCGCTCGACGTCACCCGACACCAGTCGGTCGCTCGCTCCGGCGGTGAGCTGACCGAGCAAGCCGCACACGGCGTCGAGTCCCGCCTCAAAGACGCGGCGCTTGCCGACCGCCCCGTCGTCGTTGTGCAGCATCACCCGCCCTTCGGCAATCCGCGCAGCCCGTGGCACTTCATCGATGGCCTAACCGGGTACGCACGCATGCTCAAGCTCATGATCACGCACCCGCGCGTTCACGTCCTCCACGGTCACGCGCACCGGACAACCGATCGCGTCGTGCCGCCGGTCGCACCGACCGGCCACGTCCTCGCCCACGGCGTTCGCGCACCGAGCCCGTGGCGACAGCCCCGCGTCTTCGGTGCGCCGGCCGTCGTCGAGGATTCGGAGGGCACGCCGCGGGTTCGCCTCTACGAGGTGCGCGATGGCTGCGTCCACGCGGCGGGCCTCGCCGCGTAGCGCGCCGCCCGCCGCCGCTGCTAGGGCCGGTCACGCAAACAACGTCGGCACAACGTCGCCAGCCTTGCCGAGCCTTATCTCATCGAACGACGACGCGTTGTCGGGGCGTTCGGGCCCCACATAGACCTTCGTCGCACGACCGAGTTGCTTCGCGCGCGCGACGAAGCCCGCCGCAGGGTAGACGGCGCCCGAGCTGCCGATGGTGACGAAGAAGTCGGCGGCGTCGAGCTCGCGCGCAATGCGGTCAAGGCCGAAAGGCATCTCGCCAAACCAGACGATATGCGGGCGAATCGCCGCCCCGCAGGCGCGGCAGCTCGCGTGGTCGCGCGCCGTTCGGTACAAGGCATGATCGTCGAAGGCCGGCAGCGCGCAGGTCTCGCTCTCGCAGCGCGACTTGTAGAGCTCACCGTGCATGTGATGCACGCGACGCGATCCCGCGGCCTCGTGAAGCGGGTCTACGTTTTGCGTGCACAGGAACATCCGCTCGCCGAGCCGCGCCTCCAGTTCCGCGAGGGCGCGATGCGCTGCGTTGGGGCGACACGCCTCGGCTTGCGCGCGCCGATCGGAATAGAAGCGCCAGACGAGCTCCCGATCTCTCGCCCAAGCCTCCGGCGACGCCACGTCTTCAAAGCGAAAGCGCTCCCACGTTCCACCGGCGTCGCGAAACGTCGCGATGCCGCTCTCGGCGCTGATGCCGGCTCCTGTGAGCACGAAGAGGCGGGCCGTGGGGGACAGTTCGAGCGGCGCGGCCATCGCTCCGATGCTCGCACGAACAGGGTCGGCCGCCACGCTCATCCCGTTGACGGGCTCCGCGAGGGGGCCTACCTCGAGGGGATGTCTCCTGGAAACGCCGTGAGCGCTGCAACCTCGTTCGCGGAGTCGCAGGCGGCCTCCGCGCCCAGCCTTGCGCGTGGATTAGCGACCGCCCCATCCTTGGCGCTCGCGCTCCTCTTGGCGGGCTGCACCCACGCGCCGCGGCATGTCGCAGCGCCGCACGCGCATTTCGACGGGGAGCGTTTCAAGAACCTCGCGCCCGGCGAATCGCGGAACCTCTGGGATGTCTTGGAATGGCAGCTGGGCCCCGGCGAAGCCACGCCGTGGCCCGAATGGGTCGAAGCGCGCACGTTCCCGCCGCCACCCATGGCCGTGGATGATGGCGTGCGCGTCACGTTCGTGAACCACGCCACGTTGCTCGTCCAGTTCGGCGGCACCAACATCCTCACCGACCCTGTTTGGTCGGAGCGCGTCGGACCGACCTCCTGGCTCGGGCCCGCTCGCCACCAGCGGCCCGGTGTCGCCTTCGACGCACTGCCCAGGATTCACGCCGTCGTTCTCAGCCACAACCACTACGATCACTTCGACGAACCGACGCTCCGCCGCCTCGTCGAGCGCGACATGCCGCTTCTCATAGGGGGGCTCGGTACTGGCAAGCTACTCGAGGCGTTGGAGCTCGGACAGGCTCGCGCGCAGGACCTCGATTGGTGGCAGTCGCGCAACGTCCGAGGCGTCGAGATCACCTTTGCGCCGGCTCAGCACACTTCGATGCGGACGTTGTCCGATCGCGACCACACGCTGTGGGGCAGCTTCTTCATGAAGTCGACGAGCCGCTCGGGCCATTCCCAAAGCGTCTACTTCGCCGGTGACACGGCCATGGGCCCGCACTTTCGCATGGTGCGGGAACGCTTGGGCGCGCCGACGGTGGCGCTCTTGCCCATCGGAGCGTATCGACCACGTTGGTTCATGAGGGTCGTTCACATCGATCCCTTCGAGGCGGTCGTGGCCCACCGCGAGCTTGGCGCCCAAAAGAGCGTGGGCATGCATTGGGGCACCTTCGATCAAGCCGACGAAGGAATGGATGAGCCGCCTCTTGATCTCGCGCGCGCGTGCGCGGCGGCGCGGCTCGAGCCGCGCGCCTTTGTCGCGCTCGAGCACGGCGATCACGTCTACCTTCCGAGCTCGCGCTAACGCCCGCGTCGCTCCTCCAGGTGGTGGCTCCCCGTGAGGGGTCGCCCCATCGCCCTCGGGATCACGTGCCACGCCGTTGACTCTCGGTCGCCGAGCCGACGGCCTTTCGACGCCCGTCACGGCGTTGACGCTCGCGCCGGCCGGCCCGTGTTCCGCTCCGGCCCGCTTTTTCCGCGGACTTTGGGCCTCCCGCGAAAATATTTCTCAAGATTTTTTCTTTCGGCCGACGGCAGGGAACTTGCTCAACCCCTCCGCATGTCGACCGTTCCGAGGGACATGACCCGTGCAGCATCCGCCGCTTACGTCGACACCCGCCCGCGGCACTCGGAGCCGCCGCGCCGCATGGCGCTGGTGCCGCCAGCCTTCGAGTCGGGTGAACACCTCATGGGTCTCCGCGCCGCGAATGTGCCGCTCGTACTCCCCGAATACGGCTGGGTCGGCGCAAACAGCAGCTGCCCGCCGGCCGTCATGTCCGGCATTCGCGACCTCGGCGAGACGCAGTCCGCGACGCAGCCGTCTCCCGCGCTTGTTCGCCGCGCCTGCGCGACGACGGTTCCGCCCCCCTCCGACGGTTCCCTCATCTGCGTGCGCCAGTGATGTGCTAACGAAGCCTCGATGTCCGAGGCTAAGACTCACGGCGCGAACCGAGGCGCGGACCCGCGCCCGCGCGCGGTGCTCGTGGCGGTGCGGCTGCCCACCGTCACCGAGGCCGAGCTCGACGCCAGCCTGAGGGAGCTCGAGCGTCTCGTGACGACGCTCGGCTTCGAGGTGGTCGGCGAGGTCACCCAGACGCGCGCGCACCTCGCGCCTGCCGCCGTCATCGGCGAGGGCAAGCTCGAGGAGCTCGCGGCGCTGACCGGTGGCACGGGTCACGCCGGCGCAACGGTGCCGCGCAAGAAGGACAAGGCACGGCTTCGGCGCGAGGAAGAGCAGTCGGAAGACCTCGACGACGACGCTCCGTTCGATGAAGACGACGCGACGAGCGCCTCCGCCCTCAGGAGCGACGGCGAGCCCAAGATCGATCTCGTGGCCGTTGACCACGATCTCACCCCGAGCCAAGCGCGGAACCTCGAGCGCGCGACAGGGACCGCGGTGCTCGATCGAACGGGCGTCATCATCGACATCTTTCACCGGCACGCCAAGAGCCGCGAGGCGCGGCTCCAGGTGGAGATCGCGCGACTCTCGTACACGGCGCCTCGCCTTCGTGAGTCGCCTGGTGGCAAAGAGCGTCAGCGCGGGCGCGGCGCCGGCGAAGCGGCGCTTGAGCTTGATCGTCGCAAGGTGCGTGATCGCATCGCCGAGCTCCGTGAGGAGCTTTTGCTGATCCAAAAGGAACAAGGCGTCCGCCGCGCGCACCGCCGCGAGGCGCGGCGCGTAGCGCTCGTCGGGTACACCAACGCTGGCAAGTCGTCGCTGATGCGCGCGCTCACGAGTAGCGAGGTGTACGTCGAAGACAAGCTCTTCGCGACCCTCGACACCACGGTTCGTGCGCTTCACCCGGAGGTCAAGCCCCGCATCTTGGTGAGCGACACCGTCGGCTTCATCAAGAAGCTGCCGCACGATCTCGTCGCCAGCTTCAAGTCAACGCTCGACGAAGCGCTAGAGGCGTCGCTCCTCTTGCACATCGTCGACGCGTCGGACCCCAACTGGGAGAGCCAATACGACGTCACCCGCGAGGTGCTCACCGAGATCGGCGCCGTCGCAGCGTCGCCGTTGCCGGGGGCCGCTAGCGCGCACGAGGTTCCGTCGCGGCTCGTGATGAACAAGGTCGATCGCCTCTCGGCCGACGAGAGGTCGGCCCTCGAGCGGCGCTTCCCCGACGCGTGGTTCATCAGCGCGCACGACGCCAAAGACGTAGCGTCGGTCCACGCGCGCATCGAAGCGTTCTTCGAGTCGCGCTACGAGACCGCTGAGTTGACGGTGCCGTACCACAAGCAGCGCCTCGTCTCCGAGCTTCACGAGAGCGCCCGCGTCGACGACGAGCGCTACGAACAGGAAGGCGTCGTCGTGCGCTTTCGCGCCGACCGACACACCGTCGAGCGCTTTCGGAGCCTGCTCGCCGAAGGGTGAGCCGGTGACGAACGGGAGGGTTTGTTGAGCTCACTTCCTTTGAACGCATCCAAGCCAGCGTCGCGGGGCGCGCAGGCCTTCACCGTGCTCGTGGCTGCGCTCGGGTATTTCGTCGACATCTTCGACCTCTTGGTCTTCAGCGTCGTGCGAAAGCCTAGTCTCATCGACCTTGGTGTGCCCGACGCGGCGCAGCTCGAGGTCGGCACGCGCATCCTCAACTGGCAAATGGCCGGACTCCTCTTGGGCGGCATCCTGTGGGGCGTCCTCGGTGACAAGAGGGGCCGCCTCAGCGTGCTCTTCGGCTCCATCCTGACCTACTCGCTCGCCAACATCGCCAACGCCTACGTCCAGTCCGTCGACGCTTACGCGTGGCTCCGATTCGTCGCAGGCCTCGGACTCGCCGGCGAGCTCGGCGCCGCCATCACCCTCGTCAGCGAAGTCCTACCGAAGGAGCGGCGCGGCTACGGCACTGCGATCGTCGCGGGGGTGGGCGTCGCCGGCGCCGTGGTGGCGGGGCTCGTTGGCGACAAGATGCACTGGCGCACGGCCTACCTCGTGGGTGGCGGGCTGGGCCTTCTGCTCTTGGTGCTGCGCATCCGCGTATCCGAGTCCACGATGTTCGCCGCCACGCGCGACGGGGCGACGCGCCGCGGCGACCTCCTCTTGCTCTTTTCGTCGTGGCAGCGCGCTTGGCGATACCTCCGCTGCATTCTTGTCGGCATCCCCCTGTGGTTCCTCGTGGGCATCCTCGTGACCTTCTCGCCGGAGTTTGCGAAGACGCTCGGCGTCACGGGCCCCGTGACCGCCGGCAAGGCCGTCGCGGCGGCTTACGCGGGCCTCGTCGTGGGCGACCTCGCGAGCGGCGTCGTGAGCCAGTGGTTGCGAAGCCGTCGCCGCGCCCTCTTTGGCTTCTCTGGCATGAGCTTCGTCTTCGCGGTCGTGTTCCTTCACGCGCGCGGGGTGTCGCCGCGCACGCTCTACGTCATCGTCGCGTTGCTCGGCGTCTTCGCTGGCTATTGGGCGGTCTTCGTCACCGCCGCCGCGGAGCAGTTCGGGACCAACTTGAGGGCCACGGTCACGACCACCGTTCCGAACTTCGTGCGCGGCATGGTGATCCCCATCACGATCGCGTTCCGCGCGATGGCCGGGCCCGCCGACGCGCCGCGTTTGGGCATCGTGAACTCGGCCTTGGTCATTGCCGTCGTGCTCTTCGTCATCGGCTTTTGGGGCATCGCCGTGAGCGAAGAGACCTTCGGTCGGGACCTCGACTTCAACGAAGAGTGACACGCGGGCACCCTTGGGGGCACGGGCCCGGATCGCTTGTGTGATGGCAGCGGGCATCGCTCGAGCCGCGTCTCTCTGCTGCGTGCGGAAAGTTGCGTTCGAACGTGGCCCCCGCGTTCCTCGAAGGCAAACGTGCAGCGTGAGCGTTCGGCGCGCGGCGTGCTTCGTCGACATCGTGCCCCTTCGCACTCGTCGAACCCGTCCTACAGCCCTCGCGTTTTGCGCGACCACGCTGGCGTTCGCCGTCGGCGTCGCGTGCCAGCTCCCAGCCGGCGAGCCCATGCGGAGTCCGGCCCCCGAGCCCAGCACCAGCGCCGTCGCGTCGCCCGTCGACGCGGGCGTTCGCGAGGCCGCAGCGCCGAGCGGCGGTCGCGAGAGTGGCCTTTGCAGCCTGACCGACGAGGGCGTGACGTTCACGCCCGCAAGCTGCCAAACGTGCATGCAGTCGAGCTGTTGCGACGAGACGCTGGCCTGCTTTGTCGGCAACGCCGCGTGTGCCACTCTCTACAGTTGCATCAACGCCTGCCCAAGCCGCGGCCTCGGTCCCGGTTCGGGCACCGGCGGTGGTGCTGGTGACGGCGGCGGTGGCGGTGGCGGTGGCGGCGGGGATGCAGCCGTTGGCGACGCTGGCGATGGCGGCGCCTCGGACGGTGGCGGCGACCCATGCGTGAGTCAGTGCGAGGCCGCCGCGCTCGCCGAGGTCGCGTCGGCGCGGGCGTACATCAAGTGTTACGCGAGCCGTTGCGCTGCACAGTGCAAGTAATCCAGCATCAAGTCAGCGTTGCGACGGCACGCCGCTGAGCAAGGTCTCGTGCGTCGTCGTGCCGGCGACGCGCTGCACCTGCGACGACGGAGCGTCGCGGCCGGCGCGCATGCGCGCCAAGAGGTCGCCTTGCGCGTCGACGAGCCAATCGTGAAGCCGCGCGTGGCCTTCGCGGGAGAGCCCGCGCCCGCACCGCTCGGGGGTCGTGCCGCTCGCGACGGTCGCTTCGAGGTCTTGCGCGGCGCGGTCCATGCTTCGGTGCATGCACCGCGTGTGCCAGCGCGCAGGGCGTGTCGTTTTCGGGCTCGGAGGGGGAGGCACCCCATGGAAGTCGGGACGAACTGTACGAGACCGGCCCTCACGCCCCGCCCGTCCCGTCCGTTCTGCACGAACTGAGCAGCGCGCCGCTCGCGCTCGTAGAGATCGGCGCGCGGGCAACAGCGGCGCGGACGTGCCGCCTTCAGAGTCTCGGCCCCGCGCCGTTCCTTGGGTCGATGGTCAGGCTTCCATGTGTCGCCATGCTCGCGTTGGCGGTCCCGGCATGCTCCCGTGCCCACGCCGATGACGTTCACGGCGGCCACGCAGCGAGCGACGCGGCCCACGGCGCGGCCCACGAGCCGGCGTCGGCGCCGGGCGCGAAAGGCTCGGCCCATGGCCATGCCCCGGCCGCCGCGCACGCCGCGCCTCACGCAGCGAACGCCGCGGACCACGGCGGAGGTCACGGCGGGAGCGGACACGGTGGCTCGCACGGCGGCAGCGCGCACGGCGAGGGCAAGCGAGGCGGCTATGTGGTGCCCTTCACGTGGGACACCTCCGAGGACGAGCCGCTGGCGCGTATGCGCGGCTTCATGCGCGGCGTGGTAGCCGACAACGCTCGCTACGTCGCGGACAAGAAGCCCGACTTCTTTAAGGCCGTCGCCAACGGCCAGAAGCCGCGTGCCACCGTAGTCGCGTGCTCCGACTCGCGGGTCCAGTCGACGGCCTTCGACGCGACGCCGGAGAACGACGTCTTCACGATCCGAAACATCGGCAACCAAATCCTCACCTCGGAGGGCTCGGTCGAATACGGCGTTCACCACCTGAAGACGTCCGTGCTGATGGTGCTCGGTCACGCGGGTTGCGGCGCCGTGAAAGCGTCGCTCGGTGACTTCAGCAAGGAATCGGGCCCCATCTCCCGCGAATTGGCTTCGCTGCAGTTTCCAAAGCCGGCCGCCGGCACGGCGCCGGATGTGGCGCTGACACAGGGCGTCGTCGCCAACGTGCACGCGCAGGTGAGCCTGGCGCTCCTGAAGTTCGGCGAAGAGGTCGAACACGGCGACCTCACGGTGGTCGGCGCCGTCTACGACTTTCGCAACGACCTGGGCCACGGCTTCGGGCGAGTGTCCGTCGTCAACGTGAACGGACAGTCCGACAAGGAGCGCATCGACGCCTTCGTTAGGGCTATGTCCGGCGGCGCCGAGGTCAAGGCGAAGCGAGGCCCGTAGCGCGAGACTCGCTGCCCTAAGGGAGCGCGGGCGTCGCGGCCGCGCTGAAGGTGAACTCCTCCCCGACGAAGTCCACCTTCACGGTGCTCTTCGCTGCGTAGCCCTTCTGCAAGATCGTCTCCGCCAGCGGGTCTTGAATGCAGCGCACGATGGCGCGCCGGAGCGGCCGCGCGCCGAAGACCGGCTCGTAGCCGAGCTCGACGAGTTGAAGCTTGGCCTTCTCCGTCAGATCGAGCGACAGCTCGCGGTCGGCCAAGAGCCGCACGAGCTTCTTCAGCTGAATGTCGACGATGCCTCGAAGGTCGGTCTTCGACAGCGGCCGGAACACGACGACGTCGTCGATGCGGTTCAAGAACTCCGGGCGCAGGAACTTCTTCAGCTCCTCGCGCAGCACGTCGCGCAGCGCGTCGCGACCTTCCTCCGACTCGAACATCTTGGGATCGGTCTCCAAGATGCGCTGCGAGCCGATGTTGCTGGTCATGATGACGACGGTGTTCGAAAAGTCTGCCGTGCGGCCTCGGCCGTCGGTGAGACGTCCGTCGTCAAGGACCTGCAAGAGGAGGTTGAAGACGTCTGTGTGGGCCTTCTCGACCTCGTCAAAGAGGAGGACGCTGTAGGGCCTTCGTCGTACCGCCTCCGTCAAGAAGCCGCCCTGCTCGCTGTCGGCGTAGCCGGGCGGCGAGCCGACGAGGCGCTGCGCCATGTGCTTCTCCATGAACTCGCTCATGTCGAGGCGCGTCATGGCTTGCTCGTCGTCGAACAAGAACTCGGCGAGCGTCTTGGCGAGCTCGGTCTTGCCTACGCCGCTCGGTCCGAGGAACAAGAACGAGCCGATGGGCTTGCCGGGATCGCGAAGGCCGACGCGGCCGCGCCTTACGGCGCGCGAAACGGCCCGCACCGCTTCCGCCTGACCGACGATGCGATGGCTGAGCCGCTCCTCCATCTTGAGCAGCTTGTCGGCCTCGCTCTCGAGCATCTTCGCGACGGGAATGCCGGTCCACTCGCCGAGCACGACGGCCACGTCCTCGGCACCGACGACGTTGTTGCCGAGCGGTGAGCCTTCCTTGTGAACCGCCGCGTCGGCCACGTCGAGGCGCCGCTTCAGGTCCGGCAGGACGACGTGCTCGAGCTCGCCGAGGCGGGCGAACTCCTGCTTTTGCCGGGCCTCTTCGATCTGCGTTTTGACCTTCTCGAACTCGGTGCGAAGCGCAGCCTCGGCGGCAAGGGCTCCGCGTCGCGAGTCGAGCTTTGCGCGCATTTCGATGACCAGCGGCTCGAGCGTCGCCATCTCCTTGTCCATGCGTTCGCGGGACGCGACGCTCATGTCGTCGGTGTCGTCGGCGAGGGCCTGCCGCTGGGCCTTGAGCGAGGCAAGCCGGCGAATCGATTCGTCGATGGCAGCGGGGATCCCTTCGAGCTCGACGCGCTTCCGGCCCGCCGCTTCGTCGAGCAGGTCGAGCGCGCTGTCGGGGAGCGCGCGATCTTGCACGTAGCGCTTGGCGAGGCGAACGGCCGACACGATGGCTGGATCGCCGATTTTCACCCGGTGGTAGGACTCGTAGCGCGGCGTCACGCCGCGGAGCATCTCGATGGCCTGCTCGGGCGACGGCGCTTGCACGGTCATGACCGTGAAGCTGCGAATGAAGCCCCCGTCGCGCTCGGTCATCTTTCGCAATCCGTCAGGCGTTGTCGTCGCGAGCAAACGCACCTCGCCGCGTTCGAGCGCGGGCTTGAGGAGCTCGCCGACGCCGCTTCCGACGGGACCCTGGCCGAGGAGCGCCTCCATCCCGGGGACGTAGAGCACCGCGTCGCGGCGCTTCACGTCGGCGAGCACGCGCTTGATGCGCTCTTCGACCTCGCCGCGCAACTTCGCGCCTGCCAGGAGCGCGCCGACTTCGAGGCGCAGGATGGCGATCTTCGCGAGGCTCGTCGCGACGTCCGCGGCGGCGATGCGCATCGCCAGCGCGCCGACGATGGCGCTCTTGCCGACGCCGGGATCGCCGACGAGCAGCGGATGATTCTTCTGCCGCCGCTCGAGCACTTGCATCAAGCGACGCAGCTCGACGTCGCGACCGATGACCGGGTCGAAGCCGTCTTTGCGGGCGCGCTCGACGAGATCCTCGAGGCCCGACTCGGCGCTCCCAGCGCCGCCCCCCGCGGGAGGCGCGTCGCGGGGGACGCTTCGGAGCGCCGCCATGTGCGGCCGCAGCGAGCCGGGGCCGAGCCCAAAGGCCTGGAGCACGATGGCGGCGTTGCCGCGGATCTCTTGCGAGAGCGCGTTCAAGAGGTGGTCGACCTGGACGGTGCCCCCCGACGCCTCCTTCTCGGCGCGAGCCAAGAGCGACTGCATGGCCTCCGAGAGGTAGGCCTTGCCGCTCTGGGTCTTTTGCAGTCGAGAGAGCGTCGTTTCGGCTTCCGCGGCGACGTCCGTCGGGTTGGCGCCGGCCTTGCGAAACACCTCGGCCACGCCTCGATCGCGATCGATGGCCCGCGACAGCAAGTGAATCGGCTCGACGAGGGCGTGTTTTCGCTCGTCGGCCGAGTCTTGCGCGGCGACCACCAAAGCCCGTGCGTCGGGGGCGAAGCGTTCGAGATGGAGCGTCGTCATGGCGGGTAGCCTACTTTCCCGCATCGCGGACCGGAAGTGCGGCGACACAGTTCGCGCGGCGGTCAGCGCAGGCGGGGCTTTGGCGAGCGGGCTTGGCAACGGACGGACGTGCACTACTCTCTTGGGAGATGATGCCGGTCCGCGTCTACACGACCACGAGCTGCAGCTATTGCGTCATGGCCAAAGCGCTCCTCGCCAAGCGCAGCGTGCCCTACCAAGAGATCGACGTCACCTTCGACGACGCGAAACGCGCCTGGCTTGTCCAGGCCACCAGGCGCCGCACGGTTCCGCAGATCTTCATCGGCGAAACGCCCATCGGCGGCTACGACGAGCTAGCCAAGCTCGACCGTTCAGGACGCCTCGCCGAACTCTTGGGGTCCGCGAGCGAGTCGACGTAGCGCGCTCAGTGGAGCAGCGCCTCCGCGCCCGACAAGACGCTGACGGCGAGCGCCGCGAGCATGCTGAGGAACGCCCAGATGAGGTTTCGCTTCCGAAAAGACCTTCGAGCGTGGGGCGTCATGCTGAGTGTAGGAGCAAGTGGTATGCGAGGCGTCCACGACACGCAAACGTTGGAAATCGCGGAAACATAGGCGACGCAGCGTCCAACCGAGCTGGATCGCCAGATCCGTAATTGGTGTAAAATCACGCCCGGGGCGCAATGGCGGGTGATTCCCGTCGTTCTACGCGAGCGCGGCGACGAGCCGCGGCACATCCGCTTCGGCCACCGAGCAAAGACCGACCCGCAACGCGCCCGCCAGCGGCACCACGTACACGCCTTCTTCGCGCATCCGCTCCGCCTTCTTCTTCGCGTCGTCGTGGAAGACCGTCACGAAAAAACCTCCCTCGTACCGCGGGTAGCGAAGTCCTTTGAGCGCGGCCTCACGATTGAACGCGGCAACGCGCGCGTGAAGCATCGCTTTGAGGCTGTCGCGTTCGCGTGCGCAGGCCGCCCGTGCGTCGCCGTTGGTGAGCAGGTGCGTAATGGCCCGCTGGCCGCCGCGGGTGCAATTCGACCACGTTCCGCGTGACGAATAGCTCAGCGCGTTCTCCACGGCGCCCCGTTCGGCCTTGTCGCCGATGGTCGCGACCAACGCGCCAACGCGGAGGCCATAGTGCGTGAACGTCTTCGAGGCGCTCCACGCAAAGAGCACCGCGGTCTCGCCGAGCAACGGGGCGCACGCGTCCAAGACCGTCGCGAGGCGGCTCTCACCGTAGGCCGCGTAGGCAATGTCGTTGAGTAACGTCACCGGCGCCTTCTTCGCGTGCTGAGCCAAGCACGTCGCCACGGCGGCCCACTCTTCGGGCCTCATCGAATAGCCGGTCGGGTTTTGGCACGGGTCATTCAGGAACAAGAGGGCGCGGCCCTGCTTGGCGAGCTGCGCGGCGAGGGCTCGGTCGAGGGCTTCGACGTCGAAGGCGCCCGAGCCGTTGAACATCGAGAACGTGTCGACGCGTCGCTCCGCTTCGTCGGCGATCGTTTGGTAGGGGCCCCAATAATAGTTCGTCGTGAGGATCGCCTGGCCTGGCTCGAGGAAGTTCGCGAGCGCGTGCCTCAGCGCGCCGCTGCCGCCGGGTGTCGCCACCGCGACCGACTGGGCCCGGTAGCGCGCGTCGCCGGCGAAGAGGTCGTCCATGACCGCCGCGAGAAAGTCTGGGCTCCCGGCGATGGGGGCGTAGGCAGCCCACTCGTCGGCGGGAACGTCGTGCACGGCCTTGGCTGCCGTTGGCATCACGGCGAGTTTGCCATCGTCGTGAAGCAGCGCCCCAACGGTCGCGTTGACGATCGACTCGCCCTTCTTGCGCCGCTCCGTGGCCTCCTTGTTAAGCGCGAAAATCGGGTCGTCGGAGGGGCGGGTCTGATGGGACTGAATGAGGTGCATGTTCGTCTTCGGGTCGCGCGCAACCGGCGGCGACGGAGGGCAAGACTTTTCCCCTAGCGGGTGCGCCAGCGCAAGGGGGACGGCGCCGCTGCCAAGTTGGCAGCGGGCCCCGAAGGGCGCGCTCTGAGCGTGTCAGGTTGACGAGCCGGGCCGCGGTGCACCAGGGTGGGCGACGGCTTAGCGCTGGAAATCCCCACGAAATTGTCGTGGCACGAGCTATGCTCCACAGCCCTTCCATGCGCGCCCGCGCTCTCTTCGCCGCTTTCCTCGTCGTGCTCGCCGCGACCTTCGTCCTGTTCGAAAGGCCGGCGGCTGCCCAGCAGCTTGCCGTCAACCGCGTCACAGGGAATCAGCCGCACGGTTCGCCAGGCACCATCGGCGTCAACCGGCAAGACTGCGTCAACGGCATCAACCTCACCTTCAGCCTCGCCATCACCAACCTTACGGGGACCTTCGATCTCCAGGTATGGGCCGGCGAATCCGGTGCCGATTGCACCGACCTCAACAACCGCAGCGGCACCAACGTCGCGCGCTGCCGCCAAGTGGCACCGTCGCAGCGCACCACGAGCGCCACCTTTCAGATCGACGTCAGCGCGCGCGATCTCGCGGCGAACCTCTCGGGGCCACCGCAGCCGGCGTCCTACGAAGCCGCCACCGTTGCCGCTTGCGACGTTCAGACGACGGAGAGTGCTCGCACGCTGGGCGTCTACTTTCTGCTCATGAACGGGACCAACGTCGTGGCGTCGACGACCTTCAAGGCCACCGGCGCGGCGGCGACCACGGGCACGACGACCACCCAACAAGACGGCGTGGTCGTCGACCTGCTCGGTCCTTCGCCGCCGAGCGACGTGCGTACCGCCACCGGCGACCGCCGCCTGCGTGTCGACTGGACGCCAACCGGCGACCGCGACGTGAAGGGCTACGTCTTCTATTGCCAGCGGGCCTCCGACGCGACGAGCGACGCGGGCACGTCGGCGACCACGACGACGACGACGCGCGAGTGCCCCGACAGCGGCGATCTCGATGGCTCCGTCGACGCGTGCGTCGAGACCACCACGACGGCCGCTGCCGGCGGCGCCTGCGCCGTACCGGAGGTGTCGAAGGCCACCGAATGCGGGCGGCTCATTCAAACGGGCGCAAGCTCTGGCAACACCGACCGCGTCCTCGACAACGACGTCGGATACGCCGTCGCCGTCGCGGCCATCGACGCCTTCGACAACGTCGGCAAGCCGGCGTCGGCGACTCAGTGTGGCGTACCCCAGGCGGTCGCCGATTTCTGGCGCGAATACGGCGCCGCCGGCGGACAGGCGTCTGGCTTCTGCGCCATCGATGGCAGAAGGAGCGGCTCAAACCTCTTCGCCCTCGCGCTCGGTGCAACGTTCGTCCTTTGGGTCGCCCGAGCGCGGCGGAGGCGACCATGAAGCGGACGCGAAGACTTTCGCTGGCCGTCGGCGCCCTCGCGGTGCTCGGCGCCCTGGCGACCAGCGGTTGGTCGAAGCCGGCGGCCGCCCAACGCGGCAGCGATGCTCTCGAGCAGCGCCGCACCGACCCCAGCCGCTACGCGAGTCCGCAGAACTTCGCCCTTGAGCTCCGCGTCGGTCTCTATCGGCCCGACGTGGATTCGGAATTCGGCGGCAAGACGCCCTACGCCAGCGCCTTCGGCGACAAGGGCCGCGCGATGCTCGGTGTTGAGCTCGACTGGCAAGCCTTGCGCGTGCCCGGCGTCTTCAGTTTCGGACCCGGCGTTGGCGTCGCCACGACGTCGGCCACGCGACCGGCGTACACGCAGACCGGGGAGCCGTCGTCGGAGGAGATGACGTTCACCGTGCAGCCGCTCTACGGACTCGGCGTCTTGCGCGTCGACGTCCTCTCTCAAAAGCTCGGGATCCCGCTTTCGCCGTATGCCAAGGCCGGCGTTGCGTATGCGCTTTGGCGCGCCTCGACGAGCGCCGGCACCTCGGAGTTCACGCGGCCCGACGGCTCGGTTGCCAAGGGCCGCGGTGCAAGCTTTGGCGTTCACGGAGCCGTGGGCGTGGCCTTCGACCTAGGCTTCTTCGACAGGGGCTCATCGCAGCGGCTGGATCAGGCGACGGGGATCAATCACTCGTACCTCTTTGCCGAGTGGGCCATCTCCAAGATCGACGGCGGCTTCGGGCAAACGAAGGCCATGCACGTCGGCGACAGCACCTGGAACGCGGGGATGACCTTCGAGTTTTGAGCAACCGACGACGCGAGCCGTCGCGCCGCCGGTCGTGATCGCGATGCGGCCCTCGGCGCCGTCAGGTCTCCTCCGCCTTCGGCGGAGCCTTCATGGGCTCGGTGGCCTCGCGTAGGCCCTCGATGAGTTTCTCCGTGGGCTCGCGGACGGCGATGGGCTCCGTCGGATCGGGGATCCGCATCTCCTCGGTCTTCTCGCCGGGCGTCCTCGTCTCTTCGGTCTTCTCCTGGCTCTCTCTCGCCTTGCGCTTGCCGACGGGAGCGGCGACCTCGGTGCGAACGTCGCCGCGCTCTCCGTCCTCGTCTTCCTCCTCCGCTTCGCGCTCCTTGACGCTCGGGGGCTTGCGCGTGGGCGCGTGCTCCGCCGGCAGGCCGAGGCTCATGGCGACCTGAGGCCGTAGCGCCGCCTCTTGCCACATGCGTGCGTAATACAAGGACACGAGCGCCGCCGTGGTGAGCGCGATGAGCTGGCTCGTCGAGAGTTGCATGGCCACGCTCCCGCCGAACGAGGCCGGCTTGAGCATCGCGTAGGCGATGACCGGAGGGACGAGCGCGAGGACGCGCGCAACGGTGCGCATGCGCGGATCTTCGATGCCGAGGGCGATGCCAAAAATGAACGCCAGTCCAAAGACCAAGAGCGCGAGCGGCACGAGCACGTGCTCACTCATGACGGGGCCGTAGCTGCCGCGCTCCACGTCGTCGCGGATGGTCTCCAAGAGAAAACGCGCAAAGCCGTAGCCAAAGACGAACAAGAAGAAGATTTGGCCGCGAAACTTCTGGTGCCGCCGCTGCGCGAGCAAGAGGACGAGGAGCCCGGCCCCGACGAGCGACTCGTAGATTTGCGTCGGGTGGACCGCCAGCGAGTGGTTGTCGCGAATGAGCCGCGCGCCGAGATCCGTGCCGCGGAACTGCTCGAGGTGCCGCACGTACGCGGGCGCGCCTTCGCCGCCATCGAGCGTTCCCGTGGTCCAGTGGGGGAACGTGCCGAGCTTCTGGAGGAAGGCCGGTGCCGTGTCGCTGAGCCGCTTGCCGAAATCGCAGCCGAAGAGGTAGCAGCCGATGCGCGTGATCAAGAGGCCCGAGGCGAGGCTCGGCACGGCGACGTCGGCCCAAGGCATCAGGCGAAGCCGCTGCGACGCCAAGTAGCCCCAGCTCCCGAGGAAGCCGCCGATGAAACCGCCGTAGGCCACGAGTCCGCCGCGGCGCATGGCGAAGACGTCGGCGAAGGTCTGGAATTCGTCGAGGTTGGTCACGATGTAGAGCACCCGCGAGCCGGCCAACGCGGCGAGCGCCGTGACGACGTAGCAGTTGGCCATGACCTCCTTCGGCAGCCCCTCGCGCTCCGCGAGACCGAGCGTGAGGTACCAGCCGACGATGAGCGACAGGCCGAGCATGACGCCGTACGAGTAGATGGGGAGTTGCGCCGCGGCGAAGGTCTTGTCGCGGAAGACGTAGGCTGCGATGCCGGCCGCGACGGCGACACCAAACCCCCAGAGCGCACCTTCGCGGTTCGCCTTGCGCTGCGCGGCGAGGCCGTAGACGAGCGCGATGGCGACCACCGCGGCGAGGGCCCACCAGTACTGGATGGGCGTCTTCGGAAGGGGGATCCTAAAGAGAATGGGGAACATGGCGATCTCCGGTGGCGCCGGGCGCGGGTGGTGACCCGAGGCGCCGAAACCTGACCGCGTTTGTGGCACAAAATCGCTTCTTCCCCAAGCAACATGGGGTAGGAAGGCCGCCATGACATCGCCGTGTCGCTCGTTTTGGGCCCAAGAGCGCCGTCCCCTGGTCTTGCCGTTGGGCCTCCTGGCGGTCGTTGTGGCCTGCGTGCCGGCGGGAAACGCCCAGCCGTACGACGCCGGCGTCGTCGTCACGGCCCCCGCGACCGTCGCTCCGAAACGCGTCGCGCCGACCTCGCCGCCGCTGACGTCCGTCTTTGAGGACACCTTCGACCGCGCGCCGGCAGCCTTCGATGCGGCCGCCGCCGTCGCTGTCGCCGCACCCAGCGCGGCCGCCAGCAGCGTCGCGAGCCCCGTCGACGCCGGCCGCGAGGGTGGCCGTCCGCCGCCGACACCGTCGTCGCTTCCATCGAGCGTCGCGAGCGGCCCGGCGCCAACGCCTCCCGTAGCGCCGCGCGAGAAGAGCGGGCTCGGCCCCGATTGGCTCGTCGCCCAGGGTGGCGGCAACGCCTGGCGCATCGAGCAAGGTCGCCTCTGCGGGCGCGGAGCGAAGAACAAGGGCGTGTGGCTGAATCGAACGCTTCCCACCAACGCCCGCATCGAGTTCGACGCCATCAGCGATTCGCCGGAAGGCGATCTCAAGGCCGAGGTGTGGGGCGACGGCCAGAGCGGCGCCACCAGCGTCTCGTACACGAACGCCACGAGCTACCTCGTCATCTACGGCGGATGGAAGAACACGTTCCACGTGCTCGCGCGCATCAACGAGCACGGCACCGATCGCAAGGAGATCGGCGTCAAGCCGAGCACCGATGAGTTTCGCGAGCGCGCCGTCTCCCAAGGTCAGGTGTACCGCTTCAAGATCGAGCGAAGCGACGGCAAGACCGTGCGCTGGTGGGTCAACGACGTCGACATGCTCTCCTACGAAGACCCCGAGCCTCTCGTAGGTGCGACGCACGACCACTTCGGCTTCAACAACTGGCAAGTGCGCGTGTGCTTCGACAACGTGAAGGTCACGCCGCTCTAATGTGCTGAGGCAGAACCTCGTCCGCAGAATGGGGCAGCCCGTGCTGCGCGAGGGCCGCGCAGTCCCTCGGTCTTGCCAACGCTCGGCTCGCTCCACAGTCGATCTCGACGCCGAATCCTTGATTCACCACCCTGGCGGGCCGGCGGCCATCGGCCGTCCGGCGAACGATTTTACACGCGGGGGCGAACGGGGGCCGGACGGCTCGAGAGAGCCTCTCGACGCCGGGGCCGTTGCGGTAGGATGAGGGCGCGTGCAGACGGCCGAGATCGAAGAGCACATCACGGAGCTCGAGAGCCGCGTCGATCGCTTGCGTGCGCTCTACGAGCAGTACTTCATGGGGATCGAAAAGATCGAACCTCAGGTGGCGCGCAAGGACGTTGAACGCCGCGTGCAGGTGCTCCGGCGCGAGCAGATCAGGAACACGGCGCAGCGCTTCCGCTTCCAGATGATCCTCCAGCGGTACAACACGTTCCAGACGTACTGGCTCCGAACGTGTCGCGAGATCGAGGAGGGCACGTACAAGCGTCACGTGATGCACGCTCGCGCCAAGTTCGGTGAGGCGCGCGAGGTGCCCAAGTGGGGACGTCGCCGCACGGCATGGAAGAAGGATGGTGACGAGCAGGCTGCCGCGCCCGGTGAGAAGTCGGCGGAAGCGCCCGAGGACAGCAGCGAAGAGCTCGACCTCGACTCCGCCGAATCGGTGGAGGTGGTCATCGCGCCGGTGCGGACCTCGAAAGGGCCACCGCGACCCCCGCCGCCCCCCCCGATGGGCTCGCTGCGTCCTGCCACGGCGGCGATGGCTGGCGCTGCCCCGGCGGCCCCCGCTCCACCGAAGGCAGCACCGGCGGCCCCCGCACCGCCGCCACGAGGCATCGTGGTCGCGACGCCGGTCGAGTTTCGTCCTGTGGGAGCCGACGCCGCGAAGGATGGCGGCAAAGACGACCGTATGCGCGAGCTGGCGCGTCGGTTGTCGGCGAAGTCTACCGAAGGTGGCCAACCGCCCTCGGCCCCGCGCGTGGCCGCGGCTGCCCCCGCGTCGCCTGGTGCGCCTCCTGCAGCAAAGGCTGCGCCACCGCCCGCCAAAGCCGCCCCGGCTCCCGCGAAAGCGGATGCGCCACCGCCCGCCGCGCCCAAGCGTGACCTCTCCGACGAGCGCATGCGTCAGATCTACTCGGAGCTCGTGGAGACCAAGCGCAAGCAAAAGGAATCCACCGCGGCCGTGACGTACGAAGCCATGGTCAAGACGCTGCGTGAATCGTCGGCGAAGCTCCGCGAGAAACACAGCGGCAAGTCCGTCGACTTCGAAGTCACCATCAAAGACGGCAAGACGATCCTGCGCCCCGTCGTCAAGTAGACGCGCCGGCGCAAGTTCCTCAGCGACTTCGCCCCGCCCGAGCTGCGGCGGTCGTCAGTGCGTGATGGAGCGACCTGGAATCGGCGTCAGGCGAGTGCTGCGCGGCGGAGCGTCAACCTCGATGTCATCGCAAAAGAGGATGGCGCAATGGCGGCTCCCGCTCTCCTGCATGCGCGCGCACAACGCGACGAGATCCTCGTCGCAGTCGACGACGCTGCCTTCAACGGGCTGCGCTGTTTTCGAGTCGTACCGGCAATGATCGAGGGCCACCCACCGGCCCTGGTACTGCTTGCTTCCACGGATTTCTGGCCACGTCTGACGACTGCCCATCCTGCTCGGAACCTCTATCCCGTTCGCCACGTCGGCCCCACCTCGCCGCGGCTGTTCGAGTGCTCCTCCCGACGGGATTCCGGGACGAGCGCTTGTTCGTAGAACCGTGCGTATACCGCTCCCGCGCGGTCGGTCAAGAAGGTGCCGAGGGCTCTGTGTTGGCCGTTTTCGTGCCAAGGCGGCGATGCAGCCGATTCTGTTGGCGCTTCCGCCGTTTGGGCGTATCGCGTCGGGGTGAAGCCGCTTGTCGCTCTCTTCCGAATCACCGTCTTGACGGCGGTCGCCGGATCGGCAGCCGTCGCGCATGCGGCGAACCCTGTCGCCGCTGTCGTTGCCGAGCGCGAGCGTTCGCCCAAGGGCCTCGCCGGGGCCACGCGCTTCGCAAAGCTCGAGGTCGGCGCCGACGTCACGACTCGCAAGCTCGGTACGCTGACGCATGCCAGCGACGCCGTCGTGCGAGGCGAACCGCTGCGCGACGGCGTCGGCCTCAAGGCCATCGCCGTCGTCGCCGACGAAGCGCCCGGCAACGCCGACTTCGGAGCGGCGCTCTTTTTGGTAGACGCGCGCGGGTTGGTAGACGCGCGCGGGTCGGCACCACGTCGCCTCGCGACGGGGGTCGTGCACGCGTCGCGGCCCCTCGTCGGCGACGATGGGCTCATCTACGTTCAGCGCGGTGCCGTCGGAGGACCGGCCGTCGCGCCGAGCGCGTCGGGCGATGGGCGCGCCGCAGCGCTGCGCATCGACGCGCTGGAGATCGATGCTGTCGACCCGGACACCGGCGCGATTCGTGTCGTCATGACCTGGAACGGCTACGCAACGCATCTCGCCGGCAGCCTCGGCAGCGACCTCGTCGTCTACCGCGTGGGCCCCGCAGGCGCCGAAATCGTGCGCGTGACGCGCATGACCGGGCGCACCCGCGTCGTCGCGAAGGTGGCTCCCTTCGCTCGCGACTTCACCGTCGACGGCGGGCGTCGGTCCCTCGTCTACGCCAATCGCCATGAGGCGGACCCTTCCACCTGGCTCGTCGAACGCCTCGACCTCGAGACCGGCGCGCGCACCCGCGTCTCGGCCACGAAGCACGACTCGCAGACGCCGTTCGCGGCCGCGGGGACGGTCTTGTCGTCGGCGCCGGAGCGTCGCGGCCTCGCGACCTCCAGCGGTGAGGTGCTCAGCCCGTTTGGCGCCGGCTACACGTACGTGACACACGCGGGCGAGGGCGGTTGGCTCGCGCTCGCGCACGTTCCCGAGGCCGCGCGAGAGCGTCGTCCTCTCGACCAGACCGGGCTCTTCGAGCGCGCGAGCGGTCGATTGATTCCGCTCGGCAGCGCGACGCTTCGCGTCGACGTCATGGGGTTCGTCGCGGCGTCGGGAGCCTTGCGATGAGGGCGACGCGACGGAGCGTTGTGCTCGCCATGGCGGCCGCCGGCGTCTTGTCGGTCTCGGGAGCCAGGGCTTATTGCCCGAGCTACACCAAGGCTGCCGGTTGCGCCGTCGACCCGGTGGCAGGAAAAAATCCCGACGCCGCCACGCTGCGGCTCTTCTTCGACAAGGTCGGGACAGGAACCTTCACGTCCGCGGAGGGGCCGGCGGTGCCGCTTCTCACGCGCGGCTGCGGCCAGCCGAGCGCGGAGACCAAGGCGCCCGCGGAGTTTCCCTGCCACGTGCTCTACGCCATCGCGGAGCAGGAGAGCGACTGGACCCAATTTTGCGTGCCCGAATCGCCGCAAAGCGCCGTCGGATCGCCGGAACGAACCATCGTCTCTTTCGATTGCGGCTTCGGCATTGCGCAGGTCACCTCCGGCATGAGGCAGGGGGAGTCGCCGACCTTCGACCAGAAGCGCGTCGCCTCGGATGCGCTCTACAACATGATCGTCGGCGTCCGCATCCTTCGCGACAAGTGGCAGGCCGTGGAGTGTGTCGGCGATCGCGATCCGGAGGTCGTGGAGCACTGGTACTCGGCGCTCTGGGCGTACAACGGCCTCTCCTACAAGAACAACCCCAACAACCCCGCGCACTCGCCGGGCCGCAACGTCTACGACCCGCAGAACGGCGGCAGCTACCCGTATCAAGAGAAGCTCCTTGGGCTCATGGAGTTTCCCTCCGACGCTCGTTGGGAGTCGATCCTTCCGGCCTATCCGAACCGGGGCGAGATCGGCACGGGGTCGAGCCCGAAGGCCCTGACCGAGCCCAAGTGCGCGACCCCGACGAGTTGCGTGCGAACGCGCACCGTCAACGCGTCGTCCTGCAAACCTCCGGTCCCACCGGTCGCCGACGCGGGGGCACCGCCGCCGGTGACGCCCCCCGAGCCGGCCGCTCCCGACGCGGGCGACGCCGTCCTTCCGGCCGAAGAGGAGGTCCCCGTCGAGACAGGCTGCAGCTGTCATGTCGTCGGCGCTCCCTCGGCGACCGCGTTTCCCGAGCTCCTCCTTGTCGTCGGCGTCGCTGCGTGCTGCGTCAGGGGGAGGCCGCGTCGCCAGCGTCAACGGCGCTGACGCCGCCGCCGCCGAGACCGATCGTGACCGGCGGACCACCCCCCGCGCTCGCGGCGTTGTTCCGCAGGACGAGCATCGAGAGCGCGCCAATCAACATCAACGCAGCACCCGCGAGCAGGCCCATGAAGACGGCGCGTAGGTTTTGGCTGCCGCGCCGCGCTGCGGCCGGCTTCTTCGCGACGGCCTCGAGGGTCGCTTCGAAAGGGGTGGCATCGGCGGCTGCTCGCGCCTCGTCGATGGGCGGAGCGGTGGCCGCGTCGCTGCGGGCCGCGCGCCGAAGCACGTCGTCGAGGAGCGCCAGCTGGCCCTTCGCGTGCTCGGCCACCCAGGCGCCCACCTCGGAGCGAGGGGCCGGGGCGACGCACTGCTCGAGCTCTCGCGCAGCGGCGAGCGCCGACGGCGGGCGTTCTCTTGCTTCTCGCGCCAACATGGAGCGCACCAGCGCGTCGAGCCGCGGCGGGATGCCGCGCCGTCGCGAGCTCGGCGGCGGAGGGACGTCACCGCTCGAGAGAGCCGCTGCTTGCTCCTTGAGGCCGCGGAAGAGTCGCTCACCCGTCAAGAGCTCCCACAAGACGATGCCCGCGCCATAGACGTCGGTAGCCGGTGATACGGGGGCCGCCACGAGCTGCTCTGGAGAGAGGTATCCGGGCTTGCCCACGACCTGACCGGTCTTCGTCACGGGCACAGCGCCGCGTAGCTTCGCGACGCCGAAGTCCGTGAGGTAGGCGGCACCCTGTCGCGAAACGAGAATGTTGTGCGGCGAGACGTCGCGGTGGACGACGTGGAGCGGCGCGCCGTGTTCGTCGACCATCTCGTGGGCCGCGTGGAGCCCTTCGAGCGTGTCACGGACGACGGCAGCGGCGATGGGGAGCGGCACCGTTTTGCGTCGCTCCGTGACGTCGTCCAAGAGCTGCGCAAGCGAGCTCCCGTGCACGTACTCGAGGACGAGAAAGACGGCGCCCGTCTCTTTCTCCTTCATGACGTCGAGGACCGTCACCCCGTTCGGGTGCACCAAGAGCGACGCGACCTTGGCCTCATCGAGGAAGCGCTGCACGAGCGCTTCGTCGGCGGCGAGGTGTTCGTGGAGCACCTTGAGCACGACGGTGCGACCGAAGCCCAGCTCGCCTTGGGCGCGCGCCAAATACACGGTGCCCATGCCGCCGGCGGCGATGCGCGTCAGCAGGCGGTACTTGCCGATGCGCGTCGGGTGTTGGGGCGCCGTGCCTTCTGTCATGCGCGGCGCTTGGCGAGCAGCTCGGCGATCTGCACGGCGTTGAGCGCCGCCCCCTTGCGGAGGTTGTCGGCGACGATCCACATGCACAGGGCGCCAGGGACGGCGAGATCCTCCCGCACGCGACCCACGAAGACGTCGTCGGTCCCGGCGACGTCGCGCGGCTGCGGCGCGTTTCCCGGCGCGTAGGCCGCGTCTACCAGCTTGACGCCGGGCGCCTTGCGGAGCAGCGATTTGGCCTCTTCCGCCGACATGGCCCGCGAGAAGCGGAGCCACACCGACTCCGAGTGACCCGTCACGACGGGCACGCGAACCGTCGTCGGCGAAACGCCGAGCGTCGCGTCGCCCATGATCTTGCGGGTCTCGTTCACCATCTTCCACTCTTCCTCCGAGTAGTCGCCGGCGCCGGCTTTCCAATCGGACAGGAGGTTGCCGGCGAGGGGAGCGGGGAAGACCGTCGCTTCGGGCACGCGCCCCTCGGCGAGCGCGCGCGTCTGCGCGAGGAGATCCTGGACCGCCGCCTGCCCCTTGCCCGAGGCCGCCTGGTAGGTCGACACGACCACGTGCACGAGGCGCGCGGCGTCGTGAAGCGGCTTGAGCGCGACGACCATTTGAATGGTCGAGCAGTTGGGGTTGGCGATGATCCCCTTCGGCCGGCGCTCCGCGGCCTCCGGGTTCACTTCGGGAACGACGAGCGGGCAGCCGTCGTCCATGCGCCACGCGCTCGAATTGTCGATGACGACGGCGCCGGCAGCGGCGGCCATGGGGGCGAACTCCTTGGACACCGACGTGCCCGCGCTGAAGAGCGCGAAGTCGACGCCGGCAAAGGACGTCGGACCGAGCGCTTCGACGACGACCTCTCCGCCGCGAAAGGGAAGGCGCATGCCTTCGCTCTTCTTGCTGGCGAGGGGCAAAAGCTTCGCCACAGGAAAGTTGCGTTGCTCGAGCGTTCGCAACATTTCGCGCCCCACCGCGCCCGTAACCCCAGCGACCGCCACCGTGAACGCCATCGACCGAACCTCCCAATCTCCTGTGTCATACTATGCGAGTTGCCGCCGGCCGACCTTTTCGCCATCGCCGCGGCGTACGACGGCCCTCGCGTGGCGGCGCTTCTATGATTCAGCGTTCGAAGCAAAAACCAAGGTTTTCTCGCCATGAATGAGCGCAAGGCCGACGGCGCGCCCAACGCCAGTGATCTCGCGAGACTGCGCCGCGAATACGACAAGGGTGATCTCTCCGATCATGCGTCCGGCGCCGATCCCGTTGAGCTGTTCCGCAGCTGGCTCGGCGAAGCGCTGCGCGTCGGAGCCCATGAACCCAACGCCATGACCCTCGCCACCATCGGCGAAGACGGTCGGCCGCGGGCTCGTATCGTCCTGCTCAAGAGCGTCGACGAGCACGGCTTCGTCTTCTTCACAAACTACGAGAGCAAGAAGGGCGCAGAGCTCACGGCGAACCCCTTCGCGTCGCTGGTGTTCTTCTGGCCGGAGCTTGAGCGGCAGGTGCGCGTCGAGGGGGCGGTCACCCGAACGAGCGCCGCCGAATCCGACGAATACTTCGCCCTCCGGCCGGAGGGCGCGCAGCTCGGCGCCTGGGCGTCGCGGCAGAGTCGCCCGATCGCCTCCCGGGAGGCGCTCGAGGCGGACCTCGATCTCGTGACGAAACGCTTCGGCGGCGGTGCGATCCCGCGCCCCGACCACTGGGGCGGCTTTCGGCTCGATCCCCACCGAATCGAACTCTGGCACGGGCGGCCGAGTCGCCTCCACGACCGCCTGCTCTTCGAGCGCGACGGGCGCGCCCCGTGGACGGCGACGCGCCTCTCGCCATGATTCGCCCGTCGTTGACCGCCGCGGCGCTCTTCGCCGGTGGCTGCGCCGGTGCCGTGCCCGTCGCGCCGCTCAGCGTCGAGCCGTTGCGGGACGGAGTGGCCGTTGCGGCGGGGGCCAAGGCGCGCGCGGCGCCCCGGCTCTTGCCTGAGATCGCCGCCGCATCGTCGACGTCAGCGGCCTTCGGCAACGAGCCCGGCGGCGGAACGCGGGGCATCGCGAGCGGTGTGCGGTTCGTCACGTACCCCTCGGGGGCCGTCGTCGCGGCGCCGGACCGCTTCGCTCAGGCGCCGAGCGCGACCCTGCCGCTGCCGGCTCGCCTCGGCGGTGGCGTCATCTTTGCGGTCGGTGACACGCTCCACCGCGCCGCCACGTGGACGGCGGCGGCGGAGCCGCTCTTGCGGGGGCCAAGCGTGATCCGCGGCGTTTGGCCAGGCCTCGATCGCGTTTACCTCAGGTTTGCCAGCGGTGGGCTCCTCGCTGTCGACGCGCGCACCGGCGCGCCCCTTGAGCTCGGCGCGCTCCCTGCGTCGCCCGCCGTAACGGCCCTTGCGGCCATCGACGGCTTTCGCGCCGTCGCCATCGCGGACCTCCTCGGCGTTGTGGCCACGACCGACGCCGGCGCGACGTGGCGGCCGCTCGCCGTACCGGCCGATGCGAAGACGCTGCAGCTCGCCGCCGATGCGGTCCTCGTGACCGGTGGCAAAGAGGTCTTCGAGGTTCGTCCCGAAGGGCAAGTCACGCGCGTGCTGTCGCGCGGCGACAAGACGCCTGCCGATGCGTTGCCGCCGACGGCCGAGCGCAGCGACGCCGTGCGCATCTTCGGCTCACCGCCTTTGACGGCCGCTCTCACCGATGGCGTCGCGCTCGCCGACGGTACCGTCCTTGTGGCGAGGGACGGTGCGCTCGGCCGCGTGCGGATCGCCGACGGCGCCGTCGTTGACTTCGCGCGCGATGCCTTCCTCCTTCGCTCGGCGCGCTGTCGAGGCATCGCCCTCGGCGCGCGCGGCGAAGCGGGCTTCGTGTGCGGTGAGCCGGCGGGCCGCACCCATGTGTATCGGTACGCGCCGGCGCGTCACGGTCTCGAGCTGGCGCTCTCCTTCGCCGCTCCGCGTCTCGTGCTCGCCGGCGACAACGGCGCCATCGCCGTGCGTGGCCCCTGCGCATCGTTGGCGCCGGCTCCCAGCAACGTGCCCGGCTCTCCCGCCGAGGAAGTCACCTACTGCGTGCGTGACGCGCAGGGCCGACTGCGTGAGCAGGTGCTCACCAACGCGAACGCGGCCCGCGTCGTGCCGCTCGCCGATGGCACGCTCGCCGTGATCACCGCGCCGCGCGGTGATCTCACCGGCGGCCACTTGACCTTCGCGGGGCCGAGCGGCGCCCGCAGCGTTCCACTGGTCCTCGAGGCTTCCGGCGACGCGCCCAAGCGAGCGCTGTCGAAAGGGACTTGGCTCGAAGGGTTTGAAGAGCGGAGGCCCGGCGTCCTCGGCGGTTGGGTCGAACACGCCGGCACGTGGCTGGGCGTCGAGATCGCGTTCGACGGGCGCGGGCACCATGGCAACTTCATAAGGGACCTCGGCAACGTGACCGTATCGGGCCTCTACGGTCTCGGGTTCGTCGCGGCTCAGCGTGGGTACGAGACGCTCGACGGTGGCATGACGTGGCGCGCCGTCGAGTTGCCCGATCCGGCGGGCCGAAAGTCGCCGTCTCCGCGCGGCTGCAGCGCCGTGGGGTGCGCGCTCGACGGATGGCTCCGCGTCGGTTGGGGCGAACCGCCCGCCGCGCCGCGGCCGCCGGCCCACGTCGCCTCCGTCGCGACGTCGCCGCCGGCGCCGGTCCTCGATCTCGCGTGCGACGTCGTTTCGCAACGCGCCGTGCCGCTCCGCGCACCGCCTCGCCAAGCGCGGCGCGTGACGCCGACGGGGACCTTGTCCACGTTCGGTCGCGGGGAGTTTACACCCTTCTATTCGACGCCGGCGCCGGCGCTGGCGTCGGACGAGGTGGGGACGGCGATGGACAGCCTCGAACTCTCGGACCACTCGCGGCACGGCCTCGTGGCGCGGGGCTACGTCTGGGGCAAGAAGGGCATCGAGTGGGACACGTCGAGCCACTGGGTGATTCGGTGGACGACGCCCTTCGCGAGCTCGCGGGAGATCTTCGCCGCCGCGTCTTCGAAGCCGCCGCCAGTCATCGTCGACGCCACACGATTCGTCGCGTCACCGGGACCGATGCGGAGCATGGGGAGCATGGCGCTCGCCGTTGGCGACGATCCACGAAGCGCGCTGCTCATCGCGAGTCGAGCGATGCCGCCGGAGAGCGTCATGGTGACGCTTGAAGACGGCCAAGCGCCCACGGAGATTCGTCGCGCCGACGGCGAAGCGTTTGGGCGCATTGAAGCGGCGCTCCGCCACGAGGGGCGGTGGTTCGCCCTCACCGAGTCAACCGAGCCCGCAGCTCCTTCCGTCATCCTGTGGCAGATCGAGGGGGCCGTGACGCGCGAGGTGATTCGCCTCCCACGCGCATGATCGGAGGGCACGTCGCGGCCCACTGCCTCGCTACGGCTGGCACACCGCGACGCCGAGGGGCTCGTTGGCATCGTCGTCGAGGACGTTGCGGGACCGACCACGCATAGCGCATCTCGCTTCGTCGCCGCGATCGATCCGCAGGCCGGTCGGCTCATCAGCGTGGAAGCGCTCGGGAGCACCGATTGGGGCGGCAAGCCGCTCGTCGCTTGCAGCGGCGACGACGGCGGGTGGGCCGTGGATCTCCCACTCGCGGGCGCGCAGGTGAGGGCCACCGTTCTCGGGAAGATCGTGCCGCTCCGCGCGGCCTATGGGCGCGTCCGTTTCGCGGCGAACCGCGCGTGCGTCGAGCGGATGACGGGAATCTACGAAGGCGGAAGCGAAGACGGCTTGCGCGGCTCGGGGACAGCGAGCGCGACGCGCTCGCTGCAGGTCGGGCTCCTCATCGGTTCGGAGCGGCAGACCTTGCGATGCGGCCGGGCCGAGAGAAAGCCATAGAGCGCATTCCACGAACCTTGCGGTTCTTCGGCAACCTCACCTCAGCGCGCTGCGATGGTGCAGCCGAGCGAGTTGTGCATGAAGTAGCTCGTGTAAGGCGCCGAGTAGCCGAGGCCTACGTTCGAGATGGCGCCCGAGGTCCGGGCGAGATCGGAGCGACGGAGCGCAAATTCATAGCGGCCTCCCGCGCTGTCGGTGCCCTCGAAGCCCATGTAGTCGTCGACGCCCGTGTTGCCGTTGTAGACGACGGTGACGTTCCCGCTCTTGGGATCGTTCGCCTGGGCGCCGCTGCCGCGCTTCACTGTCAAGACTCCGCGACGTCGCTCGGGATCCTCAAACGCGATCGTCACGTCCCAACGGCGGCCATCGCAGGAGACGACGCGCTTGTCGACGGCTTGCGGCGCGTCTTCGCCGAGCACCAACTCGAAGGCGCGCTCGCCAGTCGCCTTGAGGCGCAGCGTGTCGCCGTCGACTTCGAGGTCGTAGATCAGGTGGTCGATGGCGCCTTCGGCAAAGTCGAAGGAGATGGTCGGCTTCCCGTCGACGCCCGCGTAGGTGAGGTAGGTGCCGCGGAGGAGCATCGACTCCTTGTTCGCCGTCGGGACGGTCAGCCACGGGTTCCAGACCCATGGCTCGTTGCGGGTCGTGACCCGCACGTACTCGAGCTCAAACTTCTTGGTGGGCTTGATCGTCAGGCTCTTGATGTACGAGCCCGACGATGGCTCTTGCCCGATGGCGTAGTGACCTGCTGGCAGGGTTCGCCTGAGGGCCTCCTCCGAGGACGCGGAGTCGGTCTCCTCAACGGGGCCGCCGCAGGCTGCGGCGGCGAACGAAAGAGTCAGGGCAGCGAGAACGCGCATCGACATGGCGCCCGGTGTAGCGCGCGCCCGCGCACACGCAACCACACCGGCTCCATTTACGGTTCGCAAGCCGGTTTGCGTTAAGCGCGTGGGTCAGCCGGTGGCCAAAATCGCCGCGACCTTCGCCAAGACGTCGATGTCGGCCGCCGGGAAGCGGCGCTTGTCGAGCTCTCCGCGATCGACCCACTCAAAGGCCGCCACGTCGAGGGCGCGCGGCTCCGGCGACGACGGCAGGAGCGTCGCCCAGAAGAACAGCAAGAGGACTGCCTTGGCGTCGGCGTCGTAGCGATGGAACGTCACCTCGACGACGTCGCCGACGGCCGCGTCGACGCCGAGCTCCTCCGCGAGCTCGCGCGCGAGCGCGTCTCTCGGATCTTCGCCCAGCTCGAGCTTGCCGCCGGGAAACTCCCAAAGCCCTTCGAGGTGCGCGCCGGCCTTGCGCTGCGTGAGAAGCACGCGGCCTGCGCGCACGATGATCCCGGCGGCGACGATGACGGTCTTCAATGGCCCTGCCTCATCGGCTAGCGTCCCGCCCTTGCGGCCCGTTCACTTGTTCGGCTGCGGCGTGATGCGGAGGTAAGGCCTGAGGGCCTTCCAGCCCTTCGGGAACTTGCCCTTGGCTTGTTCATCGGTGACCGACGGGACGATGACGCAGTCGTCGCCGTCTTTCCAGTTGACCGGCGTCGCCACCTGGTGGCTGTCGGTCAGTTGAAGCGAATCGAGCACACGCAAGACCTCGTCGAAGTTGCGGCCCGTGCTCGCCGGGTAGGTGATCATCGCGCGGATCTTCTTGTTCGGGTCGATGAAGAAGACCGAGCGCACCGTCAGCGTGTCGTTCGCCTCCGGATGGATCATGTCGTAGAGCGTCGCGACTCTTCGATCGGCGTCGCCGATGATCGGAAAGTTCATCGTGGTGCCCTGCGTCTCCTCGATGTCGCCGACCCAGCGCTTGTGCGAGTCGACGTCGTCGACGCTGACGGCGATCATCTTGGCGTTGCGCTTGCCAAACTCGCCCCCGAGCTTCGCCGCGCCGCCGAGCTCCGTCGTGCACACCGGCGTGAAGTCTTTGGGATGCGAGAAGAGAATCGCCCATTGGCTGCCCACCCACTCGTGGAAGCGCACGGGCCCCTCGGTGGAGTCTTGCGTGAAGTCCGGCGCGATCTGACCAATGTGCAGTCCCATGGACGCCTCTCCTTGTCGAAGCCGTCGGACAATATCCCGAAGGGCTCACGAGCAACAGACTTGGGCGGGGCGGCCGGGGAGCTTTGGCCCTCTCCCCGAGCCGAGCGACGCTGGTCAGGTGCCGAGGACGACGATAGGCACGTCGTCGTAGACGACCACCTCGCCGGCCTCCTCGACGACGCGGAAAGTCCGCTGGGGGCCGCAGAGTCCTTCCGGCGCGAGCAGCGCGCCGGTGCGCATCGAGAAGACGTAGCCGTGCATCGGGCACATGATGCGGTCTCCCTCGATGCCGCCCTCAGCGAGGCTCGCCCCCGCGTGGTTGCACGCGTCTTCAATGGCCAACGGCCTGCCGTCGACGAGGGCCACGACCACGTCGAAGGGCGGGTAGTCAACCCTCACCATCTTCTCGGCCTCGAGCGTGGCTCTAGGAACACGGGCAACGAGCTTCACGGCGTCAGTGAAGCACCGTGTGCTTCTGCCCCTCGAGATCAAGCCGTTGTGCGGCAAGCTCGGCGATGACGCGGGTCACTCGCCTTTCCGGATCGAGCTCTTGCAGCAGCTCCTGGCGCGCTCGCGGATCGATGATGAGATGAAACGCGCAGGCGTCGGCGATGGAGCCGGGCGTCATGGTGGTTGGCGAACGGAACGCGAAACGGGGGTCGCGTCGCTTGACCTCCGCGATGAACGCGGCCGCGCTGTGCACGAGGGAAGTGAGGTCGACGTCCGAGACAAGGCTCGGCGGCTCTTCGAGGAGCGTCGCCTTCGCGCGCCGGTACGGTCCCTCCATGGGAAGCTCCGCGAGGGAGACGCGCGCCACGCCCTGGATCACGATGTTCGAGCGACCGTCGGCGAGCACCTCCTGCTCGAGGACGAGCCCTGCGCCCGCCACCGTGGCGAGCTCCGGCTTCCGGTCCGCTGCATCGAGCCCGCCCTCGTTCGCGGTTGGGGAAATCTGCACCACCGCTAACGCGCCGTGGCTCCGCATCACGTCGCGCAACATGGTGCGGTAGCGCGGTTCGAAGACGTGAAGCGGCAAGAGCACGCCGGGGTAGAGGACGACGTCCGGCAACGGAAAGAGCGGCAGCTCCGAAAGCGCGTCGCGGAGCCGATGGGTCGGCGGGGCAGGCTCGGAGGTGACGCGGCGCGAGGTCATGCGGAGCCCTAGAGTACACGCCGCCATCGCTCCCCCAGCCGCCTTTCACAACATCGTCGGCGTCTGGCCCGAAATGAGACGGAGCGCCGCGGCTCCGTCCGTCCTCGCGTGCCGTTAACCGAACATCTCGAGGGCGCTACCGTTCATGGCGACGGGCGCGTCGAGGCCCGCGTAGACGATGCTCGCGGCTACGTCTTCCGCCGACATTTTTGCGGGAAATCCGCTGCCGACCAGCATGTCGGTGTCGACCGACCCGGGCACCACCGCGAGCGTTATGAGGCCCGTTCCGCGTAGCTCTTCAGCGAGCGATTTCATGAAGCCGTGGAGGCCCCACTTCGACGCACAATAGGACGCTTGCCGCGCCGTGCCCAACGTCGCCGAGATGCTCGAGACCATCACGACGCGGCCCGTCCGCGCCGCCAACATCGTCGGCAAGAAGGCTCGCGTGACCAAGAACGCACCCACGAGGTTCGCGTCCAAGACGGCGCGAAAGTCTTCTTCGCTCGTTTCGTGCACGAGGCCCCGCTTGACGATGCCGGCGTTGTTGACGACGACGGCCGGTGCACCCATGCGGGTCACCACGCGAGTCGCGGCGTCGGTCACCGACGCCGACCGCGCAACGTCACACACGAAGGACTGGGCGCTCACGCCGCGCGCGGAGCACGCCTCGGCGACGAGCTCCAGCGACTCTTTGGTCCGCCCGAGCAACGCGACATCGAGTCCGCGGCCCGCGAAGGCCAGCGCCGTCGCCCGGCCGATGCCCCGCCCCGCCCCGGTGACGACGGCGACACCGCGGCTCACGGCTCCCTCGCGCCGAAGAGCTGCGCGGCGCCCTCGCCGGTGATCGCACCGCGGACGGCGAGCGTCTCGACGCGCGTGCCGTGGGCCCGTTCCCCGCGAGCGATCATGCACGCGTGCGAGAGCCGAAGACGGCACGCCGAGAAGCGAGGCGCCAGCGCCTCGTGGATGGCCCCCGCGATCTCCTCACCAAGCGCCTCCTGCAAGACGAGCCGCCGGCCGAGCTCGCTGACGATCCGCGCGATGGTGCCGACGCCGACGAGCATGGCTCCCGGTGCGAACACGACGTCGCAAGAGCCGCTGGCCGGCATGAGGTGATGCGGACACGTCACCGCCACCGCGATGTCGCGCACGAAGACGAGGTCGGTGCTGCCCGCGACGGCGCTCGCCGAGAGGAGCGCGACCGCATCGACGCCGTAGCCCGCGCACAGGTCATCGTCGAAGGCCGAAGCGACTCGGGCGCCGGTGCCCGCGAGCTCCGTCGCCGCTGGGTCGAGGCCGAGCGCTCTCAAGAACGCTTCGATGGCGTCGGCGGCGGCCGCGCGATTGACGGGACCGCGGCTTTGGGAAGCAGGCATCGGGACCGAGTATGCCGAAAAAAGCGCCCCCGCGCCCGCATTGTCAGCCGCGCATGCCATCCATCGGGTCGACCATGGCCGTGCGCCACGCGGGAAGGACGCTGAGCGCGACGAACGGACCTACGATGCCGAGCGTGAGGCCGAAGAGCTGGGCCAGGTCGACCTCGGGGACGAGCGCGACGTCGCCAGAGAGCACACCGAAGCCGGCGATGGCGGCCCGAAGCCCCGGCGCGCCCAGCAGAAAGATCCACGCATACGCGAGGGCGATGCCGCCCGCTGTCGCCACGAGGCTCACCAGCAGCGACTCGGCCATCTTCACCGTGATGACGTCGCCGGTGGAGAAGCCGACGGCCTTGAGGATCGCGACCTCGCGACGCTCCTCGGCGCCGAGGTTGGTGAGCCGCTCCCAGGCGAGGATCAAGAGGGCGATCAGCGCGGGCAAGATGGCCGCCAGGGCCAGGCCGCTTCGTCGTCCGAAGGCGAGCTCGTGGGTCCTCGCCATGAGCGCGCGGTCAACGACGCGGCCGCCGTCGACCTTCTCCAGGATCGCCTGCGCGACCACGCGGGCCTCGGCGGGGTTCGTCAGCGTCACGGCGAGGTCGGTCGCGTCGCCCTTCGCGAGGCCAAAGAGTGCGCGCGCGTCGGACTCGCCGACGAGCATCACGTCGGACGCGTAGACCTCGACGCTCGACGCGAAGGTGCCGACGATCTTGAGCGGGGGCATCGGGCGCGCGCCGGCCGGCGGCAAGCGGAGCGTGTCGCCGACGGTGAGGCCGAGCGTTCGCGCCAGCGAGGCGCCGAGGACCGCCTCCGAGGGGCCGCCGAGGGGGCGCCCTTCAGAGAGCGCGCCGCTCGCCACGTCGAGGGCGGCTTTCTCACGCGTGTCGCCGATGACCACGACGTTGGCCGCGATGGCCGGCACGAAGATGTACCCCCAGACTCGTGGCTCGACGTTCTTGACCGCCTCGATGCGGACGAGCTCGGCGGCGACGGTCGCGTCGAGCGTCGCCGGACGCCCCGCGACGAGGCGCTGCACAACGAGATCGGGCGCAGCGCCGCGTACGCGAGCGGCGGCAGCGCGCAACGAATCGGTGAGAAACAAGATCGCCGCCGCCATGGTGACCGTCAGCGCTAGCGCCGCGCCGAGCGCGAGCGTCTTGCCGCGCTTGCGCGCCAGCGCGCCGCTTGCGAAGGCCACGAGCGAGCGCGTCGCCGCGAGCGAGCGCTCCTTGGGCGGCGAGGTGGTCATCGCGTCTTCGGCTCCGCGGTTCGTGAGAGGCCCTCGCCGTAGGCGGCCCGCGGCGGCGAGAGCGCGCCGCCGGCGGGATCGGGATCGGGGAACGCGGGGCCGTCGGCCTGCGCGGCCCCGGGCTCTTCGACGCTCGGTGCGCGCAGCCAGCGCGCACCGTTGGAGATGGCCACGTCGGGCGACGCGAGGTGCGCGGCGACGGCAAGGACGGCGGGCTCGTCCTTGTGGGCCCTCGTCCGGCGCGCGCGCGCGTCGACGGCACACAGCGTCAGGACGAGGAGCGACGCGACGACGCCCGCGCCATAGAGACGTTCGGGCCTCGTCGTCGAGTCGGACGCCATCGCTATCGCCGGACGAGCTGGGAGGCGGGCATCAGGAGCGCCGCGGCGGCTCTCGCCGCCAGCTCGCTGGTCGAGCGTGGTGCGCCGTTGGGGGCCTCCCCCTGGGCGCTGGCCGCGCGCCGCGCGTCGGCGAGCCGCTCGTCCATGTGCGCCTTCGCGGCGGTCTCGTCGCCCGGCACGAGAAAGCTCCGAACGAAGACCTCGGCGGCCTTGTACGAGCTGCGCACGAGGGGACCGCTCGCCGCGTACAGAAATCCCCTGCCGCGCGCGAGTTCGGCGAAACGAGCGAACGCCTCCGGCGTGACGAAACGATCCACCGGTGCGTGTTTTGGTGTAGGGCGCAGGTATTGACCCAGAGTGACGATGTCGACGCCGGCGCTTCGCAGGTCGCGCAAGGTCTGTTCGACCTCAGCGTCGGTCTCGCCGATGCCGACCATGATGCTCGACTTGGTGACGCGCTTCGGATCGCGCGCCTTCACGCGGGCCAGCACCCCGAGCGACTGAGCGTAGCTGCAGCGAGCGTCGCGGATCTTTCGTTGGAGGCGCTCGGTCACCTCGATGTTGTGGGCCCAGACGTCGGGCCGCGCGTCGACCGTGGTGTCGACGTAGTCGAGGTGGCCGCCGAAGTCGCCGAGGAGGGTCTCGACGAGCATGTCGGGACGAAGCTCCTTCAGACGCGTCACGGTGCGCGCAACGTGCGACGCGCCGCCGTCGAGGAGATCGTCGCGGTCGACCATCGTCAGGACGACGTACTGGAGCTCCATGCGCGAGAGGGCGCGCGCCACGTGCTCGGGCTCACGAACGTCGACGGCGCCGCGCGGGTCGCCGCTCGTGACGGCGCAGAATCGGCAGCCACGCGTGCACACGTCGCCGAGGAGCATCACCGTCGCCGTGCCCTCGGTCCAGCACTCGCCGATGTTCGGGCAACGCGCCTCTTCGCAAACCGTGTGCAGGTCGAGCGCGCGAAACGTGTCCTTGAGGTGCGCGTAGCTCTCGCCGCCGGGAGCACGGACCTTCAGCCACGGGGGTTTTGGCTCAAAACGGGATGTCACCGGGCGACCTCGCCCCGTACATAGTAGAGGTCGCGGGAAACGGCCAGCGGCGCCGGTTGTCTGTCGCGCCGTGGCTGCCCCGTCTAGGCGCGGTTCAGCGCGGGGCCTGGGCGACGACGTCGCTCGTCGCGTCGCCCGTCGCCGTCGCCGCTTTGGCGCGCGGCGCCAGCGTGATGTCGACGCGCCGGTCGCGATGCCAGCCGTCTTCGTCCGTGCCTTCGGCGTCGAGCTCGCCGCGCGAGGTCTTCGCCAGCTTCGCTTGTTCGACGCCCAAGAGGGCCAGGTAGCTGCCCACGCCGTCGGCCCGGTGCTCGCCGAGCACGAGGTTGTATTCGAGCTCGCCGCGGGGGTCGGCGCGACCCACGAGCGAGAGGCCTCGTCCGGCCAGGGGGCCCGTGGTGACGCAGCGCGCGACTTGAACGAGGACGTCACGGTCTTCCGGGAGGAGCGTCGCGTCATCAAAGTTGAACTTCGGTGCCTTCTCGACGTTTCCGAAGGTGATCTTGCAGAGCCGCGCGAGCTCGCGGTCGACGTGGACGCTCGGCCTTGGCAGGCGCGCGCCGGTGGTCTCGAGGGCCTCCGGCAAGGCGGGCTTTTTTGCGCAACCGACGGAAGCGAGTGCGAAGGCAACGAAAGAGAGCGAGAAGAAGCGCGTCGAGTCCATGGTTGGACCTCCCTTCCTCTCGCCGGTACGGCATCGGTCGACGAAGGGACAAGTTTCCGAACACCTGCGACGAGGACGCGGCACAAAGTCGCAGCGTCTCGGCGCGGCGTTGGAATTTTCTAGAGCCGCGCGGCTCACCGTCGCGACGCGCCACGCGGCAAGCGCTTTCCCGCGCTGCTATAGAGAGGCGTGCCGCTCGCTCCGCTCCTCGACCCGCCCGCCGCCGACGGCTCTGACTGCGTGACCTGCGGTCGCTGTTGCCATCACGGTCCCGAGACCGTGAGCCTGCGCCGCGTCGACGAGGAGCGGATGGGCGCTCGACACCTTGCGGTCTACACGGAAATGTTTCGGCGCCCGCCCTACTTTCGGTTCGTGAAAAACGACGGCGAGCGCTGCGCCGCACTCGACCTCTCGACACCGGGCGCTTACCCGTGCGCCATCTACGATGTTCGCCCCGACGGCTGCCGCATCGTCGAGCCAGCGTCGCCGGCATGCCTTGAGGCGCGCCGATTGGGGCAACTCGGCTTCAGCGTCGAGTTCACCGCGCCCAAGTAGCGAGGAAAGGCGGCCCGTCGCGCGGGGGCGGGGCCGCGGAAAAAGGCCTCGGAAAAACACGCCGCTATTGCGCGGCGCGCGCACCTCGGCCATGGAAGGCCCAATGAGCAGCGCTCGCTCTCTAATTCTCATGGGGTGTCTCCTCGCCGTGACAATGGCGGTCGCGTGCGGAGCGGAGAATCGGTCGCCCATCGGCGAGCCCGCGGGCGATGCGTCCACCGCAGGCAACGCCGACGGCGCGAAGGTGAACGAGGGCGACGGCGCCGCCGAGCCGGACGACGCGGCGGCTCCCGACGGCGCGAGCACGACGTTCCATGTTGGAGGTTTCGTCACGGGGCTGACGGGCGTCGGCCTCGTGCTCAGCATCGGCAACGAAGACGTCGTCGTGGCGGCGGCGAACGGGGCCATCGTGC